>JAJDVW010000140.1 GCA_022825925.1 Pseudomonadales bacterium | reverse complement strand
GGACTTCCTGGACTGTTCGTACGGGTTCCGGCCCGGACGCAGCGCGCACCAGGCGCTGGAAGCGCTATGGCAGGGACTGATGTCGCTGGGCGGTGGCTGGGTGATCGATCTGGACATCCGGAGCTTCTTCGACGAGGTGGACCGGGGCCACATGCGGGACTTCTGGGCCGACGGGTGCGCGACGGGACGATCCGACGCGCGATCGGCAAATGGATGAGGGCCGGGGTCATGGAAGACGGTGCGGTTCGATACCCCGAACGGGGTACGCCGCAAGGCGGGGTGATCTCGCCGCTGCTGAGCAATCTCTACCTGCATCACGTGCTGGACCTGTGGTTCGAGCACGACGTGAAGCCGCGTCTGCGGGGCCGTGCCATGGCGGTGCGGTTCGCGGACGATGCGGCGCTGGCGTTCGAGCGGGAGGAGGATGCGCGGCGGGTGCTGGAGGTGCTGCCGAAGCGGTTCGCGAAGTACGGACTGCGGCCGCACCCGGAGAAGACCCGGCTGGTGGACTTCCGCGAACCGACCCGGCGCGCGCCGGGCGGCACGCAGCGCGAGCGGAGCTTCGTGCTGTTGGGGTTCACGCATCACTGGGGGCGCTCCAAGCAGGGGCGCTGGGTAGTCAAGCGCAAGACGGCCAAGGACCGGTTCCTGCGCGCCATCCGTGCGTTCGGCGACTGGTGCCGAAGCCACCGCCACCTACCGGTGGAGGAACAGTGTGCGGCCCTGCGGCGCAAAGCTGCTGGGCCACTATGCGTACTACGGCATCACCGGCAACTACCGGGCGCTGGCGCGGCTGTACTGGTGGGTCCGCGCGACGTGGTATCGGTGGCTCAGCCGCCGCTCCCGCGCGCGGCTGAGTTGGGACCGCTTCCTGCGCCTGTGCCAGCAACGCTACCCGCTCCCCCGACCGACGGTCGTGCACAGCGTCTACCGCGCAGCTAACCCGTAGCCCGAGGAGCCGGATGCCCGAGTTGGGCACGTCCGGATCTGTGGGAGCCGGGGGTGGGAAACCACCCTCGGCCACCCGGCCCCTACCGTCTTGGCGGCCTGCACGACTTCGAGCCGGGCGACCACGAGGGTCGCCCCAGGGTCGCCCCTACCGCCCGCCGCCGCAGAGGCGCTCGCATGGCACGCCGTCGCCGTCCCCGTCAAGGCGCGTCAGTCCGCATTGCGCGAGGAAGAACCGCGCTTCCTCGCACGAGGACATCTCGCGACAGTACGTCTTGGTGCCGCAGGTCGGGGGCACGGACGTGCCGACGGCGACCGTCGGGGCGCTCGCCCTCGTCCCGCTCGCGACGCGCGCCCCGCGACGCCACTCCCACGGGGGCACGCGGCCGGCTTCCGGAAGCGACCAAAGTCCCCGGCGTCCCTCTTGCGCCGCCCGTTCGTCTTCCAGCAACCACGCGTCCGAGGAGTACCGCCGGTAGACCCAGGCATGGCCTTCCCGCACCATCTCCCGGTTGATGTCGCGGGCTCCCACGTACAGCCGCGCCAAGGTCCGCCCGTAACGGTCCTCTCCCTGCGACGCCACCCGCACCTGCCTGCGGAACACCTTGTCCGCCAACGCCTGCCTGGCCCGGCTGCCCCAGGGCTGGCCCCGCTCCGGCGTGTCGATCTCCGTGAGCCGCACCTTGATCTGGGTTCGCCGCACCGGGTCGAGGACGGTCACCGTGTCTCCATCGGCGACGCTCACCACGACCGCGTCCAGGCAGAACACCGAGTCACAGGGGTCCGCCTGTCCCGCCGGGGCCACGAGTGCGAGAAGGAGTAACGAGACCCTCCCGAACGCGGACCGATGCATTGGCCGATCTCCTACACGGAGGTCGGCAACTATCCTACAGTCCGAGCGTGGGCGAGTGCATCAGGGTCACGCTAACGTGCATGACCGAGCTCGTTCCTCACGGCCCAGCGCGCCCTGCGCACGCTGGCCTCCTGGTGGGCTCCGCGCGCATCCGTAAGCGAGAGCCCGGGCTGACGTTCCGCGAGCTGCTGCAGCTCCCAGTTGCGCCGGTACTGGCCGACGGGGAAACGGGGCGCACCGAACGGGTGCCGCTTCACCGACGCGTGCACCACCCAGTTCGGGTTGAAGTCGGGCAGGAAACGTCCGAGCTGTTCCATGGCGAGGGCGAGCACGGTGTCGTCGGAGGCCTCCACCAGCGGCTCCGCCGCGCGGCCCCATCCGAACAGAGCGACCGCCGACCGCCCGCTCGGCGTCGAACCCGCGTGGTCGAGCCCTACCGCGAACGGCCGGTCCGGGTCCGTGTCGAGATAGTTGGCGAAGCCGCCTTGCACCGCGCGGTCCAGGAAGAACACGGGCACGATCGCCGCGCCATGGCGCGAACTCTCCAGGTTCGCCTTCAGTTCCCCGAGTGCGCCGGGAACGACGCGCGCCGCGGCCTGCCCGGGCAGGGCCAGC
Organism: Pseudomonadales bacterium; assembly: GCA_022825925.1. Lineage (GTDB taxonomy): Bacteria > Pseudomonadota > Gammaproteobacteria > Pseudomonadales > Azotimanducaceae > VXNE01. The sequence goes on along the minus strand of JAJDVW010000140.1, from coordinate 28,551 downwards.
AAGACGTGGTCCGCTCGCCGTTCCGAGCCGTCCTCGAGCCGGGCCCCGACCACGCGCCCGCGCTCCTCGAGCAGCGTCGCCACCCGCGCTCCGTATTCGACCGGAAGCCGATCGGCCAGCGCCTCCGCCAGGGAGTAGGTCCCGCCGGGAATCGAGAACGTCCGCGTCTGCATGTTGGCCAGCCGTACATAGTGCAGGAGCGAGACCAGTTCCGGCTCGGCCTGCGCGAGGCCGCGGCAGGTCGGCCGCACGACCGTGTCGCCGAACGTCCGATCCAGGTGCGCGACCGCATCCGACAGCAGCCGGTCGTCCATGGCCGGCACGTCCGCCCGCAGCTCGTGGGACGGGAAACGCTTCCCGGGACCGAGGTAGCGCATCCCGAAGTACAGGGCGCTCAGCTTCCCGCCGACGCTCAGCAGCCGCCGCAGGTCCGTCGCCCGCCTCGCGTCGAACAAATCCTCCGCATGGACCATCCGCTGACCGTGCCCTACCCGCTGGAACCGGTCCCCGAACCCGAGTTCCGTCAGGAGGTCCGTCACGTCCCGGTAACAGCGGTGGTAGTACTGCGCGCCGACGGGGACGCGGTCTCCCTCGTGCTCGACGCAGGCGACCCGCCCTCCGGGAACCTCCGCCGCCTCGAGCACCTCCACGTCATGACCGGCCTCGCGTGCCCACCAGGCCCCGGCAAGCCCGCTGATTCCCGCGCCAACGACCAGCAGCTTCTTTCGCCCGTCTCCTGGCCCGGACCGGGCTCCCGCGGGCGCATCGGCGTCCATGGCTCCGCCTCCATCCCAAAGTCGCCCCCACGTTACGCAGGAGCGCCGCCGCGCGCTAGCGGAGTCAGCCGGACCGCATCGGCAGGTCGAGGTACACGCCTGGCGCGACGGCCAGCCGGGTCTCGTACCGCTTCGCGTCGTCCATGCTGTAGGCGCCCGTGTTGGTGTGAGGAATCTGCTCGCTCAGGTGGTGGACCTCGACCCGGTGCGGGCCGGGCACGGGCCCGACCGCCGCCGGAATCTCGAACGCGCCGTCGCTGTCCCGATGGATGCGAACGCGGGCGATGGGCGAGCGGTCGTCTTCCGGCACGAACGTCACCCAGGCCATGCCCATCGGCTTGCCGTCGAGCGTCACCCGCCCCGAGACGGCCGTCCGCTGCGCGTCCGTGAGGAATCCGCGGCGCCGCAGCCAGCGCAGCAGGAGCCGCGGCCACCGGTTGAGGTCCGGGTCGCCAACGCCCAGCCCGAGCCCGTGTTCCCCGTGCCCGAAGACGTGCAGCTCGGCCTCCACGCCCGCGTCGAGCAGCGCCTTGTAGAAGAGCAGGGACTGCTCGGCCGAGACGATCGTGTCCTCGTGGGTGTGGACAATGAAACTCGGCGGCGTGTCGGACGTGACGCGGTCGTCCGCCGGCGTGTACTCGTCCGCCTTGCGGCCCCGCACCGGACCGTTGACCACCGCGTACACGGGCACGAGGAAGTCGGGCCGGGAACTCTCCCGCTCCACCGGGTCCGGGCTGTCGGGCCGTCCCGGGTCGCAACGCGTGCCGACCGCCGCCACCAGGTGGCCCCCGGCGGAGAACCCGAGCATGCCGAGGCGATGCGGCGCGACGCCCCAATCCGCGGCGTGCGCCCGCACGTAGCGCACGGCCCGGAGCCCGTCGAGCAGCGACACGTCGGAGTGGTACTTCGGACCCACGCGATAGCGCAGCACGAACGCGGCGATGCCGGCCCGGTTGAGCCACCGCGCGACCTGCAGGCCTTCGTGATCCGAGGCCAAGACGCGGTAGCCGCCCCCGGGATTGACGATGACGCCCGCGCCGTTGGCGTGTTCCGGATCCGGCAGGTGTACCGTCAGTGCCGGACGGTCGACCACGCGGTCACCGGCCGCACGGGGCGCGCCGCCTGGCCAGAGCAGCACGCTCCGGTCCGTCGTCATGACGGGCTCACGCGGCGTAGGTGACGGCCACCCCGAGAGCGCCGGCGTGAACCGCGAACAGCAACAACTCGACCATCCGTTCGAGCAGCCAAAGAAAGCACATCGTCCATTGGACGCTCCGTTTCCACCCGTTCGGAAGGTCAGTGTACCCGGAGCATGGGTGGGAACCCGAGGCGGCTGCCGGCCTTGCGCAGCTCCCGTGAGGGGTGCTGACCTGACCGACCGTCACGCCGATGTAACGACCAAACGAAAGTCCAGTGATCGCGACAACGCTCGGTATGGCTTTCGTGCCAACAGATCGCGGCAGCCCATGATCGCATCGGGCGTCACCCGACCGCCCCCAACCGCCAAGGCGACGCGCTCGACATAGAGCAGGTCGAATGCGAGCGAGTCGACCCAGCCCACATCCTTCCCGTAGCCGCTGACCGCCGCGAAACCGGTTCGCTCGAGGAACCGCCCCATATCCTCGTCGGTCGCCGCCGCCGGCCAGCCGAGCCCCAAGTGCAGCAAGCAATTCTCACTGCTGTAGACGCCCCGTTCGATGGCGGCGGCGATGTCGTCCATTTCGACGATGGACGCAGCATCGCCACTGCCATCGAGCGATAGTCCGTTTTCTCCCGACCTTGGGAAGCGCACGTAGAGTATCCCGTAGCTCGCGTCGAGCGCCGTCCACGCGTGTAGATGATGGAGGAACTCCTCGCGGGTCGCTGCCGACCGACCCGTGAACGAAGCTCTGCGAGCACGCGTCCATCCCTCCAGCAACGCCCCCGCCGACATCGCGTCCGAGGAAGGCCAAGCATCGACAACGAACACGCCCACGCCCGTTGTCGCCGCGCCATCCGTCGCCGGAAGGGCCTGGAATCGCTGGCAGTAGTCCCAGAGGATGGTATCAATCTGGTGGCGTTTGAAGGATGGGTAAGCGCCATGCAGGAAGGAAACGAACTCGTCGACGTTCGTGGTGCCGCACTCCTTCGCGCACCTCACCAGCCAGACATCCGGTTTCTCGGTATCCTACAACCCGATGTTTTTCGCGAGATGGTACTTGGTCACGGGCCCGATTCGCGGAAGGCCCTCCAGCACGTCGAGCCCGCCGTTTTCCAACCGCCGCTTGAAGGCACCCCATCCTCCCCCGGCGATCATCCGGCAACCGGCGAGGAACCCGTCGGCCTTGGGCTTGTTTCGGATCGGCAACCTGTCGCGCTCAACGGGGGCCATGTTCGCGAGAGCCGCCAGATCGAACGACCGGAACAGCGTCTCGATCGCCGGGAACTTCTCCCGCACCACCGTGTACCGGAAGCCGCTCTCGAACACGACCCAGCAGTACTCGGCAAGGAACTGCGCAGCATCTAGTTCCTTGAAGGACAGGGGCTTGTAGGGATCGTCGCCGACTTCGCGTCGTGCGGCGTCGAACATACCTCTGGCCTTTTCTTCATCCAACATCTGTCCTGCCCTCCAGGTCCGCTCGGACATGCCGCCAGTCCCCACCGGCCCCTACTCCAGCGCGGACAGCGCTTCCAACGTCTGGTTCAGCGTCGTGACGCCGTGCACCTCGATCCCGCCGATCGCGGTCTTCGGCAGATTCGCCCGCGGCACGACCGCCTGGGTAAAGCCGTGCTTGCGCGCTTCCCGGAGCCGTTCCTGCCCGTTCGGTATCGGCCGCACCTCGCCCGTCAGTCCCAGTTCGCCGAAACAGACGAGATCCCGCGGCAGTGCGCGGTTGCGGAAGCTCGACACGACCGCGGCGATGAGCGCGAGGTCCGCGCCGGTCTCGACGATGCGCACGCCGCCCACCGCGTTCGCGAAGACGTCCTGGTCGGACAGCGACAGCCCGCAGTGTCGATGCAGGACCGCCAGGTGCATGCCGAGCCGCTGCGCGTCGAGACCGACGCTGATGCGTTTCGGATGGCCCCCCTGCAGGTCGTCCACCAGGGCCTGAAGCTCGACGAGCAGGGGCCGCGTGCCCTCCCACGTCACCGTGACGACGCTGCCGGGCGACATCTCGGCGGGACGGCGCAGGAAGATGGCCGACGGGTTCGAGACTTCCTTCAGGCCGTCCTCGGTCATCGCGAAGACGCCCAGTTCGTTGACGGCGCCGAAACGGTTCTTGTGTCCGCGGAGCGTGCGGTACCGCGTGCCGGCCGGGCTGTCGAGCATCACGAAGCAGTCGATCATGTGCTCGAGCACCTTGGGTCCCGCCAGGTGGCCCTCCTTCGTCACGTGGCCGACCAGCACCATGACCGTCTGCGTCTGCTTGGCGAGGCGGGTGAGCAGCGCCGCCGCTTCCCGCACCTGCGTGACGCTGCCGGGCACCCCGCTCGCCGCCTCCACGTGCATGACCTGGATCGAGTCGATGACGACGACGCGCGGCGCGAGCCGCGTCACGAGGTCCGCAACGGCCTCCGCGCGCGTCTCCGCCGCCACCGTCAGGCCGTCCCGCGGGAGGCCCAGCCGCCGCGCGCGGTCCGCGATCTGCTGCAGGGACTCCTCGCCGCTCACGTAGAGCACCGGCATGTCCCCCGCCAGCTTCGCCGTGACCTGCAGCAGCAGCGTGCTCTTCCCGGCGCCGGGATCGCCTCCCATCAGGACGACGGATCCGGGCACGAGACCTCCGCCGAGTACGCGGTCGAACTCCCCCATCCCCGTGGGGAACCGTTCGAGCGGGGCGGTCTCCACCTCCGCAAGCCGGGTCACCTCCGGGGCCGCGCCCCCGTAACCCGCCGAACGCCCGGCGCCGGCGGCCTTCGGCACGGAGAGTTCCCGCAGCGTGTTCCACTGCCCGCAGGCCGAGCACTGTCCCTGCCACTTGGCGTGCTCGACGCCGCATTCGTCGCAGACGAAGGCGATCTTCGGCCTACTGGACATTGTGTTCGTAGGTGTCCTCGTACGGAGCGTCGTCGACGTAGGTCTCGAACTTCGTGAGGTTGCCGGTGAACGTCAGCTCGACCGTGCCGATGGGGCCGTTGCGCTGCTTGCCGATGATCAGCTCGGCGAGTCCCTTCTTCTCGGTGTCCTTCTTGTAGACCTCCTCGCGGTAGATGAAGAGGATCACGTCGGCGTCCTGCTCGATCGCCCCGGACTCGCGCAGGTCCGACATCCGCGGCCGCTTGTCCTCGCGGCTCTCGAGGCTCCGGTTGAGCTGCGACAGCGCGACCACCGGACAGCGCATCTCCTTCGCGAGCGCCTTCAGGTTGCGCGAGATCTCCGAGATCTCCAGCGTCCGGTTCTCCGCCTTCTCCGCCGTGCGCATGAGCTGCATGTAGTCGACGACGATGAGCTTGACGCCGCCGGCCTCCCGGGCGACGCGCCGCGCGCGGGTGCGGATGTCGTTCGGGGTGAGCGCGGGCGTGTCGTCGATGTAGAGGGGCCGGCCCTTGAGCTGGCCGAGCGCGGACGCCAGCAAGGTCCACTCGTCGTCGCCCAGTTGTCCCCGGCGCAGGTGCTCCTGGTCGATGGGTCCGAGGGACGAGAGGATGCGGATCACGAGCTGCTCGGTGGGCTGTTCCATCGAGAAGACGATGACGGCCTGCTGGTCGCTGCCGTTGTGCATCACCGCGTACTCCGCGATGTTGACGGCGAGCGCGGTCTTGCCCATGGCGGGTCGCCCGGCGATGACGATCAGGTCCGACGGCTGGAACCCCGCGGTCTTCTCGTCGAGGTCGGCGAACCCCGTGGCGAGGCCCGTGATGCGGCTGCCGGACTGCGCCAAGCGGTCGATCCGTTCCGACGCCTCCGTGAGGAGCGGCGTGATGGGTCTCGGGCCGCCGTCCTTGAGGCGCCCTTCCGAGATCTGGAACACGGCCTGCTCCGCCTCGTTGAGCAGCTCCGCGCTCGTCCGTCCTTCCGGCGCGAACGCGGACTCCGCGATCTCGTTCGCCGCTCCGAGGAGCTGGCGCAGGGTGGAGCGTTCGCGGACGATCTCGGCGTAGGCGCCCACGTTGCTCGCCGCCGGCGTGCTCTCGGCGAGTTCCGCCAGATAGGCGGCGCCGCCGCTTTTCTCGACCAGGCTCCGGGAGCGCAGGGCTTCCGACAGCGTCACCACGTCCAGCGGCTGCAGGTCATCGGCGAGCTCGCGCATCGCGCCGAAGATCACCCGGTGGTTCGGCCGGTAGAAATCGCTCGGTTCCAGCCTGTCGGCCACGCGCTCCCAGGCGGCGTTGTCGAGCATGATGCCGCCGAGGACGGACTGCTCGGCCTCTATCGAGTGCGGCGGAACCTTGAGGCGGGAGGTTTGGGGGACAGCGGGTGCGGGTTCAGCCATCGTCAAGAGGTCACTGATTTCGGTCTCAGGAACCTCTAGAGTCCAACCCAGCTACAGGCGAGATCCAAGAATAATCGTCCAATCTACGTTACAGCCCGGGCGGATTTTCCAATAGGCGAAGACTCACGAAGGAACTGCCTGTGGGACGCCTGTTGATTTCGCGTGGACCCTACTCCGCAAGCACGTTCACGACCACCGAACGCACCACGTCCGCGTGCAACTGCACTTCGACCTCGTACTCGCCGACCGACCGGATCACTCCGTCCGGCATCCGGACTTCGGACTTCGCCACCTCGACGCCGCGCTCGGTCAGCGCGCGGGCGATCTCGACGGTCCCGACGGAGCCGTAGAGCTTGCCCTCCTCGCTGGCGCGGACCATGACGGTGAGGAACACGTCGTCGAGCCCCGCGCTCCGCGCTTCCGCGGCGGACAGCTTCTCCCCCGCCACGGCCTCGAGTTCCGCGCGCCGCTGTTCGAAGGCCTGGCGGCTCTCCTCCGTGGCCCGCACCGCCTTGCCGGTCGGAATGAGGTAGTTCCGCGCGTAGCCGTTCTTCACGGCCACCTCGTCCCCGAGGTTGCCGAGGTTGCCGATCCGTTCGAGCAATATGATCTGCATGGACGCCGCCTACTTGTGCTGGTCCGTGTAGGGCAGCAGGGCCAGGTAACGCGCACGCTTGACCGCCGCCGCGAGTTGGCGCTGGTAGCGGGCGCTGGTGCCGGTGATGCGGCTCGGCACGATCTTGCCCGTCTCGGTGATGTAGGGGCGCAGGAGATCGAGGTCCTTGTAGTCGATCTCCTCGATGCCTTCCGCCGTGAAGCGGCAATACCGCTTGCGTCTGAAACCTCGTGCCATCGTACGCGTCCCCCTCAGTCCCTGCCGACCGCGGCCGTCGCCGGCCGTGCCGTCGCGGCTTCGCCCTCGCGCTCGGCCCGACGCGCCGCCCGCGCCGCCGCCTCCTCTTCACGGCGCCGCTCGCGCTCGCGTTCCTTCTCCTGCTCCTTGAGTTCTTCCTCGTAGATCTTGGAGACCTCGGTCACCGCCTTCTTGCGCTGGATGATGAGGTTGCGGAGCACGGCGTCGTTGAAGCGGAAAGCGCTGGTCAGTTCGTCGAGCGTCGCCGCGTCGATCTCGACGTTCATCAGCACGTAGTGCGCCTTGTGGATCTTGGAAATCGGGTAGGCGAGCTGGCGCCGCCCCCAGTCTTCCATGCGATGCACGACGCCTTCGCTGCGTTCGATCAGCGCACGGTAGCGTTCCATCATGCCCGGGACCTGCTCGGACTGGTCCGGATGCACGAGGAACACGACTTCGTAATGTCGCATCCTGGTTTCCTCTCGGGTTCGCCGCCACGCGCATCGCGGTGTGCGGCGAGGAGCTGTTGTTTCTGTCTGGTTCTGTCTGGTCCGAGCCGCCCCGCGGGACGGGGTAGCCGGACCAGGCGCATTCTAAGGTCGCGAACGCGCCACTTCAAACAGCATGAGGGCGGCGGCGACCGAAACGTTGAGACTCGACACTTCACCCGCCATCGGGATGCGCACCAGGGTGTCGCATCGCTCGCGCGTCAGTCGGCGCAGGCCCGTGCCCTCTCCGCCGAGCACGACCGCCACGGACGCCGGCAGGTCGAACCCGAAGAGTTCGGTGTCCGCCGCCGGATCGCCCCCCACCAGCCACACGCCCCGGTCCGCCAGCCAGCCGAGCCGCCGCGCGAGATTCGTGACCGCGACGATCAGCAGCCGGTCGAGCGCGCCGCTCGCCGCCTTGGCCACGGTCCCCGTGAGCGGCGCGCTCCGGCGTTTCGGCAGCAGTATCGCGTCGACGCCGGCGGCTTCCGCGGTACGGAGGCAGGCTCCGAGGTTCCGCGGATCCAGCACGCCCTCGAGCACCAGCACGAACGGGTTCGCCAACTCCTGCCAGCGCCGCTCGAACTCCGCCTCGGTGACGGGCGCGATCACGTCGCACTGCGCGGCGACCCCCTGGTGCACGCCGGGCGCGACCCGGTCGAGGGCGCGCCGGTCCACGGTCTCGACGCGCACGTTCGCGGCGCGCGCTGCGTCGAGCAGCTCCGCCGTCGCCCCCGCGCGGCGGCGGCCCTGCACGATCCAGATGCGACGCACGCGTCCCGGGGCCGTCGCGAGGGCATTGCGGACGGCATGCACGCCGTACAGCCAGGTCCGGTCAAGGTCATCCACGAAGAGATTCCCGCTGCCGACTTCGCCGCCTTTCCCGCCGTACGGGGACAAGGTCGACGCGGCGGGTCTCGACGGAGACCTCGGCCAGTTCCACCAGCAGCTCGTCGCCGAGGGTGAAGCGCTCGCCGGAGCGTTCGGCGACCAGGCTCAAGGTCTCGGGGACGAAGCGGTACCAGTCGCGCCCGAGGTTGGAGACGTGCACGAGGCCACGGAGGAACAGCCCCTCGAGTTCCACGAAGAGCCCGAACTCGGTGACCCCCGTGACGGTCCCCTGGAACCGTTCGCCGACCCGGTCGACGATGAACGCGCACTTCAGCCACTCCTCCACGGCCCGGCCGACATCGTCCGCCCGGCGCTCGGTGACGGAGACCGCGCTCGCCGTCTCGCCGAGCCAGTCCGCGTCCTGACCCGCTCCCGACTTGATCATCCGGTGCGTGACGAGGTCCGCATAGCGCCGGATGGGCGACGTGAAGTGCAGGTACTTCGGCAGCGCGAGCCCGAAGTGCCCGCGGTTGACCACATCGTACCGGGCCTGCGAGAGCGACCGGAGGACCAGCGCCTCCACGATCCACCCGGGCATGCGTGCGTTGCGGCGCGCGGCCTCCATGGCCGCCTGCAAAGCGGCCGTGGACGTCCGGTCCGCGGGCAGGCGGATGCCGCCGAGGGCGAGGGCCTCGGCGAGCTGTTCGCGCTTTTCGCTCTGTGGCGGTTCGTGCACGCGGTAGACGGGCCCGAGCCGTTCCAGGTGGCGCGCGGCGCAGACGTTCGCCGCGATCATCGCTTCCTCGATCACTCGGTGCGCGTCGTTGCGCTCTTCCGGGACCACCTGCCGCACCTTGCCGTCTTCGAGCACCAGCCGCGACTCGCGCGCGTCGAAGTCCAGCGCGCCGCGTTCCTCCCGGCACCGCCGCAGCGCCCGGTAGACCTCGAACAGCGCGGATCGGGCGGAAGGCTCCCGCGCGACCTCGCCGTACGTCAGCCGCGCGTGCGACTCGATCACCGCCTCGTCGAACCGATAGCGCGACACGCGCCCCGCGGCCGAGACCTGCATGTCGCAGACCAGGGCCAGCCGCCGCTCCCCGGGAACGAGCGAGCAGATGCCGTTCGACAGCGCCTCCGGCAGCATCGGCACGACCCGGTCGGGCAGGTAGACGGAGTTGCCCCGGCGCCGCGCCTCGCGGTCGAGGGCCGTACCTGGCTTGACGTAGTGCGCCACGTCCGCAATGGCGACCACCAGCCGCCAACCGCCGCGCGGCCGCCGCTCCGCGTACACCGCGTCGTCGAAATCGCGGGCATCCGGGCCGTCGATCGTGACGAGCGGCAGCGCGGTCAGGTCCACGCGGCCCGCGCTATCCGTCGCCGTGACGGCCTCGGGACCCCCGAGGTCGAGGCCTTCCGGCCACTCGGTGGGCACGCGAAAGCTCGCAAGCAGCGCCCGCGCCGCCCGGTCCGCTTCGTTGCGCGCCTCGAGGACGGAGACGATCCTTCCCACCAGCCGACCGCGACCGGCGCGGCGTCGGCGTTCCTCCCACAGCGGCACGATCTCGACGATGTCGCCGTCGGAGGCGGCGTAGTCATCGCCCTCGATGTCGATGCGTCCCCTGATCCGGGGATCGACGGACTCGACGAAACGCGTCCGGTAGCCATCCACGAGACAGCCGATCAAAGGCTCCGGAGACGGCTCGACGACGCGAACGACTTCGACGCCGGCGACGCCCGCCCGGACTTCCACCCGGTCCCCGGGACGTACGCCCGCGCCCTGCGGAAGCGGCTTGCCCGAGCCCCGCAGGACGAGGCCGCCATCCGCTTCGATCACCTCTTCGATCTCGTTCGTCGCGCCGGGGTCGAGCGCGTAGCCGCCGCTCGGCGTCCGGACCACCTCTCCGAGGTGCTCGAGCCCGCGCAGCAGCCGGCGCAGCCGGTGATGGTCCCGCTTGTCGCGGAACCCGAAATGCGCGCACAGCCCCCGCCAGTCGGTCGCCTGCCCGCCGGCCAGGGCCCCGCGGACCTCCCGCGCCGTCAGGGGAACCTGCGGCGTCCGTCCCCCGGACCTCCTCCTACGGGCCAAATTGACAACTCCGGTGGCGTGAAAGAACATTGCGCGCCCGGCCCGGGATGCCCGCCCGCCCGCGCCCGGCGACAGGCTGCAGCCGCTTCATGCCGAGGTGGTGAAATTGGTAGACACGCTAGCTTCAGGTGCTAGTGGGGGTAACCCCGTGGAGGTTCAAGTCCTCTCCTCGGCACCATACAACGCATTTCCTTTCACCGCGAAGGATAACCTATTGATTTAGATGGACTTTCAGAAGTCTGCTAGTTTGCGTAGCACTTCCCCTCCAGCCCGTCACGGGGCTATTGTAGCCTCCTGAAAGGACGAGAGGACTGGTCGTCCGCCGCGTACCGGGCATGGAAAGAGCCGGATTTCTCACGACTGAGCGTGGTTGTGGCCGAACGCGGCCGTTTCCGGTTTCCGAGGACGGAAAGACGGGTTGAAACGGAGTGGGTGGGCGTGGGTGAGTGCTGCGGAGGGTGAAATTCTCCCGGAAGGTACGCATTCAGGCATCCGCAGCCGAGAGGCCGGGGCCAAAGTTTGCCGGGCGGGCGGCAGCCACAGAGCGACGCCGTTGCGTACGGGAACGTAAGAAACGCCGGGCGGTGGCGTCACTACGGTGGCGCCTGGGCGCGCAGGTTGCCCAACACCTGCCGGAACAGCGCGGCATATGGCCAGGACTCGCTGAACGAACGCGACGCCACATGGCTGCGCAGGCCGGCGGGCCACTCGACCACTTTGAGGTTGCGAGATAGACAGAGCCGCTGGCACCATACATCGACCATGCGCACGCTGAAGCAACTACATCTGGAGAGCTTTCTCTCTTTCGCGCCTCACTCGGAACCCATCGAGTTGGAACCGCTGAACGTTCTGATTGGCCCAAACGGTGGCGGCAAATCCAATCTCATCGAGGCTATCGACCTACTGAGCGCAACCCCCCACGATGTGGCGAAGTGCATCCGCGACGGCGGTGGTGTTGGGGAATGGCTGTGGAAAGGGGTGCGCCCTGCCGAACCCGCAACGATCGACGCCGTGGTCGAGGCGGACACGCCTACTGGGAGGCCCATCCGGTACAGGTTAGAGTTTACGGAGGTAGCCAACCGTCTTGAGGTCTTGGATGAGGCGATCGAAGAAGTCGAATCGCGACCCGGCGAGTCGGACGTGTACTTCTACTACCGTTTTCAGCACGGGCGGCCCGCCATCAACGTTCTCGAAGCTGGCGAGTCTACTCACCCCCGGCACCTGGAGCGGGCGAGCCTGCGTCCGGACCAATCGGTGCTCGCGCAACGCAAGGATCCAGATCAGTACCCAGAAGTGACCTGGGTTGGAGAGCGCTTTGCAGGCTTTAGCACTTTCCGGGAGTGGAGCTTCGGTCGGTACGGGTCGTTACGCAGACCTCAGCCAGCCGACCTGCCGGAAGATCGACTGCTTCCGGACGCGGGTAACCTTGCCTTGGTCCTAAACCAAATCGAACATCACGATGGAAGGGAGTTCGACCGCTTGCTGGGGCGCTTCCTGCCGCGATTCGAGAGGATGTCGACTCTGGTGTCTGGCGGGCAGGTGCAGTTCTATTTGCATGAACGGGGGCTCGGATCTCCCGTCGCTGCGACTCGGCTCTCCGACGGGACAATCAGATTCGTCGCGATTCTTGCAGCATTGCTGACACCGAGTCCGCCACCCCTATTGTGCATGGAGGAGCCGGAGCTCGGGCTGCATCCCGATGCGGTCGCTATCGTTGCGGAGTTGTTGGTGGAGGCATCCAGCAGGATGCAACTTGTGGTGACGACGCACTCGGATACCCTTGTGTCCGCGCTGACTACGGGCGTGGAGGCAGTGGTTACATGCGAGAAACAGGGGGCCGGTACCGTTCTAAGGCGCCTTGAAGCTGGTCCTCTCGGTCACTGGCTTGAGCGGTACCAACTCGGCGACCTTTGGCGGATGGGGGAGCTAGGTGCGAACCCGTGAGTACTGTTGCGATCTATGTCGAAGGCGGCGGCGAAGGTGCGGGTGCACGCGCAGCCCTGCGCCGCGGGTTCAACGCCTTCCTTGAAGACCAGAAACGGGCGGCCGAGAGCCGCGGTTGGCGGTGGAAACTGGCTTGCGTCGGGTCCCGCAACGACGCGTTTAGGGCGTTCCAGCATGCCACACAACGGGCCACCGCGGATGTTGTCGTGCTGATGGTAGATGCGGAGGGGCAGGCGGGGCGCGGATCCCTCGCACACCTTCGCCAGCGGGACGGCTGGAATGTCGACTTCGCCGACGAAGAAACCGTTCACCTCATGGTCGAGGTCATGGAGGCGTGGATCGTCGCTGACGATGACGCCCTTGCCGCCTACTACGGGCAGGGATTCCATCGAAGCTCGTTGCCACGTGCCACTGATTTGGAGTCGGTGCCGAAGCGCGACATCGAACGAAAACTGAAGGCCGCGACTCGGAACACGACGAAGGGCGAGTACCACAAGATTCGCCACGCAAGCCAGTTGCTCGCGCAGATCAGCCCGCGCCGAGTCAGAGAGCGGTGTGAACGGTGTGGACGGCTCATGGACTACTTGACGCTGACGTTGGTCTGACGTTCCCACCCTACCTGCACTCGCCGATCTTCCGCCCACAACCAGTTGTGCCTCGCGCCGTTGCGGGCGTGACTGGCCGCAGCCCCGTCAATCGCGGACCGAGCGCGACTCCGACCGCATCGCTGCTGAGCCCGACGCCAACCGTAGTGCTCTCCACGTGACAGGAGCCCAGACCGCGCATGCGGGAAACTCAGATCGTCGGAGAGGACAGTCGCTCAAGGATCGTCTCGATCAGTTCGAGCGCCCGCGCCGGAGGCAGGGACTCAGCGATTGTGGCGAACACAGATTGGAGGGACGTGCGGGACTGGGCTGGGATAGCATCAAGCGCAGGGTGCGGAGCGACGTGGTCCGGGTCGATATCGATGGCGCAGACGGCGAAGTCGGTGGGGGCTTCGGTACGGAGGGGCTGTACATCGGCGAGCACACGCCGGAAATCAGGAAGACGTTCATGCTCCCGTTCGACAAGGGCGGTGGCGTCGGATGCGCGGAGGAGACCCGATTGCTCGCGAACGCACGGGACGTTGAGATGTTGTCGGTCTGCCATTGATGCGGACACGCTGGCAGCGGCTCGAAACCATCGGGTGCGACGAGAGGGGCTATGAGCCCCATGCCTAAGCCCCCAACGTGTCCTGCGCGGGAGGCTTCGGTTGCGTCGTCGCAAGCGCGAGAAATGTCGTCGCCCGGCGGAGTTCCGAGTCACGGAATCGGCAGGTAGCCCCGCTCCACGCCCTTGGTGAAGATCGACACCGCGTTGTGGCGGTGGAGGCTCTCGTGGTGCTCGACGCGCACCCAGAAGTCGACCAGACGCGGGTCGTTGCCCAGCGCCGTCTTGAGCCGCCGGCCCGCGTCCTCGCAGAACATCAGGTTGGAGGCGTTGAGGCGTGCGAACTCCTGCTCGTCCTCGCGTTTCACCGCGGTCTGAACGGGTGTCTGAAGCGCCCCTTCGACGAGGTCGACCAGGTCGGTGATGGGGAAGTCGGGCAGGGAGTCCTTGAGCTTCACCAGTACCTTGGCGATGCTGCGCTGGCTGTGCGGGGTTGCGGCGATGCCTTCCTCCGTTCCCAGCCAGGCCTTCACGTCCGCGACCCTGACCTCGCCGCGGTGACCGAAGTCCTGTTCGAAGTTCTGCTGGATCACCTGCCGGGCCAACGCGGCCGAGCACGGGCAGGTGCTGGAATAGAAGACGCCGAGCGCGAGTTCGAGGTGCATCTCGCCGTCGATGAAGGTGCCCTTGATCGACACCGGGTACGCGTTCCAGCCGGAGTTCTCGCTGACGAGCGCCCCGCGGCGCAGGTAGTAGTCGAAGTCGAACTGGACGAAGGCGCGCCCGGACAGCCCGCGGTGCGACTGGAGCAGCGAGGCGAGCAGCAGCTTGAGACCGGCGACGCTCAGCGGGCGGGTGTCGGAGTGTTCGTCCAGGATGAGGTACAGGCGGGACATGTGGATGCCCTTGGCCTGCGTGTCGGCCAGGTCGACGTAGATCTGGACCTGGGACTGCACCTCGCGCACGGTCCCGCCGTCGCGGATCTTGAGCGGCTGGTGGACATCGCTCATGCCCACCCAGTCGAGCGTGCCTTCCGGATCGCGCAGTTCGCGGCTCGCGATGTCCGGCATGTCGCTCACCAGCGCCAGGCCGGGGTTCGTCAACGCTGCTCTTTCCACCGTACTATTGCCTTTGTCATTTGCCCTTCTCGCTTCTTCTCGCTCCGGCCCGGGCTCCGTCCCAACCGAGCGCGCCGCAGGCAAGCCGACCGATTCTATCGGAAATCCACGAAGCGCCACCAACGGCGCCGGTCCCCCACAGTCCCCCACCGGGGCCCTCACTTCAACGAATCGCGCTCTTCCTCGGTCAGCGTCCGCGCCTCCTCCTCGAGCAGCACGGGCACGCCGTCCTCGACGGGGTAGGCCAGGCCGGCCTGCGCCGACCACAGCTCCCCGGCCTCACGGCGATACACGAGCGGGCCCCGGCTCACGGGGCACACCAGGATCTCCATGAGCCGCGCGTCGATCACTCGTCCGCCCGTTCGTCGAAGGGATGCCGGACCACGATCGTCTCGCTTCGCTCCGGTCCCGTCGAGATCAGGTCCACCGGGACTCCCACCGCCTCCGCGACGGACCGTACGTAGCCCCGCGCGTTGGGGGGCAGCGCATCCAGGTCGCGCGCGCCGGACGTCGACTCGCTCCAGCCCGGCAGCGTCTCGTAGACGGGGACGACATCCTTGTAGGACGCCCCGTCGAAACGCGGACCCGCCGCCCCGCCGTCACGGGTCCGGTAGTCGACGCAGATGCGGATCTCCTGCAACCCGTCGAGCACGTCCAGCTTCGTCAGGCAGAGCCCCGACAGGCTGTTGATCTGCACCGCCTGGCGCGTCGCGACCGCGTCGAACCATCCGCTGCGGCGCGCGCGCCCGGTCGTCGCCCCGAACTCGGCCCCGCGGGTCGACAGCCGCTTGCCCGTATCGTCGAAGAGCTCCGTCGGGAACGGCCCCGAGCCCACCCGCGTCGCATAGGCCTTGGTGCTGCCGAGCACGTAGTCCAGGTAGCGCGGGCCGAAGCCGCTCCCGACGGCGGCGCCCCCCGCCGTCGTGCTCGAAGACGTCACGTACGGATAGGTGCCCAGGTCCACGTCGAGGAGCGCGCCCTGCGCGCCCTCGAACAGGATGTTCTCCCCCGCCTCGCGGAGTTCGTGCAGCAACGGACCCGTGTCGTCCATCATCGGCAGCAACGCTTCGGACAGGTCCGCGAGGTCCGCCAGCGTGCGCCCGCGATCCAGCGGCGGCGCCTCGTAATACTTCTCGAGCATGAAGTTGTAGTAGTCCATGACCTCGGACAGCTTCGCCGCGAACCCCTGCCAGTCCGACAGGTCGACGAGGCGCACGGCGCGGCGCGCGACCTTGTCCTCGTACGCGGGGCCGATGCCGCGCCCGGTCGTCCCGATCTTCCGGCTGCCGAGCGACCGCTCGCGCGCGTGGTCCATCGCGACGTGGTACGGCAGGATCAGCGGGCACGCCGGCGAGATCCGAAGCCGGTCGCGCACGGCGATACCGCTGCCTTCGAGCCGGGCGACCTCCTTCAGCAGGGCGTCGGGCGCGACGACCACGCCGTTGCCGATGAGGCACTGCACGTCCGGACGCAGGACCCCGGACGGAACCAGGTGCAGGACCGTCTTCTCGCCTTCGACCACGATCGTGTGCCCGGCGTTGTGGCCGCCCTGGTAGCGCGCCACCGCGGCCGCCCGATCCGCCAGGAAGTCGACGACCTTGCCCTTGCCCTCGTCACCCCACTGCGTGCCGAGCACGACGACGTTGCGGCCCAATGTTCCGTCCCTGTCGGTGAGGCAGGCGCACGCCTGCCGGAATTGCTCCCGCGAACAGCCGGGAGCTTGCTACGGCGCGACCGCCAGGTCGCGCTAGCGCGCGCCCTCGCCGCTCTTCAGGTACTTGAAGAACTCGCTGTTCGGATCGAGGATCAGCATGTCGCCCTTCTCCCGAAACACGTTCGAGTAGGCGTTGATGCTGCGGTAGAACTCGTAGAACTCCGGGTCCGCCCCGTAGGCGCCGGCGTAGATGTTCGCGGCTCTCGCGTCGCCGTCGCCGCGCAACTGCTCGGCCTCCCGGTAGGCCTCCGCCTCGATGACGACGACCTGGCGGTCCGCGTCGGCCCGGATGCCGAGTTCGAGCTCCCGACCCGTCGCGCGGTGCTGCTGGGCCTCGATCTCGCGCTCCGAGTTCATCCGGTCGTAGACCGCGCTCGACACTTCCGGGGGCAGGTCGATCTTCTTCACGCGCACGTCGATGACCTCGACGCCCATCTCCTCGGTCATCTCGGTGTTCAACTGCTGGGTGAGTTCCGCCATGAGCTGATCGCGCTGGCCGGAAATGACCTCGTGCATGTCGCGGCGGCTGATCTGGTTGCGCAGACCCTCGTTCACGCGCTGCGACAGCAGGTTCCTCGCCCGGTTCTCGTCCCCGGAACTGGCCGTGTAGTAGCGCTCCACGTCCCCGACCCGGAACTTCACGAAGGAGTCCACGATCAGCGGCTTCTTCTCCAGGGTGAAGTAGCGCTCCGGGCGGGAGTCCAGGGTCAGGATGCGGCCGTCGAACTTTTTCGCCTCTTCGGCGATCGGCAGCTTGAAGTGCAGGCCCGGGTCCAGGTCCGCGCGGGTGACGGCCCCGAAGCGCAGCACCAGGGCCCGCTCGCGCTGGTCGACGGTGAAGATCCCGTCGATCAACAGGAGTATCGCCAGGACCAGGACGATACCCACCAGGACGATCCGAAAGCTCATGTCACGTACCTCGAGACGGTGCGATGCCGGCTATCCCGCTATCGGGAATCGCGCCGGCGGTTGGTGTCGAGCCGCTCGCTCAACGCGTCGTCGACCAACTGGCGGAGGTCGCTGGCGCTGTCGGCGCCGCCGAGGGCCGACGATCGCGACGCGATGCGGTCCAGCGGCAGATAGAGCATGTTGTTCCCGCCCTCGACGTCCACCATCACCTTGGTGCTCTGGCTCAGAACGGACTCGATGGCGTCGATGTACAGGCGGTCGCGCGTCACGTCCCTGGCCAGGGCGTACTCCTCCAGCAGCTTGCTGAACCGCTCCGCCTCGCCTTCGGCGCGCGCGATCACCTGGTCGCGGTAGGCGTTGGCCCCCTCGATCTGCCGCTGCGCCTCGCCGCGGGCCTTCGGCACGATCTCCTCGGCGTAGGCGTTGGCTTCGTTGACGTACCGCGCCTCGTCCTCCTTGGCCTTCTGCACGTCGTCGAAGGCTTCCTGGACCTGCTGGGGCGGGCCGCTCTCGTCGATGTTCACGGTCGACACCAGGATGCCCGTCTCGTACCGGTTCAGGTAGCTCTGCAGACGATCCTGCACTTCCGTACCGAGCGCGGCGCGGCCCTCGGTGATCACCAGGTCCATCGTCGAACTTCCCACCACGTGGCGCAGCGCGCTCTCGGTCGCGTGGTCGATGCTGACGAGGGGGTTCTTCACCTTGACGAGGTAGTCGACCGGATCGTCGATGACGTACTGGACGGTCATGCCGATGTCGACGATGTTCTCGTCCTCCGTCAGCATCAGGGCCTGGTGTTCGTGGTCGTTGACCCGCGTGACGTTGACTCTCTCCACGCGGTCGATGATGGGCGGGTTCCAGTGCAGGCCCGGGAGGACCACCTCGTCGCGCACTTCGCCGAAGCGGAACACCACCCCCCGCTCCTGCTGGTCGACCTGGTAGAGGCCCCAGAAACCGTACCCGAGGGCGAGCACGGCGATCACGATGCCGAACACCGACAGGTTGATCCCGCCGCCGCGCTTGGCGCCGCCGCCCCCGCCGCGGCCGAAGATGCCCGAAAGCTGCCCCTGCAGCTTCCGCAGCGCCTCGTCCAGGTCGGGCGGACCCTGGTCGCCCCGCGTTCCCCAAGGGTCCTTGTCTTTTCCTCCGCCGGAGTCGTCCCAGGCCATCTCGCGCCGATCTCCCATGTTCGGAACGGCCGACGGATTCTATCACCCCGGTGGGACAGCGGAGGCATCAGCCGCCGAGGTTCCAGCGGGGTGAGAGGTCGGCTTGGGCTGGCGAGCGGTGTCGATGCGGGGGTCAGGGAGGCGGGATCAGGAGGGCGGCGCGACCAGAAAGAGCCTGGCGAATAGCAGGGCGAGTCCTATCGCGGTGACCATGCCGCCGGCCACACCGCCGAGGACCCACGCTTTCGTCGCGACATGGTTCATCCGTTCTTCGAGAGTGGCGAGCCGCTCGCCGTGGTCTCGGCTACGCCCGGCTTCCTTGGCGGTGTCGGTCATCCGGCATGCTGCAGTGCTTCGTCGCCCCTGTAGGGGGCGTCCATGAAGTCCCACATCTTCTTGTGGCCGTAGCCCCAGTAGCCTTCGGCGGGGACGACGAGGCCGGAAGCGTCTTCGATGCCGCTCGGACCCGCGCCGAGCTTCAGGTTTTCCGCGACGTCATAGGCGCCCGCACCGGGCGGGGCGGCGATGACCCAGACATGGCCGGGCACGAGAGGATAGTTGTCGGGGTAGACGGCGGCGACATCGACTCTGAAAGGGGCGTCGTCCTCGTCCATTTTGGCGATCACGACGAAGCAGTTTTTCATCGCCGTCTCCTCAGCGGCGCAGGAGGCGTGCAAGTTCGCAGCCGCCGCCTTCGATCACCTCGCGCGCCCGCCTACCGGGTACCAGTACGACGCTGCCCCAGCCACAAATGCGTGTCAAGAGCATGGTGATTGACTCGCCCCAATGGGGGTCGGATGCCCAGTCACGGTGCTAGTCAAACGCTTGACTCTCGCGCAACTCCACCCCCAGCGCGCGCAACCGCGCGGCCTCTTCCCCGTCCAGCCGCACGCACAACGACAGGCGGCCGTCCTCGGCGGTGGTCTCCGAGATCACGGCGCCGCGTTCATACAACCGCGCCCGGACCTTGCCGGCGGACGGGTCGAGGAACACGGTCAGCGGGCGCGCCGCGACGCCGACGGCACCGCCGATCATGCCGCGCAGCGCGTCCAGGCCGTCTCCGCGGACGGCGCTGACGGCCACGCGTGGCGCGTCCCCCGGCGCCAGCGCCGGGGCGTCGGCCGCGTCGATCTTGTTGAGGACTTCGACGGTCGGCACGCCGGATGCGCCGATGCGCTCGAGCACGTCCCGCACCTCCCTGTGCAGATCGTCGACGTCGGGCGCCGTCGCGTCCATGACGTGCAGCAGCAGGTCGGCCTGCCGTACCTGTTCGAGGGTCGCGCGAAACGCTTCCACCAGGCTTACCGGCAGGTCGCGAATGAACCCCACCGTGTCGGCGAGCACGACGTGTCCGGCCCCTTCGATCTCGACGCGGCGCATCAGCGGATCGAGCGTGGCGAACAGCCGGTCGGCGACGAGCGCGCCCGACCCGTTCCCGTCCGACCGCGTGAGCGCGTTGAACAACGTCGACTTGCCCGCGTTGGTGTAGCCCACGAGGGCCACGGTCGGCACCCCGGTGCGCTGACGCCGGCGGCGACTGCGTTCCCGCTGTCCGTGCACGGACTGCAGGCGTTCCTGCACGCTTCGAATGCGCATACGCAACATGCGCGCGTCGAGTTCGATCTGTTTCTCGCCCGCGCCGCGCATCGCGAGCCCCCCGCGCTGCCGGTCCAGGTGCGTCCAGCCGCGCACGATCCGGGTCCGTGCATGGGTGAGCTGCGCGAGTTCCACCTGCAACTGGCCCTCGCGCGTCCGGGCGCGGTCCGCGAAGATATGGAGGATCAGCTCCGTGCGCGTCATTACGCGGCAGCCAAGCCGCTCCTCGAGGTTGCGCTGCTGACCCGCCGTGAGTTCGTGGTTGACGACCAGCAGGTCCGCGTGCTCCGACTGCAGCGCCGTCGCCAGTTCGTCCACCTTGCCGGCCCCGGCGAACCACCGGGGATGCGGCCGCGGCCGCGCGCCCCCCACGAGCCTGGCCGGCCGGATCTCGGCGGACTCCACCAGATGGCGGAACTCGTCGTCCACGGCGGCGCGGGAAGGTCTCGCGCCGGCCACGCCGTCAGCGGCCACACACGTCGCCGTACGGGCGTTCGGGCCGCGACCGTCGCCGAGTCGCAGGCTCAGCAGGACGGCGCGGCGCCCGGGTTCCGGACGGTCAAAGAACATCGCGCGTCGCCTCCATGGGACTGGTCGTCACCCGGGCGCGGGGTGGTCCGTGCGCCACCAGGGAGACGCACTCAGTCGTTCTCCTCTGCCGCGGGGGCTCGCTTGCGGGCAGGCCCCTCGCGCTGCCTTTCCATGCGAGGGGCGGGCTCCTCGCGCCGCTTCTCCATGCGAGGGGCGAGCCCCTCGCGCTCCCCCGCCCCCGGGTCCACCGACGGCAACCGCACGTTGCGCGACGGTACGACGGTGGAGATGGCGTGCTTGTAGACCATCTGGCTGACCGAGTTGCGCAGCACGACGACGAACTGGTCGAACGACTCGATCTGGCCTTGCAGCTTGATGCCGTTGACGAGGTAGACGGACACCGGGATACGTTCCTTGCGCAGCGCGTTGAGATAGGGGTCCTGCAGCGAGTGGCCCTTCGGCATGGCGACCTCCTGGAGGCGGAGCGACCGCTCCGCGACGGGGGCACGCATAGTGCCACCTTCGCGAACGATTTCAAGAGCGCGCGGCGAACCGCCGCAGTATCCCGCCCGCGATGTCCGCGACCGAACCCTCCGCCGGGACAAGACCGGGCCATCCCCGCAGCCAGGTCGTCTGGCGCCGGACCAGTTGCCGGGTGGCGGAGAGGGCGGCCTCGCGCATCGCGTCGAAGTCCGTCTCGCCGTCGAGGTGGCGCCAGACCTGCCGGTACCCCACCGCGCGCATCGCCGGCTTGCCGGGATCGAGCCCCGGCATCGTCCGGAGTCTGCGCACTTCATCCACGAAGCCACGCTCGAGCATGGCGTCGAAACGGCGCTCGACCCGGTCCGCTAGCATGTCGCGAGGCGCCGTCACGCCCACGCTGACGAGGTCGCAGTCGAGACGGGCTCCGGCGGGCACCCCGGCCGATGTCGACCACCAGTCCGAGATGGGGCGGCCCGTCACGCGAAACACCTCCAGCGCGCGCTGGATGCGTTGCGGGTCGCTCGGGCGGATCCGCGCGGCGGCGGCGGGATCGACGTCCCGGAGTTCCGCGTGCAGGGCCGCCCATCCGATCTCCCGGGCGCGCGCGGAGAGCTCGGCCCGGGTGACGTCGTCCGCCGCCGGCAACTCGGACAGGCCGTCGCGAAAGGCCTTGAAGTACAGCATCGTCCCGCCCACGAGGACGGGCAACCTGCCCCGGTCGAAGGCGTCGCGGACCGCGCGATCCGCCCCCTCGAGAAAGTCCGACGCCGAGAACGGATCGACCGGCTCGCGTACGTCGACCAGCGCGTGCGGATGGCGCGCCAGCGTCTCCGGATCCGGCTTCGCCGTCCCGATGTCCATGTGCCGGTAGACCATCGCCGAGTCGACGCTGACGAGGGCGATGTCGGTCCGTTCCGCGAGGGCGAGCGCGACGTCCGTCTTGCCGGCCGCGGTGGGCCCCATCAGGCACAGGACGACGCGGGGCCGGGCCCGCGGCCGATCCTGCGCACGGGCCATGGGCCGCTACCTCCCGCGCAGGAAGAGTCGATCGAACTCCGCCACGCTCTGGACCAGGAAGGTGGGCCGTCCGTGGTTGCACTGGCCGCCGTTCGGCGTCGTCTCCATCTCCCGCAGGAGCGCGTTCATCTCGGGGACGGTCATCGCGCGGTTGGCGCGCACGGAGCCGTGACAGGCCATGCTCGCCAGGAGTTCCTCCGAGCGGGCGCGAATGGCGTCGCTGCTCCCGAACTCCGCGAACTCCGAGAGGAGGTCGCGGGCGAGGCTCTCGGCGTCCGCGTTGGCGAGCAGCGACGGCACCTGCCGGACGACCAGGCTCCGGGGTCCCCGGCGTTCCACCACGAGCCCCAGCGTCTCGAGGGCGTCCGCGTGCGTTTCGGCGAGGTCCGCCTCGCGGGGCGTCACGTCGAACGACACCGGCACCAGCAGGCGTTGCGCGACCATGGCGCCGGCCTGGTAGTCGGCCTTCAGCTTCTCGTAGGTGATGCGCTCGTGGGCGGCGTGCATGTCGACGACCACGAGGCCCTCCCGGTTCTGGCTCAACACGTAGGCGCCGTGCAGCTGCGCCAGGGCGTACCCCAGTGGCGGCGTGTCGCCTTCCTCCACCGCCGGCGCCGGAGCGCCCCCGTCGCGCGGCCGGGCCCCGTCGCCACGCTCCGCGGCGATCAGCTCCGCGAGGCTCATGGACGTCTGCAACGCGGGCCGCTCGCGCGCGGACCCGGTCCCGTATTGCACGGGCGCCGGCTCCGCCCCGGGCCGCGCCTCCCGCAGCAGCCGGTTCAGCGAGGCGAACACGAAGTCGTGCACGCGCCGGCCGTCGCGGAAACGGATCTCGTGCTTGGTCGGGTGCACGTTGACGTCGATGCCGGCCGGGTCGAGCTCGAGGAACAGGACGAACACCGGGTGGCGTCCGTGGAACAGCACGTCGCGGTAGGCCTGCCGCACGGCGTGCCCGACCAGGCGGTCCTTCACCGCGCGTCGGTTGACGAAGAAGAACTGCCCCGTCGCCTGCGCGCGCGAGTAGGTGGGCAGGCCGACCCACCCTTGCAGTCGCGCATCCCCCGCGCCGCTCGCCTCCACGGGAACGGCCTGCGCCAGGAACTCGTCCCCCATGACCCTGGCCACCCGGGCACCCGCGTCCGGCGTCCCGGGCAGCCGCTCGATCACCCGCGCGCCGTGCTTCAGTTCGAACGCCACCGCGGGGTGCCCGAGGGCCAGCCGTCGCACGACGTCGCTGACGTGGCCCGCCTCGGTGCGGTCGCTCTTCAGGAACTTGCGCCGCACCGGGGTGTTGTAGAAGAGGTCGGACACCTCCACCGTCGCGCCGGGCGGATGGGGCGCCGGACCGTTCCGAACCTCCTCGCCGCCCGCCACCACGAGCGTGGCGCCGGCGTCGCTTCCCCTCGAGGCCGTGATCGCGAGCCGCGCCACCGACGCGATGCTCGCGAGGGCCTCGCCGCGAAAGCCCATCGTGGCGACGCGCTCGAGGTCCCGCGCGTCCGTGATCTTGCTCGTCGCGAAGCGGCTCACCGCGAGCGGCAGGTCCTCCGCCGACATGCCGTGGCCGTCGTCCTGCACGACGATGCGCTTGACGCCGCCCTGTTCGATGGCCACCCGCACCGAGCGCGCGCCGGCATCGAGGCTGTTCTCGATGAGCTCCTTCACGATCGACGCCGGGCGCTCCACCACCTCCCCGGCGGCGATCTGGTTGGCGACGAGGGCCGACAGCCGGCGGATGCGCGTCATCGTCCGCCGGATCTCAACTGCCGGAAGAGGACGGGATCAGGAGCACCTGACCGACCCGGATGCGGTCCCCGGCGATGCCGTTGGCGCTGCGCAGCATCGCCGTGGAGACCCGGTACCGCTCCGCGATCTCCGAGAGCGTGTCGCCGCGCTCGATGACGTGTCGCGTCCCGCGGTGCTCCATGGTCGCGATGCGCGCGTCCGGGGGCGGGTTGCGCAGCAGGTAGCCCCGGATGCCGTCCGCGATCGCCCGCGCCACCTTCTCCTGGTGGCCCGCCGTCGCGAGCAGCTTCGCTTCCTGGGGGTTCGACAGGTAGCCGGTCTCGACGAGGATCGACGGCACGTCGGGGGACTTCAGCACGACGAATCCCGCCTGCTCGACGCGGCGCTTGTGCATGCGGCTGACGCCCGAAAGGGACCCCACCACCGACTCGCCGGCGGCGAGGCTCGCCCGCAGCGTCCCGTCCATGGACAGGTCGAGGAGCACCGAGCGCACCTGCTCGTCCTTGTCCTCGAGCGAAACCGGGCCGACGCCGCCGATGAGGTCCGACCGGTTTTCCCGGTCCGCGAGCCACCGCGCGGTCTCCGACGACGCCCCCCGGTCGGAGAGCGCATACACGGATGCGCCCCGCACCCGAGGGCTCCGGAACGCATCGGCGTGAATCGAAACGAACATGTCGGCGCGATGCTGGCGGGCGATGGCGGTGCGCCGGCGGAGGCTCACGTAGTAGTCGCCGTCGCGCACCATGACGGCGCGGAAGCCGTCCGCGCGGTCGATGTGCCTGGCGGCGCGCCGCGCGATCGAGAGCACCACGTCCTTCTCGTAGACGCCGCCCCGCGCGACGGCGCCCGGGTCGTCGCCGCCGTGTCCCGCGTCGACGGCCACGATCACGTCCCGCAGCCCCTCCGGCTCCTCCCGGCGCGGGGCCGGGCGCTCGGGCTCCGGCAGGAAGAGGTCCACGACCAGACGGTGACCGTACGGCGGCACCGGTTCCAGCGTGAAGTGTTTCGGCGACACCTCGCGCGAGACGTCGAACACGACCCGGTAGGTGCCACGGGCGCGTGGCGCGCGCCGGACCCGCTCGATCACGCCCCCCTTCGCCGCGGGCGTCGCGAATCCTCGCGGCACGCTGGTCTGCCTGAGATCGACGACCACGCGCCGGGGCTCGTCCAGGGTGAACAGGCGATAGTCGACGGGACCGCTGGTGTCGAACACGACGCGGGTGTGGTCCGGCGCCTGGTGCATGCGGATGCGTTCGAGTTCCGCGGCGCCGGCGGCGCCCGCGCCAGCGGCCCCCGGCAAAACAAGCACAAGCCCGGCCACCAGGGACCGGGCGCACCGGTGCCGGTTAACGACGATCGACGAGTTCAAGCAACCTGCCCTCGCCCGCGATCGTGAGCACCAGTTCCAGGTCCGGGACGGGCAAGCGCCCGCCGGCCCGTTCCGGCCACTCCACCAGCTTCAGCGCCGCATCGGACAACAGTTCGTCGATTCCGATGAAGGACAACTCCTCCGGATCTTCGATCCGGTAGAAGTCGAAATGATAAATGCTGCGGCCCCCGAACTCATAGGGTTCGAGCAACGTGTAGGTGGGGCTCTTCACCGCGCCGCGGTGTCCGAGACCCCGCAGGATGCCCCGCACGAGGGTGGTCTTGCCGGCCCCGAGGTCACCGCGGAGGAACACGAGTTCCCGGTCGAGACCGTCCGCGAGGGACGCGCCCCAGCGCAGGGTCTCCGCCTCGTCGCGCAGCTCAAGCCGCATCGGCCGGGCTCTTTCTTGCGAGGGGCTGAGGGCTCAACCACAGGTGATCCACGATGTCCATAGCGACGAGGGGCCGGGGCGCCAGGCGCTCGCGCGCCGCGTCTCCGGCCGTGGCATGCAGACTCACCCCGGCCTCGGCCGCCTCGCCGAGGGCAAGCCCCTGCGCCGCCAGGCCCGCGACCACGCCCGTGAGCACGTCGCCGCTGCCGGCCGTCGCGAGTCCGGGGTTCCCGTCGATGCAGATGCCCCGCAGTTCGCCCGCCTCGGCGACGAGGGTGCCGGCGCCCTTCAGTACGACGACGTTGCCGAAGCGTCCGGACAACGCGCGCGCCGCCGCCGCGCGGTCCGTGATGCGTGCCTCGCCCAGCAGCCGGCTCGCCTCGCCGGGGTGGGGCGTCATGACGCTCGCCGGCGGCGCCTCGGCCCCGTCCTCCGCGAGCAGGTTGAGACCGTCCGCGTCGATGACGAGGGGCTTGCCGGCCGCGAGCGCCCGGGCGAGCAGGGCGCGGCCCCAGCTTCCGCGTCCGAGGCCCGGTCCCACCCCGATCACGGTGCAGGCGGCGAACGGTTCCTCGACCTCGTCGCCCTCCGAGACGCCGCGGACCATGACTTCCGGTCGACGCGCGAGGACCCCGGCGCAGTGCTCCGGGCGGGTCAGCATGCTCACGAGCCCCGCTCCCGTCCGCAACGCCGCCTCGGCCGCGAGCAGCGGGGCGCCTCCCATGCCGCGGTCGCCGCCGATCAGGAGGACGTGGCCGAACTGGTTCTTGTGCGCGGAGCGGGCGCGGTGCCGGGGCGCCGGCGGCGACAGGACGCGCAAGCCGGATGCCGCGCCGTAGACGTCCTCGGGCACGCCCAGGCTGTCGAAGACCACGTCTCCGGCGTGGTCCACGCCCGCGCCCGTGAAGAGCCCCACCTTGCGCCCGATGAACGTGACCGTCACCGTGGCGCGCACCGCCTTGCCCAGCACCGCGCCCGTGTCCGCGGAGATTCCGCTCGGCAGGTCGACGGCCACCACCCGGCGCCCGGCCGCATTCCCGGCCGTATTCCCCGCCGCATTGATGCACTCGATCGCCGCGGCATGGTCCGGCCGCACGGCGCCGGTGACGCCGGTGCCGAGGAGCGCGTCGACGACCACGTCCCCAGTCAGTTCGGCGGAATCCGAGAAGCGCGAGGTGACGACGCCCACGGAAAGCGCCCAGTCCCTCGCCCGCGCCGCGTCGCCCCGGAGCTTCTCCACGTCCCCGACCTGCAGGAGCGTGGTGTCGAGGCCCGCTTCCTCCGCCAGGCCGGCGACGATGTACCCGTCCCCGGCGTTGTTGCCGGAGCCACAGAGCACGGAAAGGGAACGGCCGGCGGGCCAGCGGCGGCGCACTTCGTCGAACACGGCCCGGCCGGCGCGTTTCATCAGCGCGATACCCGGCATGCCGCGATCCTTGATCGCGGTCCGGTCCAGCTCCCGGACTTCGGCCGCCGTGTAGACTCTGTCCCGGCCGCGCATCCACCGATTATAGCTGCCATGGACCTCGCCCGGCTCGCCAGCGACATCGAAACCTGGGCGCGCGAACTCGGGTTCGCGGCGGTCGGCATCACCGACACCGACCTCTCGGACTGTGCGCCGGACGTGCGCCGCTGGCTGTCGCGCAAGCTCCACGGCTCCATGGGATACATGGCCCGCAACGTGGACAAGCGCCTGCGTCCCGAGCGCCTGCACGAGGGCACGGTGCGCGTGATCTCCGCCCGCATGGACTACCTGACCGACGCCGCGCCGGCGATTCCCGCCCCCGGGGCCGACACCGCGTACGTCTCCCGCTACGCGCTCGGGCGCGACTACCACAAGACGGTCCGCCGCCGGCTGGTCCGGCTCGCGCGACGCATCGACCGGGCCGCCGGGGGTCGACACCGCGCCTTTACCGACTCCGCGCCCGTCCTGGAGAAGCCCCTCGCGGAGAAGGCGGGCCTCGGCTGGATCGGCAAGAACACGCTGCTCCTGAACGAAGCCGCCGGGTCCCTGTTCTTCCTCGGCGAGATCTACACGAGCCTGCCGCTCCCCACGACGCGGCTCCCCGCGACGCAAGAAGCCGCGTCCGACCGATGCGGCGCCTGCCGGGCGTGCCTCAAGGTCTGTCCGACCGACGCGCTCATCGGGCCCCGTCAACTCGACGCCCGGCGCTGCATCTCCTACCTCACCATCGAGAGCGAAGCGGCGATCCCGCCGGAGTTGCGGGAGGCGGTCGGGAGCCGGATCTTCGGCTGCGACGACTGCCAGGTCGTCTGTCCCTGGAACCGCTACGCGAGGAAATCGGCCGAGGCCGACTTCGCGCCGCGGCACGGCCTCGACGCCGCCCGCATCGCCGACCTCCTGCGGTGGGACGAGGCGACCTTCCTGGCGCGCACCGAGGGCATGGCGCTGCGGCGCATCAACTACCGGCAGTGGGTCCGGAACCTCGCCGTCGCCGCCGGCAACGCGGCGCCCGACGGGGAACTCGTGGCCGGCCTCGAGGAGCGTCGCATCGGCGCGGACCCCATGGTGCGGGAACACATCGACTGGGCGCTGGCCCGGCTCCGCCGTCCCCCCACGTAGGGAATGGGCAACGATGGAGCCGTCCAGCGCGCACCGGCTCCAACGTCGATCAATGCGCTCCCGCCCGCGGCGCGCTCGACAGGTTCGTCAGGTGACCGGTCGGACTCTCCAGCAGGCTCTGGACCAGCACGCCCGGCGGCGCATCCACCGACAGCCGCCACTTGCCCGCGCCATCGCCCAACGGCCAGCGGTCCCAGTAGTTACTGAATGTCTCGTCATACGTCCCCTCGTCCGGGTATTTGTCTTCAAGGTCCAGGTAGAACTGCGAACGTACACCCGCTTCCAACTCCGAGGCATTCAGCGTCAGCGCCGCACCCGCGGGAACGGCGATCCACGTTGCGCCCCTGTGCGGAGGCGCCCGCCCGTGGTCGTCGGTTGCCCCC
>JAJDVW010000074.1 GCA_022825925.1 Pseudomonadales bacterium | reverse complement strand
CGCGTTCCGGGCGTCCTGCGACGGTCGCCCGCCCGGCGCGGAGTTCCGGCCGCCGAGAACATCTCCGCAGCCCGCGCCCCGCAGGGCCGACGCAGTCGCCGTGACCGATTCCGAATGCCCCCAAGTCCGACAGTCTGCTAGGCGCCCCACCCCACCTGAGCACATCGCGTTGCGATCGCAAGTAGATTCTGTGGTGCTCGCACACGTAAGCTGCACAGGTCCAAGGACCGATCGTCAACGGAGGTTCCGTCCACCATGCAAGGGAAGCTGTTGGTAACAGCCTTCTGCCGTGCGGCGCTCGGCGCAGGGATCGCGGTCGCTGCCGTGCCCGCGCTGGCGCAGGGGCAAGGCCAGGACCAGGCCGAAACGAGCCCGGCAGCAACGCATCTCTTCGTCACGCGCGAAGACGCCGAGACGCTGGAACCCAGCGCGACCTCCGTCAGCCGCGTGATGCTGACGGCGGACCAGACCAACGGTCGCTACAGCATCATCGACGAGACCTTCCAGCCCGGGATGAAGAGCCCGTCGCACAGGCATGGCTGGCACGCGGAGACGTTCATCGTGCTCGCCGGCAGGATGCGGTGGACCGTGGGGGGCGAGACGCAGGAAATCGGGCCCGGCGACCTCGTCTACATTCCCCCGGACACGCCGCACTGGGTCGAGGTGGTCGGCGACGAGCCCGTCCACGCGATCATGGTCTACGAACCCGGCGGGTTCGAAATCGGGTTGCGCATGCGCGCCGCGACCCGGGTGGAGCGCGAGTCGGCAGGACCTGCGGCGGAGCCCCCGACACCGAATCCGTTCGCCGACTTCATCCCGGTCGCCAGGCCCGGGCAGTAGCGGGCGGTCCGGGGCGTCCTGCTCCCCGGACATGGGACGGGCCGAGGGGTGCGCCGTCCCGCCTCGTCCGGCGCCATGCGTCACTCAACGCCGAACGCCACCACCGCATCCCCCGGCCGCCCCTGCGCGGTCGCATTCCCGCCCGCCTGGATCACGACGTACTGCCGGCCCTCCCGAACGTACGTCATCGGTGTGGTCTGGCCCGCCGCGGGCAGTTGCCACTGCCACAGCAGCTCACCCATCGCCACGTCGAAGGCGCGCAGCATGTCGTCCATCGTGCCGCCGATGAAGACCAGGCCGCCCGCGGTCACGATGGGCCCGCCCAGGCTCGGCAGGCCCAGGGTCACGCCCTCGGTCTCGCCAAGCGGCTTGCGCCAGACGATCTCTCCGCTGGCCAGGTCGACGGCCGCCAGGACGCCCCAGGGCGGTGGCGTGCAGGGGATGCCGAGGGGGGAGAGCAGCAACTCCCGCTTCATTCCGAACGGAGCGCCCGCCTGCGGAGACACTTCCTGGTCGTGGAAGACCTTGCGCGCTTCCCCCACCTCCTCGGCCGGGATCAACCGGATGTGGTGCGCGACGTTGTTCATGTTGACGACCAGCAGGTTGCGCAGCGGGTCGTACGCGGCCCCGCCCCAGTTCGCGCCGCCGCCGGTGAACGGATAGAGCAGCGCGTTCCCTGTTCCGAAGGCGGGGTGAACAGGCCGTCGGCCAGGGAGTCGGCGATCCGCGCACGGCAGCCCAGGCGGTCGAACAGGGTCAGTCCGAACGCGTCACCCGGAGACAGGCGGCTCGGCACGATGGGCGGGGGCACGACCGGGAACGGCTGCGTCGGCGAGAGCCACTCGCCCGGAGCGCCGGTCTGCGGAACCGGCCGTTCCTCGACGGGCAGGAACGGCTCGCCGGTGTCGCGGTCCAGCACGAAGACGAAGCCCGTCTTCGTCACCTGTGGGCCACCACGTCGTGCGGCGCGCCGTCGCGCCAGACGGAATACAGGCCCGGCTGCGCCGGCACGTCGTAGTCCCAGATGTCGTGGTGCACGGTCTGGAAGCTCCAGCGTACCTCGCCCGTCGCGGCCTCCAGGGCGACGACGGAGTTGGCGTGGCGGTTGTCACCGGGGCGCAGGCCGCCGAAGAAATCCGGGCTGGGGCTGCTGGTCGGCACGAACACGAGGCCGCGTTCCTCCTCCGCCGCCATCGGCGCCCACGCGTTGGCGTGGCCTTCCGTGGGTGGCTGCGCGCCCTGCCACGTCGGCGCCGCGGGGTCGTCCGCGGTGCGCGGGATCGGGTCCCACTCCCAGCGCGGGGCGCCGCTCCGGGCGTCGAACGCGCGCACCGAGCCCGCGGACGCCACGACGCGGGCGTTGTCGCCGATCGCGGAACCGACGACGACGGGTGTCGCCGACCGTGACGGGCGGCGACGTGATCTGGAACTCGCCGGGCCACAGGAGCGGCATTCCGTGATCGATGCGCACCTCGCCGTGGTTCCGAAACCGGGGCAGCGGCCGCCGGTCGCCGCATCGAGGGCGATCAACCGGGCGTCGTTCGTGCCCATGAAGATCCGGTCGGCGCACGGCCCCGTCGCGTCGGCATCGCGCCAATGGGTGACGCCGCGGCAGACGAACTGGTTCGCGGGGTCCTGGCCAAGGTCGATGTCCGGATCGAAGCGCCATCGCTCGGCGCCGCTGTCCGCGTCCAGGGCGATGACTTCGTTGAACGGCGTGCAGAGGATGAGCGCGTCGCCCACCAGGATCGGAGTGCCTTCGGTGGCGGCCTGGTGCATGTGGTTCGCCCGTCTGGTCATGTCGCCAGTGCGGTACTCCCAGACCGGCGCGAGACGGGCGACGTTGGCCCGGGTGATCTGGCTCGCCTGGCTGTAGCGGTGTCCACCCGCGTCGCCGCCGTAGTGAGCCCAGCCTTCGCCGACATCGACGGTGTCCGGTGGGCGGATGGTCTTCGACGCCACGCCGGCGACGTCCAGCCCGTGTGCGCCGCCCTGGTGCCAGATCAACAACCGACATCCCTTCCGGACCGCGTTCCCTCGCGGCGTTCACTCTCTGTCGTTCAGTTCCGCAAGCGCTTGCGAGGGAGTCCCCAGGTCAACGAGCTCTCCGCGACGGGCCGCCTTGATCGCCTCGACCGTGGTGCGGTTCGGCACCAAGGCCGCGAAGTCCGGCCCGCAGCCCGCCGCCGCCCGTTCGAGAACGATCCGCATCGTCTGATCGATCGTGAGACCGCTTTCCGCCAACCGCCTCGCGGCTTCGTCCCGGACATCCTTGTCTATCTCGACCTGCACTGTCACCCTCATCCAGACCTCCCGGACCGCGCGTAGCGGCCAAAAGGTCGACTGGCGCCGACACGCGTGCCAAGGCGGTCGCCCGCGCTCAAAGCCCTCCGGCCAACCCCGCGATGAACTCCGCCCGCGCCGCCTCGTCGACCTCGACGCAGCACACCGGGTTCTCCGCCCCCGTGTTCGCCAGCAGCACGTCGAACTCCACCTCGGCCAGCATGTCCAGCGTAGCCAGCATCGTCTTGCGGTTCTTCTTGCTGACGGGGCACATCCACCGCTCCCCGTTGTGATAGATCGAGTCGCCGGTGAACAGGCAGCGCCGCGCGCCGGACTTGACCAGGTACGACACCGCGCCCGGCCGGTGTCCCGGCGTCGGGATGACCTCGACGCCCGGTGCCAGCAGGTGCCGTTCGAACGGGAACGTTGCGACCTTCGCGACCTTGCGCCGGACGTCCGGGCCTTCGATCTCGCTGCACATCGTCGTCACGCCGAAGCGCGCGTCCACGTCGTCGTTGTAGCGGGCCGCGAAGTGCATGTCGCCGAGGAGGTGCAACGCGACGCCGCCGAGGGCCTCGATGTCGTCGAAGCTGCCCTCGAAGCTGCTGTGGCCGCCGAGGCACGAGAAGAGCAGGTTGCCCTCGGGGCGGGTCACGAACAGGCTCGCGTACTTGGTCGGCGTGACCTTGGTCGGCAGGATGCGATAGACGTTGTCGAACAGCAGTTCCACGTTCTCCTCGCGAGACGGGTCAATGGTCCGAACCGCCGGGGACGATCGAAGATCCGGGCTCCCGCGCCGGCCAGTGTGAGAACCTATCCCAATCCCACCACTGGAGCGAGCCATGAACCGACTGCGAGGGCGCCCCGTCATCGTCACCGGCGGAGGCAGCGGCATCGGCCGGGGCGCCTGCCTGCGGATCGCGGAGGAAGGCGCGCGGGTGGCGGTCGCCGATATCCGGCCCGGCTTTGCCGAGGAGACCGCGGAGCTGGTTCGTGCGGCCGGGGGCGAAGCCATCGCCGTCGAGTGCAACGTCGCGGACGAGGTGCAGGTCGCCGAGACAGTGCGGCGTACGGTGGCGGAGTTCGGCGGCCTGTGGGGCCTCGTGGCCAACGCCGGGACGGCTGGACGGGGCTGGATCCACGAGACCGACCTCGCCGACTGGCAGTTCGTGCTGGACGTCAACCTCACCGGGCCCTTCCTTTGCAGCAAGCACGCCCTGCCCCACATGATGGAAGGCGGCGGCGGGTCCATCGTCATGACCTCGTCCATCGCGGGCTCGGTGATCGGGCCCGGCGGCTCGAACGCGTCCTACGCCACGTCCAAGCACGGCCTCATCGGGCTCGCGAAGCAGATCGCCGTGGACTACGGCGGCCACCACATCCGCGCCAACGCGATCCAGCCCTCGGGGGTGGACGGCAGCAACTTCGGCAAGCACGCGGGGGAGGACCGGGAGCGGATGAAGACGCCCCAGGCCAGGCTCCCGCGCGGCAGGGGGTGGCTCGCGATACGGCGGCAGGGGAAGCTGAAGGAGGAGTACGGGGCGACGATCGCCTTTCTGCTCAGCGACGACGCCGGGTACATCACCGGGTCCGCCGTGCCGGTGGATGGGGGGTTTCTGGCGACCTGAGGGTCCAAGTCCGAATCGACGCCATGCGGGGAAAGGACAGCCCCGTGAGACCGGACACGCGGGGCGAAGCCTGCTGGTTGACCCGGTGGTTATCGGATCTCCGGCTGCCGTCAATCCAGGACGCCAGCCTGAGACCATCTACGAAAGGACAGGGGTGAAGTACGTCCATCGACTGGCCTGGGAACGCGACCCCGCCAACCGGGCTGCCATGGGGCCGCGTCGCCGGGCGCCCGACCATCGCGACGATTGGAAGCGGATGCGCGGAGCGACCCGGGGCGAGGTGCAACGTCGCGCGCGAGGACT
Source organism: Pseudomonadales bacterium (assembly GCA_022825925.1). GTDB lineage: Bacteria > Pseudomonadota > Gammaproteobacteria > Pseudomonadales > Azotimanducaceae > VXNE01. Next base: position 53,321 of record JAJDVW010000074.1, on the reverse strand, counting down.
GGACGACTAACCTTGCATGGAAGTACGCCCCCGGCGACGGGGGAGAAGCCTGCACTTTCCTCGCGCGTCAGCGGTCGGGGAAGCTCCCCCGGCTGAAGGGTCCTAGTGAGCGCCCGGCGGCCCGACCGTCCACGGGTCGACGGTCCTGATCCCCGTGTTACGGAACTCCCCGGTGTTCCGGGTGACGATGGCGAGCCCACGGGTGGCCGCGGCGGCAGCCAGAAACGCATCGGGGACATGGCCGTCCAACGACTCCCCACGTCGGCGTCTTTCTTCCATGATTCGGGCACACTCCCGGGCGTCGGCCAAAGTCCAGGAGACGATGCGATCCTCGAACAACTCGTCGAGGACATCCTGGAATCGGGCAGACAGGTTCTCCCGGCGCCGTCCGTGGGCCAGACGTCCGATTCCGTCGAGAATCTCCCAAACCGTGATCGAGGCCAGCCCAAGGCCCTCGGACTCGATCGAGTCCACGAACGCCGCCACTCGCGGCTCGGGCCGCGGCCGCATCATCTCCGACACGACATTCGTGTCGATCAACCACGCGAGCGCGGCTGTCACTCACGCCCCTCATCGGCGAAAGACACCGGTCTGTGTCCCCAACGCGCGGTGGCAGGGAGTTCGACCCCATGCTTTTCCCCAAAGTGCCGCGCGAAAGCCTCGGAGGGCTTTGGACGGCGCTCGGTTCTCGTACGCTGCTCGTGAATCAGGCGTCGCACGAGCTCTTCCATCGACACTCCGACCTGCCGGGCTTCACGTTTGAGCCAGGACTTGTCGCCAGGATCGATATCGCGGATGGTAATGCTAGACCTCAATGTAGCGCCTCCTCGCCCGTCGTCCAACGGAGCCCGTGAAATGCCAGCAAATTATGCAATCAAAACCGTTGGATCGGAACCGGTTCCCCCAGGCCGCAGGCCTCGCCCGGCCACCCACGCCCCCACGGATTGGCTATCATCGCCCGTTCACCGCGCGCCACCACCGGGAACCCTCGCCCATGCACGACCTGCTCATCAAGAACGCCACGATCGTAGACGGCACCGGGGCTCCGCAACGGAGCGGAGACGTCGTCGTCGACGGGGGGCAGATCATCGAAGTCGCCCCGACAGGTTCCTCTCCAGCGAACGCAAAGCGCGTCATCGACGCCAACGGTGACCTCCTGACCCCCGGGTTCGTCGACATCCACACCCACTACGACGGCCAGGTGTGCTGGGACAAGCAGGTGACGCCGACGAGCTGGCATGGCGTGACGACCATCGTCATGGGCAATTGCGGCGTCGGGTTCGCGCCGGTGCGGCCCGGCACCGAGGACCGGCTGGTGGAGCTGATGGAGAGCGTCGAGGACATCCCCGGCACGGCGCTCCACGACGGCATCCCCTGGGGCTGGGAGTCCTTCGCCGAGTACCTCGACGGGATCGACACGCCGTACACGCTCGATGTCGGCACGCAGGTGCCGCACGTGGCGATGCGGCTCTATGTCATGGGCGAGCGCTGCTACGACGACGCGACGCCGGAGGACATGGCCGAGATGCGCCGCCTGACGCGCGGGGCGCTCGAGGCGGGCGCACTCGGCTTCTCCACTTCGCGCTTCTACGGGCACGTCGACAAGGCCGGCAACCTCGTGCCGGGCACGCGGGCGTCGGCCGAGGAAATGAAGACCATCGGCAGCGCGTTCCAGGGCCTCGACTACGGCACCATGGAGTTCGTCTCCGACAGCCTCGATCAGCCCGAGGAGCTCGCGTGGATCGAGCACATCACGCGTACCACGGGCTGCATCGTCACGCCGCTGATGACCGCGGGCCCCGCACCCGTGTGGGATCTCGCGGAGAAACTGCACGCGGAAGGCTTCCGCCTGCGACCGCAGGTCGGCGCGCGGCCCGCGTCGATCCTGATGACGCTCGAAGGGACCATCAACCCCATGCGGCAGTTCGGGGCCTACCGCGAGATCCACGGACTGCCTCTTGCCGCGCGCCAGGCAAAGCTGCGGGATCCCGAGTTCCGTGAGCGCGTGCTGAACGAGGAACCGATGCTGCCGCCGAACGCCGACGCCGTGCGGTTCCTGACCGACCACGAGTACCAGTACGTGCTGGACGCGGAGCTCACCTACGAGCCCGGCCCCGACGACACCGTGGCGGCGGTGGCGCGCGCCCGGGGCGTCCACCCGCGGGAGGTGATGATGGACACCCTGGCGGACGGCCAGCCGCTGCTGGTGCTGTTCGGCCGCTACGAGGGCGACCTCGAAGGGCAGCGGCAGGTGATCGAGCACCCGCAGAGCGTGTTCGGCCTGTCGGACGGCGGCGCCCACTGCGGCGTGCTCGTCGACGCCGGCATCCCCACCTACATGCTGAGCTATTTCACCCGCGACCGGCGCCGCGGCCCGCGCATGCCGCTCGAGTTCGTCGTGCACAAGCTCACGCAGGACTCCGCGTCCGTCTACGGCCTGAACGACCGCGGCGTGATAGCGCCCGGCTACAAGGCGGACTTCAACCTGATCGACTACGACGGCCTCCGCCTCGAGGCCCCCGAGATGACCTACGACCTCCCGGCCGGCGGCAAGCGCCTGGTCCAGAAGGCGCAGGGATACCGCATGACGATCAACTCGGGCGAGGTGACGTTCGAGGACGGCGAAGCCACGGGAGCGTTGCCGGGGCGGTTGATTCGGGGGGCGAAGGCCGGGCCCGGGGCGGCCGCCAGCTAAGAGGGCGGCGGCAGGTCGCGAAGGCAAAGGGGCGTTAGCTCCCGCGTCGCCGGGAAGTACCGACCCGAGCGTACCCTCTGTCGCAAGAACGTGGTTCGTTGACACCCCTGCGTGGGGGCGTATTCTCGGAACGTGTTGATCGCGAGAAGTTGGACTGCCAGTCACCGTGCAGAGCTTTCTCACAGGCAACTCGAACCAGCCGATGTCGCTGGAAGAGGCCGTTTGGGCCGATCCCGGGCGGATGAGCGGAACACCCTGCTTCCGCGGCACGCGCGTGCCCATTCAGCATCTGTTCGACTGGCTCGCTGACGGCGTGGAGCTCGACCAGTTTCTCGAGGACTTCGAGGTGGACCCCAGAGCCGCTGAGGCTGTCCTGCGCGAGGGCTGCCTGGCCGTATGCACCGCAGCCTCGCGGAATCCCGACTGCACTAGCAGCAGTTAGAGCCCCTCTTCCGAGTGAAAGTCCTTCTCGACGCCCGGATCTCGCCTCGCTTGCGCATCCCGTTAGGGACGGCACTCGGAGACATCGCGGTCGAGACCGCGCGCCACCACGGATGGGACGCCCTGAAGGACGAGGAACTCCTGAAACGAGGCGCCTCGGAGGGCTTCACGGTGTTGCTCACCACCGACCAAAGCCTCGGCACCGAGCAAGCGGACTCGCCCCTCGCCGTGGTTGCCGTGGACGACAACCGCGTACCTGCGCTCCTCGCCGCGCTGGCGGAGATCGCGGAGGCGATACGCTCGGCTATTCCTGGGCAACCGTAGATCGTGGCAATGCGCTCACGGCTCTGGACGTTCCGGCCATAGGCTCGACGCCAGCTCGGCCGGCCCTGCCGGTCCACACTGACCTACAATCGTCCTTCACCCCAACGACCGGCCCGCAAGGGAGCGACCCATGGCCAAGGTGAACCGCCTGGCGTACATGCTCTTCGAGGTCGCCCACCTCGACAGGTGGCGCGCGTTCACCGCCACCCTCTATGGACTGGAACTGCACCCAGTACCCCAATCCGCAGAGTACGAAGCGCTGTTCGCGGGACCTGGAGGGCTTCGAGCGCTTCCTCACGGACGGGCTGGGGCTCCAGGTCACGGACTACAACAACGTCGACCTCGCCGCGGGCCTCTCCGCGCGCGTCGGCTTTTGCCGCGCGAACCGCCGGCACCACTCCGTGGCGTGCGGCACGATAGAGACGGGGAGCCGGCTGCAGCACTTCTTCCTGGAAGTGCCCGGCCGGAAGACCGTCGACGCGGCGTTCGAGCGCGTCACCCGGGCCGGCATTTCCGTCGCGCACCGGATCGGCCAGCATCCGAACGACGAGCTGTACACGTTCTACGTGGTCTCCCCGTCCGGCTTCCAGGCGGAACTCGGCGCCGGGGGCGTACTCGTGGAGGACGACCGGCCCGTCGGCTACTGGGAGGGATGAGCAACTGGGGGCACGAGATGCCCCCGGCGCAGAAGCTCAGGATGGCCAGGGTCGCGGCCCGGCACATGGGTGGCCGCCTGCGCGCGAGTCTGTCCGGCGCGCCGCAACCCGCGCTACCCGAGTGGAAGGGCGGCGTGGGGTGACGGCCCGCAACCCGTCGCGAGAATGCGCGTGAAACACACCGGGTCAGGCGAGCGTCCGGACCAGCTGGAACGCCTGGCGGCGCAACTCGGAGAGGTCCCGGCCTTCCCGGAACGGCGACCCGTCCATCGCGAAATCTCGGACGAAGAACGCAACTATCTGGAAAACACAGGTTTTTCGGACACCGGCCGGCCATGGCAGGACGTCGTCGAAGACCTGACCGAAAGGATCCTGCCGAACAGCATCAACATGGCGCATCCGCGCTTCTTCGGTTTCATCCCGAGCGCGCCGCTGCCATCCGCGTGGCTGGTCGATGCCATCGTATCCGCCTACAACCCGTTCTCCGGAAGCTGGCTGCAGGGCTCCGGACCCGCCGCGATCGAGCTCGCGACCATCGACCTCCTGCGACGGCAGGTCGGGTTGCCCGAGACCGCCGGCGGCGTGTTCCTTTCCGGCGGCTCCATCGCCAACATGACGGCGCTGACCGCGGCCCGCACCAGCCGCCTGAGCCAGGACGCGTGGCCCGGCGCCATCGCCTACGAGACCTCCGAGGCGCATTCCTCCGTTCGCAAGGGACTGCGGTTCATTGGCGTTCCCGACGCCAACGTGCGCACGATAGCGGCCGATGACGCCGGCCGGAATCGCGCGCGCGCTCGAGACCGCCATCGAGCAGGACCTGCGCGAGGGACGTCATCCGTTTGCGGTGACCGCGACCTTCGGGACGACCAACACCGGCGCCATCGACCCGATCGCGGAAGTCGCCGAAGTCGCTTCGCGGTACGGGGTCTGGCTGCACGTCGACGGCGCGTACGGCGCGACGATCGCGTTCTCGGGCGGCCACCGCGACGAGGCCAGCGACCTCGAGTTCGCCGACAGCTTCTCCTGGGACCCGCACAAGTGGCTCTTCCAGACCTACGTGAGTAGCTGTCTCCTGGTTCGGGACCGGCGCTCGCTCCTCGACTGCTTCCGCACGCAGGCGGACTATCTGCGCGATGCCGAAGCGGACCCGCGCAAGCCGAACTACTGGGACTACGGACCCGAGATGACGCGTCCGGCGCGGGCGGTGCGGCTGTGGGCGACGCTCCAGGTGCTCGGCCGGCGCGAACTCGCCGCAGCCATCGATCACTGCGTCGCCCTGGCGGAGGTCGCGGCCGACCGGCTCGGTGCGTTGCCGGACTGGCGGGTTGTCTCGCCGCCCCAGATCGGGATCCTGACCTTCCGCTATGCGCCGGAGGGATACCCGGCCGAGGAACTCGACGCCGTGAACGCCGCGGTTTCCAGGACCGTCTTCGAGAGCGGCTTCGCGGCGGTGCTGACGACCCGGTTCGACGGTCGCACGGTGCTGCGCCTTTGCACGTCCAATCCGAACACGACGCGGGAGCACGTTCTGGAGACCATCGAACGGCTCGACGCGGAGGCCAGGGAGGCAGTCTCCCGAGGCTGGGAGCTTGCGCCGTAGGAGTTTCGCGCCAGCGAAACTCCGAACGCGACCGTCAGGTCGCGCTAGCGCGAACAAGCGGGCGATCCCCTGCGGCCCGGGGTCGGGCCCCGTGCACTCGAGCCGGTCCTCGGCCAGGCTCGTGCACGAGGGCGAGACGGGACGCCGCAAGGGCGTCCCCTACGGACAGACAGCCGTTGCCGAGCGTTCATCGACATCTACGCCGGGCTGACGGACAATGAACTCCGCCGCTACCGGCGGCGGCATTCCGACGGGAGAGGCGGGGCCCTCGCAGGCAGGAGACAACGTGAGGAGACCGCCTTGGACTATCGCGACCTTCTGAATCCGGCGACGTTCGCCGACGAGCCCTATCTCCATGAGCTGACGGCGCACATGCGCGCCCACGATCCGCTCCCCTTCATCGAAACGGATACGTACAAGCCGCTCTGGGTCTGCACCAGGCACGCCGACATCCTCGAGGTCGAGCGCCAGCATGCGAAGTTCCCGAACACGGCGAACTCGGTCCTGCGAAGCAAGGAGATCGAGCTGCGGGAGGGCGCGCAGGGACCACTGCTGCGCACGCTGATCAACATGGACGAGCCCGATCACAAGGTGTTTCGGGATCTGACCAAAGACTGGTTCATGCCGAACAACATCAGGAAGGTCGAAGGTCGCGTCCAGGCCATCGCCAAGGCGGCCGTGGATCGGATGCTCGAGCTGGGACCCGAGATCGATTTCGTTCGCGACGTCGCCATCTGGTACCCGCTGCGCGTGATCATGATGATCCTCGGGGTGCCGGAAGAAGACGAGCCGCGCATGTTGCAGCTCACGCAGGAGCTGTTCGGCGCCGACGATCCCGAGCTGCGGCGTGGCGATGCGACACCGGAGGATCGCGATGCCGTCGTCATGGACTTCGCGCGCTACTTCACCCAGATGACGGCCGACCGGCGGGCGCATCCGGGTGACGACGTGGCGACCGTCATCGCCAACGCGCAGATCGACGGCGAGCCCATCGGCGAGCTGGAGGCGATCTCCTACTACATCATCCTGGCTACGGCGGGGCACGACACGACGAGTTCGTCCACGGCCGGCGGGTTGCTCGCCTTCCTCGAGCACCCGGAGGAGTTGCGGAAGGTGCGGGAGGACCCGGCCATCCTCACGCCCGCGGTCGAAGAGGCGGTTCGATGGGTCACTCCCGTAAAGCACTTCCTGCGTTACGCGACGGAGGACTACGAGCTGCGCGGCAAGGTGGTGCGGGCGGGCGACGCCCTGATGATGCTCTATCCGTCCGCGAACCGTGACGAGGACGTGTTCGATGAGCCGTTCCGTTTCCTCGCGGACCGGCGACCCAATCGCCACCTCGCCTTCGGGCACGGGGCACACCATTGCCTGGGCCACCTGCTGGCCAAGATGGAGATGAGGCACCTCTACCAGGAGCTGTTCCGGCGCGTGGACCGTATCGAGCTGGCCGGCGAGCCGAGGCTCGCGCACTCCATCTTCGTGGGTGGACTCAAGTCCCTGCCGATACGGTTCACGGCGAAGTAGCTGCTGGGTCGCCCAGCGGTACGGATCGTCATGGCCCTGTTCACCATCTTCCTGCTCGGCTTCCTCGAGATCAGCCTGCCGCTGCCCATCGTGATCGTGATGGACGGCCCCATGGAGCCGGCGTTCGCGGTCATCGGCATCTCGGGCAGCGTGGGCTCGCTGTTCTTCATCTACCTCTCGCAGCCCATACGCCGCTGGGTCGTGCGGCGCTGGGGCATGGACAGCGTCATCTTCACGCGCACCGAGCGCTTCATGGTCAAGTACGGGGCCGCCGGCGTGGGGCTGCTCGCGCCCATGATCCTGGGACATGCCGCCACGGCGGTCGGCGCGGTCGTGCTCGGCGCGCCGACCCGCAAGCTGGCCTTCTGGATGATCGCCGGCGTGTGGCTGTGGACCGTCTTCTACTACGCGGTCATTGTCGCGGGCGCGGCGTGGCTCGTGGGGATCGATTGACGGCTTGGGTCCTTGGCGGCGTTTGATCCAATACGCCGCCGTCTGCGATATTGGAGCGATGCGTACCCAACCGGCACCAACGTACACGTTCCGTCCAGGTCGCGTGCTCCTGGCCGTGCTGCTCGCGTTCGGGCCGGCCCATGCGATGGCCGAGTCCGTGACGGTGGTCTCATGGGGTGGGTCGTACACCGATGCCTGCGAGGAGGCCTATCTCAAGCCGTTCGCGGCCGAGACGGGCATCGACGTCACCCTGGATGACTACAACGGCGGCCTGTCGCAGGTCCGCTCGCAGGTGGAAGCGGGCAACGTCTACTGGGACATCGTCGACATCCAGTCTCCCGACCTGGTCCGGGGTTGCGACGAAGGGCTCTTCGAGACGCTCAACGCCTCGCTGCTCGCGCCGGGGGCGGACGGTTCGACGCCTAAGGACGACTTCTATCCCGGCCTGATCGGCGAGTGCGGTATCGGGATGCTGTTCTTCTCCACCGTCGTCGCCTACAACCACGAACGCACGACGGGCGACGTGCCCCGCACCATCCAGGACTTCTTCGACCTCGAGCGGTTCCCCGGCCGGCGCGGCATGCGCCGCACGCCGCTCGCGAATCTCGAGTTCGCCCTCATGGCGGACGGCGTTCCTGCCTCGGAGGTCTACGCCGTACTCGACACCGAAGCAGGCGTCGACCGGGCGTTCCGGAAGCTCGACACGATCAAGGAAGAAGTCGTGTGGTGGGAAGCGGGCGCGCAGCCTCCCCAGATGCTCGCCGACGGCGAAGTGGTCATGACCACGGCCTATAACGGCAGGATCTTCAACGCCCAGGTGCTGGAGGATCAGCCGTTCACGATCGTCTGGCACGGGCAAGTCCTCGAGATCAGCAATCTCGCGATCCTGTCCGGGTCCGGCAACCTGGCGGCGGCGCGTCAACTGCTCGCGTACGCGTCGCGGCCCGCTTCGATGGCCGCGATCAGCCACTACATCGCCTACAGCCCCACCCGCCGTTCCGCGGAGGCGCTGGTCGCCAACCACCTCGCCACGGGCGTCGCGATGGCCCCCCACATGCCCAACGCGCCCGAGAACACCAGGCTCGCGCTGCGCAGCGACTGGTCGTGGTGGGCCGACCATGGCGACGACATGAACGAGCGTTTTGGCTCCTGGCTGTTGCGCTGACGCGCTTGCGAGGCGAACGGCGCGACCACGACAATAGCGCCTCGACAACCCCGCAGTGACCCGGAACCCCCAACGCCCCTGACGAAGCCCACGGACGTGGCCGCGATACGCAACTCGTTGAGCCCCTGGCACTTCGCCGGCCTGATGGCGCGCCCGTCGAAGGCCTGCGACCGCCTCGCCGGCCCGGCGCCGGAAGTCCACGACGTGATCCTTCGCGTCGTCCTGCCGCTCAGCATCGTCCCGCCGGTGCTCGCCTACGTCGGCGGCACCACGTTCGGCTGGCGGCTTGGCGGCGGGGAGCCACTGTACATTCCGACGGGCGGCCTCGTCCTGATCAGCCTGGCGTACTTCGTCGCACTGGTCACCGGGTTCGTGAGCACGGCGCTGGTCGCCTCCTGGATGGCCGGGACCTACGGCGCGCGGCGCGAGTTCGGCGCGCACCTGGCGTTCGTCGCGCTGGTCGGCATGCCGGCGATCGTCGCGAGCCTGGCGCACCTCGCCCCGCACGCCTTCGTCAACATGCTGCTGCTCATCCCGGCGCTGATCTGGAGCCTGTATCTCCTGTACCGCTGCCTGCCGGCGGCGCTCGGCACCTCGCCCGAGCGCGGCATGCTCATGGCGTCCTCGCTGGTGGCCTACGTGCTGGTGGCCTACGTGCTGGTGGCATTCGTGAGCCTCCTCGGCATTACGGTGGTGCTCTGGAGCGGCGGGATCGGCCCCGCGCTGGGGGTGTGATGGCGGCCGGGGAGCGCTATCACGACCGGGTGGCCGGATGGCTCACGGGGTTCGCGGTCCTGTGGTCCCTGCTCGGCATGACGGCGGGCGTCTACATCGCCGCGGAGCTCGTGTGGCCGACCATCGACTTCGGCCAGGAGTGGCTGAGCTACGGCCGGCTGCGCAACCTGCACACCAACGCCGTGATCTTCGGCTTCGGGGTCTCGGCGCTGATGGCCACCGCTTTCTACAGCGTGCAGCGGACCTGCCACGTGCCGCTCTTCGCGCCCGGGCTCGCGTGGTTCCTCGCGATCGCCTGGCAGGCCGGGGTGCTGGCCGGCGGCGCCTCGCTCCTCGCCGGCTGGAACGGGGGCAAGGAGTACGCCGAACTGGAGTGGCCCTTCGACATCGCCATCGCCGTCGTCTGGGTGTGCTTCGCGGTGGTCTTCTTCGGCACGATCGCGCGGCGCCGCATCCAGCCCATCTACGTGTCCAACTGGTTCTACGGCGCGCTCATCATCGTGATCGCCATGCTGCACATCGTGAACAGCCTCGCGATCCCGGTGACGTGGTCGAAGTCCTACTCGCTCTTCGCCGGGGCGCAGGATGCCGTCGTGCAGTGGTGGTACGGCCACAACGCCGTGGGCTTCCTCCTGACGGGCGGGTTCCTCGGGATGCTCTATTACTTCCTGCCGAAGCACGCGGACCGGCCGATCTGGAGCTACCGGCTGTCCATCGTCGCCTTCTGGGCGTTCACGTACAGCTACATCTGGGCCGGGCCGCACCACCTGCACTACAACGCCGTGCCGGAGTGGGTGCAGTCCCTCGGCATGGTGATGAGCCTGGTGCTGCTGGCGCCGTCCTGGGCGACGATGGTCAACGGCGTGATGACCGTCGCCGGGGCTTGGGAGAAGCTGTGCACGGACCCGGCGCTCAAGTTCATCGTGCTGTCCCTGGCGTTCTACGGGCTCGCGACCTTCGAAGGGCCGATGATGTCCATCAAGAGCGTCAACGTGGTCAGCCACTTCACCGACTGGACCGTCGGCCACGTGCACTCCGGCGCGCTCGGCTGGAACGCGCTGATCACGTTCGGAACGTTCTATTTCCTCGTGCCGCGGCTGGTGGGCGCGGAGCTCTACAGCACCCGCCTCGCGAACTGGCACTTCTGGCTGGCGCTCGCCGGGGTGATGCTCTACGTGCTGGCGATGTGGGGGGCGGGCGTCTCCCAGGGCCTGCTGTGGCTCAGTCTCGACGAGATCGGCGAACTCAGCTTCAGCTTCAAGGACATCATGGCGAGCATGGCGCCCTACTACGCCCTGCGGCTGGTGGCGGGCGTCGTGTTCCTGAGCGGGGCGGCCCTGATGGCGATCAACCTCTGGAAGACGGTGCAGGGCCGGGCCGTCGTGCGGGTGGCGCCGCCGGCGGTGGCGGAGGGGGCCGCATGAACGCCGTCGACCTGCATCGGCGGCTGGAGCGCAACAGCGGCTGGCTGATCTTCGGCATCCTGTTCGTCTCGGCGATCGGCGGCCTCGTGCAGGTGCTGCCGAGCGTCCTCGACGACAGCCTGGCCACGCCGGCGGCCCATGCCAAGCCCTACGGGCCGGTCGAACTGACCGGGCGCGACATCTACATCCGCGAGAGCTGCGGCGTCTGCCACTCGCAGCAGGTACGCCCGCTGCTGGCGGAGGTGCGGCGCTACGGGCCGTTCTCGAAGGCTGATGAGTTCGCGTTCGACCGGCCGTTCCTGTGGGGGTCGAAGCGCACCGGCCCGGACCTGCACCGCATCGGGGGCAGGTACTCGGACGTCTGGCATCGGCTGCACCTGCTCGACCCGCGCGCGGTGGTGCCCGACTCGATCATGCCCGCGTATCCCTGGCTCGGGGAACGCGCGGCGGACGGCGAGGGCGCCATCCAGGCGAAGATGCGCGCGCTGCGCCGGCTCGGCCATCCGTACACCGACGCGGACATCGAAGCGGCGCCGGCGGCGCTCGAAGGACTGACGGAGGTCGACGCGGTCGTGGCCTACCTGCAGAGCCTCGGCACGTCGTCCGGGGGAGACGCCCGATGACCTGGTTCCTGTTCGCCGGGGACATGCTGGTGATGGCGTTCATGGCGGGACTCGCGGTCTGGGCGCTGTGGGGCTCCTCGGACGAGGCGGTCGAGAAGACGGCGGGCATTCCTCTCTACGACGAGAGGGACGACGAGCGGCACGACGAGCGGGACGATGGCTGAGCTGCCGGGCGCGTTCTGGGGCGGCTGGGTGCTGGTGCTCACCGTGGGGAGCCTCGTGGGCCTCGGTTGGGTGGTGTTCAGCGTGTACTTCGGCTCCGGCCGGGACGAGCACGAAGCGAGCCCCGTCTGGGACGGCAACCTGCAGGAAGGCGCGCACCCGGCGCCGCTCTGGTGGTTCTGGCTGCTGTTCGGATCGCTCGTGATCTCCGTCGTGTACCTGATGCTGTACCCGGGCCTCGGGGCCCTGGGCGGCGCGTTCGAGTGGTCGCAGGGCGGCGAACTGCGCGAGCGCCAGGAGCGGTACGCGACGGAGTTCGGACCGAGGCGCCGCCTCGTCGCCGAGGCGGAACTCGAGACGCTGCGGGCCGACCCCGGGCTCATGGCCTCCGCGCAACGCGTGTACGACCGCAACTGCGCCACCTGCCACGGCTACGACGCCCGGGGGCAGGCGGACCTCTTTCCGGACCTGCGCGACGCGGAGTGGCAGTGGGGCGGCGACCCGGCGCAGATCGAGCAGTCGATCCGGCATGGGCGCCAGGCGGTGATGGTCGGCTGGCTGCCCGTGGTGGGGGAAGAGACGGTGGACGCGCTGACGGACTACGTGCTGGCCCTGGCCGACGGCGCGCCGGCCGAGCACCCCGGGGCGCAGCCCTACACGCTGTACTGCAGCGCCTGCCACGGCCCGGACGGCGCCGGCAATCCGCTGCTCGGCGCCTCCAACCTCCTGGACGACGTCAGCCTCTACGGCAACTCGGCGGAGGCGATCCGGCATTCCATCGCGATGGGCAGGGAGGGCGAGATGCCGGCGTTCGCGGACCGCCTGGACGATACGCAGATTCGGCTGCTGGTGGCCTGGCTGACGGCGCCGGCGTCCTGACGGTGCGCTAGCCGGGCCCTCCCACCCAATCTCCGTCTTCGCACCGGTAGCGCCTGGAGCCGACCCGCAGCGCGTTGCCGTCAACGGCCACCGGGGTATCGGGGGAGACCGGCACCGACAGTTGCGCGGGGCACGCGGCTGCGCCGTCCCAGATCACGTCCACCCGCAGGAGTCCCCCGACGCGGCACAGGACCGCTCGATCCCGGCGCCCCACGCCACCGAGGGGGCCGGCGAGAATGTCGGGTGCGTCGCAGGCCGCGGGGCCCTCGGGTGCGGCGGGCGCGCCGACCCGGCGGCGCGGCCCGTCGCCGGTCGACCCCGGAAGATCCAGCACCACCGGCGGCGTTTCGGCCGCGGGCCGTTCGCTCTCCGGCGGCACTTCGAGTTCGACGCTCGCGAGCATGGCCGCGAACACCAGCGCCACGACGACCGTCAGCGCGGCCGCCGCCGCCAGCGGCACGCCCCACCGGCGCGTCGCGCGGCGGGCGCCTGCCAGGACCCTCGCGTCCAGCTCCGCCGGGGGACGGGCCTCGGACCGATACGACTTGTCGAACCAGTCGTCAGACATAGCCGCGCATGCCCTTCCTCAGCTTTTCCACCGCGTAGCGCAGTCGGCTCTTGACGCCTTCCTCGGTGATGCCGGCCACGGTCGCGATCTCGCGGACCGTGAGGCCGGCCTCCTTGTGCAGCAGCAGGGCCTCGCGCTGCGCGGCGGGCAGTGCCGCGATCAGTGCATCGAGCCGCTCCGCGGCCTCGAGGCTTTCAGCGTCCCGCAACGGGGAGCCGTTGGCGACCGCCTCGTCCTCCGACACCACCTCGGTCCCGGGCTGGCGGAACTGGTCCATCAGCACGTGGTGGGCGATCGTGAACAGCCACGCCCGGAAACGGCCCCGCGCCCGATACCGGCCGCTGTTCGCGACCACCCGCGCCCACGTCTCCTGGTGGCCGTCCGCCGCGCTCGCGGCGTCCGTGGCCCGCAGGAAGTACCGGTAAACCGCGTCCTTGTGCCGTCCGTAGAGGGTCTCGAAGGTCGCGTAGTCCCCCGTGGCGAAGCGCCCCATCAGGTAGTCGTCGGACGGTTCGGTCATGGCCGGCACCGCCAGTGCCTCCCAGGTAGCGCGTCATCATAGACCCGGTGCGGGTTCGCGCTACAGGTACCGCTCCACCAGCACGGTCAAATGGCGGACGCCGGCGTCCGCCCCCTCGGGGCCCGCCCCCACAGCCCCGACCCAGGCCTCCCGCACGACGCCCACGCGATCGAGCACGAGGTAGACGGGGCGCGCGACACCAGCACCGGGGTCCGCCTCCGGCCCCACCAGGAAGCGCATGTCGTCGCGCTGCCCGTGGAGCATCGCCGACGGGTTCTTGTCCAGCCATCCGAGAAGGACTTCGGCGGGTTCGTCGGAGACATTCAACACCGCCAGACCCTTGTCGCGGTACGTCTCCTGCATTACCTCGAACGCCGGCATCTTCTTGCGGCAAGGCGCGCACCAGGTCGCCCAGACGTGCACAAGGACGACGTCTCCCACGAGGTCCTCGAAGAGCATCTCCGCCGGTCCACCCCCGTGACCGAGCATCGTGAAGGAGATGTCGCGGAGCGTCCGCGCCCGCATGTGCTCCATTCCGTTGCCGAGGGACTCCCATACGGCCGACCAGGTGTGCGGTGGGTCCTTCGCCAACGTGTCTCCCGCAAGCCCTTCGTCAGGAGCGTCCCAGCCTTCGATCCCGTCTATGACGACATCGCCCGTCGCGGCGAGCAACACCACCAGCGCCCCCGGTGTGATCGATCCCATAGCACCCTCCCCCAGCTACCACCACAACAACGGGTGGCGCCCCGGGCGGGGTTAACGGGATGCCGGCGGGCAGCGAGGCTCAGCTCTTCGCGTTGTTCAGCGTGCGCACGAACTTCGCGTAGTCCCCCACGTAGTCGATCGAGTTGCCGGTCTGCGTGACGTGAAAGACGGCCGGCAAGTTGCCGTAGGAGGACTGGATCTCGACGTCCCAGCTACCGCTCGCGGGGGAAGCCCCCGTGTCGGCTTGGGCGGTCATCGGCGTAACCTCGCTTGCGTGACGCGCGCGTCGGCGTGACGTTTCCGAGGCAGACTACCATCCCGGTCGGAGGCAAAGCGTCTCGTGCCGCGGCACCGAGGTGGGGAGCGGGCCTGAGTCGGTGGATCACCGCGTAAGCCGTGCGCCAGGGTTGACGGACCGCCGCCCGCCTGCAAACCTCCACCGCAAGCCGGTACGAGGCTCGCGGCATCGGCCGCAGCGTGAAACGCAAGCGCTACCTTGACTGACATGACCGCACCGACCGCCGCTTCCCGCCCCGAGTTCGTCGTCTGCATCGACAACGCCGACTATCCGGCGTCCCTCGAACTGCACAAGATCTACCGGGCGCTACGTGACGACCAAGCGGCGGACGCCGGCGACCTCCGCGTCATAGACGAAAGCGGTGAGGACTACCTCTATCCCGCCGCCGGGTTCGTAGCGATCAGCGTTCCGGAACGCGTCCGGTCGTCGCTGCATCGTCACCCCCGGCCGTAGCTCGGGGCTCGATGGCGTCGCTCGCCCACGTCCGCTACGGGTTTGGCACCGTGCGGCCCTACCTGTATGGCGCCTACGAACTGCCGGAGTTTCTCGCCACCGTCTTCGGCGCGCGGGAGATCGAGCGGCACGAGGCGCCCGACCGGCGTGCGGCGCACGTCGAGATGGCGCTCGGCGACGGCGCGCTGGTGGTCGAGGCGGGAGAGATGCCGCCGGAGCACGAGCCGACGCGGGCATCCGTCTACGTCTACGTGGAGGACGTCGATGCCGTGTATCGGCGGGCCCTGGACGCGGGCGCGGAGCCGATCACGGCGCCGGAGGACAAGCCCTACGGGGAACGCGGCTGCGGGTTCCGGGCGTTCGACAACATCTGGTGGGTGGCGAGGTACCTGGGGTGACCGCCGGGGTCTCGTTCGGGGCGATCAGTTGACGGAGTCCAAATAGATCATATAATCATAATTTTTGATCTATAGAGAATCGTCAATGGATCATCCAAGGTCGCCCGACGCGCGCCCATGGGTCTGGGAACTGCCCCAGTGGCCGACATTCACCTGGGATGACGGCACGCTCGAGGGCTACGTTGCACGCTTCGTCCGAGACACCGCCTGGCAGGCGGGCGGGATCACGTTCATCGGTGGAGAGGACCTCATAGAGGTCCACCTGGGCTGGCTGACAGACGAGGCCACGGAGACCTCCGCCATCGAGGGGGAGTCCCTGCAGCGCGATTCGGTCCGGGCATCCATGCTGCACTTTTTCGGGCTGCAGCCGAAACTTCAAGCGCCTGCCGCAGAGCGGGGAGTGGCCCGGGTGACGGTCGAGGCATATCGATCATTCCATGAGCCATTGAGCCACGAGATGCTCCATGGCTGGCACCTGTCGCTCATGTCCCACAGTCCGACCATCCGCGAACTGGGGACGTACCGCGCCGGTGAGGAGTCCGCGCAGATCGTCACCGTACGCCGCGGCCGCATGCAGGACGCGAAACTCCACTACCTGGCCCCGCCCGGTACGCGCGTCGCGGCCGAGATGGACGCTTTCGTCGGCTGGTACAACGAGGCCACGGAGCGCGCGACCGAGCGGCAGGCGCTGTCGGTGTCAGGTGCGGCGCACCTCTACTTCGAGTGCATCCATCCGTTCGAGGACGGCAACGGACGCATGGGCCGTCTGCTTGCCGAGAAAGCGCTTGCCCGGTGTCTCGGCAGACCCAGCATGATCCCGCTGTCCGTCACCATCCATGCCCGGCGCCCCGACTACTACAGGGCACTCGAAACCTGCAGGCATTCGCTCGATGCCCGCCAGTGGCAGGCGTGGTACGCCGACACGGTGCTGGAGGCGCTCGCGGCCGGGTGCCTGCGGCTCACGCGACACGCCGCGCAGGCACGGATGTTCGATACCCTCAAGGGCCGACTGAACGGGCGCCAGGACAAAGCGTTGCGCCGCCTGTTCCGGGAGGAGCCTCGCGGGTTCGAGGGGGGAATGAGTTCCGCGAACTACCAGTCCATCACGGGCGCCGCTTCGGCCACCGCCACGCGTGATCTGTCGGGACTGGCGCGGCTGGGCGCGCTACGACGTACCGGCAGGGGACGGCACACGCGTTACTGGCTGAACGCCCCGCTGCTGGACGAGGTTCGGGCGGGCCGGGGCAGTCCCGGCCCGCCCGGGGGCGTTAGCGCACGTCGAACCGGTCGAGGTTCATGACCTTGTCCCACGCGGCGACGAAGTCGCGCACGAACCGCTCCTGCGAGTCGCCGCACGCATAAACCTCGGCCAGCGCCCGAAGCTGCGAGTTCGAACCGAAGACGAGGTCGGCTCGGGTGGCGGTCCAGCGGAGATCGCCGGTGTGCCGCTCGCGGCCTTCGAAGACGTCCTCGCCGTCCGGCGCTGCCGTCCACTTCGTGCCCATATCCAGCAGCTGCAGGAAGAAGTCGTTGGTGAGCGACTCGGGCCGCTCGGTGAGGGCCCGTGCGGGGAACGTTCGAAGTTGGCGTCCAGCACGCGCAGCCCGCCGACGAGCGCCGTCATCTCGGGCGCCGTCAGCGTGAGGAGCTGCGCGCGGTCCACCAGGAGTTCCTCGGCAGGAAGCCCGCTGCGCCCGTTCCGGTAGTTGCGGAACCCGTCCGCGGCCGGTTCGAGTACGGCGAACGCGTCTGCGTTCGTCTGCTCCTGCGATGCATCGGTGCGTCCCGGCGTGAAGGGGACCGTGATGTCGTGGCCCGCGTGCTTCGCGGCCTGCTCGATGGCCGCGCAGGCGCCGAGGACGATCAGGTCGGCGAGCGACACGCGCTTGGCGCCTCCGGCCTCGGCGTTGAACGCCCGCTGGACGTTCATGGCCATGCGGGCGGAGGTCTCGCGGATGTCGCGGCCGGAGGCGACCGGGTCCGGCCGGCCGTTCGGCCCCTGCGGGTTGACGTAGATCAGGCCCATCTGGACGGCGCCCAGCGGGTTCTCGGTTGGACAGGGCGGAGTGCCGGTGCAGCACGTCCAGCCGCAACTGGCGGGGCCACCAGTCCCCGTTGGAGGCGCCGCGCAGCGCGGCGTTGTTGCCGGTCGCGCCGGTCACCGGGCATCGGTTCTCGCTCATGTTCGTCTCCTTGGCGTGTCCCGTCGCTTGCATGTCGGGGCCAGCCTAGGAGCGGCCATTGTTCGTGTACAACAATCATTTATTATGGTATCAATCGTATTTTGCGATAACCGGACTTGATACAGAACCCATGAAACGCCTGCCCTCCATGCGGCAGTTCCAGTACCTGGTGGCGCTGGCGGACACGCAGCACTTCGGGCGCGCCGCCGAGCGGTGCTTCATCACGCAGTCGACGCTCAGCGCCGGCATCCGCGATCTCGAGTCGGCGCTCGGGACCCCGATCGCGGAGCGCTCCAACCGGCGCGTGCTGATCACGCCGGCCGGCCTGAAGATCGCCCAGCGGGCGAGGGCCCTCCTGCGCGACGCGGAGGAGATCATGGAGCTTGCCCGGGTCGGCCGCGCCGCCATGACCGGGGAGATGCGGGTGGGGGTCATCCCGACCGTCGGCCCGTTCCTGCTCCCGCGCGTGCTGCCAAAGCTCAGGGAGCGCTTCCCGGATCTGACGGTGTACCTGCGCGAAGAGCAGTCGGCGCCCCTCCTCGCCCGCCTCGAAGCCGGCGACCTGGACGTCGCCGTGATCGCGCTGCCCTACGATACCGGCGATCTCGCGATCGACGTCGTCCTCGAGGACGAGTTCCTGTTCGCGTGCCACCGGACCCACCGCCTCGCCGGCGCCGCGGAGATCCCCCTCGAGGCGCTCGAGGGCGAGCAGCTCATGCTGCTGGAGGAAGGCCACTGCCTGCGCGGACACACGCTCGACGTCTGCGGCATGGGCGACACCCGGGCGCGGGAGCAGTTCGAGGCGAGCAGCCTCCACACGCTCGTGCAGATGGTCGCGGCGGGCATCGGCGTCACGCTGATCCCCCGGCTCGCGGTCTACGCGCACATCACGCGGGGCACGGGCATCTCGCTCTCGCCCCTCGCCGTCCGCGCGGCGCGCGGGATCGGGTTGGCGTGGCGGCAGACGTCACTCCGCGAGGAGGAGTTCCGGCTGCTGGCGTCGACGCTGCGCGAGATCCTGTCGGACTGATCCCCGGGCGTTTGCCCCGGCCCGGCGGCGGAGCGACCATACCGGCATCGCCCGACGGGGATCGACCAACGCCTAGAGACCGCAGTCACGATCCGCGTAGCGACGAGACGCTGGTGCGGACCTGCAATCGCGGCGGACCCGGCGCCGCGCCGGCATTCGAGGCGCTCTACCGGCGGCACCGGGACTACGTGCTGCGGGTGGCGCTCCGTTTCGCGCCGGACATGGAGACGGCGCTCGACGTGTTGCAGGAGACGTTCCTGCAACTGCTCCGGAAGTTCCCCCCGGGCGGGGACGGGCTCGAGCTGACGGCGCGGCTGACGACGCTGCTCTATCCGATCGCGAGGAACGCCGCCATCGACGCCCGGCGGCGCGCCGCGCGGCTCCCGGTCGACGCCGAGGTCACGCCGGACGATCTTCCCGCGGCGCCCGAACCGGACGCGGACGACCTCGGCAAGCTCCTTGCCGGCCTGCCCCGCCACCAGCGCGAGGCGCTCACGCTGCGTTTCGTCGACGGACTGACGCTCGACGAGATCGCGAAGGCACTCGCCGTTCCCCTCGGGACGGTGAAGTCGCGCCTGCATCTCGGGATCGCGCGGCTGCGCGGTTCGCCCGCGCTGCGGGAGTATTTCGCGAATCCGTGAACCTTTTGCCCTGCTCGCGCGTTACAGGAACAGAGGACGCGCGACATGGCCGACCAGAACATTCCCGACGACAGCCTGCCGGAAGCCCTGATCGACGAACTGAAGCGTCGTGACGAGGCGCCGGACGCGATCACGTCCCGCGTGGACCGGACCCTCGCGGCCGCCGCGCGCGCGCACTTCGGGGAACCGCGGCGCGCGGCGTGGCATCGTCCAGGCGCCTGGGCCGCGGCGGCGGCAAGCGCGGTGCTCGCGGTCGGGCTCGCGACCAGCTACCTGCCCGACCGGGACGGCGGACCGGTGTACGCGGATATCGACGGCTCCGGCCGGATCGACATCGCCGACGTGCTCGCCCTCGCCCGCGAGGGCGTGGCCCAGGCCGAACTGGACACGTTCGCCCGGCGCGTGGTCGCATTGGACCGGGACGGTACGCCATGAGATCGCGGGATCGACGCGTGCATGCATGGCTTGCGCTGATGTTGATCGCGTTCGCGACCGCCGCCTCCGCGGACCCGAACGAGGGCCCGGCACCCCGCTTCGTTCCCGTCGAGGTCTACCTCGAGAGTACGGAGCCGGTGGCCGCGTGGCAGTTCGAGTTCGCGGACCGCGCCGGCGCAACGAAGGTCGTGGGCATCGAGCGGGGCGGCCAAGACGCCTTCCCGCGTGCGCCGTACTACGACCGGGACGCCCTCGACCGCGGCACGGCGCGGCGCATCGTCGTCGCGGACTACTCGCTGGCCATCGAAAGCGCGCTGCCCCGCGGGCGGGTCCGCCTCGCCACGCTCCACCTGATGCTCGAGGGCGAACCCGACTTCGCGCTGCGCCTGGTCACGGCGACCACGTCCGGCGGCGCACCGATCGACGCGTCCATCACGCTCGGGGACGCCCCGGCAGACCCAGAAGAGAGAACACCATGAGAGAACCGAACTTCCACGCGGCGACCGTCGCAACGCTCCTGGTCGGCGTCGTCTGCCTCGCCTCCTGCTCGGCGCCTCCGCCGGCGGCCCCGGCGCCCACATCCGAACCGCCCCCCGCGCAGGAGGAGGCGATCGAGGAAATCCAAGTGACGGCCACCATGCGAACGGAGGCCCTGCCCGCACCGTCCGCCCCGGCGGCAATGGTCGCGGATGAGTTCCTCGACCAGGAAGCCCTCGACACCGACGCCGACGAGATCTGGGTCATCGCCAAGGCAGTGCGGGGAGAGGAGTCTTTCCGCACCCGATCGCCCCGGCAAACGACGGCCCCACGGGAGCCGGTCGATCCCGGCACCGGGACGATCATGGTGCGCCCGCCGTCCGACGAGCCCCACGCCCCCATGCAGGTACCGCTCCCCCTCGAACACACCGCGGTGGACGCGGCCATCGCGGGCTACATCGGCACGGTCCGGGTCAAGCAGCGGTTCGCGAATCCCTTCGACACGAAGATCGAGGCCGTGTACCTCTTCCCGCTGCCGGAGAAGGCCGCGGTCAGCGAGTTCCTGATGGTGATCGGCGACCGCACGATCCGGGGCATCCTGCGCGAGAAGGAGGAAGCCGAGGCCATCTACCGACAGGCGCGCGAACGCGGCTACCGGGCGAGCCTGCTGGTGCAGCGGCGGCCGAACATCTTCGAGCAGAAGGTCGCGAACATCGAGCCCGGCGCCGCGATCGACGTCGACATCACCTACTTCCACACGCTGGCGTACCGGGACGGCTGGTACTCGTTCGTGTTCCCGACCGTCGTCGGGCCGCGCTACAACCCGGCCGGATCCCCGGACCCCATCGCCGCGTTGCCGCGAGGCGGCCGGACGGCGTCCCCGGAAACCACCGGCGTCGAATACCTCGCGCCGACGGAACGCTCCGGCCACGACCTCGGCATCACCGTGCGCCTCGACCCGGGCGTGCCCATCGAGGAGCTGAAATCCACGCACGAGATCGTGGTCGAGCGCGGGGAGTCGGGCGCCGCCACCGTGCGGCTCGCCGACGCGACGACGATCCCCAACCGCGACTTCGTCCTCGACTTCCGGGTCGCCGGCGAGACGGTCCGGTCGAGCCTGCTGACGTACCGCGATCCCGAGACGGGCGACGGCTACTTCACGTTGCAGGTCATCCCGCCCCGCGACGCCGGCGCGATCGCGCGGCGGCCGATGGAGATGGTGTTCGTCCTCGACTGCTCCGGCTCCATGAGCGGACGCCCGCTCGCGCAGGCAAAGGAAGCCGTGGCTACCGCGCTCGACCGCCTCGAGCCGCATGACACGTTCCAGATTATCCGCTTCTCCGACGACGCCTCCACCTTCGGCCCCGCGCCGGTCCCGGCCACGGAGGTCAACCTGGCCGCCGCGCGCCGCTACCTGGCGGGGCTCGACGCCGACGGCGGCACGGAGATGCTGCGCGGCATCCGGGCCGCCCTCGACTTCCCGCACAACCCGACGCACCTGCGCTTCGTCTCCTTCATGACCGACGGCTACATCGGCAACGAGGCCGACATCCTGGCCGCCGTCCACCGGCACATCGGCAATGCCCGCATCTTCAGCTTCGGCGTCGGCAGTTCCGTCAACCGCTACCTGATGGAGCGCATGGCCAGGGAGGGACGCGGCGTGGCCGCCTACCTCGGGCTCCACGACTCGGCGGAAGAGGTCATGGCCGGCTTCTTCGAGCGGGCCAGCCACCCCGCGCTCATCGACATCGAGATCGGCGGGGCGGGATGACGGTACGCGATGCGTATCCGGCCCGGTTGCCAGACCTGTTCGTCGGCCGTCCGCTGGTCGTGGCCGGGAGGTTCGAGGGCGAGCCCGGCGCGCTGACGCTGTCGGGAACCCGCGGCGACGCGCGGCGCGAGTACGTCGTGGAGGCGCAGGGCGGCAGCCCGGCCGGACCGTACATCGCGAAGGTCTGGGCGCGGCTGAACATCGCGGACCTGGCGGACCGGCAGGCGACCGCGGGCGACCCGCACGGCGAACTGCGCGACGCGATCATGCGCGTCGCCCTGCGGCACCAGCTCGCATCGAGCTACACGTCGTTCGTCGCCGTGGACTCGTCCATGCGCACGGAAGGGACCCACGGCGTCACGGTGCACCAGGCGGTGCCGGTACCGGACGGCGTACGCTACGACACGACCGTGGAGTAGACGCCCACCGGACCGTTGACCCGCTACACGCACATCCTGCTCGACCACGACGGGGTCCTCGTCGACACCGAGCCGCTGTACTACCGGGCGACCCGGGCGTGCCTCGCGGAACTCGGCGTCGAGCTCGACCTGCCCGAGTACCTCGCCCTGATGGTGGAGGGGGCGAGCGCGTGGGAGCGGGCGCGGCCGCTCGGCGCCACCGACGCGGACATCGACCGGGGACGCGCACGGCGGAACGCCCTGTACCGCGAACTGCTGGTGTCCGAGCCGATCGCGATCGAGGGCGTCGAAGAGGTGCTCGCCGAACTCGGACGCCACTGCCGGCTCGCCATCGTCACGACCTCCCTGCCCGAGGACTTCGCGGTCATCCACCGCGACCGCAACATCGTGCCCCTCGTCGACTTCGTCCTGACGCGGGAGGCGTACCGGCGCAGCAAGCCCCACCCGGACCCGTACCTGGCCGCCCTCGCCCGCTTCGGCATCGGTCCCGACACGGCGCTGGCGGTCGAGGACTCCGAGCGCGGGCTGCGCGCCGCCGTGGCCGCCGGGCTGGACTGCGCCACCGTGCACCATCCGTTCACCGGGTCGCAGGACTTCTCGCTCGCGATCTGGCGCGTCGGGAGCCTCGCGGAGCTGGCGGAGCGGGTGCTTGCCGGTCTCGACGGCTGAGGACGCGCGACCCGACACGCGCCGGCACACGCCTGCGACCATTGACCGGCGTCACGACCATGGAACAATGGACGCCAGCCAGCGATCCCGCACAGAACGGATCCGACACGGGGTAGTCCGCCATGACCGGCCTGACCACGCCGCAGACCGTCGCCGCCTTCCTCACGCCGACCGCGCTCTTCCTCCTCTTCCTCGTCCTGCACGCGGTCATCCACGCCCGTCACGTCGACGGCTACACGCACCCGAGCGCGAGCGGGATACCGAACCGGTCCCGGCCCCTACCACTTCGGCGAGTACGGCGACGCCGCCAACCTGGGGCTCTTCCTGCACTCGGCGATGTGGGGCCGGGCGCGGCACATGAACTACACCGGCGTCCTGGAGGCGCTCGGGATGGCGCCGGCGCTCGGGCACTTCACGAACATCTGGACCTGGGCCTACTTCGTCTACTGACGCTGTTCTTCGTGGTGCGCGAGCGCATCGACGAGGGACGCCGCGCCGGGAAGTACGGGGAGCTGTGGACGCAGTACCGGGGCAAGGCGCGCTACCGGCTCCTGCCGGGGGTCTACTGAGCGGCGTCCGGCTGGCGACTCTTTCAGAGATTTCCTACATACACGGCATCACCCCTGCCGTTGAATCACCCACCAAGCCGACCCCGTCGGAGCCGCGCCTCCGCGGATGTCGGGACCGGGAGATTCGGCTACTCTTGCAGGGAGGAACCCCCATGAGGCAACCCGTGGTCGACACGCTGCACATCTGCGATGCGTTGCGCAAGACCGGCATGGACCGCGACCAGGCGGAAGGGCTCGCCCGGGTGCTGGGCGAGGAACTCGGCGCTCACGTCGTGGTACAGAGCGACCTGGAGTCCGGCTTCCAAGGCGTACGCAGCGACCTCGGCGCGAGGATCCAGGCCGTCGACGCCAAGGTCGACGCCTGCAACCAGAAGCTGACCTTCGTCGTCACCGGGTTCGGAATCCTCTTGAGCGTGCTGACGGTGGTGAGTGGCATGGGGTGGCTCCAGCGCCCGCCAACGACGCCCGCAATGGACGCTGCGTCGCCTCCGGCGTTGCAGACCGTCGCCCCGCGGCACCGGTCCCTCGACGGTCCGGCGGCCCGCGGATCCTGACGTGCCCCGTGGGGGCACCTTGGCCGCACGGGTCCGCATCCGACAGCTTCCGACAGCTCCTCCGACTTGACCATTGGCAAAATAGTCATGCAACGGACGTTGGACGGCACAAGGCGATGCACGGCGACGACAGGCCGGGAGCCCCGATCATCAAGGCATCCGAGTTCAAGGCGAAGTACCTGAAGCTGATGGACGAGGTCGCGGACACCGGGCACGAAGTCATCATCTCGAAGAATGGCCGGCTGCTGGCGCGGCTGGTGCCGTACCGCAAGAGGCCCGAGAGCCTGTTCGGCATCGACAGGGGAAAGATCGAGATCCTCGGCGACATCATTGAACCGCTGGAGGTCGAGTGGGAAGCCGGACGCTGATGCTCCTCGACACGCACGTCCTGCTGTGGTTGCGGGGTGGCGACGAACGGCTGGGCCAGACGGCGCGGCGCGAAATCGACCGGGCATGGCGGTCGAGCGGGGTCGGCGTATCGTCGATCTCGTTCTGGGAGATCGCCCTCCTTCAAACGCGGGGAAGGATCCGGCTGACAGAGCGGGTCGGGCCGTGGCGACGGGAGCGGCTGGAGCAGGGCATGGCCGAGATTCCGGTAGACGGGGAGATCGGGATCCGGGCCGTCGACCTCGCCGACTTCCATGCCGACCCCGCGGATCGCCTGATCGTCGCGACCGCGCTCGACGGGCACCGGCTGGTGACGGCCGACCAGCGCATGCTCGACTGGCCTGGGCGACTGGACCGGATAGCCGCGACCCGATGACCTTGCGGAGGAGCCGGCCGCGGGGGTTCATTCCCATGCCAACGCAGCCCTGATAACCTCCGCCGGCAGGTGTCGGGATGGCTGATCTGCGCGGTGGCTGGTCCAGGCAGGATTCACAACTTCGCGGGCGCGCGCTCATCGGCGGCGCGATGGTGCTCTTCGGCGCCGGTTATGCCATCTGTCTCCTCGAACGCGACACGCCCTCGTTGGTCGCGGACGTGCCCGTGCTGGAGCGTAGCGGTCCCGCTCCGGCACCCCCTTTCGTAGTCCGCAAGGCGGGACCAGGGGACCGTGTCGCGGGTCGGATCTCGGCAGCGATCCGGGCAGCCCGCAACGCGCCTCGCGCGGCGGGCGCTCCCGTTGCGGGACGTCGTTCCGGTCACGGTCGAGGACTACGCGCCTGTCCTCAGGGAGTACCAGGCGGTCGCTCCCCGGATGGCGGGATTCGGGCCGTTGCGCAAGGTCCCGTCAGAAATCTCCTAAAGTCGGCATGATCTTGCACCGAATTCGTGCATCTCCCATGCATACTCGGTGTGGCCTCCGCGACGGAGGGAGAAGAAACATCGCGGTCGCGATCCGTCCAGCCGCTGCTGACGATCAGCACCTCAAGTGGGAAGGCGAACCTGGACGGCCACTGGATCGTCACCTCGCGGCTGGTGCCGAGCCTCAGGTACTACATTCAAGACTCCACCGGGGACGTGGACATCGGTCCGCCGCCGGGTCCGGGCAAGCACGGCACCTACTGGCACCTGTTCCCGGAGGTCGCCGAGGACGTAGAGCGGGCCTCCGTCGGCGGCACGCTCTCGGTGACGGACCGGATCAACGTGGGCGTCCACCGGTTCCAGGTCCTCGACAGCCGCAACACCGCGGAGTTCGACGCCCTCGGCGGCACGCTCACGTACAACTTCGGCCTGTAGGGGAGGGGCTCGCCCCCTCCCGGCTCGCGTTCATGCACGATGCCGAAGGCCTGCATGATTCCACCGCGGGCGACCACGAGGGTCGCCCCCACGGAGGCACCCCGACATGAAACCGAGCCGCATCGTTCTCCTCCTGGCGGTGGTCGCGGTCGCCGCGCTCTTCTTCGCGTTCGACCTGCAGCGCTTCCTCACCGTCGAGTGGTTCTCGGCCCAGCGCGAGAGCATCCTCGCGTACCAGGTCGGGAACCCCTGGACGACCGCCGCCGCGTTCTTCGTGGTCTACGTCCTCGTCACCGGGACGTCGCTGCCCGGCGCCGCGCTGCTTACCCTGATCGCCGGGGCCATGTTCGGGCTGGTGCAGGGCGTCGTGATCGTCTCCTTCGCGAGCACCCTGGGCGCCACGATGGCGTTCGCCATCGCCCGCTACCTGTTTCGCGACGCCGTGCGGGCACGCTTTGGCCGGCACCTCGCGACCATCGACCGCGGGATCGAGCGGGAGGGCGCGTTCTACCTGTTCGCGCTGCGCCTCGTTCCGGCGATTCCGTTCTTCGCCATCAACCTGGCCATGGCGCTTACGCCGATCCGGGCCTGGCGTTTCTACTGGGTCAGCCAGGTCGGCATGCTGTTCGGCACGGTGGTGTACGTGAACGCCGGCGCCGAGCTGGGCCGGATCGAATCCGTCGGCGACGTGCTCTCGCCGGCGCTCTGGATCTCCTTCGTGCTGCTCGGCCTCGCACCGCTGATCGCGAAGAAGATCCTCGACGCCGTCAAGTCGCGCCGGGTGCTGCGCCGGTTCGAGAAACCCAAACGCTTCGACAACAACCTCGTCGTGATCGGCGCAGGCTCGGGCGGGCTCGTCGCGGCCCTCATCGGGGCGACCGTGAAGGCCCGGGTGACCCTGATCGAGCGCGGTCGCATGGGCGGCGACTGCCTGAACACGGGATGCGTGCCGAGCAAGTCCCTGCTGCGCTCCGCCCGGATGCTCTCCTACGCCGCGCGGGCCCCGGAGTACGGCTTCAGGAGCGCCAGCGTCGAGTTCGACTTCGCCGAGGTCATGGAGCGCGTGCAGCGCATCATCGCCAAGATCGAGCCGCACGACTCGGTGGAACGGTACACGGGCCTCGGCGTGCACTGCGTCTCCGGCGACGCCACCGTCACGTCCCCCTGGAGCGTGCGCGTGGACGGGCGCGAGATCACCACCCGCAACATCGTCATCGCCACCGGCGGCGAGCCATTCGTGCCGCCCATCCCGGGGCTTTCGGAATCGCCTTGGTACACGTCCGACACCGTCTGGGACCTCCGCGAACTGCCGTCCCGCTTCGTGGTGCTCGGCGGCGGCCCCATCGGGTGCGAACTCGCGCAGGCGTTCCGCCGCTTCGGCACGTCCGTCACCATGGTGGAGCAGGCCCCGCACCTCCTGATGCGCGAGGACGCGGACGTCGTCGACCTGCTGCAGGCGCAGTTCGTGGCGGAGGGCATCAACCTTCTGACGGAGCACCGCGCCGTGCGTGTCGAGAACGGCGACGGCGGGCACGTGCTCGTCTGCACCCCGGACGGCGGCAACGAGGTACGCGTGCCCTTCGACGCCGTGCTGGTCGCCGTCGGCCGGCGGGCGAACACCGCCGGCCTCGGCCTCGAGGACGTCGGCGTCGCCGTCGGCGAGCGCGGCGTGGTGGAAGTCGACGAGTACCTGCGTACGGCGGTGCCCACGATCTACGCCTGCGGCGACGCCATCGGGCCCTACCAGTTCACCCACACGGCTTCCCACGAGGCCTGGTACGCGTCCGTGA
The DNA here is from genome assembly GCA_022825925.1 of Pseudomonadales bacterium. GTDB lineage: Bacteria > Pseudomonadota > Gammaproteobacteria > Pseudomonadales > Azotimanducaceae > VXNE01. The sequence continues at coordinate 25,480 of JAJDVW010000074.1, read as the reverse complement.
ACCCGCTGTTCCACCCGTTCCGGAAGTTCAAGGCGGACTACTCGGTCATCCCGTGGACCACGTTCACCGACCCGGAAGTCGCCCACGTCGGCCTCAACGAGCGGGAAGCGGCGCGTCAGGGCATCGACGTGGAGGCGACCCGCTACGAACTCGGGGAACTCGACCGCGCCCTCGCCGACGAGGAGGGGCGCGGCTTCGTCAAGGTCCTGACGCCGCCGGGCAAGGACCGCATCCTCGGCGCGACCATCGTGGGACACCACGCCGGCGAGCTGCTGTCCGAGTTCATCGCCGCCATGAAGTGGGGCAAGGGGCTAAAGGGCCTGATGGGCACGATCCACGTCTACCCCACGCTGACCGAGGCCAACAAGCTCGCGGCCAGCGCCTGGCGGAAGAAGCATGCGCCGGAAGGCCTGCTCGGCTGGGTCGAGAAGTTCCACCGCGTCCGCAGGGGGGGCGGCGTTCGGGACTCGGTGTCCGCGGACCTTACGGCTGGTTCAGGTCCCAGTCGTACTCGTAGTCGATCGCGCCGTCGAAGTCCCTGAGCCTGGTAGCGAGTTCGGGCTCGGCGTAGAGGACGAGGTGCGCGAACACGCCCTCTTCCGAGTCGCCGAAATCGAACACCCACCAGTCGTAGATGCTCGACAGCACCAGGTAGTCGTCGTCGACGAAGTCCACGCCGCGGGGGTGGTTGACGTAGTCCCGTGCGCCCGCCTCGAGCAGCGACTCCATGTTCCCGGCGGTGTAGGCGTCGGTGGCGAGGTTCGGGCAGCCGATGCTCGCGCAGTTGACGGCGTAGTGGATGCGCGGGTCCCGCCAGATGGGACGCAGGATGCCGTGCTCGATGTTGTCCAGCGTCAGCTCCTGCCCCGCGACCCGCGCGTGCACGTCGCCCCAGGGGCCGGTGAAGGGGATCCAGCCCTCGTGGATCTCCCTGATGGAGTCGACGGGATGGGCGTCGGCGACCACCTTGACCGTCAGGGCGTTGTAGAAGTTGATCCAGTACGCCTTCTGCTCGGCGCGGGGGTGGGCGCGCGGGTCCATGGCCTGCAGGTCGGCCAGGTAGCCGTTCAGCTTCGTCATGCCGTCCGGACTCGCCTTCAGGCCGGCATAGTCGAAGCGGTTGACGCCCGACGGATGCACGATCACGTGGCCCGTCAGCACCTCCTGCCAGACCGAGTGATCGACCGTCGCCGTGCTGCTCTCGTCGCTGGCATCCCAGAACGGGATCAGCTCCGGTCCCTGCGCCGCGTGGGCGAGGCCCGCGCAAAGGCACGCCGTGGCGAGCGTCAGGGCCACTGTTCGCATGCGCCTGTTCCGGTGCGCGTGTCTCATGGATCCTCCGTCAAGTGCGGATGCCCCCTGCGCCGGAGGGCTCGCCGGCGCCGACCGCCACGTCCGCGTCGTCGGCGGTGACGATCAACGACGGTACGACGAAGTCGGTTATCACCGCGTCGAAGTCGCGTGTCACGGCGTGCCACAGGACATCGTCGGCGTCCTTGAAGTAGCGGTGGAACGTGGTGCGGCCCAGCCGGGCCCGCTTGATGATGGCGCTGACGGTGGTGTTCTCCGCGCCCTGGCTCAGGTACAGCGCGACCGCCGTGTCGAGGATGACGCGGCGGCGGGTGTCTTCGGCACGCGCCTGCAGGCGCCCCGTGCGACCGTCCGGCATGCCGGCAACCTACCACAGATCGCGAGACTCCCATCCAGGAGCCTTCAGCCGGGGAAGCTCCCTCGACCGCTGACGCGTAAGGAAGTGTTGGCGTTCCCCCCTTCGGCGGATGCGTACTTCCATGCAAGCCTTCAGCCGGGAAGCTCCGTCGCGCGCTGCTGGTCCGGGCGGGCCCTTCCGCTCAGCCGGCCGCCGGGTCCAGACGGAGGAAGTGACGCGGCGCGAACCCCATGAGGATGCGCACGCCGATCGGGATCGGGTGCTCCGCCCGCACGCGGTCGTCCTCTTCCCCGGTCACCGGCACCGCCGTGTAGTCCAGCGTCTCGTCGTCCCGGGTGATCCGCACGGCCGGGTTCTCGAGCGCCCTGCGGTACCAAGCCCGCGGCCAGTGGTTGACGGCCACGTAGAACTGTCCGCCGCTGTCGAGGCCCGACAGCACGCGGTCGTGGGCCGTGCCGTCCGCGTCGAAGGTCGTGATGACCACCGTCGCCCCGCCGCCCTCCGGCTGGAAGTACCCCAGCATCGACTCGAAGACGGCGACGATCGCGACCCACACGAGCAGCAGGATTCCGAGGATCTTGATGGCTCTCATCGGTCCCCTCCACCGCAATCGAAGAACCTCCGACCGAGCTTAAGCGAGTGGACGCTGTTGTTCCACGGGCAATCTCGCATACGCTAGAAAAAACTGCGGAAGCCCCTCCATGTCCCTGATCCAGTGGTCCTGGCTGTTCCTCGCACTCTACATCGGCGGCATGCTCGCCCTGGGCGTGGTCGGCCAGCGGCGCATCAAGCACGCCGACGACTTCGCCACCGCGCGGGGTTCCTACGGCCCGCTGTTCCTGGCGCTGGCGTTCGCCGCCACCACGGCGAGCGGCGCGACCTTCCTCGGCGGGCCGGGCCTCGCCTACGAGTGGGGACTCGCGAGCGTGTGGAGCAAGTTCCTGTACCCGATGGGCGTCTACTTCGGCGTGCTCATCTCGATGCGCCTCATCGCGACCGCGGGCAACCGGTTCGGCAACCGCTCGATCCCGGAGTACCTCGGCGACCGGTACGGATCCGAGGGGATCCGCGTGCTGGTGTCGGTGTTCTCGCTGGTGCTCTTCTTCTACCTCGCGGGACAGCTCGTCTCCGGGCTCGTGATGTTCGAGACGATGCTGGGGCTGCCGGCGGAGTGGGCGCTCGGCATCACCACGTTCGTGCTCCTGCTCTACGTCGTGCTCGGCGGCGCCCACGCCGACATCCTGACCGACGGGGCGCAGGGCTTCATGATGCTGATCCTGGCGGTCGTCGTGATCGTGCTGTTCCTGTTCGGGGTGGGCGTCGAAGGCGGGCTCGCGGGCGTCATTGGCAACCTCAGGGAGCAGGACGAGGACCTCGTCGGACTGCTGAACACCGACACGCCGCTCTATCACTCGTGGTGGGCGATCATCGCCGTCCTGTTCGCCCACATCCCGCTCGGGCTGCTGCCGCACCTCGGCAACAAGCTCTGGGCGCTCAAGAACACCGGCCAGCAGAGGACGTTCATCAAGCTCGCGTTCACGTTCGGGCTCACCCTCGGGATGATGGGGCTGGCGGGGCTCCTGGCGCGGGCCATGCTCGGCGACGCGCTGTACGCCGAGGGCGAGACGCCGAACGCCGCCCTGCCGATGCTGTTCATCGAGCTGTTCCCCACCTGGCTCGCCGCGCTCATCGGCGTCGGCATCCTGGCCGCGATCATGTCGACGGCGGACGGGCTCGTCGTCTCCTCGTCGCAGATCATCGCCAACGACCTCTACCGGCGCAGCATCGCGCCGCGCCTGCGCAAGGTGCCGGACGAGGCGACCCTCGACCGGCAGGTGCTGCAAATCAGCCGCGTCAGCACGATCGTCGTGCTGCTGATCTGCATGGGGATGGCCTGGGCGCTGATCGACGTGAACATCGCGCTCATCGTCTGGATCGGCAACGGCGGCATGATGGCGGCGTTCGCCGGACCCCTCGTCGTCGGGGCGCTCTGGCGGGGCGTGACCCGCAGCGGCGCGTACGCTGGGCTCCTGAGCGGCTTCGTGACCTTCCTCGTGCTGCACATGCAGTTGCTCGACCCCGCCTGGTTCGGCACGGGCGTGGTGCACGGGGCGGTCGCCTGGCTGCACGGCGAGGGACCCAACCCGTTCTCCTGCGCCGCGATCGGCGAGGCGGTGTCCGTCGCGGTCACCTACACGGTCTCCAAGGCCACGCAGCCGCTGCCCGAGGCGCACGTGAAGGAGGTGTTCGGCAGCACATGAGGGTGGCCCAGCTACCGGGCGTGATACGATATCCGGTCAAATTGACCGGTTGGAGATGGACGTGCGTCAAGTCGCGGCTACCGAGGCCAAGGCGAGGCTGGCGGAACTGCTCCGCGAGGTGGAGTACGGAGAGATCGTGGCGATTACGCGGCACGGCAGGACCGTGGCCCACCTGACTCCGCCACCGGACCACGAACGCGAAACGCGTCAAGCGGCCGTGGCACGCTTCCGGGCGTGGCGGGAGCATCGGCGTCCCGTCGGCATGACGACCGACGAGATACTGGATCTCGTCCGCGAGGGGCGCCGCTTTTGAGCTTCGTGCTGGACGCTTCCGTGGTCCTCGCGTGGTTGCTGGACGACGAAGACGATCCGGTCGCGCGGGTCGCCCTGGAGCGACTCGACACGGAGACCGCCCTGGTCCCCCAGGTGTGGCATGTCGAGGTACGGAGCGCGCTCCTTGGCGCGGAGCGTCGCCGACGGCTGCGGCCGGTCCAGACGGACGATTGCCTCGCCCGCGTCAGAGAACTCCCCGTACAGACGGATTCGGCACCGGACATCGACAGGGCATTCGCACTCGCCCGAACCCGGAGGCTTTCCGTCTACGACGCGCTCTACCTGGAGTTGGCGCTTCGTACGGGCACGCCCATTGCCACCCTGGACCGCGCCCTCGCCGGCGCCGCCCGCACCGAGTCACCGGCCCTGGTCCAAGGCTTCGCGTCCCCTGACGGCGCTTAACGTCGGCACCGCATGCTCTCTCACCGCCGCAGCGCCCGGTCGCGCCGCGCAGGTCGCGCCGCGCAGGTGACAAGCGCAAGAGGCGGATAGTAGGCTCCGGCTCTTCCCCTCCGGCTCGAGAGCGATGACGGCAGCGGCCACCGATCCGTTCGACGACGACGCCAGGATCTCCTGGTACCGGTCCCCCATCGACCGGGACCTGCTCGCCGAGCTGATGCGGCGCAGCGACCTGCGCGGCTGGATCCAGACGCTCGGGCATCTCGGTGCGTACTTCGCGACCGGGGCGCTCGCGTACGCAGCGTTCCTCAACGTCGATGACGGCAACTGGTACTGGTCCGTGCCGCTGCTCCTCGCGGCGCTCTTCGTCCACGGCACGCTGGGGCCGTTCACCGGGCTCATCGCGATCCACGAGCTGATGCACCGCACGGTGTTCCGCACCCACGCGCTCAACCCGTTCTTCGAGAAGGTGTACGCCTTCCTCTCCTGGTCCGACTACCTGTGGTACCGGGCGAGCCACGTGCGCCACCACCGGGCGACCTGCCACAGGGACCACGACGGCGAAGTCGTGCTGCCGCTGCGCTTCAGCCTGCGCAGCCGCCGCTTCTGGCTGACCATGTTCGCGTTCTACCCGCCGGACGCCTGGGCGAAGCTCCGGACGGTGTGGCGTCATGCGCGTGGCCGCATCGACGGGGACTGGTACAACCACGTCATCCCGGAATCGAACGCGGACCTGCGGCGCCGGCACCGGAACTGGGCGCGCACGCTCCTCGTCGGCCACGGGCTGCTCGCGCTGGTCTTCGTGGCGACGGGCCACTGGTTCCTGATCGTGGTGTTCACCTTCGGCGCGTTCTACTGCCGCTGGCTGATCTTCCTGTGCGGCCAGCCCCAGCACTACGGGCTGAACTCCGACGTTCCGGACTTCCGCCACAACACCCGGACGTTCACCTGCTCGTGGCTTCCCGCCTTCTGCTACTGGAACATGCAGTACCACCTCGAGCACCACATGTTCTCGGCGGTGCCGTTCCACAACCTGCCGAAGCTGCGCAAGGCGATCGAGCACGACCTGCCGCCGGCCACCCACGGGCTCCGGGACACGTGGCGCGAGATGCTCGCGATCCGCGAGCGCGCCATTGCGGACCCCGCGTATCGATACGCTCCCGCGATCCCCGGCCACGGCGTGCCCGACGCCGCCCCCGGCGCCTGACGCCGGCCCCGGCGCCGCAGCCCACTCCTTCCCGGCCAGCCCGAACACGCCGTGTCCAGCACCAGCGACCTGAGCGCGCACACCAAGTTCTCGTACTGGGTGGGCCAGGTCGCCGAGGGACAGAAGGGCGCGATCTTCGCCCTGTTCCTGCTCTTCTACTACAACCAGGTGCTCGGGCTGTCGGGTTCGCTGTGCGGCATCGCGCTGATCATCGCGATGGCCGTGGACGCCATCACCGATCCGCTCATGGGTTCCATCTCGGACGGCTGGCGTTCGCGCTGGGGCCGTCGCCACCCGTTCATGTACGGCGCCGCCGTGCCCATGGCCGTCGCCGTCTACTTCACCCTCCATCCGATGGTGGACTCGCAGGCCGGCCTGTTCGTGTGGCTGCTCGTCTCGAGCATCGCCGCGCGCATGCTCATGACGCTCTACTCCGTGCCCCACATGGCCCTCGGCGCCGAGATGACGAACGACTACGAGGAGCGCACCCTGATCGTCGCCGGCCGCTCGCTCTTCGGCTATCTCGGACAGGGGGTCGTCTATTTCTTCGGCTTCGTCGTCTTCTTCGCCGCGAGCGAGGAGTTCGCCAACGGCCAACTGAACCGCGCGGCCTACCCGCCCTTCGCGCTCGTCATGGGCGCGATCATGATCGTCTCGATCCTCTACTCGGCCGCCGGGACGCACCACCTCATTCCCCGCCTGCAGCGACCCGCCAAGCCCCAGGCGCATGCGATCAAGCAGGTGTTCCTGGATACGGGCGAAGCGCTCAGGAACGTCTCGTTCCGCTGGATCGTGATCGGTTTCCTCGTGGTGGCGGGACCGGTCGGGACCGGCCTGGCCTTCGCGCTCTACATGAACACGTTCTTTTGGGAAGTGCCCCCGACCGGGATGGCCTACATCCTGGGGGCGACGCCGGTCGGCACTGCGCTCGGCTACCTGTTCGCGCCGCTCCTCGCCCCCTACCTCGAGAAGCGCCAGTCGCTGATCGTGGGCGCGCTCGGCTGGGCGGTGTTCGCGGTCGCGCCGGTGTGCCTGCACTACGCGGGTCTCTTCCCCGCGCCCGGCACCCTCGGCGTCGTGGTGGGACTCTCGGTCTTTGCCTTCCTCGCGGGACTCGTCGTCTCGCAGGTCGGAGTCGGCGTCGGTTCCATGCTCGGCGACGTGGCCGACGAACAGGAACTCGCCAACGGCAAGCGCCAGGAAGGCGTCTTCTACGGCGCGTACGCCTTCGTCAACAAGGCGACCGGCGGCATCGGCGGCGCCTTCAGCGGCTTCATCCTGGACCTCATCGACTGGCCGCGGGGCGAGCACGTGCGGTCCGCTGCGGACATTCCCCCGGACGCCCTGTTCGCCCTCGCGATGGTCGCGGGCCCCGGGCTCGCGATCGGTTTCCTCCCGGCGGTATGGTGCTTCATGCAGTACCGCCTCGACCGCGACAGGCACCGCGCCATCGTGGCCGAACTGGACGCCCGCAGGGCCGCCGGAGATACTGCCTTGCCGGTGACCGCCGGTCCCACCTGAACGCTCACAACCCCGGAGAGATCCCTATGGCAACACTCAAGTTCGGCACGCTCGGCGCGGCCCGGATCACACCAAGGGTACTCGTGGAGCCGGTCGCGGCAGACCCCGAAGCGGAGATCAGCGTGGTCGCCGCGCGCGACCGCAAGCGGGCCGAGGCGTTCGCGACGCAGCACGGCATCGGCCGCGTGGCGGACAGCTACGAGGCGGTGGTCGAGGACCCGGAGATCGACGCGGTGTACGTCCCCCTGCCGGTGACCCTGCACTGCGAGTGGACCGTGAAGGCCCTCGAGGCGGGCAAGCACGTCCTCACCGAGAAGGCCTTCTCCGCGAACGCCGTCGAGGCGCGGCGCATGGCGGACGCCGCGCGCGCCGCGGACCGCGTGTGCATGGAGGCGTTCCACTACCGCTACCACCCGGTGTGGGCGCGGCTGCTCGAGATCGTCGGCAGCGGCGCGCTCGGCCGCATCGAGCGCGTGGAGGGGGTCTTCGAGGGCACGGACCTGCCCGACGAGGGATGGGAGACGTACAAGAACCCGGAGATCGGCGGCGGCTCCATGATGCACCTCGGCTGCTACCCGGTCTCCTGGCTGCGCCACATCCTCCCGGAGGAGCCGGAAGTCACCGGCGCCGAGTTCGAGCCGAACCGGTTCGGCGCCGACGCCCGGCTCGAGGGCGAGGCGCGTTATCCAAGCGGCGCCACCGGGCATTTCCGCGGCTGGCTGCGGCCGGGCGGCGAGTTCGACATGCACCTGACCGTGACCGGCACGGACGGCCGGCTGCACGCCAACAATCCGCTGGTGCCGCAGAACGGGCACGGCATCGAGCTCACGACTTCCGAGGGCACGCGCACGGAGCAGGCGGACATGCGCCCGAGCTACTGCTACCAGCTCGACGTCTTCAAGGACGCGGTGTGGAACGGCACGCCGCTCCTGACCGACGCGGAGGACGCCGTGAAGCAGATGGCGTTCATCGACGCGGCGTTCCGGGCCGCGGGACGGGTGCCTTACGGGCTGGACGACTGACGGGCGTTCTCGCGACAGATCGGAGAACGCGATTCCGCAACCGGCTTACGCCATCACCCCCGAAATCCTGGCCCTGGTCGAGCAGATCGGGGAGGCCATCGGGCGCGCCGAAGCCAGGGCGGTCGGGCAGGACCAGCGGCTGCGGCGCATCAACCGCATCCGGAGCATCCAGGGTTCCCTCGCCATCGAGGGCAACGTGCTGACCGAAGACGAGATCACCACGCTCCTGGACGGCCGGCCGGTCATCGCAGCACCGAGGGACATCCAGGAGGCGCGTAACGCCATCAAGGCCTACGACGAGCTTCCCGGCTGGAGCCCGGCCGCCGAGTCCCACCTGCTGCGCGCCCACGAGGTGATGATGACCGCGCTGCTCGACGCGCCTGGCGTGTACCGGCAGGGGCAGGTGGCGGTGGTCGGCGACGGGGAAGTGCGGCACGTCGGGCCGCCGGCCCCGCGCGTCCCAGCATTGACGCGGGACCTGCTCGCATGGCTCGCCGCCACGGACGCTCACCCGTTGATCGCGAGTTCGGTGTTTCACTACGAATTCGAGTACATCCACCCGTTCGAGGACGGCAACGGACGCCTCGGTCGCCTGTGGCAGACGTTGATCCTGTCACGATGGAATCCGCTGTTCCTGCACATCCCGGTGGAGAGCCTGGTCCACGCCAGGCAGATGGACTACTACGGCGCCATCCAGCAGAGTACGGACGAGGGGACGAGTACTCCGTTCATCGGTTTCATGCTGGAAGTGGTACTTGCAGCATTGCGAACCCCCCAAGAATCCCCCCAAGAAACCCCCCAAGTTCTGAGGTTGGTGGCCGTCATGGACGGCGAGATGTCCGCGTCGGAGCTACTGGATGCGCTCGGGCTGCGCGACCGCAAGTCCCTGCGGCAGCGGTACCTGCTTCCCGCCCTGCAGCGCGGGCATGTCGAGATGACCCGCCCGCATACGCCCAGGGCGCGCAACCAGAGGTACCGCCTGACGGACCGCGGCAGGGCCGCCCGCGGCGCTCCTCGCGGAGCGAACTGACCCGATCCGAACGTCGGGCCGCGTCAGCCCGCGTTCACGGCCACCTGGAACCCGGGCCGCTCGCGCAGGCGCGCGACGTAGGCCGGGGGGTTGGGGTGGTCGTCCGTCAGCACGCCGAAGTTGCCCGCGAGGTGCAGGGTGTAGCCGTTCATGATGTCGGCGACGCCGAACGTGTTGGCGACGAGGTAGTCGGCACCGTCCAGGGCGCCTTCGAGCGCATCGAGACACAGGCGCGCCCGCGCCTTGCAGTCCTCGACGACGAAGTCGACGGTGCCGCCCTCCGGCGCCACGCGACGGTGGTTGACGATCTCGCCGAGGGGGCGCGCGAACGTCGCCTCCCCGAACCAGCACCACTGCCGGCAGAGCGCGCTGTCCGGCGTGCCCGGCTCGGGCACGAGGTCCCCGCCGCCGTAGCGCTCGACGATGTAGTCGATCATGGCCCCCGACTCGTACATCGTGAGGTCGCCGTCGGTCATCACCGGCACCTTCCCCGTCGGGCTGAGCGCGCGCCACTCCGGGCTCGAGCGGAACTCCGCGGAGAAGTCGATCACCTCGAATCTCGTAGGGGAGCCCGCGCTCCTCGCAGAGCCAGATGGGGCGAAACCCGCAGGTTCCCTTGACGTGGTAGATCCTGAGCATGCGCGTTCCCGACTGGTTGGATCGAGGGGAATCTAGCAGAGACCGGAGTGGGGCGGAGTGCGGCGTCGCTCGTGATAGCGCCACGCGCTATCCTGCACGGAGGAAACTCGAACATGGGCCGACCGGACCGCATGACGCTCCCGCGACACCACAACGGCAGCCTCTGGTTCCATTCCCTGGAGGACCTCCCGGAACCGCAGCCTCCGGCCGCGCTCCCGGAGCGCGTGGACGTCGCCATCGTCGGCGGTGGCTTCACCGGCCTCTGGACGGCCTACTACCTGAACCGCCACCGGCCGGACCTCGGGATCGCGGTGTTCGAAGCCGAGACCGTCGGCTTCGGCGCGAGCGGGCGCAACGGCGGCTGGTGCATGGGCATGGCCGACGGGATCGAGGAACGCCTGCACGGCCCGGAGCGGGACGCGGGGCTCGCGCTGCTGCACGCGATGCAGGAGACCGTCGACGAGATCGGGCGGGTCTGCCAGGCGGAGAACATCGACTGCCACTTCGCCAAGGGCGGCACCCTCGCCGTCGCGACCACGGAGCGCCATGCGGAGGGGTTCCGCGAGTACGTGGCGGCCAAGCACGCCCTCGGCTTCACCGACGACGACTTCACCTGGCTCGAACCGGGGGAGTCCGCCCGACGCATCGGCGTCCGCCCGAACTTCGGCGCCTCGTACACCAGCCACTGCGCGGCGATCCACCCCGCGCGGCTGGTTCGCGGCCTCGGCGATACCATGCGCCGCAAGGGGATCGCGATCTGCGAGCGCACCCCAGTGCGCGCCATCGCGCCGGGTCGCGTCGAGACCTCGCGAGGCAACGTCCGCGCCGACATCGTGCTGCGCGCGACCGAGGGATACACCGACACCATCGCCGGCCACCGGCGCCGTCTGGCTCCGGTCTATACCATGATGGTCGCCACGGAGCCCCTGTCCGCCGACACCTGGAGCGAACTCGGGCTCGCCCGGCGCGAGACGTTCGCGGACGGTCGGCGCATCACGATCTACGGCCAGAGAACGCTCGACGACCGCCTGGCCTTCGGCGGCCGTGTCGGCTATCGGTTCGGCTCCGGCATACGACCGAGGGTCGAGCCGGACGACCCCGCGCTCGCCGACGTCGAGGCGTCCATGCGCGCCCTGCTGCCGGCCCTCGGCGATGCTCGGGTGACGCACCGCTGGGGCGGCGTGCTCGGCGTGCCGCGCCACGGCCGCCCGTTCGTCACCTTCGACCGGGCGGCGGGGTTCGGCGCCGCCGGGGGATACACAGGAGAGGGGGTGGGGGCATCGAACCTCGCCGCCCGCGTCCTCGCGGACCTCGTGCTCGAGCGCGTCACGCCCCTGGTGGAACTCGCCTGGGTCGACGACATGCCCCCCAGGTGGCCGGTGGAGCCCGTCCGCTGGTTGGGGGCGAAGGCCCTGATGACCCTCGGGCGCATGGCCGACCGGAAGGATCTGCGCGGGAATGGCCGCTCGCGCGTCGCGGGGCCGCTGTTCGAGCGCCTGTTCTGACGCGGGTCGGCGGCGGCGGGCCTTGTCCAGTCGCGCAACCGGCCTATACTCGCCCATTGACGCTCATCGAGCGCTACCGTTCCGGCGTCACCCGCACCGGATCCCGACGATGGGGGAACTCGACAATTCGACCGAACGCTACGCTCCCGCGGATTTCCGCGGGCCGGTTACGTTTGCGCTCGCCGTTGCGCTGGTCGCGCTCCTTGCGATGGGCGCGGCTGCCGACGCCGAGGAGTCCACCGGCGACACCGTCGGCTACCCCGTCTTCCTGAGTCCCCACGCGCGACCCCTCGCCGTCCACGGCGCCTTCCTGTACGCGGCGAATACGGCCGCGGACACGCTCGACGTCATCGACACGTCGAGTCGAGCGGTCGTCGCCAGCATCTCCACCGGCGTCGAGCCGGTGAGCGTCGCGGTGCGGCCCGACGGCAAGGAGGTGTGGGTCGCGAATCACGTTTCCGACTCCGTCAGCGTCATCGACACGGACGCCGACAGCGACACGTACCGCCAGGTGGTCGCGACGGTGCAGGACGTCGACCCCGACACCTTCGCGACCCGTTTCGACGAACCGGTCGGCATTGCCTTCGCGAACGACGACAAGGCCTACGTCGCCCTGTCCCCTTCCAACCGGGTGGCGATCGTCGACGTGGCCACGCGCTCCGTGACGGGGCACCTCGACATCCGCGCGCAGGACCCCCGGGCGATCGCGGTGCGGGGCGACCGCCTCTACGTGATCCCGTTCGAGTCCAACAACCAGAGCCAGCTTTCCGGGTGCGTCGCGAGCGGCATCGACGGGGACACGTGCACCTTCAACGCGGTCGAGCATGTCTTCACCAACAACAACGTGCTCTCCACCGGCTACGACGCCGACATCGTGACCCACGAGCGCGTCCCGGACCGCGACCTGTTCGTCTACGACACGGAAACGGACACGCTCGTGGCGACCGTCACCGGGCTCGGCACCCTGCTCTACGGACTCGCCGTCGACAGCGAAGGGACGGTCTTCGTCGCCCAGGCCGACGCCCGCAACGTCGCCAACGGGCGCGCCGGCACGCAGGGACACGGTCTCGACGAGATGGAGAACCGCGCCTTCCTCAACCAGATCACCCGGGTGCCCTGCACGGACGCCGCCTGCGGGTCCCCGGAACGCTTCGATCTCGAGCCGCTGCCGCCGGAGCATCCCGCCGAGGGCATGGCGCTCGCGACGCCCTTCGGCATCCGCGTCAGCGACGACGACTCGACGCTCGTGGCAACCGCCGCGGGCTCCGACAAGCTCTTCACCGTGGACGCCGAGACCGGCGACGTCCTCGGCCGCGTCGCCGTGGGCGCCGTGCCGCGGGGCATCGCGCTGGTGTCGGACTCCGACGGCGCGCCGAGCGAGGCCTGGGTGCTGAACACTGTCTCTAACACGGTGTCGCTGGTGGACGTTTCCACCAGGTCGGCGTCGAGCGTGACGGCCACGATCCAACTGGACGATCCGACCGACCCCGGGCTCCGGCAGGGACGCATCGCCTTCAACGATGCCGACGCTTCCTCCACCGGCACGTTCTCCTGCGAGAGCTGCCACCCGGACGGGCACACGGACCAGCTCCTGTGGGTGCTCGCCACCCCCGAGTGCGACGTCGAGGGCTGCACGCAGATTCCGCCCCGGCTCACCATGCCGGTGCGAGGCCTGCGCGGTACGGCGCCCTACCACTGGGACGGCATCCCCGGGGACCCGTTCGGCGGCCGCAACACGTCCTCCATCAACGCCGACGTGGAGCCGAACTGCGAACTCGACGACCCGGAGAGCTGCACGCGGTTCCTGGTGGACGGCACGATGGCGAACACCATGTGCGACCAGGCCGACTGCCCGACCAACGACGAGGGCAAGGCCGGGCTCATGGGCGCGGAGGACCGGGATGCGCTGGCGCGCTTCATCCTGAGCATCCCCTACCCGCCGGCCCCCGAGCGGCCGGTCGACAACGTGCTGACCGACGCCGGCGTGCGCGGCTTCTTCGAGTTCAGCTTCGTCAACGACAGCGACGACACGACGGGCGCGCAGACCTGCGGCTCCTGCCACCGGCCGCCCTTCCTCGTGAGCACGAACACCCCCGGCACCGGCATGGACGCACCGACCTGGCGGGGCGCCTACGACCGCTGGATGATGCTGCCGCAGGGGCGCCTGAACATCGTCGACCTGATGACGATCGTACGCATGGACGACACGTTCCCCGAGCGCGACATGTGGATCCTCGCGGGCGCGTCGTCGGACATCTGGCAAATGGTCCGCCAGGGCAGCACCGGCTTCCACGGCGCCTTCGCCCGGCAGCTCACGCTGAACGCGGACACCGCGCGGGACGCCTCGACCGTCAGGCTGATGAACGTGCTCGAACAGGCCGCGACCGACGGCGGCATCGTGCTGCGCGGCGAAGGCGCGGTCCTGCGCCCGGAAGGAGCCGACGCCGACGCCCCGAGCACGGTCAAGCCGGTCGTCATGGAGTACCGGAACGGCCGCTACGAGGCGGTCGGGGGCCGCGGCGCGTGGGGTGGCCACAAGCTCCGGCAGCGGGCCGGCAACGGCGAGATGGTGGTGACGCTCACCGGCCGCGCCGGTGCGGGCGTCGACGTCGACTTCCGCCAGCCGGCCCTGTGGCAGGCGTCGGCCATCGAGGCGCAGACGCGCAACGTCGACATCCCGTTCCTCACCGACACCTCGACCCTGCGCATCAGCGCGCGCCACGTGGAGGAGGACGCGTCGGTGTTCGTCGACGGGCGCAGGGCGGACGCGCGCGTGCGCTGCGAGACGGGCACGCTGCCGGACTGCGACGACGAGATCGCGATCGTCGAGTTCACGGACGAGCCCGAACCCGGCGGCCTGCACTTCCTGCAGGTCCAGAACCCGGCGGGCCTGTTCAGCAACGACCTGATGTTCTTCTCGGAGCAGTCGGACCCGCCGGCGCGCAGCGGCAACCTCATCATGAGCGGCGGCGCGTTCACCGCCGGGCAGTTCGCCAACAACTGGAACAAGTTGGAACTGGTCGGGTCCGTCGACGAGGTGGCCGGCAGTGTCCGCGCCCAGGTCGACAACCCCCACGACGACCCCTGGCGCGTGCAGCTCAGCCACGCCGTCCTCGTGACCGCGGGCCAGGAGTACACGCTCTGCTACCGCGCCCGCGCACAGGGGGTGCGCTTCATGACGGCCTACGTGGACACGAACCTCGACGACTGGCGCAACCTGAGCGGGGGCCAGCACCGGGCGGACCTCACGTTCAACTTCCAGTCCTTCAGCCACACGTTCACCGTGACCGAGACCGATCTCAAGGCGCGCGTGGCGTTCGACTTCGCCCAGAGCGCCCTGGACGTCTGGATCGACGACATCGGACTGTACGAAGGGGACTCCTGCGGGACGCCCTGAGCTTGGCCCCTCCTCCGGTCACACCTCTCCTCCGGTCACAAATGGACGCGCCACAGCGCCCGGCGCGTCGCAAGCACGGTACCCGTCACCGCCAGCAACGACAGCGCGAGGGCCGGAAAGAGCACCTCCAGGCCGATCCACTGCCCGAGCGCCGCGAGCGGCAGCGTGACCAGTTGCGCGACGCCCATGCTGAGGTTGAGCAGGCTCATCACCCGGCCCCGGAAGTCCGCGGGCGCGATCAACTGGATCAGCGCGGTCCCGGCGATCTGCGCGCTCGCCATGGAGACGCCGAGGCCGAAGTTGCCGATCACGGCGTTCGCCACCGTGTGGCCGCCGCCGAAGACGAGGAAGGAGAGCCCGAACACGAGCGCCGACACGGCCACGATCCGCCCCTTGCGTTCGTACCGGGAGAACCGCGCGAGGGTCATCGACGCCAGCAGCGCGCCGATCCCCCAGGTCGCCGCCACCAGCCCGAAGTCGCGCACGGGCACGCCGACCACCGTGGTGATCCAGGTCGGCCCCAGGTTCGCGACCGCCGGGAACCCGAAACCCATCATCGCGATGAGGAGCACGACGACCCACAGGATCACCGGTTCCCGCCGCGTGTACGCGAGGCCGGCGCGGATGTCCCTTAGCGCGGCGCCCGGCGCGAGGCGCTTGCGCCACAAGAGTTTCGCGCCAGCGAAACTCCCAACGCGACCGTCAGGTCGCGCGAGGCCCAGCGAAGCGCCCCGTTCCGTCCGGATGCGCATGAACGCGAGCGCCGCCAGTTGGGCGACGTGGGCCGCCGATCCCACGAGATAGCCGACGCCTGCCCCGAACGCGTCGATGACGAATCCCGTGCTCATGATCGCGACGGGCAGCGCGATCTGCCCGCCCGCCGCGTTGAGCGCGATGCCCGCCGTAGTCAGCTCGCGTCCGACGATGTCCGGGACGATGGCCTGGCGCGTCGGCAGGTCGATCGACATGAGCGCGGACGCGCCGAAGGTGAGCGCATAGAACAGGACCAGCGTCGCGCCCTCCGGGCTGCCGACGACCATCACGACGCCGATGGCGACGTTGAGGACGAGGGCCGCGAGCTGCGTGGCGATGAGGAGTTTCCGCCGGTCGAAGCGGTCCGCGAGCGCCCCTCCGTAGAGGCCGAAGAGCAGCATCCCGGCGCCGCGCACCGCCGCGATCAGCCCGACGAGCACGATGCGCAGGTCCTCCGGGGCGCTGAGCTGTACCCAGATGATCTGCGCCACGAACTGGAACGGGGTGAGCGCCTGGCCCAGCAGGAGTCCCAGGAACAGCAGGCGGAAGTCGCGCACCGCGAGGGGCGCGAACATCCCGTGGGGACGGGCGGCGGTCAGGTCTGGGCGCCCGCTTCGTCCTTCGCGAGGAGGGGCATGAGCTCCTCCGCGGCATCCGCGTAGAGGAACTGCAGCCCGTCCGCGAACATCGGCGGGATCACCGTGATGTGGTCGCGGTCCGCGTAGAGCTGGGTCTTGAGGGCCAGCGACGGGTAGCGGCGCATGCGGAGGTTCTCCGCCAGGAACACCGACCGGCTGACGAGCCGCGACGCCGCCATCTCGAGGTTGTTCGCCTCGTCGGCGCCGCAGCCGACGAAGACCCGCGCCTGGAGGTCGTCGTGGGACTCCGCGTACGCCGCCTCCATGTCCAGCGTCTGCGGGTGCGTGCCGCTCCCGATAAGATAGCGCCCGAAGCCGCCCGGCCGGGCGAACAGCGCGTACCCCGTGAAGTATCCCCCCGACGAATGCCCCAGCAGCGCGTGATCGCCGTTCATGCGGTAGCGCTCGGTCAGCTCGGGACGGAGCTGGTCGATGAGGAAGTCGAGGAACCGGTCGCCCTTGAAGCCGGCGGACATCTCCTCGAAGGCGCCGCCGGCGCCCTCGGTCAAGACGCTCTTCGCCAGTTCGTCGTCCCCGAAGATGGACCCCGGCGGGTGCAGGTCGAATTCCCGCTTCGCGAAGCCGGCCATGCCCTGTTCGCTTGCGTGCCCGACGCTCACGACGATCGTCTCGGGCGTCCGTTGGCCGAACGTGTACATGTCGACGATGCCGGCGACCAGCCGGTGCATCACGACGCCGTCCATGGCCCACACGACGGGGTACGAGCGGTCCGGCGACACCGGGTGGGAGGCCGGCAGGGTGACCAGGACTTCGTGGTCGTAGTCGTAGCCCTGCGCGCGGAACGACATCGACGGCTCGCTGGCCATGGCGTAGGGCTGCTGGCTCTCCTGCATCTCCTGCATGAACTCCGTCGTTTCGGACATCGGGCTCTCCGGTCGCGCTACCAGGAACCGGTCACGTTGCGTGCGGGGCCGGCCGATGTCAAACGCGCTCGCAGGGACCGACGCGCATGATCGAACGCTCCGAGCGCCCCGAGCGCGACGCGCGACGCGTCCTCGTCTGGATGTGCGTGCTCATCGCCATCAACCAGCTCGGCTTCGGCGCGGTGATCCCGGTGCTGCCGCTCTACGCGCAGTCCTTCGACGTCTCCCAGGCCGCCATCGGCGCCACGGTCGCGATCTACGGGCTGGCGCGCGTGCTGTGCAGCGTCCCGACGGGCCGGGTCGCCGACCGGTTCGGACGCCGGAGCGCGCTCGCCGTCGGCGGCGGCGTGTCGACGCTCGGGAACCTGTGGTGCGCCGTGGCGGGCAGTTATACGGAGCTGGTGCTCGCCCGGTTCGTTGCCGGGGCCGGCGCGGGGATCGTGATGACCGCCGGGATGATCGTGCTCGCGGACATCACGCGGACCGCGACCCGCGGACGCGTCATGGCCATCTACCAGGGCGTCTTCCTGTTCGCGGTCGGCATCGGGCCCTTCCCCGGCGGCTACCTGGCGGAGCGGTTCGGGCTGGACGCGCCGTTCCTCCTGTACGGCGTCGCGAGCGCGGTCGTGACGGCCGTCGCCTGGTTCGGCGTGGCGGAGACGCGGGGACTCGGCGCGGTCCACGGCGCCGGACGCGCCGCCCTCGCCAGCCTGCGCGGCCAGCTCCGGACGCTCGCGGCCAACACCGGCTTCCTCCTCGTGTGCCTCATCAGCCTGGTGAACGCGGTGGCGCGGACGGGGGCGCTCTTCAGCATCGTCCCCATCCTCGCCCAGGAACGGCTCTCCCTGTCGGCGACCCAGATCGGCCTCGGCTTCGCGCTCGGCAGCATCGTGGGGCTCGTCCTGACATATCCGTCCGGCGCGCTCGCGGACCGCTACGGGCGCAAGTCCGTCATCGTCCCGGCCACCGTGTTCACGGGCGTCTCGATGCTCTCGTTCAGTCTCGCGCCGGACTACGCCTGGTTCCTGGCGGCCGCCATGATCTGGGGCGGGGCGGTGGCCGCGAGCGGCGCGGCGCCGGCGGCCTACGCGGCCGACTCGGCGCCCCCGGGCGCGAACGCCGCCGCCATGAGTTCCTATCGCATGGTGAGCGACACCGGTTACGTCATCGGTCCCATCCTGCTCGGCTGGCTCGGCGACCTGTACGGACTCGACGCGCCCCTCTGGGTCTCGGCGGTCGCGCTGGTCGGCATCACGGTCCTGTTCGGGGCCCTCGCGGCGGAGACGCATCGGCGGGCCTGACCCCGTGCTACGCTCTTCGCCATCCTGCTCTGGCTGCCGCGTACCAATCGATGCGCCTTCCTGTCCGACGGACTCTCGTACTCGCCCTCTTGCACACCTGCTGCCTAGCCGCCATGAGCGCCGAGGCGAGCGAGCCGCAGCGCGGCAGTCTCGAGGTCGGCCGCGGCTATTTCGAAGCGCTGCACGCCGGCCAATGGGATCGCGTGCGCGCGTTGACCGGGCCGGGGTTCCGGTTTTCCGATCCGACCGCCGAAGGCCACGAGATGGTCATCACCGATGCCGAAGATCTCGAGACCTTCCTCGACTACCTGCAGGCCAACCGCACGGACCCCGACGCCCAAGCCGTCGTCGAAGACGGTTTCGCCTCCGGGCGCCACGTGACGCTGGTCGTCCGCTACCGGGGTCGTCTCGACGGCGAGGCGATGGGCACGGAGGGCGGCCCACGCAGCTTCGACACGCCCGGAGTCACCATCCTGACCGTGGCCGGCGGCAAGGTCGTGCACCATCTCGACTACGTGGACTACGAGACGCTCGAGCGCCAACTCGGCTACGGGGCCTCGGACGCGGAGTCGCCGTAGGAGCCTTCAGCCGGGGGAGCTTCCCCGACCGCTGACGCGCGAGGAAGTGTAGGCTTCTCCCCCGTCGCCGAGGGCGTACTTCCATGCAAGAGCGGCTGTAGGAGCGGCCCTCGTGGCCGCCCGTCTTGACGTCATGCACGCATGCGAAGGGACGGGACGAGCCCGGTTTCGTACGTGCGTGAATTCGAGACGGGACGAGCCTGGTCTCGCACGTACCTGAATTCGATCGGGACGAGCCCACCGCAGGAGTGCGGATTCGAAGGGTTTCAGGACGATGCCAAAAGTCCTTTAATCTTTTGCCGGGCATCGCATGTCTGAAAGGCACACTGCTTGGTCAGAGTGATCGGACCCGCTCCACGAACACGCCGTGGAACTCGTTCAGCCGCGTTGCCAGCCATTCGTGCTGCCGCGACCAATCCGACTCATCCTCTGGATCCGCATCCCGAAGGTAGCACCCGATACGGCGGTCGCGGGCAGTGGGAGACTGATCGCCCCACTCAAGCTGGTAGCCGAGGTCGCGCTCCACCTGATCTCTTTGACGCTCAAGCCCTTGCAGACGCTCCGCCGCATTCGCACCCCGGATGTAGAGATCCACGCGAACCCACTTGTCCCGCGTGTTCGTTTACCGCAGCGAGAGCGAAGCCGGTGCGGCCGATGGGATACTCCATCCAGCCCACCGGTTGAGGCTTCCGGTTGCCGCCGACCTGCCCGTCCTGAGCATCGAGAACCGCCTGGAACGCGGACCAGTACTCGAGTTGCCTGAGCCTGCCCCCGGACAGCCTTGCGTCGCTGACCGTCGCCGCGACGGACTTGGACCAGTCGTTCGGCATTGCCACGACGTTGAACTTGGGCGCTTCGGGGGAGTCTCTGATCCGCCACACCTCGATCTCCACGCCGAAAAACCGATATTCCTTAGGCGTGATCCGGTTTAGCCAGTCCAGCACCGCTCGGTGTTCTTCCCTGAATGTCGCAGCGAGCCAGACAACCGTCACGGCCTCAAGGCTCGCCGCGTAGGTCAGCAGCTTGCCGAGGTGATCGTGGTTCGTTCGCTCAAGCTGGTTCTCAATCAGGACGTACGATCCAGCTTCCTCCCGGCAGACGATGTCGGCTCGGAACGAGCCGAGCGCCTTCTCCACCGCCTGGACCTCAAGCGTCAGGCCGAGAGTCTCCCCAAGGAGGGTTCCGCCGCCATTTCAAACAACGAGACGCAGCCGCCAGCGGCGGCCAACAGCATCCCCGGCTGCAACGGGAGAACGATCGGGCACATCGCAGGGTAACCCAACGAGACGCCTTGATTCGCAGCAGATCCCGGCTGACCAACACGGGACACCGCCGCATGGCGGGCCAGACGTTCCACTGGGCCAAAGGAACACCGCGCGAACAGTACCTCAGTGCCACAATTCCATCAACATGCTGATTTAAAACGTTTTTCTTCTCTTGTCCAGAACGCGTACGAGCGCGGTTACTGGTTCAGCGGTGGGACCACGCGCACCCTGTCGGCGCGTTTTGCGACCGTCTGGCGCATGCGCGTCTGGCGATCGGGAGCGCGAACCGGGTTCGGGTTCCCTGCTCGCGATAGGCGGCTATGGTACTTTAGATCGCGCAGACATCTGTGTTGGGCATCCCGTTTGCCGGGTTGCCCGCCGAATACAACAGCCACGTATCGGCGCGGGGTAGCTCCCCAAGCCTGGGGCGAATAAGCGGGGTTCACTTCGCGTGCTCAACGCAGGTGTCTGCAAAGGCCCGGCGCCAGCCGGTTTCCTTCAGCAGATATAAGGCGCACTACTATGCTACGCACACTGCTCATTGCTCTTTCGCTGACACTCTCGGCGGCGGCCACGGCGGCCAATAAGCCTGTCGTCGCCATCGGCGGCATCGACGTGTCGGCGCAGAACATTTCTTGCGAAGGATGGGATCGCTCCCACTACGACTGCAACCAGGACTTGGCCGAAGGCTTCCGGCGCATGCTGGAGACCTCCATCATCAAGGCGGGCAAGATGGACGTGATGGAACGCGGCCAGCTCACCCAGATCCTCGAGGAGCAGGGCTTGGCCGCCACGGGGCTGACCACTGCGGGCGGCGGCCTTGGGGGGCTGTCCGGCGTCGACTACCTCGTGATCGGCAGCGTCACTCGTTTCGGGGCCACCGAGGACAAGACCTCGATCTCGACTTCCTCCGGTGTCGGTTCGCTGCTGGGACGCCGCGGGCGTCAGGTGGCAGGGGGCGGCCTGAGCACCAGCAAGGTTTCGGTCTCCATGGGCGTGGACCTCAAGGTCACGGACGTCTCGAGCGGCCGCATCGTCGTGGCGGATGAGGTTTCCGGGACCGTCGAGACGGGCTCGGCCTTCTCTGTCGGCGGTGTGCAGCAGTCGTCGGGCAGCGCCGATCCGTTCGCGGACGTGCAGCGCGTAGTCGCCACGCGCATTGCGGAAGCGATCGTCACGAACCGCATCCCGGTGAAGATCATCGGCGTTCAGGGGGATGGCGTGCTCGTGCTCAACTACGGCGACGTGTTCTTCGGCGTGGGCGACGTGCTCGCCGCATACTCGGTCGGCGAGTCGTTCGTCGATCCGGACACTGGCGAGGTTCTGGGGAGCGAGGAGCAGCTGATCGGTCAGGTCGAGATCGTGTCCACGACTGCCAAGCTCTCCAGGGCGCGACCTCTGGATGAGCAGACCTACGCCGCTGGCACCGTTCTGCGTCGCATTCCGATGGAAGCGGCGGCGTCCTCGTCCAAGCGGGAGAGATCAGGCAACAGATGGTGACCTGTCCTCATGTGGGGGTGATCGGTCCTGTACGAATTCGTCGTGCGGCGCCACGAGCGAAGCACGCGGGGAAGGCCGCTGCCCTCGCCCTGTCCAGACGCGGACGCGCCTCCTCCGCCGGCGCTGCGGTCGCGTCGGCGGCGTCAGAGAGATTGACGACGGCCAGAAGGGCGCTTCGGGCTATCAATGGCCCGGCGGACAGGGAACGCGCCGAGGAGGCGGCTGTTGTCGTCGAGGCATTGAGCATCGTTGATGGCGACGGACTCGCAGGAGCCGACCCGGTGGCGCTGGAGGGCGATCTGGCGTGGCTGTCACGCTCGCCACAGTGGCCTGGTTCGATACCCTGGTCCGCGTTTCCGAAAACGAGGCGACTGTGGGGCGCGATTCCGGTGGAGATCTCCGTGGAAATGCTGTGGACAAGCGCCGCATTCTTGCGAAGTGCGGACTGGCCGGACCGCGCAACCGCGATCCGTCGCGCAGCCGGCTATGGAAGATGCGAAGCTGTGGCGTCTCGGGACGACCGGTCGCGGGGATGGCGCAGACAAGCGGACGCCCGCGACCGGGACGGCAGTCCGGGGGACCCGGTGGGAGTGCGGCGCGTGCGAGGCGCGGTCGTCGAGAACCGGCGTCCTCGTCAGGAGACGGGACGGCCTTCGTTGACCCTCTGGCGTCCCGCGTCGCAGGTTTGTCGCTCGCGTCAGCCGCGGAAACCCGTCACGCGGGGGGTGCCACAGCGCGGGAAGCAGTTCAGATGCGCATCTCGGGCACGTTACGCGTGTCGTGCCGGACGGGATCGCAAGGCTGGTGCGGAACGCCTAAACGCATC
This sequence comes from Pseudomonadales bacterium, assembly GCA_022825925.1. GTDB lineage: Bacteria > Pseudomonadota > Gammaproteobacteria > Pseudomonadales > Azotimanducaceae > VXNE01. Next base: position 2,752 of record JAJDVW010000074.1, on the reverse strand, counting down.
CCGTGCAGCCGATGTGGACCACAAGCGAGGTCGCTGTCAGGATTGTCGGCTGAAGCAACGGAGAACGAGATTGTGACCTTCAGAGAGGGCGAGAAGATGCGGCTGGTGCCGCTCAAGCCCACGCTGTTCAGCGAACGGGCGTGTCGGAGTGGGATGTACCGCAAGGCGCGCCGGGACTTCTGTCTGCACGAGGATTTCAGCAAGGAAAATCCGGAAGCTGGGATCCGCGAGGCGGCACTGGCTTACTTCGAGGATCGAGCGATCGGGTGGCATGACGGGAAGGGAAACGGTCCGAGCAACCACCTGTGCTGCTCGCAGAGTTGTTGCGTCAATTTCTGGTTCCCGTTCGTACAGGCTGCGGATCAACTTGGCGCCGTTCTTCGAGGTCTCGGATACGACGTGACGGAGATGCTCGAGATCGACGCCGATTGCGCTATGCGGGACGGCACCGCCCCGTACGTCGCCTTCGAGTGGATCGGCAAGCAGAACTACCTCGGAGAGCGGTTGCGCGGCAAGGTGGCGACGGACGACGGTCGCACTCGGGGCGCGAACTTCACCAGTCTGGATTTCTGCATGAGGTTTCGCCGTTCGGACGGCCGAATACAGGTTGTGGCCGGCGAGTGGAAGTACACCGAGTACTACGCGAAGGGGGTGGACCTGCGACATAGCCGTAGCCGGTCGAAGACGGATCGCCTCGACTGCATCTATCGCGAACACCTGGAGAAACCGGACTGCCAGATCGCAGGTGATGTCCCCTTCGAGTTGCTGTTCTTCGATCCCTTCGACCAATTGATGCGGCAGCAACTGCTCTGTACGGCGATGGAGAGAGCCGGGGAGATGAACGCTGACGTGGTCACACTCCTTCATGTCGCTCCTCGCGCAAACGGGGAACTGATGCAGAGGGTCACGTCGGAGGCTTTGGATTCGTTTGGTTCGGACATCCACGCCATCTGGGCCGCACTTACGCGCCCGGGCCGGTTCAAGGGGTGGCAACCGAAGATCTGCTTCCGTTGGTGTGCGCGAACGCACCGAAGCCGCAGACACGCGACTACCTGAAACGTCGGTACGGCGAAATGGCGCGAGTGCCCGGCGAACGAGACGCGCTCAGGGCAGTCCGGGAAGGACGAGGGCTATTGAATGAATGTCGAAAACAGGGAGGTCTGGCAGATTGCGGCTGGCGACACTGACCGGTCGTATTGGGAGTTGTGCCTGCGTTGGGGCGTCGTTCTCTTTGGTCCAGGTTATGCCGGGGTGTGGCCGGATTGTGCGGTCCGCCTTCGCGACGACGGCGAGACGGCGCGGAAGATCGACTTGATCCGGAAGTACCACGAGGACATTCAGACAGGCGATTTGGTTGTTCTCAGATTGGGTACTAGGTACGTATGCGGGGTGGGTCGGGTTGAAGGCCCGGTCGAGTGGCTCGATGATTTCGGCGACATCGACGGATGGGATATCCAGCTAGTGCGCCGGGTGAGGTGGCTATGGAAGCCGGACAACGGCAAGCCGAAGGAATTTGGTGTCCATGCGCTCAAGTGGGGCGGCACGGTACAGAAACTGGCGAGGTCAGGAGCCGTGTTCGAGTGGCTGTTGGAGACGGAGGAACAAGACTGGGGCGTACCGGAACTCCCGCCCTCGTGCGTACCTGGCGAGCCCGTTCCGTCTCTCACGCTCACTGAGATAGCGGAATACCTGTTCGACAAAGGCACAGCCGCAGGCGCGATCAATGACCTGACTGACAACATGCTTGCGCTTTCACAGATTGCGTCATGGTACAAGCGAACGAAACGGCCATCCGAGTCCGAAACAGTTACGTACCTCGTTGTTCCGCTGCTGCGAGCGTTGGGTTGGACACCGCAACGGATGGCGGTTGAGTGGCGGAAGATCGATGTCGCATTGTTCGACCACCTGCCGCGTGAGGATGAGAGCCTGTCAGCAGTCGTTGAGGTCAAACCGCTGGGGTCTTCGTGCCTGTCCGCAAAGTCTCAAGGTGCGGGCTATGCCCAAGAACCTGGGCGCGACGATTGCCGTCGTCTGGTGGTAACTGACGGCATCCGCTATGGCGTCTACGCTGCGGATGACGATGGCGGATTCGCTGAGGTTCCAACCGCGTACATGAATCTGACCCGACTGGTGCGGTCCTATCCGGCGCTTGAGTGCCAAGGAGCTCCGGAAGCACTCAGTCTGCTCGCGACGGACTGGCGCCAACCGTAGGCAGGACGGTGACTGCGCTTCCGGAATCCCCGCGCGGCGCGGCGACTAGCCCGGATGCGTCACCGATCTACCATCGCATAGGTCGTTCGGGGGCTTTTGTTACCTTCGGTTATGGATGCGGTCGTTATATGAACGTGGCGGCATGAGCGAGGGTGGCGGCATGAGCGAGGGTGGCGGCTTGAAGGCGTGCTCGGAGGCGCTACGGCGGGCCGCGTGGGCGGCATCCCGGGGACCGGGGCGATGCGTGCCCTCGGCGGGTACGCCGGCTGCTATTGCGCTGGTCGTGAACGCGGCGGAGTCGTCACGAAGGGTGCCGCCAAGGCTCCCGGCGCAGGTTCGCCAGCACCGCGGCGAGCCCCTTCTGGGGCCAGCGCCCAGACAGTCCCGCATGTGGCCCCGATCCACCTCGTCGAAGAAGCTCCGGATGTCCAGATCGATCACCCAGCCACCGCCCAGCGACATCAGTCCCTGCCATAGCGCTTCCAGCGCCTGGTGCGCGCTGCGTCCGGGCCGGAACCCGTACGAACAGTCCAGGAAGTCC
>JAJDVW010000141.1 GCA_022825925.1 Pseudomonadales bacterium | reverse complement strand
AGGGCTACAACCCCATCGCCGCCATACAGATCGCCCTCAACGGCAACGCCGCCGACATGGTCGAGCAGCCGCCCCACGACGCCACGCCCGATCAGGCGCAGGGGGGCGAGTAGTTACTCGGCTGGCTTGTCGGTGCCGGTGTGGTGCTCTTGGCGACACGCGGTCCGGCGGGGTCCTCCGAACTGATCGCCTGGTCGACGCTGCTGCCCGGTGCGGGGTTGCTGTTGGCAGCTTTGTACCAGGCGAAGCGCGGTTGGCCGTTGGCGGACATGAAGAAGGGGGCACGCGCCGAGACAACGATCGGCCAAGCGATCGAGTACGCGCTGACCCCGGACTCCTGCGCCGTGGCGCACCATGTGGAGGAGGTCGCGCCGATCGGCGACATCGACCACTTGGTTGCGACGCCCAACGGCCTGTGGGTGATCGAAACGAAGCACGCCCGCGTTCCAAGACGGGATTTCCCCAAGGTCTTGCGGAACATCGCGGCCAACGTCGAAGAGGTGCGCCAGTGGGCGCCGGGCACGCCGGTCACCGGCTGCCTCGTCTTCGGCAGCGATGGGCAGAAGCGTCCGAAACCGACCTATGCGCACGGAAAGGAGACGATCAGGGCATTTGCCGACCGCAACGCGTTGGTGCGCGCGTTGCGCAAGGAGGCGCGGCAATCGGGAGGTTCCCCGGAGCTTGCCAAGCGGGTGTGGGCACTCGGCAGGTTGGAGACGCTCGATCAACCCGGCTCGGAGTCGGGAAGTTGCCCACCGACGTGAGGTCGAAGCCGTCCTCGATGACGGCCTGGCGCACGTGCCACGCCAGGTCCGGCGCGCCCCGCACGTTGGGGACCAGACGGCGTCCCCACCCCTCGTCCGCGATCTCGAACTCCTCCCCGCAGGCGATGGCGAAGGTCGGCACCAGGTTCAGGTCGAGGGCCGTGGCGTGGTCGTTGTACACCAGCACCATCACGTCCGGGCGCCGCTCCGCGATCCACTTGCGGGAGAAGTCGAAGCCGTCGAACAGAGGCTTCCAGTGGTCGTCGCGGGTGTTGCCGAGGTCCGACGCCGCCCCCACCGCCGGCACGTGGGACATGGCGACCCCTGCCGTGACCCTAGGGCTTGTCCGATGCCATGGCTCCCCCAGGGGTTGCGTTCCGCCACTACCGCTCGCGGGATGTCGGATTCCGACCCGGACGCCCCACAAGCCGCCCCACCTCCTGCAGGGAACGTTGCACGCAGCCCTCGCCCAGCCCTGCGACAGATGCTGACAGTACACTGCGGGGCGGCCCTCCAGTTCCGCCCGCCCGAGAGACCGCCAGCCGCGAGCGTCCCGTACCTCGTCCCGCCACTGGTCGTCCAGTCCCAGGGGCTCGCTCGCCTTACCGCTGAAGACGAGTACGACGCGTGGGCGCATCGCGCTGCCTACCCCACGTAGTGCAGCCAGCGCTCGAACTCGGGTTCCTCGCCCCGCCAGATGCGCCCGAGCGCGTCCTTCAGCCTGACCGCGCGGGCGCCGGGTGCGCCGTTGCCGACCGGTTCTCCGTCGATGCGCGCCACCGGCCAGACGCCCACCGAACTCGCGGTCAGGAAGACCTCCTGCGCCGCGTGCAGGTCGTCCACCGCCAGGTCGCGGATCGCGCACGGGATGCCGAGGAATCTCGCAAGTTCGATGACCGAGGCCCGCGTGATGCCGTGCAGCACCTTGTGTTCCGGCGGCGTGACGAGGCCTTCGGGTCCGGCGACGAAGATGTTCGACGTGGGCGCCTCCGCAACGTACCCGTCGCTGTCGAGCAGGACGATCTCGTCGAACCCTTCCTGGCGCGCGCGCCACTTGGCGAACATCGCGGAGGTGTAGTTGGCGGCCATCTTGGCCTGCGGCGGGATGATGTCGGGGCGGCGATTGGTGATGTCGCGCTCGATCTTGAGCGACAGCGAGTCGGCCCACCGGTGCGTGCCGCCGTGCTGCGCGATCACGTCCGCGACCACGTCGTACGCGCAGACGAACACGCCGACCCGCGGGTCCTGCGGCACTAGTTCCGCCTCTATCGACGGGATGAGCGCGCTGATCTTCAGGGACTTCGAGCCGGGGTTCTTGCGCACGGTCTCGGCGCAGGCGTCGATCAGGTCGGCGCGCGTGTACGCGATGGGCAGTCCCATGATCTCGCAGGTGCGCAGGAGCCGGTCGATGTGGTCTCCGAGGCGGAACACCGCCACCCCGCCGCGCGCCTCGTGCACGCTCGTGTAGTCGAACGCGAGGGACCCGCGCTGCAGGCTCTGCGCGAGGATGTGGACGGTGGCGTCGCCCCAGCGCACGAACTCCCCGTCGCGCCAGACCCAGCGGTCGACCGCACTCACCGCTGCCCCCACCCGCCCCTCGGCGGCAACGCCACGCGGCCGTTCTCGTAGCGCAGGCCGTCGGGCCGGTCGGCCGCGAGCAGCAACGGCCCGTCGAGGTCGACGAACGCCGCGTCCCGCGCGAGCAGGAGGGCGGGCGCCATGCTGAGCGAAGTGGCCACCATGCAGCCGACCATGATATCGAAGCCCAGCGTCCGGGCTTCGGCGACGAGCCGGAGCGCGCGCGTCAGTCCCCCCGTCTTGTCGAGCTTGACGTTGAGCACCTGGTAGCGCTCCGCGAGGACCGCCAGGTCGATGTCGCCGGCGAGGCTCTCGTCGGCGCCGAGCGGCACGGACGCGTCAAGGCCGGCCAAGGCCTCGTCCGCGCCCGCCGGCAACGGCTGTTCGAGCAGTTCGACCCCCAGTTCGGCCGCCGCCGGCGCGACGGACTCGAGACCCGCCATGGTCCAGCCCTCGTTGGCGTCCACGATGAGACGCGCATCGGGCGCGGACTCCCGCACCGCGCGCAGCCGTTCGATGTCGCGCCCCGGCTCGTCGCCCAGCTTGATCTTCAGCAACGGCCGGGCGGCGTTGCGTCCCGCGGCCGCGCCCATGGCGGCGGGCTCGTCGAGCACGATGGTGTACGCGGTCACGACCGGTTCGGGCGGCGCGAGGCCCGCCAGCTCCCAGACCGGCATCCCGCGGCGTCTGGCCTCGAGGTCCCACAGCGCGCAGTCGACGGCATTGCGCGCGGCGCCCGGCGGCATCGCGTCCAGCAGCGTTTCGCGCGAGCCGTCGCGACAGGCTCCGGCGAACGCCTCGATCGCCCGCAGCGTCCCCGTCACCGACTCCCCGTAGCGCGCATACGGCACGCATTCCCCCCGTCCCTCGCAGCCACCGTCCATCGCCGTCACGACCACCACGTCGGCACGCGACTTCGTGCCGCGCGAGATCGAGAACGGCGCCGCAAGCTCCCAGGACTCGGCCCTGGCGTTGATGGAGAGAACCATCGCCGCTCAGCCGTCCAGCAGCCGGTCGACGAGGGGCTCCACGCCGTATCGCACCGGATCGGTCGCGGGCAGGGCGAGTTCCCCGGCGACCGCGTCGAGGCTGCGGCGCGCGTCGTCGTCGCCAAGCGCCACGGTGTTCACGGCGACTCCGACGCAGCGGATGTCGGGGTTCGTGAGGCGCCCGAGCCGGCACGTCGCCTCGATCACGTCGCGCACCGAGGGCATGGACGCCGGGACGTTGCGCATCGTGTCCCGGGTCGGCTCGTGGCACACGACGAAGGCGTCGGGCTGGGCGCCGTGCAGGAGTCCCAGCGACACCCCGGCGAACGAGGGATGGAAGAGCGAGCCCTGCCCTTCCACCACGTCCCAGTGGTCGTCGGCCGCGGCGGGCGCGAGCACCTCAACCGCACCGGAGATGAAGTCCGCCGGCACCGCGTCCACCGCGACGCCCTCCCCCGCGATCAGGATCCCGGTCTGCCCGGTCGCCCGGAAGTCGGCGTCGACGCCCCGCTCGCGCAGGGCCCGCTCCAGGGCCAGCGCGGTGTACTTCTTGCCCACCGCACAGTCGGTGCCGACGGTCAGCAGCCGCTTCCCCGGCCGCCGGCGTCCGGAGCCCGTCGGGAAATCCCGGGCCGGCACGCGCACGTCAACGAGCCGCCGCCCATGGCGCTCGGCCACCGCGCGCAGGTCCGGGAAGCTCCCAAGCCGCGTGTGCAGCCCGCTGGCCACGTCCATGCCGCATTCCACGGCATCGACCAGGACCGGCACCCATGTCTCCGGCAGCACGCCCCCGGGCCCCACCGTCCCGATCACGAGCGTCTTCGCGCCCCGCGCGGCGCCTTCCGCGACCGTCAGGTCCGGCAGACCATGGTCCGCACGGCAGCCCGCCAAACGCAACTGGCCGAGACACCGATCCGGCCGCCAGTCGACGATGCCCTGTCCGGTCTTGGCCGCGAGCGCGTCCTTCGCGTCCCCCGCGAAGAGCAGGTACGGCGGCTCGATGCGCAGCAGCACGGGCGCGGTCAGGTCAGCGCGGCGTAACGCGCCTCGAGCGCCGCCTTCAGGTCGTCCGCGTACGACGGCAGGGCCGCGTCGAGACTCCGCGCGATCTCCGACAGGTGCTCGTTGTCCTCGCGTCCGTCCCAGGTCTTCACGTACGTGCCGTCCCGGTACCCGTGCGCCTGGCGGAAGGCGTTGAGCACGTTCTTGCCGATGTAGAGGTCGTGCAGTTCGTCGAGGGACATGGGCACCGCGTTCATCAGGTCCACGAACGCGTCGACGTCGAACGCGCGGGCACGGAGCGTCGCGAGCGCCAGCGCTTCCGCGGCGCCACGCAGGTCGGCGCCGGGCGCCGGCGCACTCCGGGCGGTCATCCGGTCCGCAAGGGCCTGGTCCAGCTGGCCGGCGCGGAGCAGGTCGGAGAGGCCGAAGTGCCAGATGTCGACGACCTCGAGGCGCACTTGCTCGAGGTTCGCGTCCTGCCGCTTCCACCACTTCCAGCCGAAGTGGTCGAGCAGTTCCGCGCACTCGATCCAGACGGCCCGGTAGTAAGCATAGCCGCGGGTGCGCCACTCGGGATGGACCTCCCGGTTGTAGCGGTCCTGCAGGACGGCCATGTTGCCGAGCTTCGGCGCGTAGTCGTTCAAGGATCCACATGCGACCCGGATGCGGCGTTCTTGTAGACTCTCACGCCTTTCAACCCGAGGGAAGGCAAGCCATGGACCTGTCCTACGGCCCGCAGTACGACGCGTTCCGCGAGGAAGTCCGCGACTTCATCGCGACGCACCGGGACCAGGCGCCGCGCGGCCAGGGGATACGTTCGGAGCCGGTGAAACGGTGGCAGAAACTGCTCATCGAGCACGGTTACGCGGCGCGCACCATCCCGGTCGAGTACGGCGGGCACGGCGGCGAGCCGGACATCCTGAAAGCCCGCATCATCGGCGAGGAGTTCGCCGCCGCGCAGGTGCCCGGCGGACTCGGCGGCCAGGGCGTCTCCATGCTGGTGCCGACCCTGCTCGAACTCGGCACGGAGGAGCAGAAGCGCGAGTTCATTCCGCCCACGCTGGCGGGCGACATGGTCTGGTGCCAGGGCTACTCGGAGCCGGGCGCCGGATCGGACCTCGCGAGCCTGCGCACGTCCGCCGTGCTCGACGGCGACGAGTGGGTCATCAACGGCTCGAAGATCTGGACGTCGACGGCGCATCTCGCGGACTGGATCTTCTGCCTCGTGCGCACGGAACCCGACGCGAAGAAGCACCAGGGCATCAGCTTCCTCCTGTTCCGCATGGACACCCCCGGCATCGAGATCCGCCCCCTCGTCGACATGACCATGGCGAGCAACTTCAACGAGGTGTTCTTCACCGATGTCCGGGTGCCGAAGGACCAGATCGTCGGCCAGCGCGGCGAGGGCTGGCACGTGGCGAACGCGATCCTCGGCCACGAGCGCGACTCCCTCGGCGACCCGAACGCGTCTCTCGCGCGGGTGAACCGCCTGGTCGAGCTGATGAAGACGGAGACCGTCGACGGCCAGCGCGCCATCGACAACCCGGCCTTCCGCGACCGGCTGATCAAGATCCAGGCGCGCGTCACGGCCCTGCGCATGAACGACATGCGCATCCTCAGCTCCCGCATCAACGGCCGCGGCGACACCGGGCTCGCGCGGCTGATCACGAAGCTGCAGGCGACGGAACTCCGGCACGACCTCGAGGGCCTCGGCATCGACATCATGGGCGAGTTCGGCCTGATGTTCGGCAAGGGCCCGCACCTGCGCGACCAGGGCAGCTGGCAGAACCACTACATGTACTTTCTCGGCCTCATCATCGGTGGCGGCACGTCGCAGATCCAGAAGAACATCATCAGCGAGCGCGGCCTCGGCATGCCGAGGGAACCGAAGGCCGTCATGCCCGCCGGGAGCTAGGGCCATGGAGTTCGGTCTTTCCGAAGAGCAGGGCCTCCTGCGCGAGAGCGTCGACCGCTTTCTCGACGACCACGCGGACCTCGACCGGGTGCGGAAGTACGCGGACGACCCGGACGACCGGGGCGACGACATCTGGTCCGGCCTGGCCGAACTGGGCGTGCCCGCGGTGCTGGTGCCCGAAGCGCACGGCGGCATCGGCCTCACGGCGCTCGACGCCGCGGTGGTGGCCGAGTCCCTCGGCGCCCACGCCGCGCCGGCGCCCTATCTCTCCACCGCCGTCCTCGCCGTCGCCGCGCTGCGGCTGGCCGGCGACGAGGCGCAGCAGGGCGCATACCTGCCGCGCATCGCCGACGGCAGCCTGCGCATCGGCGCCGCCGTATCCGAACTCTCCGGCGCCCGCCAGGGCGCGGCGGTCGAGGCCCGCGACGACGGGACGCTCCACGGCAAGGCGCTGTTCGTGCTGGACCCCGACGCGGACGCCTTCCTCGTGGCGGACGGCACGCGCCGTTTCCACCTCGTGCAGGCGGACGCCGGCGGGGTCGAGACCACCCTGCTGCCCCAGGTCGACCGGACCCGGCGCATCGCCGAACTCGCGTTCTCCGGCGCCCCGTCGGAACCGTTGCGGGGCTCCGGCGACCCCGACGTGGCGCTGCAAGTCATCGACCTCGGGCGCGTCATCGTGGCGGCCGACACCCTCGGCGCCGCGCAGGAGATGCTCGACCAGGCGGTCGCCTACGCCAAGCAGCGCGAGCAGTTCAACCGCGTCATCGCTTCGTTCCAGGCGGTGAAGCACCTGTGTGCCGAGATGGCGGCCGAGATCGAGCCGGCCCGCGCGCTGCTCTGGTACGCGGCCCACGCCCTCGACGAGGTCCCGGACGAGGCGCGGCTCATGGCCTGTCACGCCAAGGCGCACCTGGCCGAAGTCGGCCAGTTCGTGGGCAAGACGGCGACGATCGTGCATGGCGGGATGGGCTTCACCGACCTGCTCGGCCTGCACTACTGGTTCAAGCGCATGGGCTTCAACCGCCAGGTCCTGGGCGGCCCGGAACGCGTGCGGGAGGAAGCGGCGCGCGTGCAGGGGCTGGCATAACCGGGCCTGGGGACGGTCGCGCCGGGCGGCCGTGCGAAAGCCGTTGAAATCCGGCGGGTCAGGACCCAAATTACACCTGACCTGACTTTTCGGTGACGATGTTGAACGAGTTGCCCGTCCTTCCGCTGCGCGACACGCTGGTCTTTCCGGAGCTGTTCGTCTCCATCAAGGTCGGCCGCCACGCGTCGCTCGCGGCCCTGAAGACCGCCGTCGAGTCGGACCGCCGCCTGATCACCGTGCTGCAACGCCAGCCCGAAACGGACGAACCGGACATGGACGACCTCCACGAGGTCGGCACGATCTGCCGCGTGACCCGCGTGGAGCAGGGGGACGCCGGCGCCGTCGTGGTCGTCCAGGGCGTGACCCGCGTGCGCCTCGGGGATGTCGTCTCGAACGACGAGTACCTGGCAGTCGGCTACGAGGAACTGCCCGCGCTGTCGATGGAAGTGGGCGGCGAGGAGCAAGCCCGCGTGGACGCCCTGCTCTCCGAGACCCTGGACGTGGCGCGGCGCATCGCCAACCTGATCGACAGCGACAACGGCGACCAGCTCTTCGCCCAGTTCATGGGCTCGAACGACAACGCCGTCACCCAGATGTACCGGATCGCGAGCTTCGCCCAGCAGAGCATCGAACTCGAGGCGCAGCAGGAGATCCTGTCCATCGAATCGACCCGCGAACTCTTGGAGACGATGTTCGCCAAGCTGTCCCACCAGGCGTCGGTCATGCAGTTGCGCCAGGAGATCGCCTCCCAGACCCGCGAGGACATCGACAAGCAGCAGCGGGAGCAGTTGCTGCGACAGCAGAAGCGCGCCATCGAACAGGCGCTCGGCGAGGAGGACGGCGACGAGGAACTCTCGGAGATCAAGGAGAACCTGCGTCAGGCCAACCTCCCCGAAGCGGCCCAGAAGGAAGTCGAGCGCGAACTCAAGCGCCTCGGGCGCATGTCGCCTAACGCCGCCGACTACCAGGTGGCCCGCAGCTACCTGGAACTCGTCGCGGAGCTGCCCTGGAACGTGGTCACCGAGGACACCCTCGACCTCGCCCATGCGCAGAAGGTGCTCGACGAGGACCACTACGGCCTCGACGACGTCAAGGAGCGGATCCTCGAGTCCCTCGCCGTGCTGCAGCTCAACCCGGAGGCGAAGGCGTCCATCCTGTGCTTCGTCGGCCCGCCCGGCGTCGGCAAGACGTCCCTCGGACAGTCCATCGCCCGCGCCATGAGCCGCAAGTTCGAGCGCATGAGCCTCGGCGGCCTGCACGACGAGGCGGAAATGCGCGGCCATCGCCGCACCTACATCGGCGCCATGCCGGGACGCATCCTGCAGGCCGTGCGCCGCGCCGGCGTGCGCAACCCCGTGCTCATGCTCGACGAGATCGACAAGCTCGGCCGGGACTTCCGGGGCGACCCCGCGGCGGCGCTGATGGAGATTCTCGACCCCGCGCAGAACAAGGAGTTCCGGGACAACTACCTGAACCTCGCATTCGACCTGTCGAAGGTGCTGTTCATCACCACGGCGAACACGCTCGAGGGCATTCCGCGCCCGTTGCTCGACCGCATGGAGGTCCTCGAGCTGACCGGCTACAGCGAACTCGAGAAGGCCGAGATCGCGCGGCGCTACCTGATTCCCAGGCAACGGGAGAACGCCGGGCTCGCCGAGGACAACTTCCACTTCGACGAGGACGCGCTGCGCCGCATCATCCGCCGCTACACCCGCGAGGCCGGCGTGCGGGAACTCGAGCGCAGCCTGTCGCGCGTCGCGCGCAAGCGGGCGCGCCAGACGCTGCAGGACGAGTCGCTCGGCGCCAGCATCGAGTCCACGGAGCTGCGCGAGCTGCTCGGCCCGGAGAAGTTCAAGTCGGACAAGGGCCGCGAGAACCTGAGCGCCGGCGTCGCGCCCGGGCTCGCGTGGACAGAGGCCGGCGGCGACGTGCTCTACGTCGAGGCGACGCTCACCCACAAGGACGAGAAGGTGACCATCACCGGGCACCTCGGGCAGGTGATGCAGGAGTCCGTCAAGGCGGCGCGTTCGTACATCTGGTCCGCCGCCGACAGCCTGCACATCGACCGCCAGGCGATCGAGGAGTGCGGCGTCCACGTGCACGTGCCGGCCGGAGCGGTCCCCAAGGACGGGCCCTCCGCCGGCATCACCATGGCGACCGCCCTCGCGTCCGCGTACAGCAAGAAGCACGTGCGCGACGACATCGCCATGACCGGCGAGCTGACCCTGACGGGTCTGGTCCTGCCGGTGGGCGGCGTGCGGGAGAAGATCCTGGCGGCCCATCGCACGGGTTTCCGGCACGTCATCCTGCCGCGCGAGAACGAGCCGGAACTCGACAAGCTGCCGGAGCCGGTGCGCGACGAGATGGAGATCACCCTCGTCGACCGGCTCGAGGACGTCGTGCGGGTCGCGATCCCCGGCTTGTAGGGAGTACCGCACGCACCCGAAGTCACCGTCAGCATCCGACGACAGCCTGACCCTGTCCCGAGGTACGCGCTGGCACACGCTTGAACGCGTATCCAAAGCCGCTAATTTGCGGGTAGCGCCGGGGGCCTGATCGTCCTATCGTTCGCTTCGTGAACCTGGGGTGACGCCCCGAGTGCGGTCGCACCCCGCATGCTTATGGAGAGCAACACATGAATCACCTGAAAGCAGGCCTGGCCGGCCTGGTCGCCTTCGCGCTGCCCCACGCAGCAATGGGCGAAGACGCCGGGGAGGCCGGTGCGGACATCATCGAGGAAGTCATCGTCACCGCAACGAAGCGCGAAGAGTCCATCCAGGACGTGCCGATCGCCGTGTCGGCGTTCCTCGGGGAGGATCTCGCCGCCCGCGGCGTCGAGGATCTCTACGGACTTGCGGAGGTGGCGCCGTCCATCGCCGTCTACAGTTCCAACAGTACCTCCAACGGCGGCACGCTCCGCATCCGCGGCGTCGGCACCACGGGCAACAATCCCGGTCTCGAAGCCGCTGTCGGCACGTTCATCGACGGCATCTATCGGTCGCGCGCCGGCCTGGCCTTCAACGATCTGATCGACGTCGACCGCGTGGAGATCCTGCGCGGTCCCCAGGGCACGCTGTTCGGCAAGAACACCGTCGCCGGAGCGGTCAACGTGCTCACCCGCAAGCCGGAGTTCGAGAACACCCTGGATCTCACCCTCGGCGCCGGCGACTTCAACTCCGGACAGATGGCCGTCGTCGGTAACGGCGTCCTCTCCGAGGACATCCTCGCCGCGCGGGTCACCTACGCCTACCGGCAGCGGGACGGCTTCTACGAGAACGTCGACACCGGCGACGCGTACGACAACCGCGACCGACACAACGTCCGGCTCCAGCTCCTCTGGACGCCCAGCGACGACGTGGAGGTCCGCATCATCGGCGACCGCACCGAACGGGACGAGACGTGCTGCCCCGCGGCGTTCTGGATTCCCGGGCCGACGAGTCCCGTGGTGGCCGCCCTCGGCGGCGACATCGCCCCGTTCGAGGTCGACGGCAGCGTCCGGGTGGGGGCGAACTACGAGCCCTACGAGATCGTGCGCGACCAGGGGCTGTCCGTGGACGTGCGCTGGGAGGCGGACAACGGCGTCTCGTTCCGCTCCATCACCGCACGCCGCGACTACGAAGTCGCCCGCGGCCAGGACATCGACTTCACGAACGCCGACATCCTGCATCCCCAGGATACCGACGAGTCCTTCGAGAACATCTCCCAGGAGGTCCAGCTCTACGGCGAGACGGACCACCTCTCCTGGCTGGTCGGGGCGTACGCGTACACCGAGGACCTCGAGTCGACCGAGTACATCGTCTTCTCGCACGATGGCGGCAACTACCTCGGCGCGCTGTTCGGAGCGCCGGCCCTCGCCGCGGTCGTCATGGGCGACCCCGCCGGGCGCGGCGTGCCGGGCCAGGGCTACGACGCCGTCTTCTTCTCCGAGACGGAAGGCTGGTCGGCGTTCACGCAAAACACCTGGCGTGCCACCGAGCGTTTCGACGTGACCCTCGGACTGCGTTACTCGACGGAGGAGAAGGACGCGGGCGCCATCATCAACGGCGCGCCCTTCGGGGAGACCGTCGACGATCCGTTCTGCGGGATCGTCCCCATCGCCTCGCTCTGCGACAACCTGAGCTACAACAACAAGGAGGACGAGAGCGAGGTCACCGGCACGCTGAAGGGCGCTTTCGCAGTCACGGAAGACGTCAACCTGTACGCGAGCTACAGCCGCGGCTACAAGGCCGGCGGCTTCAACCTCGACCAGGAGGCGGTCGGGTTCCGGGACGCGAACGGCGACCCGGTCGACCAGAGCCGGTTCGATCCGGAGACGTCGGACTCGTTCGAGCTCGGCGCGAAGGCCCGCGGCATGGAAGGCCGCCTGACGGTCAACAGCGCCCTCTTCCACACCAGGTTCGACCAGTTCCAGCTCAACACCTTCACGGGTCTCGGCTTCACCGTCGGCAACGTGAAGGAGGTGACCTCGCAAGGCCTCGAGGTGGAATCCATGGTCGCGCTCGGCGGGGGCGTCTTCCTGACCGCCGGCTTCACCTATGCGGACGCCCGCTACGGAGACGGCCTGATCGAGGCCAACGCCCACCTCGAGGGCAAGCGCGTGACGCAGTCGCCGCTGTGGCAGAGCAGCATGTCGGTCTTCGTCGAGCGCGACATTCCGGACACGGACTGGCGCTTCGTGCTCAACGCGAACTGGTCGCACGTCGGCGAGGTCAACACCGGCTCCGACCTCGATCCCGAGAAGGTCCGCGCGGCCCTCAACCTGCTGAACGCGCAGTTCGGCGTGCGCAGCAGCGACGGACGCTACGAGGCGATCGTGTGGGGCAGGAACCTCACCGACAAGACGACCAACTCCCTGGTGTTCGACTCGGTTTTCCAGGGCGGCAGTTGGCACACCTTCGTGAACCCGCCGCGAACGGCCGGGGTGACCGTGAAGGTCAGCCTCCTCTGACCGACCCGACGAGGACGCGCAGGTTGTCGTACAACCTGCGCGCATCCTCGCGGAACGCGGACGCCCGGTCCCCGACATCGCGCCGCAGGCCGGCGAGCGCGCCGTTGCCCATCGTCTCCCGCAACGACTCGGCATACGTCGGGATCGCGCCCCACTCGTCGACGGTCCCGGCGCCGATCTCCACGTGATACTGCAGCCCGTACGCGAGAGCCCCCACCCGGAACGCCTGTACGCGACAGTCGCGGGAGCCGGCCAGCAGCGTCGCGCCCTCCGGTAGACGCGTCACCTCCGCCCCGTGCCACTGCAGCACGGTCAGGGGATCCGCCAGGTCACGCAGCAGCGGGTCGGACCTTCCCGCCGCCGTCCGTTCCACGGTCATGACCCCGACCTCCGAAGCGCCCGGCGCCACGGCGCCCCCGAGCGCATCCGCCAGAAGCTGGTGCCCGAGGCAGACGCCGAGGAAGGGCCGGTCCAACTCCGACACGAACTCCCGGATCGCCGCCTTCTCCGGGGCGAGCCACGGGTAGAGGTCCTCCTCCCAGACGTCCTGCGGCCCGCCCATGACGAGCATGCAGTCGTAGTTCGCCAGGTCCGGGACCGGGTCGCCCCGATCGAAGTGGACGACATCCCAGCGCACCCCGTCCTCGCGAAAGAAGTCGCGGAGCGTCCCCGGGTGCTCGACGTCGACGTGCTGGAAGACCAGGACCCTCATCCGACGCACCGTTCGACGAGCGCCTCGAACCGGTCGATGCGCGCTTCGAGCACGCGGACGGTGTCGCGCCAGAAGTCCGCTCGCGTCAGGTCGGCATCCAGGTGTTTCGCCGCCAGGTCCTCCGCGGTCATGCGCCCCGTGTCCCGCAGCAGCGCCTCGTAGCGCGGGAAGAAGGCGTCGCCGAGCGCCTCCCGGCGGGCATGGACGCCGAGGCTGAAGAGATAGCCGAACAGGTACGGGAAGTTGTAGAAGCTGAGTCCCGAGATGTAGAAGTGGAGCTTGTTCGCCCAGAAGAGCGGATCCGGCTCCGAGAGGCTGTCGCCGTACCACGCCGTCCAGGCCTCGCGCATCGTCTCCTTCAGTTCGTCCGGGGTCCGCGGCCGCTCCGCGCGGGCCTCGTAGAAGTTGCGCTCGAACTCGAAGCGCGCCGGGATGTTCAGCAGGAAGGCCACCGCGGCGGTCGCCTCCTCCCAGACGATGTCGAACTCGGCCTGGGGCGTCTCCGCCCGGGCGAGCAGCGCATCGCGGACGATGGTCTCGCCGAACGTGCTCGCGGTCTCCGCGATGGACATGCCGTAGCGCCGCTGGCTGTCCGGCAGGTCGCGCATGACCCACGCGTGGTAGCCGTGGCCGAGTTCGTGGGCGAGCGTGATGACGTCGCTCGCACCGCCCGTGTAGGTCATGTAGACACGGGGGTTGCGCGACCTGGCGAAGCGCGTGCAGTAGGCGCCGGGCTGCTTGCGCGGGCCGACGGTGCCTTCGATCCAGCGGTTCTCCGCCATCATGCGCACGAACGCGCCCATGCCCGGGTCCACGCCGCCGTACGACTCCGCCACGATGTCGAGCGCCTCGCGGTAAGGGATCGCGGCGCCGCCGCCACCGGAGCCGAGCGGCGCGGGCGCCCGCTGGTCCCAGGGACCGTAGCGTGCCTTGCGATACGCCCTCGCCTGCAGGAGCGCGGCGCGGCGCGCGACGGGCCGGGCCTCCCGGGCGACGGAGAGCAGCGTGTCGAGCGTCTCCGGCACGATGCGGTTCATGTGCAGCGGCGCGTCCAGGAAGTGGACGGAGCGGCCGTTCGACCGCTTGCGGCACATCTCGAGGCGCCACCCGGCGATGGCGTTGATGGCGGCCGCGCAGCTCTCCCCGTGCGCGTCCCAGGCCGTGTTGATGGCGCGCCACGCCCGCTCCCGGAGCCCGTCGTCGGGCCTTTGCATCAGCCCCGCCGCCTGCGCGACGCCCATCGTGCGCACCTCGCCGTCGACCTCCACCTCGCAGACGAGCGTGCCGGCGAGGCGGTCGTAGAGCCGGCCCCAGGCGTGGATGCCGTCCTGTCCGAGGGCGGTGACCAGGTTCTCCTCGGACAGGTCCAGCAGTTCGTGCCGCCGCTTGCGGGAGTGCTCGACCGCAAACCGGGCATCTCTTGTGGTCGCGTCGTCCAGAAACGCCTCGACGACACGGTCCGGGACCCGGTCCAGGAACTGCGACAGGGGCTCCGCCAGCTCGGCGAACCGCTTCTCGCGCGCCTGCAGGCGGCCGACCAGCGCCAGCGCCGCCTCGTCGCCGCCGTCCACGCTCAGGCAACAGCTTGCGTAGACCCCCGGGTCGCTCAGCAGGCGGCGCGCCTCCTCCACCAGCGCGAAAGCCCGCCGCGCCGCGCCGATGCCGTCCGCCCCATCGTCCAGTCCCAGCGTCTCCGCCGCTTCGAGCAGCGGCACCAGGACCCGGTTGGCCTCTTCGAGTTCGTCCTGCAGCGCGTCCAGCCGCTCGAGGTCCCGTTCGACCTCGGGCGCGTCGGCGGCAGGGTATTCGTCGGACAGGTCCCAGGCGATGCCCTCGGTCCCGGAGTCCAGCGATGGACCGTTCATGTAAGCTACTCCCACTCCACAGCGCGGGAGCTTACCCCGGAGGTCGAGGAGCTGCCCGGGGGCGGCCATGCTGAAACGCATCGAACTGAACAACGTCGGCCCCGCCCCGGGACTGGCCATCGACTTCGGTGAGCGGCTGAACCTCCTCACCGGCGACAACGGGCTTGGCAAGAGTTTCCTGCTCGACGTGGGATGGTGGGCCATGACGCGCCGGTGGCCCGCAGAGGTGAACCCCGGTATCGCGACAGGCATGCCGGTGCTGCCCGCCGGTCCTGGAGAGGCGTCGATCACGTTCTCATTTGCTGGCGCGAGCACCGTCGAGAATCACACCAGCCGCTATCGACCGGAGGAACAGTCCTGGGTGGGGCGCCGGGGACGACCCGCCAACCCAGGGCTTGTTCTCTACGCCATGTCGGACGGTGCCTTCGCCGTCTGGGATCCCGCGCGCAACTACTGGCGCCAGCCCCGGGGCTGGCAAGTGTTCGCTAGGGACGAGGCGGCGTCCGAACGCCCGGCGGCCTACGTGTTCAGCCCGCTCGAGGTCTGGAACGGGCGAGAGGAGCAGGGCACTTGGCTCTGCAACGGCCTGATCCGAGACTGGGCCGGCTGGCAAAAGGAGAACGGAACGGCCTATCGGCGGCTCGTCCAGTTTCTCGCCGCCCTCACTCCGCCAGCCAGCGGTCCACCGCTGGCGCCGGGACCGTTGACGCGCATCAGCATCGACGATCAGCGCGACATGCCGACTATCCGCATGCCGTACCTTGCCGACGTACCAGTCGTGCACGCGTCGTCGGCGGTGCGGCGCGTCATTGCTCTCGCGTACTTCCTGGTCTGGGCTTGGGAGGAGCATCGACGGGCCGCGCGGTTGCTGCAGTCGGAAGAGACGAACCAGATCGTCCTGTTCATCGACGAGATCGAGGCCCATCTTCACCCGTCGTGGCAACGCACCATCGTCCGGACGTTGATGTCGGCCATGAGTAGCCTCTCCGAAGAACAAGCCGCCGTACAGCTCATCGCTACGACGCACTCCCCCTTGATCATGGCCGCAGCCGAACCGGTCTTTGACCCGGCGACCGACGCCTGGTTCGATCTGGACCTGACAGACGCCACCGTGCAGCTGTGTCGACGCGATTTCGAGCGGCACGGCAACGCCGAGGCGTGGTTTACCAGCGAGGCGTTCGATCGAGCAACTCGTCGAGCGGGCCGCGCGCCTGCTTGAGGAGGATCATCCGCACTTCCTCTCCGGGCGCAAACGGTCCTGAGACAGGCCTCCCCGTTCGTTTGGCAGGAGGCAGTCCGGCAGGACCTGTTGTGACTGATCGCCGTCAAAGTTCCCGCACCACCCGGAACCCCCGCGAGTCCGTCGGCGCACTGCCCATGTTGCGCGCGCTCGCGCGCAGGTCGCCCGGCGGCGTGTCGAACGCGCCGCCGCGCACCACGCGCGACGAGTAACAGCCTTCCGTCCACTGCCGGGCGTCGCCCGGCGCGCCCGCGTAGGACGGGTGCCAGCAGTCCGCCACCCACTCCTCGACGTTGCCGAACACGTCGTGCAGCCCAAAGGCGTTCGGCGCGAAGCTGCCGACCGGCGCGACGCGCACGAAACCGTCGTCGCAGTCCACCGCATCGTACTGGCGGAACCGCTCCCGCATGGCCAGGTCGCCCACGTTGCCGTGGCGGCAGATGCCGCCGACGTCGCCGCCGAAGTAGAAGTCCTCCGACCCGCCGGCCCGCGCGGCGTACTCCCATTCCGCCTCGGTCGGCAGGCGGTAGCGGTAGCCCGTCTCCCCGGACAGGAACGCCAGGTAGCCCTGCACGTCCCGCAGGCTGACGTTGCGGACCGGCAGCCCGGGTTCGCCGGGCCACGGGTCGTGGCGCCGGAAGTCCGCGACCGTCGCTTCGTACACGCCGATCGCGAACGGCTGGGTCACCCGCACCTCCCGCGCCGGTCCCTCGTTGAACGCGCCGCCCTCCCTGCCCATGCGGAACGTGCCGGCCGGGACGACCACGAGTTCCGGTCCCTCCCCGCCGGACCGGAGCCGGTCGCGGAAACGCTGTCCCGGGGTCACCTCGAAGCGCTGCATCGCCAGTTGCAGCGCAACGCCATCCCCGTCCATGGTCAGGTTGCGCTCGAGGTTGCGATAGCCCACGGCCGTCGCCCGGACCGAGAACGCCCCCGCGGGGAGTTCCATGCCGTCCTCGTAAGCGAGCGTGCGACGTCCGTCGACGTCCCGATACGTCACGCGGACGCGCGCGCCGGACGGGCGGATGGAGATGCTCAGGGGTCCGAACACCCGCGCCAGCGTGACGTCGACCACGTTGCGCCCCTGGCGCACCTCCACGTTCCTCTCCTGCGGCCCATAGCCCGGCGCGGCGACCCGGACGCGGTAGTCGCCGACGGGCAGTTCCGCGCCGGGGCGATACTTCGCCGGCGCATCGACAAGCGTGACCGCGGCGCTCCCCGGAACGGTCTGGACCGAAAGCGTGCCCATCGGCACCCGCTCGAGCTCGAAGGTCCGGTCGGTCCGCGCCCCCGGGAACACCTCGACCCTGGCGGTCTTCCTCTCGCGCCCGTGGAGGGAGACCACCACCTCGTGCATCCCCGTGGGGATGCCGTCGATGCGTACCGGAGTGACGTCCACCGCGGGTTCGCCATCCAGAACCACGTCGGCGCCCCGCGGATTGGTGACGATGGCGAGGCTGCCGACGGCGGGAGCGAAGGCCACTTCGACGTTACGGCGTTCCCCCCGGCCCAGGGTCAGCCGGCGCAACTCCGGCTGGTGATACGGGTGCTCGACGCGCAGCACGAGCGGTCCCGGGCGGACATCGGAGACGGTGAGCGGGGTGGTCCCGGCCCGTTCGCCGTTCACCATCGCCACCGCGCCCTCGGGAACGGTTCGGATCTCGAGGGAAGCCGCGCCGAACACGAGGCGCGGACCGACGCCGCCGGAGAACCAGTCCGCCACGACGAGCACGGCGAGCGCGACGGCGAGCAACGTCCACCGGTTCACGCGCGGCGTCCCTCCCGCGCCACCCGGGCCGCGACTGTACAGCCGTGCGCGGCGTCTGCCATACTCGCCTCGACCGCCTGATCGGGCGGCTATCTTATCCGACACGCTTCTTCACGAGGCACTTCTTCACGAGACACCAGGAGAGACGACATGAGCAGCGCCGACGGCGTCTGGAACACCACGATGAACACCCCGATGGGCGCCCAGAAGGGCACCCTGACCCTGGCCAGCGACGGCGGGAGCCTCACCGGCACCCTGTCCGGACCGCAGGGCTCGATCGACATCAAGGACGGCACGATCGACGGCGACGCCCTCGCCTGGAAGGCCGACATCACCCAGCCGATGGCCATGACCCTTGAGTTCAGCGCCACCGTCAGCGGCGACGATATCTCCGGCAACGTGAAGCTCGGCGCGTTCGGCGACGCGTCCTTCTCCGGGACTCGCGCCTAGGCGCCACGCATCCCCGCTCACATGGGCTGGGAACCGGAGATCGAGGAACTCCGCCGCCGCGAGGCGCTGGCGGCGGAGATGGGCGGCGCGGACAAGGTCGCACGCCAGCACGAGTTCGGCAAGCTCACGATCCGCGAGCGCATCGCGGCCATCGCCGACGCCGGCTCGTTCCACGAGATCGGCGCGCTGGCCGGCGCCGGCTCCTACGACGACGCCGGCGAACTCCGCGCCTTCACGCCCTCCAACCTGCTGCTCGGGACCGCCGAGATCGATGGCCGGCCCGTCGTGCTTTCCGGCGACGACTTCACCGTGCGCGGCGGCTCGGCGGAACTCTCCATCGCGGCGAAGCGCGCGCGTTCCGAAGGGCTGGCCCTCGACCTGCGCCTGCCGCACGTGCGCCTGGTGGACGGCATGGGCGGCGGCGGCTCGGTCAGGACCATCGAGCAGGCGGGCCGCACCTACATTCCCGAGTTGCGCGGCTGGGAGCTGGTCGTCGCCCACCTGGCGACGGCGCCCTCCGTGTCACTCGCGCTGGGCTCCGTGGCGGGGATCGGCGCGGCGCGCGTGGCGACATCGCACTACTCGGTCATCGTCCGGGACACCGCGCAGATGATGATCGCCGGTCCCGCCCTGGTCGACTGGGCAAGCCTCGGCGACGTCTCGAAGGAGGAACTCGGCTCCTCGAAGATCCACACCCGCAACGGCGCCATCGACGACGAGGCGGAGTCCGAGGCCGAGGCCTTCGCCCTCGCGCGGCGCTTCCTCTCCTACCTGCCGTCCAACGTCGACGAACTGCCGCCCCTCGCGGAGTCCAACGACGACCCCAACCGCCGCGAGGCGGACCTCATCGACCTCGTCCCGAAGGACCCGCGCAAGATCTACCGGATGCAGCGCGTGATCGAGGCCGCCGTCGACCTGGGCTCGTTCTTCGAGATCGGCCGCAAGTGGGGGCGTTCCGTCATCTGCGGCCTCGCGCGCCTCGACGGCGTCCCCGTCGCGCTGTTCGCGGAGAACCCCGCCGTCTACGGCGGCGCCTGGACCGCGGACTCCTGCCGCAAGGTCACGCGCCTCATCGACCTCGCCGCCCTCTTCCACCTGCCGATCGTGCACCTCGTGGACTGCCCGGGTTTCCTGATCGGCAAGCAGAGCGAGCACGACGCGACCATCCGGTTCGGCTCCCAGGCGCTCGCGGCGCTCGGCCAGGCCCACGTGCCGTTCATGAGCGTCGTCGTGCGCAAGGCCTTCGGCGTGGCGGGCGGCGCCAACCACAAGCCCGGCGCGCACCATGTCCGCGTCGCGTGGCCTTCCGGCGACTGGGGGTCGCTGCCCATCGAGGGCGGCATCGAGGTCGCATACAAGGCCGAACTCGCGGCGGTCGACGACTACGAAGCCCACCTCGCGAAAATCCGGGAGCGGCTCAACCGCGTGCGCTCGCCGTTCCGCAGCGCCGAACACTTCGAGATCGAGGAGATCATCGACCCCCGGGACACCCGTCCGCTACTCTGCCGCTGGATCCGGCTGGCGCGCAAGGCGCTGCGGGCCGAGCCGGCGCGCTTCTCGTATCGACCGTAACGCCGCGAAGAAGCGACCGCCATGGGTCCGCGCCCTCGCTCAGAAGCGCCGTGCGTCACCGGGGCGGCCGCCTACCAGGAGCAGGCGCTCCTCAAGGTGTCGCGCACCTTCGCCCTTGCCATTCCACAGCTGCCACAACCGCTGCGGGAGGTCATCGGCAACGCCTACCTGCTGTTCCGCATCGCCGACACGATCGAGGACGACCCCGGGCTGTGCGGGCCACGGCGCGGCCCGCTGCTCGGCGAGTTCGCCGAGGCGGTGGCCGGCCGCGCCCCGGCCGAGCCCCTTGCCGCGCGGCTCGCGCGGACCCTGTCCGACGCGACGGACAGCGAACAACGGAACCTCGTGGCCCACGCGCCCCTCGTCCTCGACGTCACGCACGGGTTCCCGCCCGCCCAGCGCCGCGCGATCGAGCGCTGCATGCGCGTGATGACCGACGGCATGAGCGAGTTCGGGGGCGGCGCCCCGGACCGAGTCGCAACGTTGCGTGACCTCGAGCGCTACACGTACTGCGTGGCCGGTGTCGTCGGGGAGATGATCACGGACCTCGCCTGCGAGTACTCCGCCGAGATCGCCGCGCGGCGAGACCGCCTGTACCCGCTGTGCCGTCGATTCGGATGCGGCCTGCAACTCGTCAACATCCTGAAGGACCTGTGGAGGGACAACCGCCGTGGCGTCTGCTGGCTCCCACGCACCGTCTTTCCGGCCGGCGTCGACCTGTCGTCGCCCGACGCCCGCAGCCAGGCGGCGTTCCTCGAAGGACTGGACACCCTGGTCGCGGTCGCCCGCGACCACCTCGACGCCGCCCTCGAATACACCCTCCTGATCCCCCGGCGCCAGATCGGAATCCGGCGGTTCCTTCTGTGGACGCTCGGACCGGCGGTGCTCACCCTGCGGCGCATCCACGCCAACCCCCGCTTCAGGAGCGGGGAGGACGTCAAGGTGACGCGCTGCGACGTGCGGGCGACGATCTTCGTCACGACCGCCCTGGCACGGCGGGACGCGGCCCTGCGATCGCTGTTCCGCAAGGCGAGCGCGCCGCTGCCAACGCGCGCCGGGGCGGGGGAAGAGGCGTAGGAGCGACCCCGCCAAGGAGGTTTCCGTCACGTCACAACGTGTCTTCCCCCTTCACCCAGGCTGCGCCTGGCGCAAGACAAGTCCCTCCCCCGCGGGCGTTCCGGAACGAGATAACATCGCTGCATCCCGGACGAGACGATGACATGAGCGACGGATTCTACGAGCACCTCTTCGGCGTGCGCGGCCAGGTAGCGCTGGTCACCGGCGGCACGCGGGGCATCGGCTTGATGATCGCGGAGGGCCTGGTGCGGGCCGGCGCGCGGGTCTACGTCGCCTCGCGCAAGGTGGACGCCTGCGAAGCGGCGCAGGCGGCGCTCTCCCCGCTCGGCGAGTGCCTCGCGTTACCGGCGGATCTGGCCACGGTCGAGGGCTGCCATGCCCTGGCCG
Source organism: Pseudomonadales bacterium (assembly GCA_022825925.1). Classification (GTDB taxonomy): domain Bacteria; phylum Pseudomonadota; class Gammaproteobacteria; order Pseudomonadales; family Azotimanducaceae; genus VXNE01. Next base: position 6,451 of record JAJDVW010000141.1, on the reverse strand, counting down.
ACGAGATCGCATCGCGCGAAGAACGCCTCGACCTGCTGGTCAACAACGCCGGCCTGACCTGGAACCAGCCGATCGACGAGTTTCCCGAGAAGGGCTGGGACCGCGTCATGGACCTGGACGTGAAGGGTCCCTTCTTCCTGATCCAGCGGCTGCTGCCGCAACTGCGGGCGGCGGCGAGTCACGAGCGGCGCGCGGTCGTCGTCAACGTCTCCTCGGTCAACGCCCTCAAGCCGAGCGGCCTCGCCAACTACTCCTACGCCGCCGCGAAGGCGGGGCTCAACCAGTTGAGCGCGCAGCTCGCCCGGGACCTGATGGACGACCACATCAACGTCAACGTTATCTGTCCGGGGCCGTTCAAGTCGAAGATGACCGCGCCGCTCTACGCGACGGAGGAAATGGACCGGCGGATGATCGAGAACTTCCCGATGAAGCGGTGGGGCGCGATGGAGGACGTGGCGGGGCTCACGATCTTCTTCGCGTCGCGCGCCGGTTCCTACCTGAGCGGCCAGGTCGTGGCCTGCGACGGCGGTTCCACCGCGATCGGCTGACCCGGCGTACCGAACAACCCAACAGGAGAGGTTCCATGGCCAACAGGTTCGAAGGCAAGGTCGCGATCGTGACCGGCGGCAACAGCGGCATCGGCGAGGCGACCGGGCGGCAGTTCGCGGCCGAGGGGGCGAAGACGGTCCTGATGGCCCGCCGCGAGGAGCAGGGACGGGCGGTGGCGGAGTCGATCCGCGCGAGCGGCGGCGAGGCGACGTTCATTCGCTGCGACGTCTCCGACTGCGACTCGGTCGAGGCGGCCATCGCCGCCGCCGTGGAGACCCACGGCCGCATCGACGTGCTGTTCAACAACGCCGGGGCCGGTGCCCGGGGGAACTTCCCGGACGAATCCAACGAGGACTGGGACCGGGTGATCGGGGTGAACCTCACCGGCACGTTCTACGTCAGCCGCGCCGCCTGGCCGCACCTCGTGGCCGCCGGCGGCGGCGCGGTGGTGCAGATGTCGTCGCTCGCCGCGCAGCGCGGGTTCAGTTCGCGCATGCAGGACGAGTACGGCACCGCGGCGTCGTCCTACTACGCCGCCAAGGCCGGCATCGACGCCCTCACGCGCTACATGGCGGGCGTTGGGGGACGCCACAACATCCGCGTGAACTGCGTGCGCCCCGGCCAGATCCTCACCCCGATGGCGGCGGGCGGCACCATCAACGATCCCGACGGCGGCCACCACGTCTTCGAGAAGATGTTCGACTTCCACCAGATCGTGCAGGGGCCGGGCTACCCGCAGGACGTGGCGAACCTCGTGGCGTTCCTGGCGTCCGACGACGCGCGGTTCATTTCGGGCGAGATCGTCAACATCGACGGGGGCGTCGCGGCGAAGATCTGAGCCGACGCCGGCCACGCGGTGCGGAAATCCAACGCAACCCGGCAGACGCGACGCGGTCGCCCCGGGTGGCTCGACCTGCTCTGCCTCGGCCTGCCTTGCATGGTGTCGGCCTGTGCGTCCCCCGCGAAGCCGACCCTCGACCTCGGGCGGTTCAGCCCGCAGTCCCTCGAGGAGATCCTCGTGCGCGCCCGCGGGCTCGAGGCTGCGGGGCCGCGCATCGAGTTCCTCTCCCGGCACTTCCTCGACGTCCCGTACGGGGCGGAACGCCTGGTCGGAGCGGCGGACACGCCCGAGGCGCTCACCATCAACCTGGCCGCGCTCGACTGCCATACCTATCTCGACTACGTCGAAGCGCTCCGGCGCTCCACGACGTTCGACGAGTTTCCCGGGCAGGTGACGGCCGTGCGATACCGCCAGGGCGACGTCGCGTGGCGCAACCGTCGCCACTTCTTCTCGGACTGGGTCAGCGGCAACCCGGGCCCGCTGGGCGACGTCACCGCGCGCCTCGGTGGTGCGGCGACCGCCTACGCCCGCAAGGAACTCAATCGCGCCGAAGACGGCGGCGTCCTGCTCGAGGGCATCCCGGTGGTGGAACGCACGGTCGCCTATGTCCCCGCGGGACGACTCGACGAGCCGCTGACCCGCCGGCTGGCGACCGGCGACTACCTCGGCGTCTTCGCGCAGGCCAAAGGGCTCGACGTCACCCACGCCGGCATCGCCGTCCAGCGCCCCGACGGTCCGTACTTTCGCCACGCCTCGACGCTGCGCGGGCAACGCCGCGTCGTCGAAGTGCCGCTCCTCGACTATTTCCGGAAGACGCCGGGAATGGTCGTCTACCGGGTGCTGCCGACCGCCGGACTCAGCCGATGAGGCGCCGCAGGGTCGGCGCGAACCGCTCGCCCATGCGAACGTAGCCCGCGGGATTCGGGTGCAGGTCGTCCGGCAGGTCGCCGGCGTCCTCCGGTCCGAAGAGTTCAAGGCCGTCGACGTAGTGCAGGGCCGTGTCCCCGGCCGCCCGGCGCGTGTCGACGGCCTCCGCGATCAACTCGCGGATGCGCGTCAGCGTCAGGCAACCGACGCGGTGCTCCTCGAAGCCGTCCACGGTGACGAACCTGCCCTCGGCGTTCGGGATGGTGGGACCGGGCCGCGTTTCCGCGCTCGGACAGTAGATCGGGGAGACGACGGCGACGGGCGTGTCCGGCTTGCCCTCGCGTAGCGTGTCGAGAAAACCGTGCAGGGCCGGCACGAAGACGCGTTCGCGCATCGAGTCCATGTTGACGATGTTGATGCCCACCTTCACGGTGACGATGTCGGCCGGCGCATCGCGCATGGTGCGCGCGACGAACTGGTCGAGGTGGCACTGTCCGCCGAAGCCGAGGCTGGTCAGCGACACGCCCGCCTCGCGCGCCGCCACGGCGGGCCAGGTGAGCGCCGGTTCCTCCGCCTCCATGCAGTGGCTGATCGAACTGCCGTGGTGGATCCACCGCGGCCGCGTATCCGCCGGAGCCGGTTCCACCGTCGCTCCGTCGTCGATGACCAGGCCCCGCAGTTCGACGTAGGCGTTGTGCGGCAGCCAGAGCTCGCAGGTCTTCGTCCCTTCTTCCAGATCGGGAAACACCAGGGTGTCCTGGTCCCCGCGTTCGAGCTCGAAACCGTCCGGACCCGTGAAATCCACCTTGAGCGCGTTGCCGCGCAGCGACGCCACCGTCGTCCGGAGCCCGTCGACCTCGAGGTTGAAGACGACGGGGCGGCGAGCGCGTCCCGGCAGCACCATCGTGGTCGCGAGGAAGGAGAGGCCGACGCGCCGCGAGTCGGTCGCGAAACGCAGGCGCACCCCCGACGGCATGCGCGCCATGATGTCGACGAAGGGCGGGAGCTGGCGCCGGGTCCAGGACGGCAGCCGCCGCGGGGAAAGTCCGCTGCCGCGATCGTCGAAGTCGAACGCGCCGACGGCCTCGACCACGTCCGGGACCAGGTCCCGGATGTCGAGTTCCGTCGTCACTGCAACACCCGAGAGAGGGTCACGCCACCTGCACGCCGTGCCAGAACGCGACCCGGCCCGTGATCTCCCGCGCCGCGTCCTTGGGCGTGTGGTAGATCCACGCCGCGTCGGGATTGGTCTCGCCGTCCACCACGACGTGGTAGTAGTTGGCGGTGCCCTTCCACGGGCAGTACGAGGTCGTGTCGCTGTCCTCGAAATGCCCCCGATTCAGCGCGTCCGCGGGGAAGTAGTGATTCCCCTCCACCACGACCGTGTCGCCGCTGTCGGCGAGCACGGCGCCGTTCCACGTCGCTTTCATCCGCTGCTCCAGTCGCTCTCGACTCTGGCGATGATAGCCGTCACTGGCCGTGCGCGCGTCGCGCGGCGTCCCGGCCGAGGCAGCGGCCGAGCCAGGCCGCCACGTTGGGCTGCGCGGCGAAGTCGAGCCCGCCCATGGTCCCCCAGGCCATCACGCTCGCCACGTTGAGGTCCGCGACGGTGAACGCGTCGCCGAGCAGGTAGTCGCGCCCCTCGAGGGCCTGCTCCAGCACGTTGAACGGCCGTTCCAGCGGCTCGGCGGCCGCTTTCGCCGCGTCGTCGTCCTGCTCGTAGCCCATGACGCCGAACTTGTGCTTGAGCACGTCCAGCAGGCCCGGCTCCACCGCGGTCATGGCCCAGAAGCTCCAGCGCCAGGTCCGGGCCTCGTCCTCCAGCGTCGCCGGGGCGAGCTGGCCGTGCTTCCGGGCCAGGTAGAGGTTGATCGCCATCGACTCCGCGAGGGCGAACCCGTCGTCGTCGATGGTCGGCGACTGTCCCATGGCGTTCGCCGCCAGCAGTTCCGCGCTCGGGGTCCGGTTCTCGTCGAAGCCGGGATCGCTGTCGAATTCGAGTTCCAGTTCGTGCGCCATCCAGAGCGTGCGCGTGACGCGGGTCTGGGGCGGTCCGTAGATCTTGAGCGACATGGTTGGTCTCCTCCGTCTGCCGTGATGTCAGGGTTGGTTCATGAACTCCACCGCCCGGCGCCACTGCCGGACGATGCGGTCTTCGCGCTCGTAGTCGAACTTGCCGGTGCCCGCGGGATAGAGGTCCTTCGGGTCCGGCGGATGCTCCCGCAGGTGGACGGCCGTGCGCCGGGTCGCGGTCTCGACGTCCACCACGTCGCGGTAGCCGAGCAGGTTGCGCGCCTTCGACATGTCGAGCATCTGGTTGGACTTCTCCGCCAGCGGGAACACACCCTGGCAGAACTCGGCCGGAATCCCGACGAACTCGATGTCCGAATCGAGTTCGTCGCGGATCAACTCGGCGACGTGCAGGCAGCTCAGCACGCGCTCGTCGCCCGCGTTGAAGGCTTCGCCCGCCGCCTCGGGCCGCGTGGCGGCGAGAAACACGAGGTGGGCCAGATTGTCCGCGTAGCCGCGCTGGAAGTACGTGACGCCATCGTGGGGCAGGATCATGAACGGGCGTCCGTCGAGGATGCGCTTCACGACGGCCCACTCGTGGTTCATCGGGGCGCGCGGCCCGAAGACCCCCGGGTAGCGGACGATCACGACCTCGAAGTCGCCCCTGCCGTGCTGTTCGAAGAGCTGGTCCTCGCCGACGGCGACCTTGCCGGTGTAGCCCTCCGCGTCGTACTGGCGGGGCGCGAACTCGGGGATGGGCAGTGGAATCCGTCCTTCCGGCGTCGGCGGCTGCGCGCCCCGGTAGACGGGCTGCCCGGTGATGCCGATGAGGCGGCCCGTCCGCCCGGCGAGGACTTCCGCCTGGGCGCGCAGACGGCCGTACATGCACACCGCGATGTCCCAGTCGCGCCCGCCGAGCTTGTCGCGCAGGTCGGCGCCGTCCCGCGCGTTGCCGATGATGCGCTCGACGGGACCCTCGAACTCCGCCGGGTGCCGGCCCGAGTGCAGGATGGCGACTTCGTGTCCTTCATGCAGGAAGCGGTTCGCGAGCGGCACGCCGGTGGGCCCGGTGCCGCCCACGATGAGCACTCGGAGCATGGAGAGGGTCCGTCGTCGGGGAAGCGGCGAATACTGGCCGGCTGCCGGGAAAAGTCAACCGCTCTGGGAGACGCTGGCGTGCGCCGAGTTCCGCCGTACCCAGTTGAACCGCCGCGGCGGTTGGGATATCCACTTCTGGAACGACCGGTCCCGCGAAGCCGACTTCGTGCTGCACCGGGGCGGCAGGTTCCGGCTCGCCGACGCGAAGTGGACGGAGCGGCCGAGGCGCAGGGACGCCGACACCCTGCGCAAGGTCGGCGCCGTCCTGCCGGCCGGCTCCGTCGACGGGATGGCCGTCGTATGCCGCGCGCCCAACCGATACCCGCTCGGCGACGGCGTCGAGGCGCTGCCGCTGGAAGCGCTGGCGACCTCGGAGGAGTGGCACTGACCGGAAGCCCCGGAGTTGTGCAACGCCGGTTGGCGCCTCAGCGCGACGACCACCCGACCTGCAGGTACGCCAGCGTCCCCTGCCACGGCATGATCGAGTCGCTCCGGTAGATGCGCCCGCAGCACACCTCGAAGTCGCCCCGGTCCGGGTAGTTGTCGAAGATGTTCTCGACGCCGAGCTTGACGGCGTAGCGGTCCCGGAACGTCCAGGTCGCCTCCACGTCCACCAGCACCTCCGCTCCGAATTCCTGCACCGTCGCGAGACCGGCGTTCAGCGTGTTCTCGTATTCGCCGTAGTAGCGCGCCCGCAGGAGCACGTCGAGCCGCCCCCGCGTGTGGCTCGCCGTCAGCACGCCCTGTACCGCCGGAACGCCCTCCTCGATGTCGTGCTCCGCCTCGTCGTCCACGTACCGGCCGCGGGCCAGGAACTCCGTCCGGTTCAGGTTGAACGCCGCCTGCAGCGTGGTGATGCCGAGCCACGAGCGCACGCGCCAGATGGCGACGAGGTCGAGGCCGCTGGTCTCGGTGTCCACGTCGTTGGTGAAGAAGCGGACCTGCGCGATGTCGTTCGCCCCGGGCACGCCGAGCGCCGCGAGCTGCGCCGCCTGAAGCGCGCCCACGGCGAACTGCGAGGACAGCACGATGCGGTCGTCGAGCCGGATGCGGTAGTAGTCGAGCGTGAGGTCGAGATCGTCGAAG
>JAJDVW010000052.1 GCA_022825925.1 Pseudomonadales bacterium | reverse complement strand
GGGTCACGGCTTTTCTGATATCCGAAGGTCACCCCCTTCATTTCAAGCCTGCCGATCAATCGCAACCGGCCCTCGCCGGTCATGGACACCCTCGGCTCGCCGGACCCACCGGATGCCTGCGGCCTTTCGTTCGGTGCGTTGATCACATCGTCCACTCGCGTCAGTTCGGCCTCCAGCGTCTCCAGCAAGTCGGAGAACTGCCCGACTCGAGCGATTGGACGAATGAAGTTGTCGGCAAGTATGTAAAATCCCATCAATTGGCCGAGAGTGACATGCCCCAGCGTCATCAGCCAGCCGCCAAGACCGAACACCACCGCTGCATTGAGCAGCTGAAACAGGTGCGGGAACGAGGACGCCACATGCCCCAGTTCCACGAATTCTTGGCGAGCGACAAGTTCACGGGCCTGCCTGCCGCTCCAGTCCGAGAAGAAGTCGTTCTCTCGGGCCGTGGCTTGCAGACTCTCGACGGACGACAGACCGGCAGCGCTGATACCAGCCAACATGCTCTGTTCCCGGCGCAGCCGGTGATTGTGGTCGCGGCGCAAACGAGCCAGCAATCGTGTCATGGCGAAGCAGGACGCTCCTATGCCGGCGACCACCAACGCCAGGGGCCAGTGCCAGACCAGCATGACTGCCAGAAACGCCACGCCCATGATCAGGTCGACGGATAGACGCACCAACTGTCCGGCACCGGTGTCGGCCACCTGGTCAATCGTTCGCAAGCGCAAGGTGAGGTCGCCCGCCAGCCTGTGGGTGAAAAACCCGATTGGAAGGCGCAGCAGGGTGTCCAGAAATCTGTCGGACTGCGTGATCGAGAGGCGAATCACGAGATCACGCAGCGAACGCATTTGCAGCCAGGTCAGAAGATAGGCGAATGCGCCAGCCAGAAGCGTGCCTGCTGTCAACGCCCAGCCTAGTTCGGCCTGCCCGGATTCCAGAACGCGGTCCACAAACAGCGCCAGCAGGAGCGGCAGGGCCAGCAGCACAATTGCAAGCAGCAATCCGAGGACTGTCGTGCGCACCAGCAGGGATTTGTGAACGCGCAGCCAGGGCCAGAGCCTTTCCACGATGCCGCGTCTGGTGCCCCGCTGCTTGAATTCGCCACCGGCTTCGAGCAGCAGGCTGACGCCGGTGAAGTGGCGGTCGAATTCTTCCCGGTCGACATTGCGGTGCCCTTCGGCGGGGTCATTGAGAAAGAAGCGCCCCCCTGCCATGCCTTCAAGGACAACGAAGTGATTGAATCCCCAGAAAAGCACGCTCGGCAGCGGCAACGCTTCCAACTGGTCGACCCGACAGCTGTGGCCGGTCGCTTCCAGGCCAAAACTGCGTGCCGCCTGCGCGATGTCCTTCAGGCTGGAGCCATCGCGGCCAACGCCGCATTGCTCGCGCAACTCCTCCAGTGATATCCAGCAACCATGGTGCGCCAGCACGATGCCGAGACAGGCGGCTCCGCAGTCGGTGGCCTCCAGCTGCATCATCAGCGGAGTGCGGCGTGGCCGCCTGTGCAGTTTCGGGATACGGAATCTATTCAGGGAACTTGAACCTGACGTGGCTTGTTGTGCAATCCTGGCCCGGGATCAGGCCGTTACCGCAACCAGTCCAACCATTACCGGCAACAAGATCATCAAGGTCGTCCTGAATATGCGTTCATGCGGGGCCGACACCTTCAGCGGCTCGTCCATGGCCTCGGGCTGCGCCCGGTAAATCAGGGAGTCTGTTCGAAACAATTTCTGAATGCCCCCCGGAAGCAATGCCGCTTGCATACCACCTTATGGCATTCGATGATCTCCTGCAACGCCGGCCGTGCTGTGCAGTACGATGACGCCGCGAACGGAGGGATGGCTCGTGATTACAGGACTGGACCACATCGGCGTCGTCGCCCACAGCATCGACGAGGCCATGGAAACTCTCGAGGGCAAGCTGGGGTTCCCGCTCGACGGCAGCACGCCGTTGCCGGACGGCGCCTACTTCGCCCCGGAAGGCACCCACAACTACTTCTTCCGCGTCGGCATGGGCGAGACGCGCATCGAGGTGCTCGTCCCGGTGGTTCCGGAGGCCGGCACCTTCAAGTACCTGCAGCGCTTCGGGCCCGGCCTGCATCACTGGGGCTACGGCTGCGACGACGTGGCCGCCGAGGCGGCGCGGCTGCGCGCCCAGGGCATGCGCCAGATCGACCTCGGCGGGCGCCCGGACGGCGGGAACGTCACGGCGGCCTTCTTCCACCCGAAGACCGCCGGCGGAATCCTCACGGAACTGGTACCGGCGCGGCCGCGCGACTGATCGCGCGCTTGGGGGCGCGCCGAGCCGGGGCCAGCCGGTCGCGGTCGGCGCGCCTACGGCGTCGGTGGTCCGCTACGGCGCTCTCGTGCGCGGAGGGCCGCGTGGATGCGCTCGACGGGGGCTCGCAGGGCGGGACGTGCACCGTGGCGGTGTCCCAAAGCACCTCAGGATCCACGTTTCCGTAATCGTGGCGGTACACATTGCCCACGGTGCCAGGAGTGCGCAATCCCCTGCAGAGCCCTCGCCTGCGGGGGGCTCTGCAGGTTTGGATGGGCGCTGGCCCCGTCCGCCATGGTCTGCGCGAACGCCTGCCCCATCCACTCCTTACGATCAGGCACGTCACGCCGCAGGCGCTCGCAAAAAAAGGAGGTGTACGGACTTCCCTTCCGTTTCTGCCGGCGGGGCCGATCCGGCGGCCGGTCCTCGGCGGTGGAGAAAGGACCTTCCTACGACTCCGTCGCCGTTCCCGTTTCCTGGAACTGCAGCTCGTGCAGCGTGAAGTAGAGTCCCCGGGCGGCCAGGAGTTCCTCGTGGGTGCCCACCTCCTGCACCTGGCCGGCGTCGAGAACGACCACGCGGTCGGCCTCCTGGATCGTCTGCAGGCGGTGCGCGATGAGGATGGACGTGCGCCCGGCCGTGAGCTTCCGTAGAGCGTCCTGGATGAGGAGTTCGGTCTCCGTGTCGATGCTCGCGGTCGCCTCGTCGAGGATGAGGATCTCGGGGTCGGCGGCGAGTACGCGGGCGAACGCGAGGAGTTGCCGTTGGCCCTGCGACAGGTTCTGGCCCCGTTCCGACAGCGGCGTGTCGTAGTCCTTCGGCAGCGCCGCGATGAAGTCGTGGGCGTTGACCGTCCGCGCCGCCTCGACGACCCGGTCGCGGTCGATGGCGGCGTCGCCGAGGGCGATGTTGTCGTGGATCGTCCCGCTGAAGATGTGGAAGTCCTGCGGCACCACGCCGACGCGCCGCCGCAGGTCGCGGGAGCGGATGCGGTTGAGGTCGATGCCGTCGAGGAAGATCTGCCCGCCGTCGAAGTCGTAGAAGCGCCCGAGCAGCTTGACGAGCGTGCTCTTGCCGGAGCCGGTGGGCCCGACGATGGCCAGCTTCTCGCCGGGGGCGATGGTGAGGGAGACGTTCCGCAGCACCGGCACGTCGGCGTCGTAGCGGAAGGCGAGGTCGCGGAACGCCACCTCGCCGCGCAGCCGCGCGGGCAGGTCGGCGGGCGCGTCCGGCTCGTGGATGGTCTCGTCCCAGTCGAGGGCCTGGAAGATGCGCTCGCCGCTCGCCATGGCGCGGAACAGCACGTTGAGCTGTTCGCCGAGCACGACGATCGGGTGAAACAGCATGGCGATGAACTGGGTGAAGAGGACGACGCCCCCAAGGGTCATGCGTTCCTGGATCACGTCCCCGCCGCCGAACCAGAGCACCGCGCCGATCGCGATGGACGCGATGCTGTCGGTGAACGCCCCGTAGGCCGTCTCGAGGCGCATCGACTTCGTCTCGGCGGCGAGGTTGCGCTCGTTGATCTCGGTGTAGCGCCGGTGGTTGTAGCCCTCCCGGCGGGAGAGTTGCACGACCTGCAGCCCCGCGAGGTTCTCCTGCAGGTTCTGGTTGAGCGCCGAGACGGACAGCCGGACCAGGCGGAAGAGCACGCGCGTGGCGCGGCGGAAGTAGAACGTGACGACGGCGATCAGGGGCAGGGCGAGCAGCAGGATCCCGGTCAGTTCGGCGCTGATCGAGAGCATGATGACCAGCGCGACGAGGAACGGCGCGAATTCGCCGATCAGGGCGCCGAGACCGCGCAGCAGTTCGTAGAGCGCCTCGATGTCGTTGGTCACGCGGGTCATCACGCGCCCCACCGCGACGCGGTCGTAGAACGAGAAGGGCCGCGTCTCAAGGTGCCGGAACAGGTCGAGACGCAGGTCGCGCAGCCCCTTGATCACCGACGTGATGAGCGTCATGCGATGCGCGTGCACGGTCACGGCCCAGGCGAGCTGCAGCACGACGTAGAGGCAGCACGCCGCGAGCAGCGGGGGCAGGCCGAGCCCGTCGGAGAGGGCGACGGTGAGTTCGACCAGGCCCATGTCCGGCGTGCCCGTGTCCGTCCTGCCCCCGATCACGTAGTCGATGCCGACCAGCGAGACCACCATGGGCAGCAGGATCTGCAGGGTGGAGGCGACGAGCACGAGGACCGCGCTCACGGCGAAGGTGGCGCGGTAGGGCCTCATCCAGTGCAGCAGGCGGCGCAGCAGCGAGAGGTTCATCACCGCGCCGGTCAGCTCGGCGTCGAACATCGAGTAGTCGCGCCTCGGGGGCGGCGTGATGCGGGCGGTTTCCGCCATTACGCCGGCGCTCCCGCCGCGGCCGCGTAGTCCGACGCGTCGGCCCCTTCGCGCTGGATCCGCTCGAGCTCCGCGTAGAAGCCGCCGGCGGCCAGCAGTTCGTCGTGCGTGCCGACCTCGGCGATGGCGCCGTCTTCCATGATCACGATGCGGTCCGAATGCCGTGCCGTCGAGACGCGGTGCGAGACGAGTATCGTGGTCTTGCCGCGCCGCAGCCGCCGCAGCTCGGACAGGATGTGCTCCTCGGTCTCCGTGTCGACGGAGGAGAAGCAGTCGTCGAGTATCAGGACGGGCGCATGGCGGACGAGCCCGCGGGCCAGCGTCGCGCGCTGCTTCTGTCCGCCGGACAGCGTCACGCCGCGCTCGCCGACCACCGTCTCCATGCCCTCGGGCATGTCCTCGACGGTCTCGCGGAAATCGGCCGCCTCCGCCGCCTGCCACACGAGGTCTAGGGCGCGTGCGGGGTCGTCGTAGGAGAGGTTCTCGCGCACGGGCTCGCCGAACAGGAACGGGTCCTGCGGGACCATGGCGACCTGCGCGCGCAACTGGGCGAGCGGGTAGTCGCGCACGTCCGTGCCGTCGATGAACACCATTCCGGAAGGCGTGTCCAGGATGCGCACGAGCTGCTTGAGGAGGGTCGTCTTGCCCGCGCCGACGCGGCCCATCACCGTGATCGACTCGCCCCTCGGGATGTCGAGGTTCACGTCGGCCAGCGCCTTGCGCGGAGCGCCTTCGTAGGCGAAATGGAGATGCCGGACGGAGATGTCGCCGACGATGTGCGCCGGGGCGGACGTGTCCGGCGCGTCCTCGATCTCGGCGGCCCGGTCGAAGACGTCGAACAGCCGGTCGCTCGCGACCGCCGCACGCTGGAACAGGTTCACGACGAACCCGGCCACCCGGAACGGCTGCACCACCATGTTCACGTACAGGAAGAACGCCGTGAACTCGCCGACCGTCAGGCGTTCCGTGAGCACCAGGTGGCCGCCGTAGCCGAGAATCCCCACGGAGCAGAGCGCCGCGAGCGTCGGCATGATCGAGCTCATCCGGGAGTTGAGCCGCGCCTGGCGCCGGAACGCGCCGGCGTAGCGCTGGTTGGTGCCGGCGAAACGCGCGATCTCGTCGTCCTCCTGCGCCATCGCCTGGATGGTCCGGATGCCCGCCAGGTTCTCCTGCACGTGTCCGCCGAGTTCGGACAGCCGCTCCTGCACCGCCCGGGACGCGAGGCCCATGCGGCGGGAGGCCTTCCACGCGTAGAGGAAGATGAACGGCAGCGGCGGAAAGATGAGCAGCGTCAACTGCCAGGAGAGGGACAGCATGAACGTGAAGCCCACGACGCTCGCGAAGATGAGGATCACGGAGAGGATGGTGCCGTGGGAGATCAGCCGCTGGATCAGGCCGATGTCGGCCACGGCGCGCGTCATCATGTCGCCGATCGTGTAGCGGCCGAAGAACCGCGGGCCCATGAGCTGCAGGTGCGCGTAGAGCCGCTGCCGCAGGTCGAAGGCGACGAGCAGCCCCGCGCGCCGCACCGCCATGCGGGCGAACGAGACCGTGACGAAACGCGCGCACACCGCCGCGACGATGCCGAGCGCCGGCGCCAGGACGTCCGGGTTGCCCTCCTTCAGCCGATCGATGCCGATCATCAGCATCAGCGGGATGAGGGCCTCGAACACCCGGGCGAGGGCGAACGCGGCGATGCCGCCCGTAAGGCGGCCCCGGTAGCGCGCGACGAACACGCGCAGCCGCAAGAGAGCCTTCAGCAGGGGAGCGCGAGGGGCTTGCCCCTCGCATGAAGATGCGGCGCGAGGGGCTCGCCCCTCGCCTGAAAATGCGATCATCAGAATGCGGCGTTGTTCGGAACGCGCGGGAAGGGAATGGCGTCGCGGATGTTGTCCATGCCGGTGACGTAGAGGACGAGGCGCTCGAGGCCGAGGCCGAACCCGGCGTGCGGAACGGTCCCGTAGCGGCGCAGGTCCCGGTACCACCAGAGTTCTTCCGCCACGGCGGGCGCCATGCGGGCCTCGAGGGCGTCGAGCCGCTCCTCGCGCTGGCTGCCCCCGATGATCTCGCCCACGCCCGGGACGAGCACGTCCATCGCCGCCACCGTGCGCCCGTCGTCGTTGCCGCGCATGTAGAAGGCCTTGATGTCCTTCGGATAGTTGACGACGACGACGGGACCGCCGACGTGCCGCTCCGTGAGGTGGCGCTCGTGCTCGGACTGCAGGTCCAGGCCCCAGCGCACCGGGAACTCGAACGACTCCCCGGAGCGCTCGAGGAGGGCCACGGCCTCCGTGTAGTCGAGGCGCTCGAAGGGCGTCTCGACGACGTGCTCGAGGCGCTCGATGACGCTGCTGTCGATGCGCTCGGCGAAGAAGGCCATGTCGTCGCCGCGCCGCGAGAGCGTTTCGGCGAGCACGTACTTCAGGAAGTCCTCCGCGAGCGCGGCGTTGTCGTCGAGGTCCGCGAACGCGATCTCGGGCTCCACCATCCAGAATTCGGCGAGGTGGCGGCTCGTGTTCGAGTTCTCGGCGCGGAACGTCGGGCCGAACGTGTACACGTTGCTGAGCGCCAGGCAGTAGGCCTCGAGGTTCAGTTGCCCGGAGACCGTGAGGAACGTTTCGCGTCCGAAGAAGTCCTCCGCGGCGTCCACGGGAGCGTCGGCCGAGCGGTTGACGGCATCGAGTGTGCTGACGCGGAAGAGCTCGCCGGCGCCCTCGCAGTCGTTCGCCGTGATGATGGGCGTGTTCACCCAGACGAAGCCGTGCTCGTCGAAGTACCGGTGGATGGCCTGGGTGATCGTGTTGCGCACGCGGGCGATGGCGCCGAACGTGTTGGTGCGGGGCCGCAGGTGCGCGACCGTGCGCAGGTATTCGAACGAGTGCCGCTTCTTGGCGATCGGGTAGGACTCGGGATCCGACACCCAGCCGCTGACGGCGACGCTGGTGGCCTGGATCTCCCGGTCCTGGCCGCGGCCCCGGGACTCGGCCACCGTGCCGGTCACGCGGACGGCGCAGCCGGCGCCGAGGCGCGTGATATCTTCGTAGTTGTCGAGGTCTTCGTCTGCGATGACCTGCACGCCGCCGAAGCAGGAGCCGTCATGGACATCGATGAACGAGAACCCGCCCCGGGACGTGCGGCGGGAGCGGACCCAGCCGGCGACGGCGACCGGGCTGCCAACGGCGATCTCGTGGTTCAGAACGGCCTGTATCGGAAGGTGCTTCAAACGCGGCGGAGGCGTGGCGGGCAAGCCTACGATGATAGCGGATCGGGGAGCGCTCCCGGTAGCTTGACGGCGGTCTCGGGGATTTCGCGGCGCGCCCGGTGGGGTCCGTCGTGACGCGGTGGCAAGCCGTCGCGATCGGCGCGGTGGTGATCATGGGGGTCGTGGTGCTCCTCGTGTGGCAGACGGGGCGTCCCGCGGCGCCGGCGATTACGGAAGAGGCGCCGCTTCCGACGGTGGAACCGCCATCCCTGGAGAGCCCGGCTCCAACGCCCGCGCCCCCGCCGGCCGGCGAGACTGCCGCCCGGGAGCCCTGCTTACTCCCACCGCCGCCGCCACCGTTGCCCCCCCTCGCCGAGAGCGACGCCGCGGTAGCGCGCGAGGTGACCGGCTGCGTGGGCGGGCTCGCGCCGGCGTGGCTCGCCCAGGAAGACCTCCTGCGGCGCGCGGCCGTGGTCGTGGCGGCCGCCGCCGCGGGCCGGGTCCCGCGCGGGCAACTGGCCTTCATGGCGGTGACCGGTCCGTTCCAGACGGTGGAGCGCGACGGGGTCGCCTACGTGGATCCGGCCTCGTACCGCCGTTACGTGCGCTTCGTCGACATCGTCACGTGCCTGCCGCCGGAGCGCACCGTGGCGTTGCTCACCCGGTTCGAACCGCTCCTGGCGGAGGCGCTCGCGGCCCTCGGGGAGACGGAGCCGCACGTCGGTGCCGGGGTGGACGCCTTGCTCGAGCGGGTCCTCGCGGTGCCGACGCCGCCGGGCTTCGTCCCGCTGGCGCGGCCGAACGTGCTCTACGAGTACGCCGATCCGTCCCTGGAAGCCCTCGACGACTTCCAGAAGCAGTTGCTCCGAATGGGGCCCGCGAATCTGGCGCGACTGCAGGACCACGCGCGGGCCGTGCGGGCCGAACTCGCCCGGCCGACGCCGCCGGTGGAGTCCTGTCCGGACGATTGACCGGGCGTCGCCGGCCTCCGCGCGCGCTCAGGCGCCCTCGATCCGCACCGTCTCCCGGTAGCGGGACAGGTCGAGGTCCTTGCGGAACGGCGCGTGCTCGGCGAACCACTCGATGTCGTGTTCCACGTGCCGGCGCTCTTCGTTGACGAACCGCCGCACGGCGTCGCGGAACCCCGTGTCGCGCACCCAGTGCGCCGAGTAGGTCGCCCGGGGCACGTAGCCGCGCGCGATCTTGTGCGGCCCTTGCGCCCCGGCCTCGACGCGCTGCAACCCGCGCTCGATGGCGAAGTCGATCGCCTGGTAGTAGCAGACCTCGAAATGCAGGAACCGGTGGTCCTCGATGCAGCCCCAGTTGCGGCCGAAGAGGGCGTCGGAGCCGATGAAGTTGAGCGCGCCCGCGATGTAGCGCCCATCCCGCCGCGCCAGGACGAGCAGGGTCTCGTCCGGCATGGCCTCGTTCAGGAGGCTGAAGAACCGGCGGTTCAGGTAGGGCGTGCCCCACTTGCGGTGCCCGGTGTCGACGTAGAACTCGTAGAACGCATCCCAGTGGCCCTCCGTGAGGTCGCCGCCGGTCACGCACTCGATTTCGATCCCGTTGGCGCGGGCTTCCCGCCGCTCCCGGCGAATGTTCTTGCGCTTCTTCGAGGACAGCGCGGCCAGGAACGCGTCAAAGGTCGCGTAGCCCGCGTTCTCCCAGTGGAACTGGGTGTCCATGCGCTGCAGCATGCCGAGCTTTCCGGCCCGCTCCCACTGCGCCTCGGGCAGGAACGTGAAGTGCAGCGAGCTGACGTCGATCTGGTGCGCCGCCTGCACGGCGGCCATCAATAGCTGGTCCTCGATCTCGGTCCGGTCCGGGGTGTCCGGCGCCAGCAGGCGGCGTCCGGTCGCCGGGGTGAACGGCACGCTCGACTGCAGTTTCGGGTAGTACTCCCCGCCGGCCCGGTACCAGGCGTTGGCCCACCCCGCGTCGAACACGTACTCGCCGCGCGAGTGGGACTTCAGGTACATGGGCACGACACCCAGCGCGCGTTGCCCGGCCAGGGGGCCGTCGCCCTCCCGGTCGACGGCCGCCTCCTCCTCGCAGAGGGCGAGGTGGAACGGCTGCCAGCCGGTCCTTGCGGAGACGCTGCCGCTCGCCTCCAGGGCGCGCAGGAAACGGTGATCGAGGAACGGGTTGTAGGCGGCGCCGTTGGCCGATTCGGGGTTCGCGCACCGGTTCCACGCATCGGCCGGGATGTCGGCGATGTCGTGCACGATCCGGGCCGTTCGTTCGGCCAACGCGGGCGCTCCGGGCGGGTGGAGCGGGCATTCTAACCGCAGCGTCCGGGCGCCTCGCCGCGTGTGTCCGTGTTCGGCCGCGCACCGCGCCTTGCGCACGCCCCCGCCCGGATGTCCACACCCTTCGGCGCAACGCGCAACGGTAGGCGCAACGGAAAGTTGCGTTGGCGTCCGCGTACAGGCGGGTAAAATAGGCGGATGGACAAGAAGGCGCTCCTGTCCGAGTTGCGCATCGACAGGAGCGACGAAGACTCCTCGGGGACCGGTCGACCCATCAAATGGTTCGTGGCGATCGCCGTCGTGGCCGGCATCGGCTTCGTGGGTCTGTACATCGACTTCCCCACCGAGGCGGCGACCACGCCCGTGCGCACGGTCGTTGCGCGGACCATGGCGGCGGCGCCCGCGGGCGACAGCGTGCTCGACGCGACCGGCTACGTGGTCGCCCGACGCCAGGCGACCGTCAGCGCCAAGGTCACCGGCAAGGTGCTCGAGGTCCTGGTGGAGGAGGGGATGACGGTGGCGGCCGAGCAGTTGCTCGCGCAACTCGACGACAGCATCCCGCGGGCGCAGCTCGAACTGGCCGAGTCGCAGCACGCCGCGGCGCGCGCCTCCCTCGACGAAATGCGGGTGCAGCTCCGCCAGGCCGAGCTCGACCTGCGGCGCACGAGCGGCCTCGCGGAACGCAATCTCGCAAGCCAGGCGGACCTCGACCGGGACACGCTCTCCGTGGAGGCCCTGAACGCCCGCCTGTCCCGCGCGCAACAGGAACTCAACGTCGCGGAACGCAGCATCGACGTCCAGCGCCAGATGGTCGCGGACATGCAGATCCGCGCGCCGTTCGCCGGCGTCGTGATCGCGAAGGACGCCCAGCCCGGCGAGATGATCTCGCCGGTCTCCGCCGGCGGCGGCTTCACGCGGACGGGCATCTGCACCATCGTCGACATGGACTCGCTCGAGGTGGAGGTCGACGTGAACGAGGCCTACATCAACCGCGTGTACTCGGGCCAGCCGGCGACGATCTCGCTGAACGCCTACCCGGACGACCCCATGCCGGCGGAGGTCATCGCGACGATTCCGGCGGCGGACCGCACCAAGGCGACCGTGCGCGTGCGCATCGCCTTCGTCGAGCGGGACGAGCGCGTGCTGCCGGACATGGGGGTCAAGGTGGCGTTCCTCACCGAAGACGTTGCCCCGCGGCCCGTCGCCGGCCCGGCGGGCGTGCTCGTGCCCGGGGCGGCGGTGGCGGACAGCGCGGGGGACGCGCACGTCTGGGTGGTCGACGATGCGCGGGTCTTCCGCCGCCCCGTGGAGGTCGGCTCCACGCGCGGGTCCGGCGTGGTGATCGTCGCGGGCCTGACCGGAGGCGAGCGGGTGCTCGCGTCGCTGGTCGACGTGCCCGCGGAAGTGCTGGCGGAGGGCGGACACGTCAGCGTGTTGCAGTAACGGCCGGCCGGGGGCATGGAAGTCGCCGCGGCGCGCGGCGTCACTTGCCAGCCGTTTCGTCAAGCAGGAGGCTATCGGACATGGCGATCGTCGAACTCAGGGACATCGAGAAGAGCTACACGAAGGGGCGCGAGACCGTCGACGTCCTGACGGGCATCAACCTCGAGATCGACGCGGGCGACTACCTCGCCCTCATGGGCCCGTCCGGCTCCGGCAAGACGACGCTCCTGAACATGATCGGCGGCATCGACCACCCGACCTCGGGCTCGGTGGTCGTCGGCGGCGAGTCCCTGAACGGCATGTCCGGGCGGGCGCTCGCGAGGTGGCGCTCGCGCAACGTGGGCTTCGTCTTCCAGTTCTACAATCTTCTGCCGGTGCTGAACGCGCGCCGCAACGTGGAGCTGCCGCTCCTGCTGACGAAGCTCTCCGGCAAGCAGCGCAAGAAGAACGCGGACACGGCGCTCGAGATCGTCGGCCTCGGGGACCGCGCGAGCCACAAGCCCGGCGAACTCTCCGGCGGCCAGCAGCAGCGCGTCGCGATCGCGCGGGCCATCGTGGCGGACCCGGCGCTCCTGGTCTGCGACGAGCCGACGGGCGACCTCGACCGCGATACCGCGGAGGAGATCCTCGACCTGCTGGCGATCCTGAACCGCGAGCACGGCAAGACCATCGTGATGGTGACCCATGACCCGAAGGCCGCGGACCACGCGAGCCACGTGCTGCACCTCGACAAGGGGCGGCTGAGCGGAGACGCCTCATGAGCGGCGTGGGCTTGGTCTGGTCGAACCTGTTCCGCAAGAAGGTGCGGACGGTCCTCACCCTGCTGTCGGTGCTGGTCGCGTTCGTGCTCTTCACGATGCTGCGCTCGGTGGCGGTGGCGTTCGACTCGGGCGGCTTCGGGCCCGCCGGCGTCGACCGGCTGCAGGTGTCGCCCAAGTTCTCGATCATCGACCCGCTGCTCATCAGCCAGTTGCGCGAAGTCGAGCGCGTACCGGGCGTCGCCGCCGTCACGCACGCGGACTGGTTCGGCGGCATCTACCAGGACTCGCGCAACTTCTTCCCGAAGTTCCCGGTGAGCCCGAAGTCCTACTTCGAGATGTTCTCGGAGTTCGCCATCGACCCGGACCAGCTCGAGGCCTTCCAGAACACGCGCACCGGCGCGGTGGCGCCGGCGGGCATGGCGGCGCGCTTCGGCTGGGAAGTGGGGGACAAGATTCCGATCGAGGGGGACATCTATCCGAAACTGGACGGCAGCCGGCTGTGGGAGTTCGACCTGGTGGGCACCTACCTGCACGGCGACCGGCGGGACGAGACCGGGAGCGGGGTGTTCTTGTTCCACTACGACTATTTCGACGAAGCCAAGCAGTTCGGGCAGGGCCAGGTGGGCTGGCTCACCGTGCGGGTCGAGGACCCGGAGCAGGCGGCGGAGGTGGCGAGCGCCATCGACGCGCTGTTCGAGAACTCCCTCAATCCGACCCGTACGGCGACCGAGGACGAGGCGCAGCGCGAGTTCGCGCGGCAGCAGGGCGATATCGGTCTCATGACCACGGGCATTCTCGCCGCGGTGTTCTTCACCATCCTGCTGCTGACCGGCAACACGATGGCGCAGTCGCTGCGCGAACGCGTCCCCGAACTCGCGGTGCTGAAGACCTTCGGCTTCACGGACGGCTCGGTGGCGCTGCTGGTGCTGGCGGAAGCGGTGCTGCTGGGCGTGGTCGGAGGGGCGCTCGGCGTCGGGCTCGGCACGCTGGCGATGATGGCCATCGAGCCGCAGTTGCAGCAGTTCTTCGGCCTCATCGAGGTGACGTGGCCGGTGGTGGCGAGCGCCCTCGGCATCGCGCTGCTCCTGGGCCTCGTCGTCGGTTCGGTGCCGGCGCTCACGGCGCGGCGGCTGTCCATCGTCGACGCACTGCGGGCACGCTGACATGTTCGGACAGATCTTCGAGATCACGGTACTCAACATCCGCAACCTGCCGGCCCGGCTCGGCAGTTCCTCGGTGGTCGTGGTGGGCATCGGCGGCGTCGTCGGCGTGCTCGTCGCGATCCTGGCGATGGGCAAGGGCTTCGAGTCGGCGCTCGACCGGGCGGGGGCCCCGGACCGCGCGATCGTGCTGCGCGGCGGTTCCTCCGGCGAACTGTCGAGCTTCATGGACACCGACGCCATGAACATCGTGGCCTCGATGCCGGAGGTCGTCGGGTCGAGCGGGGAACTGTTCCTCATCCAGGACGTGCCGAAACGCTCCAACCAGTCCCCGGCGAACCTGGCGATCCGGGGCGTGGCGGAGGCGGCATTCGAGATACATCCGGAGGTGGAGGTCGTCGAGGGCCGCCGCTTCGAAACGGGCAAGGCGGAGATGATCGCGGGCCGCAAGGCCGCGATCGAGTTCGAGGGCGTCGACCTCGGCGCGACCATGCAGTTCCGCGAGAGTTCCTGGACCATCGTCGGGTTCTTCGAGGCGGACGGCTCGGCCTACGAGTCCGAAGTGTGGGTGGATCTCGCGACGGCGCAGTCGGCGTTCCGGCGTCCCGGGGTCAGCTCGATGCGGGTACGCCTCGAGTCTCCGGAAGTGGTGGACGCGGTGGCGAAGCGCGTGGAGGAGGATCCGCGCCTCGACCTCGAACTGCGCAGCGAAGAGGACTACTACGCCGAGCAGTCGGAGTCGCTGACCGCGCTCATCACGAACTTCGGCTACGCGGTGGCCGCGATCATGGCCATCGGGGCCGTGTTCGCCGCGCTCAACACGATGTACACCGCCGTCTCCACGCGCTCGGTCGAGATCGCCACCCTCCGGGCACTCGGATTCAGCGGATTGCCGGTGGTCGTCTCCGTCGTGATCGAGGCCATCGCGCTCGCGGCCCTCGGCGGCGTCATCGGCGCCTCCGTCGCCTACGTCGGCTTCAACGGCTGGACCGTGTCGACCCTCGCCGGAGGCTCCTTCTCGCAGATCGCCTTCGACTTCGCCGTGACGGCAGACCTGCTGCAGCTTGGCTTCGTCTGGGCGATCACGCTGGGCTTGGTCGGAGGGCTATTCCCCGCGGTTCGCGCGGCGCGGCTGCCTATCGTGACGGCGCTGCGGGGGGAGTAGGGACGGGCCCGTCCCGTCTCGAATCGAGGCAGGACGCGGCCGGGCTTCTCGCGTCCTGTCGCTGTACGACGGCGCGACGTCGGCCCTCGCGCCCGAGCGCCTGCCGAGATAACTTGCCCGCGTCTTGCTGCGAGTGCACCAGCGACGGAGTCCTGCTGAAGCCGATCCCCGTCTTCGCCGAAACGCGCCCGGAGGATGTCTTCGGGAGCCTGGCTTTCGACGGCGCGCCCAAGTCAGTCGAGGAGATGGACGCGGGCGTCCGCGCGGAGGCGGGCCCCCGTCATGCGCGGGATCGACATCCATGAGGACATCGCTCGCGCCTGGGCGGCTTGGCTGGGCTGCCGATGCCGGCCGCTTCATCAAAGCGGCGGGCCAAGCGGCCATCCCGGTAACGGAACCCTGAGGCTCCTTACCCGGTCAGCGCATCGATCACCTCGCTGACCACCTCATCGGCCAGCGCCCGCATCTCGTCGTCCGTGCGGTCCTGGATGGGGTGGCGCACGAAACAGCAGCGTGCGTCGTCCATGCCGAGGGCCTTCGCCTGTGTCCCCGCCGCCTCGCGGAACTCGCTGGAGGCGATCGAAACCGCCGGGACGCCCTGAATCTCGAACCATACCGTGTCATGCAAACTGCACGTGGTACAGGAGCCTCAGTCGGCCAGCGCTTCGACGACGAAGTCGTTTTGCGCCCGGATGTCCTGGCGCAGTTCCGTCGGCGCGGGCTTCGTGAACGTCGGCTTCGCGTAACGGTTGATCTCGATGCCGGGAAGTTCTTCCCGGAGCCGGCTTTCCAGCCGGTCGAGCAGCACGTTGCCGCGCGGCTTCGAGATGTCGAGCAGGGCCACCGAGCCCGTGACCGCGTCGGGACGCGGGCTGACCGAACGGGCGATGGGCACCCGTTCGTCGGTGGGGTCGAGAATGGTCGTCATGCGTTCCTCCTCTCTTTGGTCCCGCGCCGAATGCGGGCGCGGGGTTGTTGAATCGTCTGCCGCGCGCCGGTCTCAGTCCTCGATCCGGCGCGAGACGGGCATCGAGCCCATCGGTCCGCTGGCCCAGCCGTGGAAGAGCCCCGAGAACTTCCCGGCCTCGGATCCCGCCACCACGATGTGGATGTTGTTCTTCGAGGCGAACTTCGGCGCCATCCGGTCGAGCTGCTCGTCGGACATCGCCCGGGCGCGCTGCGGATCGAGCCCGGTCCCGGACACGTCGTCGGCCACGAGATCCCGGAGCCGCCTCGCGGTCACCTCCTGGATGCGCCCGCGGACATCGTCCTTCGAATAGCCGTCCACCTTGAGCGTGTCGACGTGCTCCGGGCAGACCACCAGGATGCAGTCGCCCATGTGGTGCGCGCGCGGATGGTGCGCGCCTTCCATGACGAGCCCGAAGGAGCCGGCGAGCTGGCTCGCGTTGCGCGAGTTCTGGTCGACGATCAGGCTCGGGCCGCTCGTCATGGCGAACACGGTGACGACGGAGTCCTCCGGATCGAACCCCCGTTCCACGTGGAGCGGCGGCCACTCGCTGCGCTCCTCCCACTCCGGGAAGCACATCGTGTACTTCATGGGGTTGCCGAGGGTGGAGCGTTCCGTGCCGCCGGGGCGGGCGCCGCCGACGTTGCGCACCGTGAGCCGCAGCGCGCGCCCGATCGCGGAGTTGGCGCGGTCGCCCTGGCCGAGGACGCCGAGGCGCATGTTCATGCCCAGCCGGTGCCGGATCGGGCCGTTGACGATCATGACGGGCGAGGCGCCCATGGTCGTCGCCATCACGCCGTGGATGTTGAATTCGTCCGTGCACACCGCCTCGAGGGCGGCGATCACGACCGGGAGGTGCTCGGGCCGACAGCCGGCCAGCACGGCGTTCACCGCGATCTTCTCGACGGTCGCGGGCGCCAGATTGGGCGGGATGGTCGCCACCACGTCCTGCGGATCGCGCCGGGTCCCGCCGAGCATCCGCAGCACGCGCTCCGGCGTGGGCGGCACGACCGGGAGGCCGTCCGTGAAGCCCTGGTCGAACAGGAACTCGTGCACGTCGTCCGCCGGCGCGATCTCGATGCGCCGCGCACGCAGGGGGCTGTTCTCCGCCTCCGCCCGCAGGCGTTCTCCGATGACCGGGTCCTGGGTCAGCGAACCGCAGCCGGGCCGCCAGTCGGGCAGGGTGTCCCAGTCCACCGCGAGGTCCGGAGCGTGGCGCTCGAAGAACGCGCGCCACTCGCCCTTGTCGAAGCCCACCAGGCGGTCGGCCTCGGAGCCGTCCGCGTCGGCCGCGATGACGAGCGGCACGGTGTCGACGTCGTAGGCGAACGAGACCTTGAGCGCCGAGTCGTCGAGCACGGGAGCGGTCAGGTCGTGCCGGTCGATGAGGGTCGCGTTGCCGTTGGAGGTCTGGCCCGGCACGAGCACGTCGAGGGAGCTGTCGCGGTGCAGCGCCTCGATGAGGGGCATCACGAGGTTGCAGGTCGGACAGTCCTCCTTCGCGAAGCAGAGGACGGATTTCGCCGCTGGCGGAAAGGCGCGGTCGACGCCGTGCTGGTCGCGCAGCGAGAACGGCGGCAGCAGCTCCGGCATCAGTGCACTTCCGCCGCGTCGCCCCACGCCTGGCGCAGGCGCGCCATGTCGAAGCCGGGCTCCTGGGACGCCTGGATGATCACCGCCTCGCGGCGCGCGATCGCGGCGGCCGCCTCCGGCACGTCCTCCGCGACGTCGTGGGGAATCACCACGGCGCCGTGCTGGTCCGCGTGCACGAGATCGCCGTCCTTCACCCGCATGCCGGCCACGGTGACCGGCGTACCGAAGCCCACCGGATGGACGAACGCGTGGGACGGGCCGACGCGGTCCGCGAGCATCTGGAAGCCCTCCGCCACGTCCGGCAGGTCCCGCACGCTGCCGTCGGTGACGAGCCCGATGCAGCCGAGTCCGTTGTGGATGTTGCTGTTCACCTCGCCCCAGAACGACCCGTACCCGCGGGACTCGCCGTCGAGGTCCTGGATGACCATGACGCTGGGCTTCGGCCCGTCGTCGACGTAGGAGTAGTAGCCGTCCTGCATGCCCCGCGCCTCGGCGCCCGCGAGGTCGGACGGGTGCATGGCGCGGATGGTGGCGGTCCTGGCGTACCCGACCATCGACCCGAGTTCCGGCCGCGTGCAGACCAGCGGGTCGACGGTGTAGCCGTACCCCCGGCGTTTCGGTGCGACGCGCTCGAGGGCGTTGCAGACGGTGGGCGTATCCAGTGCCCGCAGGGCTTCCAGAAGGGTCTCGTCGACGATCGTCATGGTTGGGTCCAACGCTGAGGCGGGCCGGGGGGTGGTGCCGATCCACCGCCAGGCCCGCCGTTTCGGTTCACCTTATCGTGCGGAGCGGCGGATTCTCCCCACGGGTTCGTTTCCTCGCCAGGAACGGATCACGTCGCGAGCCTCCCCTGCAGGTCGGAGAGTTGGCTCGCGAGGTCCTTGTGGTCGTTCTGCAGACCTTCCATGCGCGAGTCGATCCTGTCCATGCGCTGGCTCAACCTCGCGTCCAGCTTGTCCACGCGCTCGCTCAACCTTGCGTCCAGAGTGCCCATGCGTTCGCTCAACTTGTCGATGCGCTCGCTCAACCTTGCGTCCAGCCTTTCGATCCGGGCGCCCAGTCCTTCGTCGAGCCTGACGATGCGGTCGTCGAGCTGGTCGAGACGACCCCCGAAACTCCGCATCAAGTAGATCACCAACGCCACCATGGCGACCGGCGACACGATGGTCCCGACCGCCTGTACCATTTGCGCTTCCATGTAAGGCCCTCCAATGGCCAAGTTCCTGGCCCGATTATACCGCCGCGCGTCCTGCCGGGTGCCGCGGCCACGCCTTCCGGGCACAGCGCCAACGCGCCCGCGGGCCGGTGATAGACTGCCGCGCCACGCGATGGAACGACGCCCGGCGTGTACTCCTCCCTCAGCTTCGGACTAGGCGAGACGCTCGACCTGCTGCGCGACACCGTGCGCGACTTCGCGACCGCGGAGATCGCGCCCCGGGCGGCCGAGATCGATGCGCAAAACGCCTTCCCGCGCGACCTCTGGCCACGCCTGGGGGAGCTCGGCCTGCTCGGGATCACGGCGGCGCCCGAGTGGGGCGGCGCCGACATGGGCTACCTGGCGCACTGCATCGCGATGGAGGAGATCTCGCGCGCCTCGGCATCGGTCGGCCTCTCCTACGGCGCCCATTCGAACCTGTGCGTGAACCAGATCGAGCGCCACGGCACGCGCGAGCAGAAGGCGCGGTACCTGCCGGGGCTCGTCAGCGGCGAGCACTTAGGCGCCCTGGCGATGAGCGAGACCGGCGCGGGCTCGGACGTGGTGTCCATGCGGCTCGCCGCCCGCCGCGAGGGCGACGTCTACGTGCTGAACGGCGCCAAGATGTGGATCACCAACGGTCCCGACGCCGACACGTTCGTGATCTACGCGAAGACGCGGCCCGAGGCGGGGCCGCATGGCATCACCGCCTTCATCGTGGAGGGAGACACGCCGGGCTTCTCGCGGTCGCCCAAGCTCGACAAGCTCGGCATGCGCGGCTCCGGCACGTGCGAACTCGTGTTCGAGGAGGCCGAGGTGCCGGCGGGCAACGTACTCGGCGCCGAAGACCGCGGTGTCGGGGTACTCATGAGCGGCCTCGACTACGAGCGCGTGGTGCTCGCGGGCGGCCCGGTGGGCATCATGCAGGCCTGCCTGGACGCCGTCGTGCCGTACGTGCACGACCGGGTGCAGTTCGGCGAGCCCATCGGGACGTTCCAGCTCGTGCAGGGCAAGCTGGCGGACATGTACACCCGGACGAGCGCGTGCCGGGCGTACCTCTACGCGGTGGCGGCGGCCTGCGACCGGGGCGAGACGGCCCGCAAGGACGCGGCGGGGGCGATCCTGCACTGCGCCGAGACCGCGACGGCGCTGGCGCTGGACGCGGTGCAGATCCTCGGTGGCAACGGCTACATCCGCGACTATCCGACGGAGCGGCTGCTCAGGGACGCCAAGCTCTACGAGATCGGCGCGGGCACCTCGGAGATTCGGCGCTGGCTGATCGGCCGGGAGCTCTATGAGGAGACGCACTGAAGCGGCCCGGAGCCGCGGCCTACGGAGGAACAGCACTCGATGACGACTTACCGGGCGCCGACGCGCGACATCTGGTTCGTGCTGGAGGATCTCGCGCGCTGGGACGAGATCCACGCCCTGCCGGGGTGGGAGGACGCGAGCCCCGATTTCGCGCGGGCCGTGCTCAAGGAGGCCGCGACCCTCGCCGAAGAGGTGATCGCGCCGACGAACACCGCCGGCGACGCCGAGGGCGCACGGCTCGAGGAGGACGGCGTACACGTGCCCGAGGCCTTCCGCGCGGCCTACGGGACGTTCCGCGACGGCGGCTGGACGGCCCTGGACGCGGACCCCGAGTACGGCGGGCAGGGACTTCCGGCGCTGCTCTCGATCGCCGTCTCCGAACTCTGGCAGTCGGCCAACCTCGCCTGGTCCAACTGCGCGCTGCTCGCCGGGGGCGCGATACACGCGATCGAGGAGCACGCGAGCCCCGCGCTCAAGGCGACGTGGCTGCCGAACATGATCGCCGGCACCTGGACCGGGACGATGAACCTCACCGAGCCGCAGGCCGGGTCGGACCTCGCGCTCATCCGCTCGACGGCGGTGCCGGACGGGGACGCGTACCGCGTGTCGGGCCAGAAGATCTTCATCACCTACGGCGACCACGACATGGCCGAGAACATCGTCCACCTCGTGCTCGCGCGCCTGCCGGACGCGCCGCCGGGCGTACGGGGCATTTCGCTCTTCCTCGTGCCCAAGATCCTCGTCGGCGAAGACGGCGCCCTTGGCGCACCCAACGGCGTCCGTGCGCTGTCCCTGGAGGAGAAGCTCGGCATCCACGGCAGCCCGACCTGCGTGATGCAGTACGACGACGCCACGGGCTACCTCGTGGGCGAGCCGAACCAGGGCCTCGCGTGCATGTTCACCATGATGAATCACGCGCGCATCAGCGTGGGGATGCAGGGACTCGCCGTGGCCGAGCGCGCGTACCAGCACGCGCTGGAGTACGCCCGCGAGCGCGTGCAGGGCAGCCTCCCCGGGAGCGACGGACCGGTCACCATCGTCCACCACGCGGACGTGCGCCGCATGCTCATGGAGATGAAGGCCCAGATCGAGGCCATCCGGGCGGTCGCCTACGTCGGCGCGTCGCACCTCGACCGGGCGACGGGCTCCGCAGGCGAGGCGGCCGCCTGGCACCAGGCCCGCGCGGACCTCATGACACCGATCATCAAGGCCTGGAGCACGGAGACCGCCCAGGACATCGCGTCGCTGGCGCTGCAGGTGTTCGGCGGCATGGGCTTCGTCGAGGAGACCGGCGCCGCCCAGCACTACCGCGACGTGCGCAT
The DNA here is from genome assembly GCA_022825925.1 of Pseudomonadales bacterium. Taxonomy (GTDB): domain Bacteria; phylum Pseudomonadota; class Gammaproteobacteria; order Pseudomonadales; family Azotimanducaceae; genus VXNE01. The sequence continues at coordinate 1,787 of JAJDVW010000052.1, read as the reverse complement.
CACCACCATCTACGAGGGCACCACCGGCATCCAGGCCGCGGACCTGGCGGGCCGCAAGGTGCTGCGCGACGGCGGCGCGGCGCTCAGGGCGCTGATCGCGGAAATGCGCGAGACCGAGGCGGAGGCGGGCGAGCGCCTGCCCGACCAGCTACCCGCGTTCCACGCCGGCGTGGATCACCTTCAGACCGGCCTCGACTGGCTGCTCGAGCACGCCGGCAACGACTTCACCGTCCCGGGAGCCGTCTCGTACCACCTCCTCATGCTCTGCGGCACCGTCTGCGGCGCCCACCAGTCGCTGCGCGGCGCGCTGGCCGCCCAGGCGCGGCTCACGCAAGGCGACACCGAACGGGCCTTCCTCGAAGCGAAGCTCGTCACGACCCGCTTCTACAACGAGTCCATCCTGCCCCGCGCCGGCGCCTGCCTCGCGGCCATGCAAGCCGGGGCGGAAGCCGTCATGGAGTTGACGGAGGAGCAGTTCGAGCCGACGCCGCTGCCGTGACCGCGACGGGACAAGCCCGTGCCCTACGCGGTTTCGGGCGAATGTCCGCGGACAACTGCGGATACGGCCTACAGACTCCGCGTCCCCGGTCAAGCAAAGTCCATGGTTTGTGGCTCACATCCGCATCCCCGTGCGCAGGTGCCTCGGGTCACGGAAAGGGCTATTCTGACGAAAGGACACGGAACCCATGGCACAGCCGGTGATGGACACACTGCAGGTGGCGGATGCGCTACAGCGGTCAGGGATGGAGCGGGAGCAGGCCGAAGGACTCACCCACACGCTCGCGACGCAACTGAGCGAGCATGTGGTAGTGCGCAAGGATCAGGAACTCGGTTTCGCGGGCATTCGCGCGCATGTGGACGAGCAGTTCGCGCAAGTCGACAAGCAGTTCGCCGAACTCAAGAGTGAGATCAGGGGCGAGATCAAGGGCGAACTCAAGGCCCTCGACACCAAGTTCAACATCCTCGGCGCCGGCATGGCCTTGGCGCTCGCTTACCTGGCAGTGCTCGCGAGCCTGGACCGGTTCCTGTAGGGGAGACCCTCGTGGTCGCCCGAGCCGAATTGGTGCAAGCCGGGGCGAGGGGCAGGAAAGCCCGGTCGAGCTCTCAGCATGCGTTCGAGACGAGATGGGAAAAACCCGTCCCCCAACGCAGCGACAACCCGCCCGCCGAATTGACAAGCGGTACCCCGCCCGTAACATACGCCCTCCGCTGGCGCGGGGTGTTTAGCTCAGTTGGGAGAGCGACGGCCCTACAAGCCGTAGGTCGCAGGTTCAAGCCCTGCAACACCCACCACTCTCGTGTCCGCCAGCAAACTGGAGCGGTAGTTCAGTCGGTTTAGAATACTGGCCTGTCACGCCAGGGGTCGCGGGTTCGAGTCCCGTCCGCTCCGCCAATACCCCTTGTATATACTTGTTTTTACAGCACTTTTTCTTGCCTTCATGTGCCGTCCCCTAATGGGTCCTCCGCTTGACTCGCGGTAGAAGGGGTGCGGTCCAGTTGCCCCGACTCGATCCAGTAGTGGATCGTTCGCCGGCATACGCCGAAGCGTCGCGACAACTCCGCCTTCGACATCCCCTGCTCGAGATAGTGCCCCAAACGCATCCTGGTCCCCCAATCGCGATCTCCCGCCGTTCCATCCCCGTTAGCTTCACCAACGGGGACAGTACCGGCAACATCGAGTGCGCATTTTTCGTTTGTCCAAAGTGCGCAATTTTCGTCTGACTTTGACATGTGTATCGAAGCGGCGCGGAAACCGTGGGCGCGCAGTTGAGGGCTGCGCGCGGCGA
>JAJDVW010000157.1 GCA_022825925.1 Pseudomonadales bacterium | reverse complement strand
GATGGTGGAATGGGCGCGCATCAGCGTTTTCGAGGTCGTGGCCGCCGGCAAGGGCACCAGGTACCTGCCCTCCTACCACGGCTCGACGCCGGACACCGCCTGGGAACACTACGGGCTCACCGGGGACAGGCGAGATCGTCGCCTGGGACGACGTCGACTGCGACCCGACGCTGGAGGCCGTCCGCGCACGGCGGGACATGGAAGCGCGGTTCGGCCAGGGGCTTGCGCCGTGGGAGTTTCGCGCCAGCGAAACTCCCACCCATCCGTATGATGGGCCGCGACCGCCTAGTCGCGCTAACGCTAAAACAGCCGGATGCGCGTTCGGCTCGGAGCCTTGGAAACCCGGGCCTGGCGGCGCCGCCGCATGCGTCCGTGCAGTTCGCGCCGCTTCTGGGTCAGCCACTGGTCGCGGGTGACGTTCGGGTCGCGGTTGCGGGACGCCTCTTCGCGCTGGTAGCGGCGGAAGTCCTCGAAGGCGTCGATCTCGGGCTTCAGCTCCCGGACGATGAGTTCGATCATGATCGCGTCGTCGAGGTAGCCGAGCACGGGCACGCTGTCGTGGATGATGTCTTCCGGATTGGCGAAGTAGGAGAGCGCGGAGAGGACGTTCCGGCGTTCCTGGGCCGGCAGCTTCCACTCGCTGTCGCGCAGCATGTCCACCAGGCTCGCGACGCGCCCGATGCGCTGCGAGACGAAGTTGGGCACGTTCCCGCCCTGCACCACTTCGATCATCGCTTCCGCGCGGCCGATGACGTCCTCCGGGGCGGCGCTCTTGGCGCTCGCCTGCGCTCGCTTCATGGCGGTGCGGAAGTACGCGAGGTCCTTCTCCTCGAGATCGAAGGTGATGCGAAGCGACATTGCGCCCTCCCGGTGCCGATTGCGCGGCGACTATACCATCATCGGTTTCCGGCGAGCCGCAGCGCCGCGCGCCGCCCGGCATGCCGCCGCGCGCAGCCTCCGGCGCCCTATCGGACGGCCTCCCGCATCGTGACGAACTCCTCCGCCGCCGTCGGGTGGATGCCGATGGTCCGGTCGAAATCCGCCTTCGTGGCACCGGCGTTGATCGCGACGGACAGGCCCTGCACGATCTCCCCCGCCTCGGGGCCGACCATGTGCGCGCCGACCACCCGGTCGCTGTCCCCGTCCACGAGCAGTTTCATCATCGTGCGCTCCTCGCGGCCGGTGAGCGTGTGCTTCATGGGCCGGAACGTGGACTCGAACACCCGCAGGGCGGGAAAGCGCTCGCGGGCGCGCTCTTCGGTGGGGCCGACCGTGCCGATGTTGGGCTGGCAGAAGACGGCCGTCGCCACGCTCTCGTAGTCCACCGTCCGCGCTTCCCCCCCGAACAGGTTGTAGGCGATGCACATGCCTTCCGCGATCGCGACCGGCGTGAGCTGCACGCCTCCGGTCACGTCGCCGATCGCGAAGACGTGGGGGACGTTGGTCCGGTACCCGGCGTCCACGCGCACCGCCCCGGATTCCGTGCGGGTGACGCCGGCATGCTCGAGGCCGAGGCCGGCGCTGTTCGGCGCGCGCCCCGTGGCGTACATGACGAGGTCCACCTCGAGGGCCTCGCCGGACCCGGTCCGCACGACGAACGCGTCGCCGTGCCGCTCGATCGCCGTGACCTCGGTGTCGAAGCGCAGGTCGATGTCCTTGTGGCGCAGTTCGTCCGCCACGAAACGCCGGATGCCGCCGTCGAAACCCCGCAGGAAGAGCGGTCCGCGGTAGAGGAGCGCCGTCTCGGCGCCGAGGCCCCGGAAGATGCCGGCGAACTCGACGGCGATGTACCCGCCGCCGACGATCGCGACGCGCTCCGGAAACCGCTCGAGGTAGAAGGCCTCGTTCGAGGTGATCGCGAACTCCGCACCGGGCACCGACGGCACGCTCGGCCAGCTTCCGGTGGCGACGAGCACGTGCTCGGCGGTCACCGTCTGGCCGCCGACCGCGATGCCGTGCGGGCCGGTGAGTTCCGCGCGCGCATCGATCACCTCGGCGCCGGCGCCCTCGAGCAGGTTCCGGTAGATGCCGTTCAAGCGCTCGATCTCGCGGGTCTTGTTGTCGCGCAGCGCCGGCCAGTCGAAGCTCGGCGGGGCGCTGGTCCACCCGTACGCGGCCCCGTCCGCGAAGTCCTCGGCGTAGTGGGAGCCGTAGACGAAGAGCTTCTTCGGCACGCACCCGACGTTGACGCAGGTGCCGCCGAGATAGCGCTCCTCGGCCACGGCAACCCGCGCGCCGAGGGCCGCGGACATGCGCGCCGCCCGGGTGCCCCCCGACCCGGCGCCGATGACGAAGAGGTCGTAGTCGAATCGCATCGTTCGTGATGGTGATACGGTGCCCGCCGTCTACGTGTCCAGAGGGCGCGCGGAGTATTGCAAACCGGACGGCAAACCGCGAACCTTCGGCCGCCGCTGACCGTCGTCGGGGCGGCGCCGACGTTCCCTGGGGGCAGCCATGCATCTCACCGTGTTCGGAGCCGGCTACGTGGGGCTCGTCACCGGCGCGTGCTTCGCGGAACGGGGCAACCGCGTCGTGTGCGTGGACATCGATGCCAACCGCGTCGCCGATCTCGAGCGCGGCGTCGTGCCGATCCACGAGCCCGGCCTCGCGGAACTGCTGGAGCACGGGCGGCACACGGGCCGGCTGACCTTCACGACGGACGCCGCGGCCGGCGTCGGTGCGGGCGACGTCCTCTTCATCGCGGTGGCCACGCCGCCCGACGAGGACGGCTCGGCGGACCTCGGACACGTGCTGGACGTCGCCGCGGCCATCGGCCGGCACATGGATGCGCCCAAGATCGTCGTCGACAAGTCCACCGTCCCGGTCGGCGCCGCCGGGCGCGTTCGCGAACGGATCGCGGCCGTCCTCGACGAACGCGGCGTGTCGGTGGACTTCGATGTCGTCTCCAACCCGGAGTTCCTCAAGGAAGGCGCCGCCGTCGCCGACTTCATGAAGCCCGACCGCATCGTCATCGGCAGCGACGGCGCGACGGCCGCCCGGAGCCTCGAGCGCCTCTACGCCCCGTTCAACCGGAATCGGGACAAGGTCGTGCACATGGACGTCCGTTCGGCCGAACTCACGAAGTACGCCGCCAACGCGATGCTCGCGACGCGCATCAGCCTCATGAACGAACTCGCCAATCTGGCGGAACGCCTCGGCGCGGACATCGAGTCGGTGCGGCGCGGCATCGGCTCCGACCCGCGCATCGGGCCGAGCTTCATCTATCCCGGCATCGGCTACGGCGGGTCGTGCTTTCCGAAGGACATCCGGGCGCTCATCCGCACCGCGGAACAGGCCGGCTGCGACGTGGACGTGCTGCGCGGGGTGGAAGCCGTGAACGCGCGCCAGAAGGCGCTGCTGTTCGAGAAGATGCGGGCCTACTTCGGGGACGGCCTGGCGGGACGCACCCTCGCCTTCTGGGGCCTCGCCTTCAAGCCCAACACCGACGACATGCGGGAGGCGCCGAGCCGGGTCCTGATGGAGCGGCTGTGGCAGGCCGGCGCCACCGTGCGCGCCTACGACCCCGCGGCCCGGGACGCGGCCCGCGGCATCTACGGAGAGCGCGACGACCTGGTGCTGTGCGACAGCCGGGACGAGGCCCTCGACGGCGCGGACGCACTGGTGGTGGTCACCGAGTGGGCGGAGTTCTGGAGCCCGGACTTCGAGGCGATCAAACGGTCCCTGAAGACGCCGGCGATCTTCGACGGCCGCAACCTCTACGACCCCGCCCTGCTCCGGGAGCTGGGATTCGATCACTTCCCCATCGGCCGCCCGCCGGGCTGACGCGCCGGTCGATGAAGGTCCTCGTCACCGGCGGCGCCGGCTACCTCGGCAGCCACACCGTGCTGGAACTCCTGGCCGCCGGCCACGAGGCGGTCGTGCTCGACGACTTCTCGAACGCGTCGCCCCGCGCGATGTCGGCGCTCGGCATGCTGGCCAATCGCGAGATCGCGTGGACGGAAGGGGACATTCGCGACGCCGGCCGTCTCGACGACGTGCTCGGTGGCGGCGGCTTCGACGCCGTCATGCACTTCGCGGGGCTCAAGGCGGTCGGCGAGTCCGTCGAGGAGCCGCTGCGCTACTACGGCACCAATGTCGCGGGGACGGCGTGCCTGCTCGAACGCATGGAGGCCCACGGGGTGCGGACGCTGGTCTTCAGTTCCTCGGCCACGGTCTACCGGGTCGAGGACGCGGAGAACCCGGCGCCGCTCGGGGAGAACGCGCCGACCGGGGCGGAGAGCCCCTACGGGCGCACGAAGCTGATCGTGGAGGAACTGCTGCGGGACCTCTGCGCCGCGAAGCCGGACTGGCGCGTCTCGGTCCTGCGTTACTTCAACGCGGTCGGCGCGCATCCGAGCGGCGTGATCGGGGAAGACCCGACGGGCGTGCCCCGGAACCTGCTGCCGTGCATCGCCCAGGTGGCGGTCGGCCGGCGCGAACTGCTGGAGGTGTTCGGGAACGACTACCCGACGCGGGACGGCACCTGCGTGCGCGACTACCTCCACGTCGTCGATCTCGCCCGGGCGCACATCCGCGCCGTGGAGTACCTCCTGCGCCGGCCGGGATTCGCGGTGCACAATCTCGGCACCGGGCGCGGGCACACGGTGTTCGAGGCGATACGCGCCTTCGAGCGGGCGAGCGGGAAGACGATCCCGTACCGGATCGTCGGCCGCCGTCCGGGGGACGCGCCCGTCACCCTCGCCGATCCGGAACGCGCCCGGGAAGAACTCGGCTGGACCGCGCAGTGGGACCTCGACCGCATGTGCGCCGACCTGTGGCGCTGGCAGTCGACGCATCCGGAGGGATTCGAGTGAAGACGGGCTTGTCCCGGCCCGTCTCGACCGACCACCCCACACCCCAAGACACCCGAGGCACCCGCCTTGGACCGCAAGCACCAATCCGCTATTTTCCGCCCCATGTTCGACCGCATCCTCAAACGTCTGCGCGGCAAGCACGTCGCTGCTCTACACGCCAGCGTCGCACCCCTTCACCCCGCACTCCTGCATCCGAAAGTCATCTCGCTAGCCGCTGACTTCTCTCCGACACCTTCCGGCATAACGGACGAGGACGGTCAATACAACGCCACACGTTTCCTCAACGAACATCTCCTGCCGGCGCTGAAGCAGAACGAGTACGTTCGCGTCGACCTTGAGGGCCTCCACGCCTGCGCGGCTTCGTTCGTCCATGGCGCTTTCGCCCCCCTCGTGACCCGGCACGAATACTCCCCCGAATACCTCCGAGAGCACCTGAAGGTTCTCCCCGGCAACGCCAAGCAGCACGACGACACCGCCGAACTCGCCTTCCACTACATCGACCACGCGGCAAACCCCGACGCGACGCGCTCCCCTTGAGTCTCCTCGTCGCGCTTCTCGCCGCCGCAATCGGGGCTCTCTTCGGCACGTTCGGCTCCTGGTACGTCCTCGTCCGCCTCGCCCCCCGAGCTGCCCCGCTCTTATGATCACGGGAGACCGCGCCCGTGGAAAACGCTCCCCTGCCCCTTTGCACACCCCAACCTCCTGATCCGCAAGGGGGCATTTCTACTTCGCGTTGACACCAACTCATACCCCTTGATGCTGTAATTGTATACAGTTAATCTGAACGGCCCTGTATGAAAAGACAGCATCCCGATGAGCGCTGTGCTCGATCATCCGGACCTCTGGCGCGCGCGTCGTCTCGTACGCCGTCGCGACCGTTCCGGTCATCCGACCGGCTTTCCGGAACTCGACGCCGTACTGCACGACGGCGGCTGGCCGTCCGCCGGCCTCGCGGAGTTCCTGTGCGACACCCCGGGCGTCGGTGAACTGCGGCTGCTGCTTCCCGCGCTCGCGCGACTGAGCCGGTCCGACGCGCGCTGGATCGCCTGGGTCGCGCCGCCGTTCACGCCGTATGCGCCGGCGCTCGCGGGCTTCGGCATCGATCTCGAACGGGTCCTGCTGATCCATCCACGGGACCGGCGCGAAGCGCTGTGGGCGACCGAGCAGGCGCTCAGGAGCGGTGCGTCGAGCGCGGTCCTGGCCTGGCTGGACGAATCCGGCCTCGGCCCCACCGGTATCCGGCGGCTTCAGCTCGCCGCGAAACGGGGCCGCGCGTGGGCGAACCTGTTCCGTCCCGCGATGGCCTCCGCGAAGCCCTCGATGGCGGAACTTCGCGTCCTGGTCGACGACGAGCCGAGCGCGCGCTGCGACCGGATCGGCCTCACCGTGCTGAAACGGCGCGGCGGGTGGGCGACTTCGCGCCTGGTGCTCGAATTCGACCAGGGCCCCCTCCGGTACGAACCGGCGGCCCTGGCGGAACGGATCGGGTCCTGGCGCCGGGAATAGGCAGAGGAGCAAGGAGAGACCGCGTGCTGTGGTTCGCTGTGCACTTCCCGCGTCTCGGGCTCGAGATATTCGAGCGCCGGCATCCCGAGGAGACCGCCTCCTCTCCCGCCGTGCTCGTGGAGGACCGCCGCGTGCGGCTCGCCAATGCCGAGGCGCGCCGGGCCGGCATCGTTCCCGGATCGACGCTCGCCACGGCGCATGGCGTTGCCTCCCGGCTCACGCACTTCGAACGCGACCGGCCCGCCGAACTCGACCGGCTGCACTGCCTGGCCGAAGCCGCCTACCGCTATACCTCCCACGTCAGCCTCTGCGCTCCGGACGGACTGGCGCTCGACATGCACGGCAGCCTCGCCCTCTTCGGCAGCCTCTTCGGCAGCATCGATGCCCTCGCCGACGACATCGCGCATCTCTTCCGGGATATCGGACACGCGGCGCTGGTCGCGTTCGCGCACACCCCCGCCGGGGCGCTGACCCTGGCGCGTTCGGGAAAGCGGCCGTCGTCCTGGGACGACGCGTCGTCCGGGGACGACGTGCCCGCGGCGTCGCTGGACGCCTTGCGCGACGTGCCGCTCGCCTGCGCCGAGATCCTGCCTCGCGACGTGGAACGGCTGGCCAACATGGGCGTGTTCCGGGTCGGGGAGTTGCTGGCGCTGCCCCGCGACGAACTCGGGGCGCGTTTCGGGAAGGCGCTTCAGGAGTACCTGTCGCGCCTTACCGGCGAGGCGCCCGATCCGCGGACGCCCATCGTCCCAGGGGAGACGTTCGCGTCCTCCGTGCACCTCATCGAAGCCGTCTCGAACAAGCAGACGCTGCTGTTCCCCATGCGGCGCCTGGCCTCGGAACTGGCGGCGTGGCTCGCGGCCAGGCAGCTCGGCGTGCTGCGACTGACCTGGGGGTTCCATCCCCTGCATGGAACGCCCTGCCGGGTCGAGACGCGGTTCGCGCGCCCCCGCGGAGACGACCGGGGCATCCTGGATCTCGTCCGGCTGCGCCTCGAACAGGCCGACCTGCCCGAAGAAACGATGAGTATCGAACTGGTCGCTGACGAAACCGCTCCGCGCGCCAGCGCCGCCGACGGCCTGTTCCGGACGCCCGACGTGGAGCAGCGGAACCCGCCCATGGACCTCGTGGACACCATCGGGGCGCGGCTGGGCGACGCGGCGCTGACCGGACTTGCGCTGGCCGACGACCATCGTCCCGAGCGCGCGTGGACGGCGCGGCGTCCGGGATCCCGGGCCGGCCCGGCCCCCGGCGAAGCGGCGCATGGACGGGGAGAACTGCGTCCGCTCTGGCTCTTCGACCCGCCGCGTCCGGTACGCATCGGCCGGTTCCGCCTGCTGGCCGGCCCGGAGCGCATCGAGTCCGGATGGTGGGACGACGCCGTGGCGCGGGACTATTACGTCGCCCTCGGGGAGGACGGCGCCCAGTGCTGGCTGTTCCGGACGCGGAACGGGATCGGCGACAGTGCGCCGGACGGGAGCTGGTTCCTGCATGGCTACTTTGCCTGAACCGCCTGCGCCGCAGGACATCGCAGGGATGTCGCCCCCGCGGTTCGCGGAACTGCACGCGGTCTCGAACTTCACCTTCCTGCGCGGCGCGTCGCATCCCGAGGAACTCGTCCGCCAGGCCTGGACGCTCGGCTACGCGGCGATCGCCATCACCGACGAGTGCTCGCTGGCCGGCGTGGTCCGGGCACACGTGGCGGCGCGGGAGTGCGCCGAACGGGACGCCGAGGGCGACGGGATCAAGCTCATCGTGGGAGCCGAGTTCCGGCTCGAAGCGCTCGAAGTGGAAGGAGGCGAGACCGTCCACCTCGTGCTCCTCGCGCCCACGAGGCAGGCATACGGACAGCTCTCGGAACTCATCACCCGGGGACGGCGCCGCAGCCCGAAGGGCGAGTACGCCCTGGGGCTCGACGACCTGCTCCCCGACGACGGCGGATATCCCGGCGTCGGAGATTGCCTGGCGCTGTGGGTCCCCGCGTGCGCCCCGATCGGCGGTCTCCTCGAGGAAGGCCGGCGGCTGAAAGCCCTGCTGCCGCATCTGTGGATCGCGCTCGAGGTCTTTCTCGAGCCGTCCGACCTCGACCGGACCGCCAACGCCCTGACGCTCTCGACGCGCCTCGGGCTCCCCATCGTGGCCAGCAACGACGTGCACATGCATGTCGCCGGCAGGAAACCCCTGCAGGACGTCGTCTCCGCGGTCCGCAACCGGACGACCGTCGCGGAACTCGGTACCGGCGCGCACGCCAACCGCGAACGCTACCTGCGCTCTCCAGACTGCCTCGCCGGGCTCTATCCGCGCGAGATGCTCGCGGAGTCCGTCGACATCGCCGACCGCTGCAGCTTCTCCCTCGACGAACTGCGCTACGAATACCCGGAGGAACTCGTCCCGGCGGGACTCACCCCCGGGGAGCACCTGCGCCGGCTGACGTTCGAAGGCGCGCGCGAGCGCTGGCCGGACGGCGTTCCCGAAGACGTCGTCGAACTCATCGAGAAGGAACTCGCGCTCATCCGGAAGCTCTCCTACGAGTACTACTTCCTGACCGTCCACGACATCGTCCGGCACGCGCGCGCGCTCGGCATCCTCTGCCAGGGCCGCGGTTCCGCCGCCAACTCGGCCGTGTGCTACTGCCTGCGCGTCACGGAAGTGGACCCGTCGCGCATGCATCTCCTGTTCGAGCGCTTCGTCTCGGCGGAACGCGACGAGCCGCCGGACATCGACGTGGACTTCGAGCACGAGCGGCGCGAGGAAGTCATCCAGTACATCTACGAGCGCTACGGCCGCGACCGCGCGGCGCTCGCCGCGACCCTCATCACCTACCGTCCGCGCAGCGCCATCCGGGACGTGGGCGGGGCGCTCGGGCTCGACGCGGGTCTCCTCGACGCGCTGGCGAAGTCGATGGCCTGGTGGGACGGCCGCGATGCGGTCGATGCGCGCCTGCGCGCCTGCGGGCTCGACCCCGACAGCCGTGTCGCGCGGCAGTTCCTGTTCCTCGTCAACGAGATCCTCGGCTTCCCGCGCCACCTGTCGCAGCACGTCGGCGGGTTCGTGATCTCGAAGGGTCCCCTGCCCCGGCTCGTGCCGATCGAGAACGCCGCCATGGAGGACCGCACCGTCATCCAGTGGGACAAGGACGACCTCGAATCGCTCGGGCTCCTGAAGGTGGACGTGCTCGGGCTCGGCATGCTGACGGCGATCCGCAAGACGCTGAACCTCGTCAACGCATGGAACCGCAGGGACGACCCTTGTGGTTCTCAATTCGAGACGGGACGGGACAAGCCTGTCCCCTACAGCATGTCGGGGATCCCGGCGGAAGACCCCCACACCTACGCGATGCTGCAGAACGCCGACAGCGTGGGCGTCTTCCAGGTGGAGTCCCGCGCCCAGATGAGCATGCTGCCGCGCCTGAAGCCGGAGAACTTCTACGACCTCGTCATCGAGGTCGCCATCGTCCGTCCCGGACCCATCCAGGGCAACATGGTCCATCCCTACCTGCGCCGCCGCCAGGGGCTCGAACCGGTCAGCTACTCGAGCGAGGGCGTGCGCCGCGTGCTGGAGCGCACCCTGGGGGTGCCGATCTTCCAGGAACAGGTGATCGAACTCGCCATGGTGGCGGCCGGGTTCTCCGGCGGCGAGGCCGACCGCCTGCGGCGCGCCATGGCCGCGTGGAAGCGGCGCGGGGGACTCGAGGTCTTCGAGCAGAAACTCATCGACGGCATGCTCGAACGCGGCCACGACCGCGAGTTCGCCGAGCGCATCTTCAAGCAGATCCAGGGCTTCGGCGAATACGGTTTCCCGGAGTCCCACGCGGCGAGTTTCGCGCTGCTGGTCTACGTCTCCGCGTGGCTCAAGCGGCACGAGCCGAGCGCCTTCTTCTGCGGGCTGCTGAACAGCCTGCCGATGGGCTTCTACACGCCGTCGCAGCTACTGCAGGACGCCGCGGCGCACGGCCTCGAGGTGCGCGAAGTCGATGTGCAGAGGAGCGGCTGGGACTATCGCCTGGAAGCTGCCGATCCGGGCCACGAACCGAAGGGCCGCCTGCGGTTCCCGGAGCCCGTGACTGCGCAGCCGGCCATCCGCGTCGGCCTGCGCCAGATCAAGGGCCTCTCCGAGGAAGCGGCGGAACGGATCGCCGCCGGCCAGCCGTTCGCGGATGTCGGCGACCTCGGCGGCCGGGCGGCGCTCTCCGGGCAGGACCTCGACTTCCTCGCCCGCGCGGGCGCCCTCAAGCACCTGGCGGGACACCGTCACCAGGCACACTGGGACGCCGCGGGCGTGGACAACCCGAGCGCGATCTGGCGCGCCGCCGAAGCCCACGCGCCG
>JAJDVW010000110.1 GCA_022825925.1 Pseudomonadales bacterium | reverse complement strand
TCCGGCGCATCCGCGAACATCGCCGATTCCACGTCCACGCGCCATCAGTACCACAGCGCCAGCCGAAAAGCCAGTCCCGCACGCAACCGACTGGAAACTCAACGCTTACGAATCAGACAGAGCTAGCATGGGAAAGCCCTGTACACGGTCCGGTGCTCCTTGAAGAACAGGCTGAGGTACAGCAGGGGCTGGCGCAGGACCCCGGCGTCGTACAGCAGGAGCGTGATGAGCAGGCGTCCGACACGACCGTTGCCGTCGAGGAACGGGTGGATGGTCTCGAACTGGATGTGCGCCAGCGCGGCTCGAACCACTTCGGGCATGTCGTCTTCCGCGTTCAGAAATCGCTCGAGAGCGGCCATGCAATCGGGGACCGCGGTGTGGGGTGGAGGCACGAAGGCGGCGTTCCCCGGTCGGGTACCGCCTATCCAGTTCTGCGCAGTCCGGAACTCACCAGGCATCTTCGAACTGCCCCGCCCTGTCGAGAGGAGCAAGCGGTGGACTTCGCGAAGCAGGCGAATCGAGGGTGGCAGGCCTTCGCCGAGCAGCCGCAACCCGTGTTCGAGCGCCGCCACGTAGCTGGAGACCTCCGCGACATCGTCGAGGGGGACCCCCGGGGCCTGGTCGAGTTCATAGAGGAGCAGGTCGGAGACTGACGACTGGGTTCCCTCGATCTGCGAGGAGAGGACGGCCTCCTTGCGTACGTACGCGTAGAGGAAGAGCGCCCGGTCGGGCAGGTGTGTCGCGATGCCGTCCAGCCGTCCGAGCGCGAGCGCGGCGGCTTCCAGCGACTGCTGCAGTTGACCGTCGATGGCGAGAAGAGGACTCGGCGGCAGGGCGGCCGGCACGAACGCTTCGACGCGCTCGCCGGCCACCGTAGTCACTTCGTAGCTGCCTCGGTCTGTCCGGAGCACGACGGACCTCGCCTATTGTCGATCACGCAATAAAGGATGGCCCTTATTCTGTCTTGCCCATGTTCTAGAAATAAGGGGCGGTGGCGCTAGCTGTCAGACGACCGTTATCTCGACTTATGCCTCAAAATAAAATTATTGGCGCGCCCGTTTCGTTGCGCGAAACACTGGCGTCAAGGACCGGCCGATTACCGCACCCGCCGTCCCAGCCAGTCCTGCATCGTCTCGGACACGAGCCGGCTCGCGTCCTGCTGCACGAAGTGCCCGGCGCCGGGGATGGTGACCAGGGTGAGGTCGCGCTCCAGCCAGTCCCAGGTTCCGTTCAGGCCGCCCGGCAGCAGCGCCTGGTCGTCAAGGCCGTGGAACATCAGCACGGGAGCCTGCACCTTGGGGAACTCCGGTCCCGGCGCCATCGCGTCGCCCGAGGCGCGCGGGTCGCCCGAGGCGCGCGGGTCGCCTGAGGCTCGAGGGTCGCCTGAGGCTCGAGGATAGTTGGCCTTGTAGTAGTTCAGCATCGCTTCGAAGTCGGACCGTTCGAAAGCGGCGACGTAGTGCGCCTTGGCGGTCTCGTCCCGCACCCACCCGGTCAGCGCCTCGGCGGTCAGGTAGGTGTGCGCATCGGGTTGCTGGAAGTCTCGCGCGTACTGGCTGTTCTCCTGCTGCTGGGGATTCGTCGCGAGTTCCCGGCTGAGCCCCGCCGGGTGGGGCAGGTTGAGGATCACGAGCGCATCGACCAGGTCCGGTCGCGCCATCGCGACGTTCCAGGCGATCGCTCCGCCCCAGTCGTGCCCGACCACCACCGCGGACCCCTCGCCCTCGGCGGCGATGACGGCCGCGATGTCGGCCACGAGGTTCGGCATGGCGTAGCTCGCGACCCCCTCGGGCTGGTCGCTCAGGTTGTAGCCGCGCAGGTCGACCGCCGCGATGCGGTAGTCCCCTTCCAGCGCCTCCATCTGGTCGCGCCACGTGTACCAGAAGTCCGGAAATCCGTGGATCGCGACGACGAGGGGGCCTTCCCCCGCGAGGGCGTAGTGGATGGAGACGCCGTCGTTGTCGGCGTACTTGTGCTCGACGCGGTCGAGAAGGTCGGCGGCGGTGGGCCAGGCCGCACAGCAGAGTGCAGTAAGCAGGATGCCCGTTGCGCGCAGCGGTGAGCTCATGTGTGCCCCAGGTTCGAGCGGATGCGCAGTCTACACCGCAGACAGCCGGAGGCCGTTCGACCCCGAGAGCAGATCCTGGCAAGAACTCTCCGGGGTCGTGCGCCGGCCGGACCGTTGAACCGGCGGCGGACCGCGATGCTATATTCCGGTCGAGCAACGGGCGGGATGCAGGATGCACGCGATCGAACAGGCTTTCGAGGACGCGGAGGCGGTCGCGGAGGCAACTCGCAAGGCGGCGGCCGGCGTCGCCGGCAAGGCCCGAGCGATGGCCAAAGCCGCTCGCGAGGGCAACATCGGCGCGCTACGCAAGGCCCAGGCGGATCTCGACTTGGCATGCGCAGCCCTCGATGGCGAAGTACGTACCGCGGGCGCCGCCTGGCCTTTCGCGCCGCAGGAGGAAGAGGCATACCTCGAGGCGGGATACGCGGAGGAACTGCGTGGGGCGGCGGAAGCGGCGGGGGTGACGCTCCACGAGCGGGACGGCTATCTGGTCGCGTACCCGTCCATGGTGCGCATCCTGCCCGCGGAACGCGCCGTCCGGGTCGACCGCAAGCGCCTGAGGAGTATCCGTCCCTCGTTCCTGGCGGCCCAACTCCTGCGCAACCAGCGCAGGACCAGCGGCTTCGCACCCGCGCGCTTCCTCGAGACGCTGTACCTGGTCTACGAGGAGTTGCTGCGGGAGGCGGGCGGGGACCTGGCCGGGCGCGGCGGTGGCCGCGTCTTGCCGCTGGCACGCATCTACAAGGTCCTGACGGCCCTGCCGGGCGCGAACCGGGACTACGACCGTAGCGACTTCGCGCGGGACATCTACACGCTCGATGCCAAGGGACCGCAGGAGACCAGAAGAGGTTTCGTCGTGTCGTTCCCCGCCTCGACCGGAACGCGGGTTCGTTCGGCGGACCTGTTCTCGTTCGTCGATCCGGCCGGGGAGAACCTCGAGTATTACGGCGTCAAGTTCAGCGACGCAGGCTGATGCAGCACGGCATATCTGTCGAGCGTTGGCTCGACGTTCTGGACCGCGAGTACTTGCGGACTTTCGTTGCGGAAGGCGGCGCCGCGTTCAAGATCGCGGTGGGCGACGAGACCGAGCGGCGGCGGCTGGCGCGGGGGCTGGCGCAGCGTTGTGCCGAACGGGGCTACTTCGCGGTCCGGGTCGACGCCCACGATTGCCGCGCGCACATGCCGCAGGATGTCTTTCACGCGATAGCGACGCGGATCGACTGGTGGCTGCTCGCGCGGCGGCGTATCCTGGCCCTCGCTGCGGGTCTGGGAATGGCCGGAGATGGCGTGGAGGAGACGACGCCAGTCGCCGAGGGCATCGCGGCGCAAAGCGGTCTGACCGTCCAGACGGTGCTGCTGGAACTACGACGCGAAGTGCAAGGTCGCGTCCTGGACGACCCGGGCATGGGACGGGACTTCCGCAGGGCGATGTTTCACCTCTGCATGGCCGAGTGCGGCGCCGGGGGCGGGCGTGATGCCTGTCAGCCGCTGCTGGACTGGCTGACCGGCGAGAACAACCGCATAGGCCCCCTCCGGCCCTTCTCGATCGGCACGCCGATCAATCGGACCACGGCCCGCTACTTCATGGAGTCGGCCCTCCGGTGGCTGGCGGCCAGCGCCTACACGGGCACCGCCATCGTCTTCGACACCAGCCGTGTCACGGTGGCGCGCAACCCGCGGGACGGAGCACGCTACTACACTCGAGCCATGACGATCGATCACTACGAACTGCTGCGCGAGTTCGTCGACGGTATCGACCGCCTGACGGGCACGCTGCTGATCGTCGCGACGAGCCCGGACTTCGTGGACGATCAGGCCCCTCGCGGCTGGCGCATCTACGACGCGTTGCGTACGCGCGTGATGGATGACGTACGGGACCGCCGCCACGTCAATCCGATGGCCGCGCTGGTGCGACTCGGTGTGGAGGGCGCGCCGCGGTGAGCCAGCAGCACGCCACCGGCATCCAGCCCGGAGAGGCCGCCGACGCCTCGCAACGCGACTGCCGGCAAGCCCTCGAGGCGCTGCGCAACGGAGTGCCGAACCGCGCTGCCGTGCGCCTGCTCGGCTGCAATCAGGAGGCTGCGGAGGCGCGGTTTCGGACGCTCCTCGACGCCGCTCCGGACGGACACCGCGGCATGCTCCTCTCTGGCGATTTCGGTTCCGGAAAGTCGCACGTGCTCGCTCACTTTCAGGAACTCGCGCTCGCGCAGGGCTTCGTATGCAGCAAGGTCGCCGTGAGCAAGGAAACCCCGCTTTACGATCTGGGCAAGGTGTTTGCCGCAGCCGTCGAGAGCGCCCTCATGCCGGACCGGGGCGGCCGGCTGATCGAGGAACTGGGGGAGGCCCTGCGGGCGTCGGGAAGAGAGTACGCGCTCTTGCGATGGGCGGAGGAAGCCGCAGCCGGCGGGACGCTGAGCGGCATGTTCCCGGCAACGCTCACGGTGTACCAGGACTCCGGGGACCCGGACCTGAAGAGGGCGATCGAGTCCTTCTGGGCGGGGGACCGTATCCTGCTATCCCGGGTGCGCGCGGGGCTGCGGGAGATAGGCCAGTTGCAGCGACACCGCTTCCGGGCGCCGCGCGCCGCGGAGTTGCCGGGACAGCGGCTCCGTTTCGCGCTCGAACTCGTGAAGGGCGCGGGGTATCGAGGATGGGTCGTCCTGCTGGACGAGCTGGAACTCATCGGCTCCTACTCGATCCTTCAACGCGGGCGGGCCTACGCGGAAGTGGCGCGTTGGTTGGGAGAAGACGGCGGCCCCCAGGGGGGCATCGCCGTGGCGGGTGCGCTGACCGAGGACTTCGCGTCGGCCGTCATCAGCGCGGACGGCAAGCAGGACTGCGACAACGTACGTCCGCGACTGCTCGGCAGCCTGCGTCACGCACACCTTGCGAATCTGGCCGAAACGGGCATGCGGGCATTGCGCGACGACTGCGTAACGTTGCGTGCGCCGACGGACGCGGACGTGACGCAGGCGGTCGAGCGATTGCGCGGCATCTACGGCAAGGCGCATGGTTGGGCGGCGCCGGCGCTCGATCTGGACGCGGGAGGCGCCGGCTTCCAGGGCCGCATGCGTTACAAGGTCCGCGCCGCCATCAACGCGTGGGATCTTCGCCGACTCGTCCCGGAGGCCGTGCCGGAGACCGAGGCGAAGCAGTTCGCCCCCAACTACCGCGAGGACCGTGACCTCGAGGGCGACCCGGAGGGCGGGACGGGGCAAGCGTGAACGCCTCGCTGCCGCGGCGCATCGCGGAAACCATCGGGCGGTTCGGCGCGAGTCCCGCAAGGGGACGTCAGGCGGTGCTCAACGGCATGGTCCTGCCCCTACTCCAGGAACTGGGGTGGGACGTGTTCGACACCTCCGCCGTGGTGCCGGACTTTGCCTTGGGGCGGCATCGCGTTGATCTTGCGCTGTGCGGCACGCCGTTGGCACGCCCGCACTGCGTCGTCGAGCTCGAAGGGCGCTGGCGCGAGGGGAACGCCGTTGCAGAGGTTCTCCCGCGGGCGCGGCGCGCGGGCGTTCCTTTGCTGCTTGTGACCGATGGCCCGACATGGCGGCTGTTCTTCGCGGAAGACGGAGAAGATGCGGAACCGGTTTTCGCGCTGGACTTGCGGACGAGCGAGGACACTGCGGAGGTTCTGGACCGTTTTCTGTCGAGCGGGCACGTCGTCTCTGGCGCTTCGGTCAAGGAAGCGGTGATGCGGCGCGCCATTCCGCGGGCCTGGCAGCGGCTGGTGTCGCGGGCGGACGGCCAGTTGGTGGAACTGCTCCGCGATGAAGTGTGGGACTCGGCTGGTGTCAGGCCCGACGCTGGCGACGTCAGGTGCTTCCTTGCGGAAGTGGCGCCCGGTCCGCGTGCGGCGATTCCGGCGTCAGGTTCTGGGACACGCCGCCGGGCGCACAGGCGCGGGACGGTCACGATCGAGGGTCGGGAGCACGACTTCGCGAACATGAAGGACGCGCTGGTGGTGGTTTTGCGGTATCTGCACGCGCGTGACGAGACGTTCCTGGAACGATGCGCCGCGCACCCGGTCTTCGCTGGCCGAGCGCGTGGCGACAGAACGCGTCGATACATCGCTCGGAACGCGGAGGTGCTTTACCCTCACAGGCCGGACCTGCGGCAGCACGCCACGGAGCTCGTCGATGGCTGGTGGCTCGCGACCAACAGCAACAACGCGACGAAAGAGCGGCAGATGCGCGCGGCGGCCGAGGTCGGGGGATTGGGTTTCGGCACCGACCTCGTGCTGACCCCACGGCCGGCGTGAACCGGGAAGGGGGAATTGCGGTTGCGGACCGTGGGGTCGTTGCGCCGCGGCGGCCGGATACCGGGTCGGTAGCGTGGCTGCGGGTGTCCCCGGCGTCGGACGGCCCCGGATCGCGTGTAGCGCTGTTCGAGTCAGGCGCCGACGGCACGCCGATCTGTTTCCGGTTCGCCAGCTTCAAAGCCACCGGAACCGACGTACCGGCGGGGGCATCGTACCCGTTGCGGGCGGCCATCGACGCGCTGCTCGACGGCGGACCGGAACGCCCAGTGCTGATGGTGGCGGCGGCGGAGGAACTCGACCGATCTGCCGCCGCCGCAGTGCGCGTGCCCGTGTACCGAATTCCCGAGCACGCGGCGGGTAGCGTTATGCAGGCGCCGTCTTGGGCGCGGGAACCGACCGCGGTCGCCGAACGGACGATGCGGCTCCTGTTGACCGAGGCCCGCGGACTCGAGCCGTTGTGCCGCGTGTCGGCGGCGGCGGAAGCGGCGTTCGGGGATGGCCGGGTGCGGGGGATGACCACGATCCCGGGTTTCGCCGTGACCGTCTCGCTGCCGCTGACGGAGACCCCCCCTCCGGACTCGGGAACACCCGATCTGCCTGAGAGGCTGCGCCACATTCTCTGTCCTGCCCCGGATCTGGGCGGTTCTCCCGCCGACGGGTCAGGCCCGCTGTCCTGGCCGGCTCCGCTGATGCCGTTCCAGCAGGAGGGCGTGCGCGCGTTACTCGACATGGAGGGACTGCTGCTCGCGGACGACATGGGGCTCGGCAAGACCATTCAGGTCATCGCGGCCTTGCGCATACGGCGGTCGCGGGGCGCCTTGGGCCGGGTCCTGGTCGTCGCGCCCACCAGCATCCTCGACCAATGGCGGCGCGAGATCGCGAGATGGGCCCCGGAACTTACGGCCATCGTCGTGCGCGGTTCCGCGGCGGAGCGCGCGTGGAAGTGGCGGGCCGCACCGGACGTCACGCTCACGAGCTACGGTGTGTTGCGCGCGGATGCCTGGCGCCAGGAGGTGCGCCGTGCCTGGGACACGGTGGTGGCGGACGAGGCTCAGCGGATCAAGAACCGCGGCGTCGAAACCAGCGAAGCCGTGAAGCGTTTGGGCCGAGTGCGCTCCTGGGCGTTGACCGGCACACCCGTGGAAAACCGCGAGGACGAGTTGGCCTCGGTGATGGAGTTCGTCGATCACGACGGCAGTGTGCCACTCAAGCGCTACGCGCCGGGTCCAGCGCTTTTCGCCCGGCACCGTGAGTTGCAACTGCGCCGCCGCAAGTCCGATGTCCTGGAGGACTTGCCGGACAAGCTCGTGACCCGTCGGGACATCGAATTGTCCTCCGGGCAGCGGGCCAGCTACGACCGCGCCGAACGGGACGGGATCGTCTACCTCAAAGCCCTTGGCGGGGACGTGACCATCGTGCATGTCCTTGAGCTGATCACCCGGCTCAAGCAGATCTGCAATGCCGATCCGAGAACCGGCGACTCCAGCAAGCTGGACGACATCGCGGAGCGGCTCGCTGCACTGTCGGGACGGGGCCACAAGGCGGTGGTGTTCTCGCAGTACGTCAGCGCGACGGCTGGCGTGGGGCTGGCGTCCAGGCGGCTTGCGGAGTTCGATCCGGTGGTCCTGACCGGGGATACGCCGGCCCCCGACCGGCCGGCGCTGGTGGATGCGTTCAGAACCCGCCCCGGTCATCGGGCGCTGATCGTATCGCTCGGCGTGGGTGGCGTCGGCCTGAATCTGCAGGAAGCGTCGTACGTGTTTCATCTCGACCGATGGTGGAATCCGGCGGTCGAGAAGCAGGCCGAGGATCGCGTGCATCGCATCGGTCAGACGGTCAAGGTACACGTGGTCAAGTACATGTGCGTCGACACCATCGAGGAACGAATCGACCGGGTGCTGGCGAAGAAACAGGCTCTGTTCGACCAACTCATCGACGATGTCACCATCGATCTCTCGGCGACGCTGTCCCGAGAGGAACTGCTCGGCCTGTTCGGGTTGTAGCGTCGGCGTACCAGGAGGGGCGGTGGGCGCAAGGCGTCGATCAGGCGCTCCGCGCGATAGGCGGATCGGATGTCGCGGACTTCCGGACGGCGCATTTGCAGCCCGGTCGCGCGTTTCCCGTGGCTGCGCGCCGCGCCGGGGGGGAAATACGGCGTGACGCTGGCACGCCTGACCGTCGATCTCGATGCGCTCGCGGCCAACTACCGCGCGTTCCGGGCGCGCGCGCCGGACGGGGTGGCGGCGGTCGTCAAGGCGGATGCGTACGGGCTCGGGATGGCGTCGGTGGCGGCGCGGCTCGCGGCGGAGGGCTGCACCCGGTTTTTCGTCGCGACCGAAGCGGAGGGGCTCGCCCTGCGGGAGACGCTTGCCGGGGACCGCGACATCTATGTCTTTTCGGGAGAGGCCTCCGCGGAAGGCCTCGTTCCCGTCGTCAACCAGCCGTCGCAGCTTCGCGCGGGGCCGGTGGCGTTCCATGTCGACACGGGCATGCAGCGCCTCGGTTTCGCACCGGAGGACGTGCCGGACCACCCGGAGGTGGTCCTGCTGCTGACGCACCTGGCCTGTGCCGACACGCCGGACCATCCGATGAACGCCATGCAGCTCGAGCGTTTCGAGACCGTCGCGGCCCGTTTCCCCGGGGTCCCGGTCAGCATCGCGAACTCGGCCGGCGTCCTGAACGGCGTGCGGGGGATCGGGCGGCCCGGGATAGGCCTGTACGGCGGCAATCCCTACAGCGACCGGGACAATCCGTTGCGGTGCGTCGCGACGCTGGAGGGCCAGGTCCTGCAGGTGCGTCACGTGCGGGCCGGAAAGAGCGTGGGCTACGGGGCGTCGCGCGTCCTCGCGCGGGACACGACGGTGGCGGTCGTCGGCGCGGGCTACGCCGACGGCGTCCCGCGGCTGCTGTCGAATCGGGGCGAGGTCGCCGTCCGCGGCGTCCGGCTGCCTATCCTGGGTCGGGTGTCGATGGACCTGACCCAGGTCGACGCCACCGGCATCGCCGTCGAAAGAGGTGACTGGGTCGAGTTCTTCGGCCCGACGGTGGGCGTCGACGAGGTCGCCGCATGGTCGGACACCATTGCCTACGAGGTGCTCACCGGCATCGGCCGGCGCGTCGCGCGGCGCCATCTGCCCGCGGCTGTTGGGGTATGATCGGCGGCTCTTCGCCGCACGAGTTTCTGAGGGGGATGGTTCATGGCCGAAGTCAACGCGAACGGTGTGCTCAAGGGGCAGGTCGCCGTCGTCACGGGTGCGAGCCGGGGTATCGGCGAGGCGATCGCGAAGCGCTTCGCGATGGAAGGCGCGAAGGTCGTCGTGTCGGCGCGCACCGTGGAGGCGTCGGACCATTTCCTCCCGGGAACGATCAAGCAGTGCGTGGCCGACATCGAGGCGGCGGGCGGCACGGCCGCGGCGATACGCTCCAACCTCGCCGACCCGGAGGAGCGTCAGAGGCTCATCAGCGAGACCGAGAGCACGTTCGGCCCGGTGGACATCCTCGTCAACAACGCCGCGGTAACCTGGTTCCTGCCGGTGATCGACTTCTCGGAGAAGCGCTACCGCACCATGATGGACGTGCAGGTCTACGCGCCCTTCGAACTCACGCAGATGGTGCTGCCCGGCATGGTCGAACGCGGCTCGGGCTGGGTTCTCAACATCTCGTCGCACGCCGCCATCCATCCGGAGGCGAATGCGGCCGGCGGCCACGGCGGGACCGTCTACGGCATGTGCAAGGCGGCGCTCGAACGCTTCACGACGGGGTTGGCCCAGGAACTGTACGGCAAGGGTGTCGGCGTCAACGTCATCTCCCCCGGACTCGTGGCCACGCCCGGCGTCGTCCATCACAAGCTCATCAACGAGACGAACAAGGACCGCGTGACCCCGGTCGAGCACATGGCGGAAGCGTGCCTGCGGCTGTGCCACGGCGACGCGTCGAGCATCACCGGGCGCATCGCCTATGCGGACGAGGTGATCGAGGAGTTCGGCCTGGAGCCCGCCGACCTGGTCTGAGGGCATATCGTGTGCGAGTTTGTCGACGAGATTCCGAATGGCCGCACGCTGGTCCAAAGGACACTGCGTGCGAGGCGTGAGGGAAGGCTGCCGAGGCGGTTTACACGCGATCAATGGGCGCAGGCGTGCTCGGTGGGGAAGGATGGTACGCGCCGGAATTTCCTAAGGAAACATCGTCTTGGGAATGGGCGGACGACTGAGCGATTCATCGATCACGGTGACGGGACTTGGAGTTTACTCGGCGAGTACCGACGTTGCGACTGAGGGGCCGTCGACCTTGTTCGAGCGGGGTCGGCACTGTGGGGAGAGAGGTGGCTAACGGGTGGCGGACGACAGGGGCATGGTCCCGATGGGCTGCTGCCTCCGGTGGGTCCGGCCGGTGCGGCATCATGTTGATGCTGACGCGATGCGCTGTGCCCGCCTGCGCGTTGGTCTGCCTTGGTGCGACGGTCGAACTCTCGGAACCTGATCCGTTTACCGATGAACGATCTTTGACGGCGATGTGAAAGTGAGGACTCAGAGTAGGGAGTCGGTGTTTGGCCTTTTCATCCAGTTCTACTGCCTGTCTCCTAGCGCCGTCACTGCGGCATTTGGCATGACGGCAGGACGCATGGGCGACGATACGATCTCCTACCGTTTTGATGACGAGCCGGCTGCGCGATTCGAGTCCTTAGAGGTGGCCGAGGGTCTTTGGATCGCGGCTTTGGGGCAACCGGACGCCAACGTGTTGTTGGGATCAATGATGCGCCACGAAAGGATGATCGCAAAGCATGGGGTCGAACCAATCCACACCGTCGACTTGGCGCTGGAACGACCTGGCCTCAACGAGTTTAGGCGACGCTGCGCCAGTTTCGATCCTCGGGCAACTGATCTGGCGGAGGACCCTTAGACAGCAAAAGGCACTTCCTTGGGTCGCGTTGTGGCTTTTGTTGGCGCGGAACTCCTGCGGCGGCGTCGCCGGCGACCGTGCCCGTCAGCTCGCGAGGGACGCTTGGAATGCGAGGAGAGTTTCAACGCACAGGTCGGGCCGCTGGAGGATGGAGCCGTGCCCCACATCGGTCAGGACAACGAGTCGGGCGTCGGGCGCGCGTGCGACGATATCCCGACTGGATGCCAGGTTCGGATCGAGGTCCCCCGTCGCGACCAGCACCGGCATCGATAGCCGCCCGACGGCGGCGGAAAGGTCGAAACCGCGCATGGCGGACAGGCTGGCTTGGGCGGCCGCCGGGTCGGCATGCGTGTTCCACCCCTCCGGCGGCTGGAAACGGATGCCTGCCGTGCGCTGATGTCTGACGGCCTCCCGCGTCCCCTCTCGCTGCGCCGGGACGTCGGGACTGACGATGCTCGCGTCGAAGAGTGCGGCGGTCATGGCCCGGTCGGGGTGCAGCGCGCAGTAGGCGAGCGCCGCACGGGCGCCCCAGGCGAACCCCCAGACGTGGCAACGCGCGGCGCCGAAGTGATCCAGCAGCGCATTGGCGTCGTCGGCATACCGCTCGAAGGTGTACTCGGCCAGGGGATCTCGGGCCGCCGAACTCTGGCCGTGCCCCCGCACGTCGAAACGGATGAGCCGATATCGGTCCGACAGCATGGGGACGACGAGGTCCCATGAACGTAGCGTGCAGTTCGCGCCGTGCCAGAGCAGTACGGCTGGGGCGTTCGCCGGACCTTCCGTCTCGACGTTGATGGCGGCGTGCTCGATGGAGACTTTCATATGCGTGACCCTGGTCAATCGCCTGACCGCACCGGCAACTCGTTCTTCTTGAGGACGGTCCGGAGCGTGAAGCTCGAGTGCACCCTGCTCACGCCCGGCAGCCCCGTCAGGTGGCGGCTGTAGACGCGCTCGTAGTCCGGCGCGTCGCGCACGATCACCCGCAGAAGGTAGTCGGCCTCTCCGGACATGAGATAGCACTCCATGACCTCGGGGACGTCGCGGACTGCCGCCTCAAAGGCAAGCAGGTCGTCGCGCTGCTGCGAGTGCAAGGTGATCTGTACGAACACGTTGTCGGGATAGCCCGCGCGGGCCTGGTCGACGAGTCCGACGTACCCGAGGATCATGCCGCTGGCCTCCAGGTTCCGCGTGCGACGCAGGCAGGCGGACTCGGAGAGATTCACGCGCGCCGCAAGCGCGGCGTTGGTCAGGCGCCCATCGTTCTGCAGCTCGCGCAGGATGTTCCGGTCGGCCCGGTCCAGGTTGACGAAGCTCTTCACCGTACCGAATGACCAGCAGGGACTGTTGCGGGAGCGTGGCTCGGGTTGGCCGAGAATGCAATGCCCTGGGAGGCTGGAGAACGGGGGGCGGGCCATGCAGGGGGTGATGCGCCGGCGCGCCGGCGAAGGGGATGTGAGATTTGCATGTTTCCCGGATATCCCGGATACAAGAAAAATGCATGCTGGCCAAGCCGACATCCAAGAATCAACTGACCCTGCCGAAAGTGATCGTCTCGCCCTTTCCCGGGGTGTCCCATTTCGACGTGGCCGAGCAGTCCGGACGCATCGTGCTCTCCCCGGTGCGGATCGGCCAAGGCGACGTCGTGCGGCGGAAGCTCGAGGAGTTAGGGGTCACGGAGCAGGAATTCTGACCCCGCGGGTCCGTCTCCCGGGCGAGTATGGTGCCAGCCCCGGTGCATCGATGCCTTGGTGATCCGAAGGGCGACAGCAATGCCCCCTCGCTGGTTGCGACGGAAGTGTGGATTTCCGCAAGACCGCAACGAAAGACCGCACCCAAGTCGGCAGCATGACTTACCGCGTCCGCTCGAGAAGTTCGTCCAGTGTTCGTCCGTATATCTCTGGCGGTTCGACATCTCCAAACTCGCCAAAGCGCCGCAAACCGAACGCCCGCACCACTCCAACTGATTGTGTGCCGCAGCGTACAGCGTTGTGCCGAACAGGGTTGGCTTGGCCCTGCAGAAAAACAGCAAGCTCTCGCGGCCTTCTCGGTGAATCTTCCTGCTATCCGTCGCGAATTCGGATATCAACCCGTTGCGCATCAGTACCTGCAGGTCCAAGGCGGCCTTGTCGGGTTGGTGCCCTGACACAAACACGTCCATACGACCTTGAATGCCAAAAACATCGAACTTCTCTCCGTTTGCGTGGGCCTCTTCGAGAATTCGTTCCAGGGAGCGGTAGATGCCGTAATGAAGCTTGAGTTGTCTCGAAGCACGCGACTTCACCGCGTCCACGAAGGGAGCTGCCTCGTCGTCCAGGCCATCCGCGCTACGCGAAGCCGCCAGTAGGCCCGCGTAATACTCCACGCAGACTTCGCTTTCCGAGAACGCGCCGTTCCACAGAACGTCCCGCGCCACGCGCAAGTTCGCGCTTTTGCCGTCTTCCAGGTCGTCGACCTTTTCGGCGGCGCGACCGATGATCTTCAGGCGCTCGTCATAGAGCTATTTCTTGAGATCGTCGCCGATTGCATCAAGGGTCGGGCCGAGCAGCCTCTTGACTACCCATGCGCCGTCGACCGCGAGGCCCGTTGTTACTGCGTCAACCACCTTGTTGTAAACCGTCCTCCTCGCCCCTTCGCCGGACTGTACGATAAAGCCTAAGGATGCCGGCTACGGTCCGCAACAGCCCGGTGAGCGACTGCCAGGGCCCCATCGAGCCGTACCGACCTGACCAGAATGAATCGCGGAGCGCCAGCGTCCGCGCTCGGAAACTCCCACTTGCCAAGGTGACGCCGAGGCTGGTCGGTGCGGTCCTCCACATCAGGAAGCACACGCGGGGAGTTCTCGACCGACGGGATCAACAAGATTAGGGACACGCGATCAACAGTTCACGGGGGGGCGTATCCCAATGGTTGGATCCGGTAGCCGAGCACTCACGCAGCGCCTTGAGCGTGTGCTGGGGCCTTGACGCCTTGGCGTGAGGGTTGGAGGCGTAGTCAGCCGGCTCCAGGCGAAGGTGGTCGAGCACGCGCTGGGTGAGCGCATCGTCGCCAGCGGTCTCCGGAACGCCTCGCTCGATGGCGGACCAGATCGGCTCTGTCCGCATCCGCCTCGCGATCGGTCACCCGCCGAAGCGTTTCCGAAACGACGTTGCCGCGATCAACCGCGGCGTCGAACAGTCGGCTTTCGATCCCGGCGACCGCGGCGTTGCGAGCTTCAGCGGAACCTTCCGAGGCCATCGCCGCCGAGGTGCCGATGCACAGTAGGCGCTCGTTGATCCGTTCCCGCACGCGGCGAAACAGCATGGCCACATCGGCGCCCTGCCGCCCGCGGTAGGTGTGCAGATCGTCCAGCACCAGGAACCGCAGCCCGGCGGCGTGGTTGCGAACCGCCTTGTCGGTCTCCAGGAACCGCGTCATGATGAGTTCGAGGATGACGTAGTTCGTCGGAAGGATGTCGGGCGGGTTCCTGGCGGTCCGCTCGCGCTCCTCGTTCGACTCTTGTCCGGTGTAGCGGGCGAACGTGACCGGCTCCCGCCCGTAGCCGTAGCCAAGCTGCAGGTACTTCTTCAGCGGTCCAACGATCCCGGCGCGTTGGCCCGCGCCTCTATGGCGGCGCACCGCTCCATCAGCGCATAGAATGGCTCTCCCTCGTCGAGCAACATGCGGTCGGCCAGCATCTTGGCATGATCGTCGGCGAGTTCCGCAAGCGCGGCGCCGGTGGGAATGAGCTGCAGACCACCGGAAACCGCCGCCTCGTAGTCGATCCGTTGGCCGCGGGCGTCGTTTTCGGAAAAGAACATCGACTTGTGGCGGGCGACTGAATGGGCCAGCGCCCGGTCGGCCAGCGCGCTCGCCACGATTCCAGCCTCGTCCAGCCGCGCGAGATCGTGCCAATGCCGGGACAGGCGCTCACCCCTGCGCCGTTGCTGTCGGCAGAAAACGTGAACGGCGGTCGCCTTCTCCCAAAAGGTGCGCTCCGCCAGCATGGTGCGCGGGTCGGTCTCGGGAAAGGCGAGATCGGGCAGAAACGCGGCGGCGTCGCATACGACCGGGAGGACCTTGTGCGGCTCGCCGGTCGACCGTGCGCCGAATTCGACCTTGACCTCCGGCCGCACAAAGTCGGTTTCCTCGAACAACGGCTCGTAACGAAGGTAAAGCCCGTCTCCTTCGGCGCGGACGTTCGCGTAGAAACCGGCTAGCCTAAGCCCGTCCTCGACGGCCGGCAAGGCTTGATCGCGGACCCACTCGCCGAGACGCGCTCGGATTGCGCGCGTCCAGCGCTTCTGCTGGCTGCGTGTGGGCGGAAGCGCCTCCTCGCCCGCGCCGGCCACCAGATCCGGCGCGAACGCGCGGATGTCGTAGGTGATGTCGACATCCTCGGAGAAGCGGCGGATGGCTCCCCACACCTTGGAGAGCGAGGTGCCGCCCTTGAAGATCAGATGCGCAGCGAAGGGCGCGCTGAACAGGATGTCGAGCGTTGCGACCACCCAGATGTCCTTCTCCAGCAGAAAGCCGCGGCGTCCGCTCGCGTCTTCGGCCACCCTCAAGGCGAGACGGCGGTCCTCAACCGAAAGACGCTGGTACGGGGCATCAGGCATGTGCGATGCGCGCGCTCAAGGGTTCCGCCATCCAGATGGGCAGGATGGCTCGCGCGGCCGAGAGCTCCTCTAGGTCTTCCACAGAGAGCATGGGCAGCACCGCTTCAAGACGTTCGTCAACCTCCCTGGGGCCGAGCCAGGCCAGCGCGCGGATCACGTCCCCGGCCTTTCGGTGCGGGGCGGCAAGTTGCCAGCGCGGGGCGTGGCGCAGCTCCACCGTGATTCCGCCGAAGTGAAGTTGGCGGTCGTGGCCCGAAGTCAGATAGACCTCCCGCAATGGGTTCTGAGTCGTCAGCCCCAGCCGATTCGCGGCCGAGCCGCCGCACGGCACGAAGATCTCGCCCCACAGCGACGAAAGAGCCTGGAGCGCCTTGCCGATGCTTGGCGCGCACCGCCCGAAGCGGGTTTCCGCCGGACGCATGTACACCCCGTAACAGATGCGCATGAGCTTGCCGGAGCGTGCCAGGCGCGACAGCGCCTGATCCACCGCCGCCCTTTTTCCGAGGTGAAGCAGACCAGCCGGACACAGCGGCGTGGCCTCCGGAAGGCGCTCGGCGTACTCCATGATGCGCTGCGGGAGGCTGAGCATGGCCCGCATCTCCTATTGCGGTGTCAGAACATTCGTGGACAGAATACCACTGCGGAACTGGAACGGTGCCCGGTTTTCGGGTCGGAGGTCGAATCGAAACGAGGGGGACGGAATCTTGCGCACCGGCGGGCGAGACGGTGCAAAAGCGCAAGCACCTGCCGCGCCGCGTGCTCTACAGTGCGAGACATGCGCATCGGTATCCCCAGGGAAGTCAAGAGCCAGGAGCACCGGGTTGGCCTCGCGCCGTCCGCGGTCTCCGTGCTCACCGGAGCGGGTCACGAGGTGACCGTGCAAGCGGGCGCCGGCGGTGGCGTCGGCTTCTCCGACGAGCAGTACCTGCTCGCGGGCGGTCGGGTGGCCAGCGCCGAGGCCGTCTTCGACTCGGAACTCGTCGTCAAGGTCAAGGAACCCCAACCCGAAGAGTGGCGGCGGCTGCGGTCGGGTCAGGTCCTCTTCTGCTACCTGCACCTGGCGGCGTGTCCGGAACTCGCGGAGCACCTGCTGGACGCCGGAGTCACGGCGATCGCCTGCGAGACGGTGACGGCCGGGAACGGCACCCTGCCGCTGCTCGCTCCCATGAGCGAGATCGCCGGTCGGATGTCGATCCAGGTCGGCGCGACCGCGCTGCAGTGCGCGAGCGGCGGCCGCGGCGTACTGCTCTCGGGCGCGACGGGCGTGATGCCCGCGAGCGTGGTGATCCTCGGCGGAGGCGTGGCGGGGGTGAACGCGGCGCGGATGGCGCTGGGGCTCGGCGCCGATGTCACGATCATCGAGAAGGACCCGGCGCGCCTGATGCGTCGGCGCAAGTGTTTCGGGAACCGGGCGCGCGTGCTCTGCGCGCGTCCCGATCTCATCGAGTATGCCGTCCGTGGCGCCGACCTCGTCGTTGGGGCGGCGCTGGTGCCGGGCGCGGCGGCGCCGAAACTCCTGTCGCGCGAACTCGTGCGGTCGATGCGCGACGGCGCCGTGCTGGTCGACGTCTGCATCGACCAGGGTGGCTGTGCCGAGACGAGTCGCCCGACCACGCATGACGCCCCGACCTATGTCGCGGAAGGGGTGGTGCACTACTGCGTTACGAACATGCCCGGGGCGGTGGCGCGGACGTCGACGTTGGCCTTCAACAACGTCGCTCTCCCCTTCGTCCAGACGTTGGCCGACAAGGGCTGGCGCACCGCGCTGGCCGATGATCCGTGCCTCGCCCAGGGCTTGAACGTTCACGCCGGTCGCATACGGCACCCGGCGGTCGCGGAAGCGTTGGCGGCCGCCAATGGCTCCCGTGCGGGTCCCGACCATCCCCCCGCCCCCGGGGCGAGCGACAGCTTCCCCGGGGGCCGCGGGCCCGCCAGGGCCGGCGGCGGCACGGCGTAACGTTCGCAAGGAGAGGCGGCCCGCTGGGTTGCCGGCAGGGAAGCATCGGAGCCGGGGCGCAATGCCCCGGCTTCGGAACCGCCTACCGAGATTTCCCCGGCGCGAGACGCGGTTCTGGGACCTCCCACTGTCGTCTCGGTGCGCGCCCCTCTTGCTAACATTGCCGCGATGCGAATCACTCATCTCACGCTGAAGAACTGGCGCAACTTCAAGCAGGCGGATTTCGACCTGCGCGAGCGGCTGGTGATCGTTGGCCCGAATGCGTCAGGGAAGTCCAACCTGCTGGACGCACTCCGGTTCCTGAAGCAGATCGCGTCGCCGGCAGGCGGCTTTCAAGATGCCGTGGAGACTCGTGGAGGCATCCCGCGCCTGCGCTGTCTGGCAGCACGAAACTACAACCACGGGCGCGTGACCATCCACATCAGCATCGGGAGCGATGAGTGCCCGGACGAGTGGAGCTACGAAATGACGTTCACCGCCGAGCAACGTGGGCGTGATCGGCCGGTTGTGGCGCACGAGATCGTTCGCCGTCGCGGAGAGCCCGTCCTGGAGCGGCCGACCTCGGAGGACGAGGACGATCCGGAGCGCATGACCCAGACCCACCTGGAACAGGTGAACGCGAACAGGGACTTTCGTGAGATATCGGAGTTCCTGGGGTCCGTGCGTTACCTGCATCTCGTCCCGCACCTGATTCGTGAGCCTGAGCGTGCCGGCAGCGTGCGGGAGGACCCCTACGGGTCGGACCTGCTGCTCAGGATGGCCAGGACCCCTTCGACCACGCGATCTCACCGCCTGCGGAGAATCGGGGAGGGACTGCGGGCGGCGGTTCCACAGATGGACCAGATCGAACTCGTTCAGGACGAGATCGGGCATTGGCATCTGGAAGCCCGCTACGAACACTGGCGTTCCCACCCGGCCATCCAGGACGAACGGCTGTTCTCGGACGGTACGCTGCGAATGATCGGCCTGCTCTGGTCATTGCTGGAGGGAGAATGGGGTCGGGGCCCCGTGCTGCTGGAGGAGCCGGAGTTATCACTCCACACGTCCGTGGTGAAGCAGTTGCCGACGGTCTTCAATCGTGTCGCGAGCGCTGGTGGCCCCCAGATCCTCCTGACGACCCACTCGAATGAGATCCTGGAAGATCCGGGGCTTGGCGTTGACGAGGTTGTGCTGCTCACGCCGGGAAACGACGGGACGGTGGCGTTGCCCGCCACGTCTGTGCCGGATGTCCATGCCTTGTTGGAGTGCGGCTTGAGCCTCGCAGAGATTCTTGGCCCACGCACGGAGCCGGACGAGGTGACCGATTTGCCCAGGCGGCTCGCCGGGACGTGACGTTCGTGTACCTCGCCGTGGAGGGCGATACCGACATTCCGGTGGCCGAGCGCCTGATCAAGCACGTGGGCCTCGAACCGCTGCCGGCGATCACCGCGGGGAGCGCCGGGAGGCTCGATCAGCGGGTCAGGGAAGTAAGCCGGTCGAGTCGCGCCCTGAACTGGCTTGTGTTGAGGGATCTGGACGCTGTGTCCTGTCCTCCGGTGTTGATTGACGGTCTGCCGGCCGGTGTGAAGCTCGACGCGCGTCTCTGCTTGCGCGTACCGGTGCGCAAAGTGGAGAGTTGGCTTCTCGCGGATGTTGACGGATTTGCCGCCACGTTCTCGGTCAGGCCAAATCGAATAGCCGTGCGCCCCGATGAACTGCCCGACCCGAAACGCCACGTGGTCGATGTCTGCCGGCACTCAACGTCGCGAGCGGTGCAGCGCAGCGTCCCCCCGCGTCCCGGCAGTGGTCGTTCCGTCGGTCCCGAGTACGCCAATCGGATTTCGGACTTCGCCCGAGGCGCTTGGGACGTTGAACGGGGGGCCGTCCGGTCTCCAAGCCTTGCTCGTGCAATCGCGGCCCTTCGCGGTCGTGTCGCCCAAGGCGTTTGGACGTGAATGGGCGCATGGCCCGCGCCACCGTCGAAGTTGCCAGCCAATAAGGAGAGAGTCATCCATGGCCGATCCCCTGCACAACGAGTTTCCGCCCGAGTCCATCGAGGCGAAGGACCTCCGGCACGTGCTCCACCCGACGACGAACCTGGCGGACCACCAGCTCCGCGGTCCGTCGGTGCATGAGCGCGCCGAGGGCGTCTACCTGTGGGACAACCGCGGGAAGCAGTACCTGGAAGGCATGGCCGGGCTGTGGTGCACGGCGCTGGGCTACGGGGAGCCGGAACTCGCGCGCGTGGCGGAAGCGCAGATGCGGCAACTCGCGTACTCGCAGCTCTTCGGGGGCAAGACCAACGAGCCGAGCGTGCTGCTGGCGGAGAAGCTGAAGGCGATGATGCCGTTCGACGCCGGGCGCGTCTTCTTCGGCCTGTCGGGGTCGGACGCGAACGACACCCAGGTCAAGCTGATGTGGTACTACCACAACCTGATCGGGAAGCCCGAGAAGAAGAAGATCGTGTCGCGTCTCGGCGCGTACCACGGCGTGACCGTCGCGAGCGGCAGCCTCACGGGGCTGCCCCCGTTCCACAAGCACTTCGACCTGCCGATCCCGAACGTCCTGCACACCGCCAATCCCCACTACTACCGGCAGGCCCGCGAGGGTGAGACGGAGGACGATTTCACGACGCGGCTCGCGAACGAACTCGACGCCCTGATCCGCTCGGAGGGACCGGAGACGGTGGCGGCGTTCATCGCGGAGCCGGTGCTCGGGGCGGGCGGCGTCATCGTGCCGCCGGACGGGTACTACCGGAAGATCCAGGCAGTCCTCGGGAAGTACGGCGTTCACTTCATCGACGACGAGGTGATCTGTGGCTTCGGGCGCACCGGCAACCCCTTCGGGGCGCAGACCATGGGCATCGCGCCGACGACGATGAGCGTCGCGAAAGCGCTCTCCTCGGCCTACCTGCCGATTTCCGCGGTGCTCGTCCCCGAGTGGATGTACGAGGCGTTCGTCGCGGCGAGCTCCGAAGTGGGCAACTTCGCGCACGGCTTCACGTACTCGGGACACCCCGTGTGCTCGGCGGTCGCCCTGCGGGCACTCGAGTTGATGGAGGAGCGGGAGGTGTTCGCGCACGCGGCCCGGGTCGGGGAGACGTTCCAGGCCCGCCTGGCGGCGCTCTCGGAGCATCCGCTGGTTGGAAACGCGCGCGGCAAGGGGTTGATCGGCGCGGTGGAACTGGTGGCCGACAAGGACGAGAAGCGGAGCTTCGACGGGGCGCTGCAGGTGGGCAACCACTGCATGGACCGGGCCCTCGAACATGGCCTGATTGTGCGCAGCCTGGGCGACATCCTGGCGTTGTGTCCGCCGCTCGTGATTACCGATGCGCAGGTGGACGAACTGTTCACGAAGCTCGAGCGGGCGCTCGACGAGACGCTCGCCTACGCGCAGCGGGAGGGGTGAGGGCGACTCCTGACGCCAGGCGCCGGTGCCCGGCCGGCCGCGTCAGTCAGTCGGGAAGCCGGAAAGCCACGTAGGTGGACCCCGACGGCGGCCCGAGGAGCCCCCCGCCGGCCGCGATCACGACGTATTGCCGGCCTCCCACGGCGTAGGTGACGGGTGTCGCGTACCCCGGCGCGTCGAGTTCGGCCTCCCACAGGAGCGTTCCGTCCGCCGCGTCGTAGGCGCGGAACCTGCTGTCCGGCGTGGCGCCGATGAACACGAGTCCCGAGGCGGTGAGCAACGGCCCGCCGGCGTTCTCCGCGCCGGTCTCCGGTTCCGGATGTCCGGGATAGCCGCCCAGGGGCACCCGCCAACCGACGTGACCGGTGTCGAGGTCGAGGGCGAGGAGGGAACCCCACGGGGGCGCGTTCGCGGGTAGCCTGTCGGCGCCTCGAAGCGTGACGGGCTCGACCGCGACGTGGGCGCTCTCCGTGGTGCGGCCGTCGTAGGTGAGGTAATCGGGCTCGGCGACCAGGTACTCCACGATCCCGGCACGATCCAGTTCGCCGACTTCGGGCATGGCCTGCATCGCGCCCCGCCCCCTGACGATGGTCGCTTCGATCTCGCGCTCCGTGAATCGCGCGCCGATGCCGACGAGGCTCGGACCGCCGGCGCCGTAGCGGTCCTGGCGGTCCATGAAGAGGCCCTTGCGGTCGACGCCGTGACAGCGCGCGCAGTGTGCGAGATAGGCGTCCTGGGCGCTGAAGCCCTTCGGGACTTCGATCAGCCGCAGGACGGACGCCGTCTCCTGAACGTTGACGAACAGCTTGCGGGACGCAGGCTCGTAGGCCGCGCCGCCCCAGCCGACGCCGGCGCCGGCGCCTGGGAAGAGGAGGGTTCCCGCGATCGACGGCGGCGCGAACGGTTCGCGCACGAGGGCCGCGATGTCGGACTCGGGCGCCCCGGTGGCCGCGTCCCGCTCGTCCATGGCGAACTCCTGGCGGGTAAGGCTGACGGTCGAGGTGGTGTGTGCCGGGGCGCCGCGCTCGCCGGGAATGGTGCTCGGCGGTGCGCTGACTTCCCGGCTTTCGAGCAGCGATGCGCCGGTGTCGCGGTCGAAGAGGTGCAGGTAGCCCGAGCGCGTCGGCAATGCCACGGCGTCCGCCAGCGCGTCGTGGCGCGATACCCGGACGAGGACGGGCGGGGCGGTGAGTTCATGGCCGCGCAGACCGTCGCGCACGAGCTGACGGCGCCACCGGAGCTCGCCCGTGCGGATGTCGAGCGCAAGCAGGCTGTCCGACAACGGGTCGTCGGGTCGTCCCTTGCCGAGATGCGCGGGAACCGGCGGTCCTGTGGGGACCAGGAGCAGTGCGCGTTCCTCGTCGAGCGCCATGCCAACACCGGCTGACACCCCGGCCCGGAAGTGCCATGCGGGCGTCCCCGTCCTGGCGTCGACCGCGAGGACGGAAGCGCCCCCGGTGTCCCCGTCGAGGCCGACGACGACGAGGTCCTCGAAGACTGTGGCGGGCGACGGAGCGGTGACGTCGGCGCCGGCCGCGAACGCGCGGAGGTCCAGCCTGCCGGTATCTGCGAATGTCGACACGGGCGTGCCGGTCCGCGGGTCGAGTGCAAACAGCCACGGCCCCGCACCGAAGAAGAGACGCGCCTCCGCACCGTCTTCCCACCAGCTCAAGCCGCGCTGCATGCCGGCGGACGCCGGCGTCTCGAAGCGCCAGCGCACCGCCCCGGACGCGGCGTCCAGGGCGAATGCGTTGAGCCGGGGCGTCAGCCCGTAGAGCACGCCGTCGACCACCAGCGGACTGGTGACCATCGTGGAGACGCCATCTCCGAACTCGTTCGTGTCGTGGACCCAGGCCGGCTCGAGGGTGGCGACGTTGCCGGGGTGGATCTGGGTGAGCGGGGAAAAGTGGCTCCCCCCCGCATCGCCCAGGTAGACCGCCGCGTCGGAGTCCGGCAGTTCCTGCGCGCAGCCGGCCAGGAGGCACGCGGCCAAGGCGAGCGGCAGGACGCGCGGTCGGGACAAGGATCCGCTACTGCACGGGCAGGGCGAAGGCGAGCAGCTCCTGCGGTTCGCCGCTGCCCCCGCCGGCGATGGCGATGTACTGGCGCCCCCCGTGCATGTACGTCATGGGCGAGCCCTGCAGCGTGCGGTCCACCTCGATCTCGGCGAGGACCGCGCCCGTCGCCTTGTCCTGCGCCCGCAGCCAGGCGCCCGCGGGGTAGGCGTCGGCTCCGTACGGCCGGTCCTTGGCGACGAAGCCTATGAGCATCGTCTTCGTGACCACGATGCCGCCGGCGGAGACGCCGCGGTAGGCCGTTCCCAGCGGTCCGAGGTCAAGGTCGGCGAGGGCGGGATGGTCGGTGGGTCCCTGGCCCTGCGGCACCTGGAACACATGCTCGCCGGTCTTCATGTCGATCGCGGTCAGGCGGCGGTAGGGCGGCTTCAGGAGCGGCAGTCCCCGCGGGCCGTCGGTGGAGTGGTACTTGACCTCGTAGGCGAAATCCGACTGCCCCGACTCCGGGAGGCCGAAGGTGACCGACTGGCCGGTCTCCGGCTTGACGACGGCCATGGTCGTGGGCCGGGTCTTCGACTCCACGTAGAGGAGGCCCGTCTCGGGATCCCAGGAAGCGCCGGGGTAGGAGGCGCCGCCGCCCGCCCCGGGGACGACGAACGTCGCGAGCTTGCCGCCGTCGCCTTCCACGATGAGCGGCTCGAAGATCGGGCCGAGCCGGAACTGGGCGGCGATCCGGAGCGCTTCGGCCCTGAGTTCCGGCGTGAAGTCGATGAGGTCGTCCTCGGTGACGCCCTGGCGGTCGAAGGCCACCGGCTTCGTCGGGAACGGCTGGGTTGCCGCGGTCTTCTCGCCGGGGACCGTGCTCTGCGGCACCGGGCGTTCCTCGATCGGCCAGATCGGCTCTCCGGTCACCCGGTCGAAGACGTAGGCGAAGGCGGTCTTCGACATCTGGGCGAGCACCTTCCTCGGCCGGCCGTCGATCTCGACGTCGATGACGTTCGGCGCGGAGGCGATGTCGTAGTCCCAGATGCCGTGGTGGACCGTCTGGAAGTGCCACACCCGCTCGCCCGTCTCGACGTCCACGGCGACGATGCTCTCCGCGAACAGGTTGTCGCCGTGGCGTTCGCCGCCGTAGTAGTCGTTGGTCGGCGTGGAGGTCGGCAGGTAGACGTGGCCCAGTTCCTCGTCGGCCGACATGTACGTCCAGACGTTGGTGTTGCCCTGCTTCTCGATCGTGTCTTCGGGCCAGGTGTCCGCGAACGGCGCGCCTTTCGGCGGGATCGTGTCGAAGCGCCACTTGAGGGCTCCGGTGCGGACATCGTAGGCGCGCACGTGACCCGGCGGATTGGGCATCTCGGAGATGTAGTCGTGGACGCCCGATCCGACGACGACGGCGTCCCGAACGACGAGGGGCGGTGCGCGGTGGCCGAGATGCGCCGTGACCCAGTCCCCGTCGCCGAGGTCGTTCTTCAGGTCCACGACGCCGTTGACCCCGAAGGCCGGGTCCGGCTTGCCGGTCGCCGCGTCGATGGACACGAGCTGCTTGCCGAGCGTCGCGACGAAGATGCGTTCGATCTCGCCGTCGGACCAGTACTCGACGCCCCGGGTGTGCCGGGGGAGCTGGGTCGGCATCTCTTCCGCCCAGCTCCGGGGGTCGTGTAGCCAGAGCTGTTGCCCGGTGGCCGGGTCGAGCGCGACGACCTGCCCGTGGGAGGTGGCGGTGTAGAGACGGTCCCCGACCTTCAGCGGCGTCGAGACGTACGTGCCGGTGTCGTAGACATCGCCGAGACGCCGGTCCGCCGACTCCCAGCGCCATGCCACCTCGAGTCGCTCGAAGTTCTCCGGGGTGATCTGGTCGAGGGGCGCGTACTTGGAAGCGGCCAGGTCGCCCTGGTGGTGGGGCCACTCGCCGTACCCCGGCGGATGCTCGGCGGTCGGTTCGCATGCGGACAGCAGCAGCGCGCACGCGGCGGGCAACAGGCGCCGGTAACGCTTGAACATGGGCTTGTCCCTCCTCGGCGGATGTCAGTCGGGGGCGTCGAGCCAGCGACCGGCCTGCATGACCCGCTCGATGCTACGCGAATTGCCGATGTCGGCGCTCGGATCCCGAGAGAGGAGCACGAGATCGGCCGCCTTGCCGCGTGCGATGGCGCCGAAGGGCGGATCGTCGCCCTCCAGCACCCGCGCCGCGTTGGACGTCCCCGCCGCGATCGCCTGCAACGGCGTGAGTCCCGCCTCGACCAGCAGCTCGAGTTCGTGGTGGGTGCCCCAGCCGAACGGCACGTTGCCGGCGCCGCTGTCGGAGCCGAGGGCGACGGTCACGCCGGCGTCCTGCATCTGCCTGGTGAACCGCTGCATGCGCCCGTACACCGTCCGCAGTTGGGCACCTTGCGGATGGACCAGCATGCCCGCCTGCGTCCCCGGCGCCTTCATCCGGTCGATCCGTTGCTGCCCCCACGCACGCAACAGGCTCGGGTCGTCCAGTACCTCGGGACGCTCCGCCATGAACCAGGAGTCCTGCGCCTTGGCGAGGGCGGGTGCGAAGGAGAGCGCCTGGCGCTTCGCCCAGCGCACGAACTCGGCGTCCACGGGCGCGGCGCGCGCGGTGTGGACGAAGTGCCGTACGCCCACGGCGGCCAGTTGCCGGACGTCCTCCTCGTTGTAGATGTGGGCGACCGCGGGCAGGCCGTGACGCGCCGCCTCCCGGACCAGGGCGGTACGAATCTCGGGGCTGATCTTCGGGATCGGCGCCCTGCCGTCGTTCCAGTCGAAGGTCCACTCGAGCCGGCCGTCGAGGGTGTCGTCGACCCACATCTTGATGAGGTCCACGTCGGCGGCAGCGAGATCGCGCACCATCTTCCGGGCTTCGTCCACCGTGGTCGGCCGCTGGATGACGCCTCCGGGCGGCATGCCCCTTGGGTGGGAGAAGCCCGCGCCCGCGGTGTACAGGCGCGGCGCCGGGATCCTGC
Source organism: Pseudomonadales bacterium (assembly GCA_022825925.1). Classification (GTDB taxonomy): domain Bacteria; phylum Pseudomonadota; class Gammaproteobacteria; order Pseudomonadales; family Azotimanducaceae; genus VXNE01. The sequence continues at coordinate 4,771 of JAJDVW010000110.1, read as the reverse complement.
CGGCCTTGGCGTCGGCGATGACCGCCATGTTCTCGGCGCCGTCGGCGCCGAGGCTGCGGGCGGTGGTGACGCCGAACTCGAGTTGCAGCGCGAGAAGCCGCTCGAAGCCCTCTCGCCCGCCGCCGTAGTGATTGTGCAGGTCGATGAGTCCCGGCATGACGAATGCGCCCGCGGCATCGATCACGGTAGCGTCCTCCGGCACCGGGACGTCCGCGCGCGGGCCGGCCGCCACGACGACATCGCCGCGTACGAGGACGACGGAGTCCTCGACGGGCGGCGCGCCGGTGCCATCGATCAGCGCGGCCCCGACGATCGCCGTGGCAGGTCCTTCGGAGCCTGCCGCCGCCAGGGCGAGCAGCGCACTGGCGCCGCTCACGAATGCGGCGCACCGCGCGTGTTTCACGGGATCACGGCCCTGCCAGTGCGAGCGTCTCCGGGGTCTCCTCGACGACCTGGATCAGCGCGCCGAAGGTGTCCTGGGGATGCAGGTAGAAGTAGCGACGGCCGTCTCCGCCGAGGATCCTGATCCCGTGGGCCTCGCAGTGCGCGATGGCGGCGGGGATGTCCTCGACCGTGCAGCAGATGTGATGGAAGCCCTCGCCTTGTTTCTCGAGGTAGCGCCCCACGCCGCCTTCCCCGGGGGTGCTGGGCGTGACGAGTTCCATCTTCCTGCCGCCGAGCATGAAGGTCATCCAGTCGAAGCCTTCCGCCCTGGACGTGCCCGCGTCCGGCAGGGGTTCGCCCCCGAGGACATCGCAGAACAGTCGGCGCGCCTTGTCGATGTCGAGAACGCCGATGGACACGTGATCGAGCCGTTTGAACATGCGTTTCCCGTCGGGTCGCCATCCGTAGAAGGGGCGCACTCTACATGACATCGACCGTCTGAAGGCGCTCCCGCCCCTCAGAGCCGCACCGGCACGCCGGGGAAGAGACACCGCCCGGTGTTCTGCTCGGGCATGGGCAGTGGCTTTCTTGCAGTGAACTAGAACCAGTGTTTTCATTGCAGTGTTCTATATCCCGTGTCAAACTCCGTTTCGGAATCGGGCCAGCGGGGGGCGGCGACGAAATGCACATGCGGAACATCACCCTGAGCGCGGACGCGGACACGATAGACGCGGCCCGGCAGCGGGCGGCGGCGGAGAGCACGACCCTCAACGCCGAGTTTCGAAGCTGGCTGGAGGCGTACTCTCGACGCTACCGGGCGAATCGCGCCATGCATGCCGTGTGCGAGCTCCGGGCCAAGTACGCGACTGGTGGGCGCAAGTTCACCAGGGACGAGTTGAATGAGCGTTGAGGACTTCCTGGACACGAACGTGTTCGTGTACATGCTCGACGACACGGACGAGGTAAAACGTCAGCGCGCCGGGGAGCTGGTGAGACGCAGCATCGAGACGGGGAACGGCTGCATCAGCTTTCAGGTCGTGCAGGAAACGCTCAACGTGGCGACGAAGAAGCTCGGCTTCTCGGCCGGCGACGCGGACACTCTGCTGTCGAATGTGCTTCGGCCGCTTTGGACCGTCCAACCCAGCGTGGAACTGTACGCGCACGGACTGGCGTTGCGCGACAGGTACGGCTTCGGCTTCTACGACTCGATGATTGTTGCGGGTGCGGTCGAGTCTGGCTGCGTCCGCCTGTACAGCGAGGACCTTCAGCATGGTCAGCGCATTCAGTCGCTGACCATCGAGAATCCGTTCCCGGTTTAGGCGACTAGCGCGACGGCCGGGCTAACTTCTCACCGGCGCTCGGCGTGGCCACCCCTGACGCACTAAATCCCCGGCTCCGTCGGGTCGGCCCCGTCGCGCGGCGCCCCGGTGCCGCTCGAGCCCATGAAGAGCGTCTCGCCGTTCGTGAACGTCATGCGGCGGCCGTTGGCTCGCAGGGACTCGTCCTTCGCCTGGAAGCCGTCGATGATCACCTCGGTGCCGAGGGGCACGGTGTTGCGGGTGATGCCCCGCCGGAAGAGGGTGTTGGGCGTGCCGGCCTCCACCATCCAGACGGTCGTGCTGCCGTCCGCGTTGGCATGCTCGACGTGGAACCAGGCGTGCGGGTTCACCCACTCGATGCGCTGGATGGGACCGCGCAACTGCACGGGCAGGTTCGGGTCGAACTCGGCGCCGAAAGCGTGATGGGCGGTGGCCGCGGGGGCGGCCAGCGCAAGAACCGCGATGGACAGGATGCTTTTGGGTTTCATCTTCTCGAGCTCCAACGTCAGCGGGGCAGCGGGTAGCGCCGCAGCTCCCCGTACATCAGTTCCTCCACGAACGCGACGCACTTGAAGTCGAGCAGCATCGCGCCCGGCTCCATGCGCCGGTACAGCGGCATGCGGATCGTCCACGGTTCCGTGAACGTCTCCGGGTCGTCGATGGTCGCCTCGTAGGCCAGGTGGTTCGGGCCCATCGGCGTGAAGCGTTCGACGACGGTCATCGCCTCGCTGTGGTGGTTGCCGGCCCGGTCGAACCAGGTCTGGTCGTTCTGGTCCGTCACCTCGATGACGAGGGTGTCGCCTTCCCAACGGGCCACCGATTGGCCCATCCACGACGGCGCGGGGGCCGGCCCCGGATCCTCCATCAGGATGTTCCGGTTCGCGCTCGCGAACTGGTAGACGAACTCGATCTGGTTCGGGGACTGGAAGATCTGAAACGGCTGCGGGAGGTAGTTCGCCCGGGGGATCCCCGGCAGGAAGCACTTCACCTCGGGATCCAGTCCGCTCCAGTTCGCGCGGTTGGCGTCGCGCTTCGCGAGCGCCTCGGGCCTGTACGGCAGCTTGCCGCCGTCCACCACGCCGAGGCTCGGCGGGACGGCCGCAGTCGCGCCCATGTAGAGCGTCGGGATGCTCGGCACCGGCCCCATGGGACCGTCGCGGAGCTGTACCGACGCGCGCGCCATGTGCCGCTCGAGGTCCCAGTTGGCCTCGTTCAGGGCCTGCCAGACGCCGTTGAGGTCGGGATGCACGCCGCCGGGTCCCCGGGGCGCCTGCCACTCGGAGGGCTCCTGCGCCGGTGCGCAGCCGAGACATGCGAGGAGGACGAGTGCGGGGATGCTTCTGGTCATGCGGCCCTCACTCCTCCCCGGATTCCGGCGTCCCGTGCTCCGCGATCCACTTCCGCTCCAGCGCCCGCGCGCCGGAGAGCGTATTCGCCATCGAGTAGTTGCCTTCGTGGCAAGCGTACTCGTACATGGGGTAGTCGCTCCTGTGCCACGGGAACGCGCCGGAGTAGGGCGCCACGTAGTCGGGGTCGTGCACCGTGAATCCGTAGAGGAGGCTGTCGCCGTCGATGGGGCTGAAGCGTTCGATGACCTTGAGCCCTTCTCTCGGCGGATGCGGGGCGTTGAAGTCGATGAAGTTCGTCGTCTCGACCACGAGCGTGTCGCCTTCCCACCAGCCGATGGCGTCGCCGCCGAAGGAGCGCATGTCCTCGGGGAGGTGCTCGGAGTTCAGGCGCACGATGCGCGGCCAGTGCATCCACTCGGTGACGATGAGCACCTGGTCGTCGTTCTGCACGATCGTCTTGGTGTTGTTGTAGACGACCGGCTGCGACGGCACGGTGAGGCCCATGTACAGACACCGATCGCCCACCGACTGCGCTTCCGGGTTGTCGTAGGGATCGGTGCCGTCCTCGAGCCACCATGCCTCGCCGGGGTACTTGGCCTTGTAGTACGGCAGCAGCGTCGCCCGGCGCGCCTTGCCGGCCTCGGAGACCTCCGGGATCCGACCGTCCGGCGGGTCGACGATCACCGACGAGGGGTACCGCCCGTCGATCTGGTAGAGGTCGCACTGCTTTCCGCCGCAGTCGAACCAGTGATAGTCGTAGCTGCCGGGCGCGAAGCCGCCGGGGCGGTCGACGCCGCGGTCACGCGCCTCCCCGGTGGGCGCCTCGAGGGCGGCGCGGTCCGGGTCGAGGGGCGCCGCAGCCTGCTCCACGCGGCCGTAGGAGGTGTTCTTGATCTCGGCGACCTCCTCTTCGGTGAAGTACTTCCGTTCGCCCAGGTCCGGATTGCGCTGCCAGGGCGTGAGGGTGGTGATGTCGTAGGTGCCGGAGAAGTCGGGCTTGCCGTCGTCCATGCGCGGCACCTCGGCGATGGCGCCGGCGCCGGCGAGCAAGGCGGCCAAGCCCGCCAGCAGCGCGGTGAGGGAGTGTCGTTGCATCGCTCCTTGCCCCGTCGTCACGTGCGTTTCGTCGGACGCTACGCTCGCGTCCCGGTGGAGTCAACGGTTGGCAGGATGCCTTGGACGTGTACCCGAACAGGGGCGTTGGCATCAACGACGCACGGCGTTGCCCCGCGCCGTGGTGGGGTGGGCTCCCGAACCCCCGAAGTCGATCGCCGACGGCGACGAGGCGCCCGCGGGCGCCCCTTCCGCCGCCGGGGGCTCAGCGATTCACGCCGGCTGCGGCTCGTCTCGTGCCGGAGGACAGGTTGACGATTCGCCCGTCGCGGCTTGCGGCGAGGTTCATCAGCAGGACGGGCCGGTCGGATTCGACCTCGAGGCGCCAGTTGCCGGCGCCGTCGCCCAGCGCGCCGTCGAGCGCGCCCCGCAGCGCCCGGCCCGTCTCCAGTTCCGCGGCCTCCACGACTCTCGACTCGCCCGCGTCCACGGTCAGCCACACGATATCGCGGGACGGGTTGCCGCCGTCGTCCCTGCCGCGGATCAACACCCGCGCGGGAAGCGGCCCCGGATTCACGATCCGCAGTTGGCCCGCCTGGACGGCGCCACCCGCCGGATTGAACATCGGCAACTCGTGGGTTCGGCCCGATGCGTCCGCCACGTCGT
>JAJDVW010000050.1 GCA_022825925.1 Pseudomonadales bacterium | reverse complement strand
CGAGAACTGGATGGTGTCCGGGGCTGTCGCGCTGCTGGACACCGAGTATGGTGACTTCATCAATCTCGATGGCCTGCAGGCGGAGCTGGGCTTTCAGAACAACAAGGGGAACCCGCTCAACAATGCGCCGGAAACCAGCATCAATCTGGGGATCGCGTATACCACCCCGGTGGAGTGGGGCGGGCGCCTGACGCTGCGTGCCGATGCGGCGTACCGGTCTCGCACGTACTTCCGGGAGTTCAAGAACAAGCTGGACTCGCAAGGCGCCTACACGGTGATAAACCTGAACGCCAACTGGGAGAGCGAGGAAGGGACGTGGGCGACGCGTCTGTTCGCCCGGAACGCGACCGACGAGGACTACATCCTCTACCTCCTGGGATCTTCCGGGGTCGGCGCGCGATACGGCAGCTGGGGCCCGGCGCGCCAGGTGGGCGTGGAAGTGACGCGGCGATTCGGTGCGCGCTAGCGCGACCTGGCGGTCGCGTTGGGAGTTTCGCCAAGGCGAAACTCCTACGGCGCAAGCTCCTGGCGCGCCCTTGCGGGCGCGTTGGCAGTTCGCTTGCGCGAACTGCTGGCCTCCGGGTCGCTTGCGCTCACCGCGCGCCTGACCTGGTGAAGCCTACCTACACGCAAAGCTCGCTTCGTCGTCCGGGTCTCCCTTGCCCCGATACGACGCGACCTGCGGATAGGGGCAGATTGGTCGCGTTCTGGATGTCCCGCCGCTTTCGTTGCGCTGCAACGATACGAGTCGTTCGGGCGCGTTGCCATCCTCGACCCAGGCGCGAATTGCTTCGAACCAGTCTGTCCGGTCCGGCGCGGGTCCGCCGGCACAGTGGAACATGCCTGGCAACATGTAGAGTCTCGAGTATTCGTCGGCATCGGGATCGGCCGCGGTCAACTTCTCGTAATAGTCAACGGTTCCGAGCGCTGTGATCAGATGATCGGACCATCCGGTCCAGAAGATGATCTTTCCATCGCGCTTCTTGAACTCGGACAGATCGGTGCTGGTGGCATCGAGCATCGCGCTGACCTTCGCAACGTCTTGCCTCCAATTCGCGAAATCGTAATGCGTGTAGTCCCAATGTGGATCGCTGAAGACGAAGTTCTGGTAGAAGTCGATGGCGAATTCACTGCGGGGGCTCAACCCGTCGCCGACGACGATCGATCGGTCCCAGCCTCCCGGGTTGTGCTCGCCACCGTAGGGAAAGCCCGCGAAGATCCGTCGACCGTCGATGCTCGGCGTATCGTAGATGGCCTTGATCGCGACGAGTTGTTTCGTCGTCACGCAATCGTCGCGTGCATTGCCTTCGCATTTCTTGAGGTCGTCCGGCTCGAACGGACAATCGCGCGGATCGGTCAGAATGCCGTCGGCAACCCCGTCCCGGGCATCGCACGCAGCAATGATCGTCGTACCTAGAAGTTCCAGGTTCGCTCTGGTCAAGACGGGGCCGCTCGTGTCTCCATCGGGATGCGTCTTTTGCACGGTCCGGATTTGCCCGCCGGTGAATCCGGACCAGTCGTACGCGGGCGCGCCGGCGATGAGCCCGTCGAAGTCCTCTGGATAGCGCTGGCTTTCCATCATTGCCTGGCCGCCGCCGCGCGAGCAGCCCACGAAGTATGAGTATTCGGGTGCACGCCCGTAATAGCGCTCGATGATCGCTTTGGCGGTAACGGCGGTGAGATGGACGGCGCGATGGCCGAAGTTCTCTTGTCGCTCGATGTTGTTCAATGCCCAATCGCCGTCGACCATCGTGCTGACGTGGCCAGTGTCGGTGCCGACCGTTGCATAGCCGCGCTCGAGCGCTCCGGGTCCGGAGCCGTAGGCGAGCGCCTGGTTCTGAATCGAGCCGACGTAAGCGCCGCCCCCACCCATCATGAAGCGGCCATTCCAATCGTTGGGCAGCAGCAGCTCGAAATTGATCTCCTTTTCGATGACGCCCGCGACCTTGCAGTGCGGGGTGCCGGCGTCCACCTTTTCGGTCGTTTTGATCCGCACGTCCTGCAGCATGACCGAGGCGAGGTCGGCGCATGCTTCGTCGGCATTCGACTGGCCGGCCACAAGTGCGAAGGCAACTACGGTGATTCCTGCGGTCGCCCAACTGATCGAGCTCATATCCCCTCCGGCTTGTCAGTCCATGATCGGCGGTCGAGTCTTGTTATCGAGGTCATACTGCGGGGGTGACCGCTTTCTCGTCAACCGAGACGAACTGCGTCGTTCAGCACCGCGTGCAGGGCATCGCGCCCGGGGAACAACTGCAACCGAATAATCCGGCTCCTCGAGATCGAGCGCGGCAACGCCCTCGTCGAGCCAGACTCAAGCGTGTCGAGGAACCGATGCCGGCCCGCGAGCACGGCGTTGGCGAAGTCGACGTTGGAGCGCTTGCCGTCGAACCAAGCTCCGGGCGCACCAGCAGGGTGTCCGCAGCACGATCAAGCCCATAGGGGGCTGGATGTTAGCCGCCTCCCCGCGACCATGCTCGAGGGGGAGGCGTCTCCCAACCTGAACCGGATCATCCACACCTGGCGCACGGTCAGCGCTGGTGGGACTCCGAGGCACGCAAGGAGCTCCTCCCGCTGCGTCTCGAGGCGTCGGGGGCGGAGTCCTCGAGTACCGGATCGACTCCGGTCCGGGATACCGGACCTACTTCGGGCGCGACGGCGATACGATGATCGTGCTGCTGGGCGGCGGCACGAAGAGGCGGCAACAGCGGGACATCGAGACCGCCGGAGGGTGCTGGCGGGACTACCGACGTCGAAAGCGGGAGGAGTGAGAGCGATGCCATTGACCAGAGACTTCAAGGTGACGGTGCGGGAACGGCTCCAGCGCGACCCTTCGTTTCGGGAGGCGCTTCTTGAGGAGGCAGTCGATTGCCTCCTTTCGGGCGACATCGAGACGGGCAAGTCGCTGCTGCGTGACCACGTGAACGCGACGATCGGATTCATCGAGCTCGGCGGACTGACGGAGAGTCCCCCAAGAGCCTGATGCGCATATGCTCAGCCCGAACGGGAACCCTCATGCGCGCAACTTGTTCGAGATCGTCGGCCGTCTGCAGGAGCGCGAGGGGCTGCATCTTGAAGTCCGCGCGGTCCGCTGGGCGGACGCCTCATGATCGGCACAAGGGAAGAGTGCGTCGTGGACAGGGCTGTTTCGGGGCGATGACGGATCGTCTGGAGGTTCGCGAAGCGGTCGCGACCCATGGTGCCACCACCAAGGAATAGTCCTCGAACGTCGCGGTGACCGGAGGCATAGGCGATTCAAGAGGCATTCGCCAGCCTGCTGTGCTCGAATGCCTTCTCGCGCCTCACTCGAGCGTGGAGCGATCATGGATATTGAAACAGTCAACCGTCGAGGATGGAACAAAGCAACGGCGGAACGATGTCCCTGGGTGCAACCCGTATCCGCAGAGACGGTTGATCGCGCGAGATCCGGAGATTGGGCGGTTACGCTCGCGGGTCCACGAGCCGTGCCAGATCATTGGTTTGGGGGGATAGAGAAACGCGCAATCCTGTGCTTGGGATCCGGCGGTGGGCAGCAGGCGGTTGTTCTGGCGGCGGCGGGTGCGAGAGTTACCTCGTTGGACATATCGGATGAACAGGTTCGGCGTGATCAGGAAATGAGCGATGAACATGCCTTGGGCATCAACTGTGTGCGAGGCACGATGACGGATCTATCGCGTTTCCCTGAGAGTTCGTTCGATGTGGTCTTCAATCCGGTTTCGATAACCTACATTGATGACGTGCAGAGTTTGTGGCGGGAGTGCCACCGCGTCTTGAACCCGAAAGGTAGACTAATGGTAGGGACCATAAATCCTTACAGTTTCCTGTTCGAAGAGAACGAAGGAGTTGGAGATCAGGGGCTGATTGCGAAGTACTCGTTGCCGTTCGTTGAGGAAGATGTGCTTTCAGCGGATGAAGTCAGGCGGGCAATTGCGCGGAACATGATCTTCTGTCGCAGCCATTCACTGGAGGAGATTATTGGCGGACAAGCGCGTGCTGGTTTTGCAATCACTGACCTTGTGGAGAGTCGCAGAACCGATGCGCGTGCTCCAAGTATCAACAGGCTATGCCCGACTTACTTCGCGACGTTGGCGGTCAAGGTCTGACCGTCGAGCGGGATGTCCGCGAAGTCCACGACACGTGCGGCCTCGCGGGCGTTGTCCGACCAGCTTCGAGAGTTTGGGAGCCGAGTTCGAGGGCGTGATCGGTACCCGGGACTGTCGGTCTTGATTGCATCGCAATCGCCACGTACATTGAGGGAAGAGAAGGAAGAGCAGTGAGTCCATGGCGAGTATCACGATCCGCAATCTGGACGACGAGGTGAAGACCAGATTGCGCGTGCGGGCCGCCGGTAACGGGCGGTCCATGGAGGAGGAAGCGCGGCTGATTCTGCGTGCGGCAGTCGCACACAAGCCGCGTGGAAACCTCGCCGCCGCCATACGGGCTCGAATCGCGCCGCTTGGCGGCGTGGAGCTTGAACTGCCGCCGCGGGAACCAGCGCGCGAGCCGCCGTCCTTCGACTGAGCCCCCTCTGATGACTGTGCTGTTGGACACGAATGTCGTATCTGAACTGCTGCGTCCGTCGCCGAATTCCGCGGTAGAGGGTTGGGTCGCACGTCGCGAGGCGGCGGATTTGCTTTTCTCGGCAGTTGGCGAGGCGGAGTTGCGCTACGGGGTTGCGCTTCTGCCGGCTGGGCGGCGCCGGGATGCGCTGGCCTCGGCGGTCGAGGCGATTCTGCGGGAGGACTTCGAGGATAGGGTGCTGCCGTTCGACAGCCGCGCCGCACGCGAGTATGCGGAAATCGCCGCCTCTCGCCGTACGGCTGGTCGCCCCGTCGCGCCAGCCGATTGCCAGATCGCCGCGACCTGACGATCGCGACACGGAACGTTCGGGACTTCGCAGACATGGAGCTGGAACTGGTCGATCCGTGGGCCGACCCGTGAGCGGAACGACTGAGGCGTCGCCGGCGTCAAGATTGATGCGCTCGTGAAGGACGCAGCAGACCATGATTGCTACCTCGCAGGTGTGACGGACTTCCATGGAGACGACGTCCAGATCGCGGGTGAGGTCTTGGAGTAGAGGCTCCGGTACAGAGACCGGGGTGCGAGTAGATCAAGCCAGGGGAGGGGAACCATGACCAACACACTCTTCACCAACGTCAACATCCTCGACGGCAACGCCGAAGGCCCAATCCCCGGCGAAGTCCGCGTAGCCGACGGCCGGATTCAGCCGGCCGGATTCAGCAGGTCGCCACGGAAAACGGAGGGCTGTCCCGCGACGGCGCGCGCGTGATCGACGGCGGCGGCAGGACGCTGATGTCCGGCCTGTGCGATGCCCACACCCACTTCACCTGGAACAGCGGCGGCAGCCTCGACGCCCTGGGGGGCATGCCGGTGGAGGAGCACACCATCGTGGCGGTGCAGTCGGCGCGGATCGTGCTGGACGCCGGCTACACGATGTGCGTCGGCGCCGCGTCCGCCAAGGAGCGCATCGACATCGCCTGTCGCGACGCCATCAATGCGGGGATGGTCCCCGGCCCCCGCTACCTGGCGAGCGGCCAGGAGCTCGCGACGCCCGCGGGGGTCCTCGTCGACGGGATCAGCCGGATCGTTTCCGGCACCGAGGAGATGTCGCGCGCCGTCCGGGAGATGTGCGGGATGGGCGTCGAGATCGTGAAGCTGATCCTCTCCGGCGAGTCCATCACCGAGCGCGTCTGGGCGAAGGACACGTACATGACCGACGCGGAAGTGCGGGCGGCGGTGGTGGAAGCGCACCGGGTGGGCAAGCGGGTGGCCGCCCACGCGCGCAGCACGGATTCCATCAAGCAGTGCCTCCGCGAGGGCGTGGACATCATCTACCACGCGAGCTACATCGACGACGAGGCCGCGGACCTCTTCGAGGAGCGCCGCGACGACGTGTTCGTGGCGCCGGGTCTGCACTGGCTGTGGGCCACGCTGTACGAGGCCGCGGCGTTCGGCTACCCGCAGGAGGCGGCCGAGGCGGTCGGGTACAAGGACGAACTCGATCACTCGATCGTCGGGCTGAAGCAGCTGCACAAGCGGGGCGTGCGCGTGCTGCCGGGTGGCGACTATGGCTTCGCCTGGACGCCGCACGGCACTAACGCCCGGGACCTGCAACACTTCGTGGAGCTGCTGGACTTCACGCCCATGGAAGCGATTCGGGCCGCGACGGTGCTCGGCGGAGAGATCTTCGAGCGTGCCGACGAGCTGGGCCGGGTGGCGCCGGGCTACCTGGCGGACCTCCTGCTGGTCGACGGGGACCCCTCCAGCGACGTCACGGTGCTGCAGGACCACGACAACCTCGTCGGGATCATGAAGGACGGGAACTGGCACAAGGAGCCACCCGCGGCCGCGAAGTAACCCAGGGAGTCATCATGCGAACCAACCCACCGAACATCCTGCTCGTCATGAACGACGACATGGGCTACTCCGACATCGGCTGCTACGGCGGCGAGATACGGACCCCGAACCTCGACCGGCTCGCCGCCGGTGGAGTCCGCTTCACCCAGTTCTACAACACCGCCCGCTGCTGCCCCACCAGGGCGTCCATCCTCACGGGGCTGCATCCGCACCAGGTCGGCGTCGGCTGGATGACCATGGTGGATCTCGACGACGACGGCTACCGGGGCGACCTCAACGACGCGTGCGTCACCATCGCCGAGGCGTTGAAGGCGGCGGGCTACGCCACGTACATGAGCGGCAAGTGGCACGTCAGCCGCGAGGTGGAGCCCGACGGTCCGCAACACAGTTGGCCCCGCCAACGCGGCTTCGACCGCTACTTCGGGATCCTCGGAGGCGCGTCCAATTACTGGCAGCCGACGACGCTGACCCGGGAGAACGACGCCGTGGACATGGCGAGCCTGCCCGAGGACTTCTTCCTCACCGACGCCATCAGCGACCAGGCGGCCGACTACATCCGGGAGCACGCCGCCACCGGTGGCGACACCCCTTTCTTCCTCTACACCGCCTACACGGCGCCGCACTGGCCGTTGCACGCCCACGAAGACGATATCGGCCGGTACCGGGGCCGGTTCGCGGCGGGCTGGGACCGGCTGCGCGAAGAGCGCCTCGAGCGGATGCGGGCCATGGGCGTTCTCGATGCGTCGTGGCCGCTGACGGAACGGGATCCGACCCAGCCGCCCTGGGACGAGACGCCGGACCAGGCGTGGCAACAGCGCCGCATGGAGGTGTACGCCGCGCAGGTCGACCGGATGGACCAGGGCATCGGCCGCATCGTTGCGGCGCTCGAGGAGACGGGCCGCCTCGACAACACGCTGATCCTCTTTCTCGCCGACAACGGCGCCTGCGCCGAGGAGTTCGCCGCGGAAGTCCGACCGATGCCATCGAACTATCCCGCGGGCAGACCGCGTACCCGCGACGGCAGGACCGTCCTGCGCGGCAACGATCCCACCGTCATGCCCGGGTCCGAGGACACCTACCAGAGCTACGGCGTCCCGTGGGCCAACCTGTCGAACACCCCGTTCCGGGAGTACAAGCACTGGGTCCACGAGGGCGGCATCGCCACGCCGCTGATCGCGCACTGGCCGTCGGTCATCGACGACCGCGGCGCCCTGCGGCACCAGCCGGGCCAGCTCACCGACATCATGGCGACCTGCCTGGACGTGGCCGGCGCCGACTACCCGACGCGGTTCAACGGCCACGACATCCTGCCCCTGGAGGGGACGAGTCTTGCGCCGATCTTCCACGACCGACCGAATCACAAGGACGCGCTGATCTGGGAGCACGAGGGCAACAAGGCGGTACGCCGGGGACGGTGGAAGCTGGTGTGCAAGTACCCCGGCGAGTGGGAGCTCTACGACATGGTCGCGAACCGCACGGAAACGCACGACCTGGCGGAGCGGCATCCGGAGATCGTGGCGGAGCTCGGCGCCATCCACGACGCGTGGGCCGAGCGCTGCGGCGTCAAGCCGTGGGAGCCGCTGCTGGAGAAGATGACGGCGGCGAGAGAGAGGTCCGGAGTCCCGGGCATGAGAGACTGAACCGGAACCGCCGCTCCGACCCTACGGCCGCTGCACCAGCTCGATGCTGACGGAGTCGGGCCCCTTCACGAAGGCGATGCGGCCCTTCCCGGGCGAGGGCCGCCTCAGGAACTCCGCGCCCTTGGCCTCGAGGTCGGCGATCGCTTCGTGGAGATCGTCCACGCCGATGCCGAGGTGGTCGAGGCCCAGGCAACTGTGCGGACCAGAGGCCGTCTGGGTGATCTCTTCGGTCACCGTGGAGATCAGGATCTTCTGGCCGCCCAGCATCAGGTTGGCGCGCGGCAGGCCATTGGCGCCCCGGGAGGGTTCGAGCTCGGCGCCGAACATCCGCTCGTAGTAGGCGCCCGCCGCCATGGCGTCGTGGCTCATCAGGTGAACGTGGTGCGGGTGGTAGTCGGTCAAGGAGACCTCCCCATGCCGTAACGGGCGTCGACCCGCAGTCTGTCGAAGTCGCCAGTCCCCGGCAAGTGGCGCTACCCCGCTACCGCTTCGCGCGCAACGCCGCCGTGGCCTCGGCATCGATACTGCGGCCGTCGGCTCCCATCACGACGCCGTAGTCGCGGGCGGCCGCCTCGACGGATACGACCTCGTCGCGCACGTCCCGCAGGACGAGTTGGGGCGGGCGGGCGAAGGGGTCTCCCCAGCCGCCCCCGCCGGGGGTGTCGACGATCACCCGGGCCGGTCCCAGGTGGCTTACGCCGTACTTCGGCGGCACGAACGCCTGCTCGTCGGCGTCCTCGGCCAGGGGGACGATCCACTTGTGTCCGACGCCACCCGTCATGCCGCCCCGGACGCCGTAGCCGCGCGCCGTGTCGAGGCCCTCCGCCCGGAACGACCAGGTGGCCGGCACGAGGACATCCGCTTCGTAGCGCATGCCGGTGCCGCCGCGCCGGGCGCCGGCGCCGCCGTTGTCGAGGCGCTGCTCGTGGCGCAGGTAGCGCACCGGATACACCTGCTCGTAGAACTCGAGATTGGGCAGGTCGAGTCCGCCGAGGGTGATCAGGTGGCCCATCTGCGGGAACCCGTCGCGTTCGGAGGTCGCGCCGGCGTGCCCATCGCGTGCCACTGCTACATCACCCAGGCCGCCCCGTTCGCGTCGCGGGCGGTGACGTGGTTGTGCATGGTCTTGGACCAGCCCGCGCAGGCCCGCTCGGGGTCGGCTTCCGCCAGGGCGCGCCAGACCGCGTGCACGATCTCGTGGGCCACGAACACCGTGTTCATGGTCATCGGCGCCGGCGGGCGGGCGTTGACGATCATGCCCTCCGGCGCGACGACCGTGAGACAGCGGTACGTGCCCTCGTTGCGGGGGATGGACGTGTCGAAGAACGAGGCGAGGGCGAGGTAGACGGACGAATAGGTGTTCGCCAGCTAATGCAACACCGCAGTCCGTTCTCGAATTCCGCAACCGGGCGCATCCGTGTCATCGTCGGCGCATCGCTCACCCAGGTTGCGCCGCCGGCGTCCGCCAGCACGAGATCGGTGAAGGTGCCCCCGACGTCGATGCCGATACGCCAGGGAGGCGCCGGCATGCGTGCGGCGGGGTCGGCCGAGGGGTCCGTCAGTCGGTCACGAAGCACAGCACGCGCAGCTCGATGCTCCGGCGGGCCGGCGAGGCGGGGTCCGCCAGCGGGTTCGCGAAGGCGCTGTGAGGGCAGGCGTTCCCGATCACGCCGTCCGAGTCGTAAGCCTTCAGGACCAGTACCTCGTCGGGCGTCATGCGCGGGTAGTAGAACCACCGCTGCTCCGGCGAGAACTTGACGCTGAAGGTGTCGATGCCGATGTCGTGCCAACTGTAGTTGGGGGCGCCGTAGCCGTAGACGACGGTCTCGAAGAGGTCGGTCTCGCGGACGGAGCGGGCGTCGCAGACCCCGAGCGGGTAGTCGTCCACCACCGCGCTCAGGCCGCGCCAGAAGTTGAGCGAGATCGTCCGCGACGCCGACTCCGGGGGCCGCTCGCCGTGCAGGGCCAGGTAGTCGGACCAGGTCGAGTTGTCGGTGTAGTCCATGTGGGCGGAGCCGATGTAGCCGCCGCCCTGCGCCTCCCCCGTGACGGTGGGCTTGCCGTCCGTGCCGCCGCCGGAGATCTGCCGCCCCGGTTCGCGGATCAGGTGATCGAACGTGAAGGCCGCCGACGCGCCCGTCAGCTCCCTGGCGAGCGCCTTGCACTCTTCGTAGTAGACCCGCATGACTTCGTCGCTGTCGAGGAAGTCGGTGACCGCGGAAGGACGCCGGAACAGCTCGAAGCCGCTGGTCTCGAGACCGGTGTCGTCCTCCTGGCGGGCGTCGCGGATCTTGGTTGCCGCGGGCTCGGAGCCGTACTCGGCCAGGGTCGCCGGGTTCCGCATGTCATAGGTGCGGGGCGGGTGCGTCGTGATGTCTCCGGCGTCGGCCGGGAAGTAGCCGATCTCGCTCACGACCTCCCGCAACACCGTCGGCGAGTTCATGCCGTCACCTCCAGGAAGGGCGTCTCCGCCCAGCCCTCGTCGTAGGGAGAGAAGAAGCGCGCGGTGAGCGAAACGTGACGGAACTTCCAGGACCCTTCCTGCCGGACGAGCCGGTCCACGTAGCGGCCCGTCAGCCAGACCGCGCAGTTCTGGCGTGCGAGGGTCGCCATCTGCAGGAGATACCACCGGCCCTCGGCCGCCTGGCCGTCGTCGTCCAGCACGATGGATGAGTTCGTCACGTGGTGGATGGCGAAGGACATCACGTTCGGCATGTTCTCGAAGAACCTGTGCAGGCGCTCCCGGCCCTCGAACCGGCCCAGTGCGCCGCCGTCCCACACGCCGTCTTCCGTGAACAGGCCGCACAGGCCGTCGGCGTCGTACCCCTCGTCGCAGTAGTCGCAGTAGAGCGCCTTCAGACGGCGTATCTGCTCGATGCTCTCGACGCGCTCCAGACGCTGCGCTGTGTCCATGGCTGCGTTACCCGCTCGATCAGCCGGCAGGAGACTAGCATGGGGATCAGAGGGCCAGGCGCAGCTCCGGGCCGACGACCGCCAGGCCGTACTGCTCGTAGAACGCCCGGGTGCGCTCGCTGGCGTCGATGTAGAGCCCGTACTCGGCGCACCCGCGCTCCCGCGCGTGGGCGATGGTGTGCTGCACCAGCAGGCCGCCCGCGTTGCGTCCGCGCGCCGCCGGCTCGACGAACAGTTCCTCGAGTTGGCAGTACTCGCCCCGATGCCGCATCGTGAGGTTGTAGCTGACCGTGGCAATGCCGACGACCCGGTTTTCACCCACCGCGACGAACACCTCCCCCCGCTCGTGCTCGAGCAGGCGCTGGAACACGGCGCGTTCGCCCTCGGTCGAGTCCGGGGACGCGTTCTTCAGGAGGAACAGCAGTTCGATGCAGCGGTCCTCGTCTCGCGCTTCCGCCGTGCGTATCGAGATCGTCATGCTTCCACCTTGCATGGAAGTACGCATCCGCCGAAGGGAGGAACATCGACACTTCCTTGCGCGTCAGCGGCCGAGGGAGCTTCCCCGGCTGAAGGCTCCTGGGGAACTCTGCCGCGCATCTTTTGCCGGTACGCCTCCTGGTACGCCTCGGCGAACGGGTACTTTCCGAGCACGGTCCTGACGGCTTCCGCGATCTCGTCGAGCGCGGGCTGGTCGTGCATGAACGAAAAGAAGCTGTGGTCCGACCCCGGCAGCGCGAGCAGCACGCCCTCGTTGACCAGGGCGAGATGAAGCGGGTAGAGCAGGGCGCCGCTGAGTCTGGCGTCCCGCTCGCCCGGCGCCCCGGGATCGGCGACGAAGCACTGCAACAGCGAACGGACGCGGTTCACGCGGACCGCGATGCCATGGTCCTCGAAGGCATCGAGGAGGGCAGCCTCTAGCCCCTCGATCCGGCCGGCGAGCGCGTCGTAGTCTCCGGCGCGTTCGAGACGCTCGTATTCGCCGATGGCGCCGAGGGCCGCGGCGAGCGCGGAGGTGCCGTCGTTGCCGGTGCCGGACTGGAAGGCCCGCGGCACGTCCCGGCCGGCGCGCGGGTCGCTCACTTCCATGATGTCCGCGCGGCCCACGACGGCCGCGAGCCGGTCGCCCGCGGAAAGCGCCTTCGCCAGCGTCGTGAGGTCGGGCGTGATGCCGTACCAGGCCTGGGCGCCGCCGAGCGCCAGGCGGAAGCCGGTGATCACCTCGTCGAAGATCAGGACGATGCCGGCGTCGCGGGTGCGGCTGCGCAACGTCGCGAGAAACTCCCCCGTGACGCCCCAGAGGCCGCCCGCGTGCATCGCGGGATCGACGATCACCGCGGCGATGTCGTCACGCACGCCGAGCAGCTCGTCCAGTGCCTCCACGTCGTCGAAAGGCAGCGTCAGCGTGCCGTCCTGGGACGACTCGGGCACGCCGGCGCTGAAGGCGCGCCGGTCGGCTCCCAGGCCGAGGAGGAACTGGTCGTCCTGGCCGTGGTACTGCCCCTGGAACTTCACGACCTTGGGCTTGCCGGTGAACGCGCGCGCATAGCGCACCGCCGTCATGACCGCTTCCGTGCCGCTGTTCAGGAACCGCACGCGTTCGGCGCTCGGGATGACCTGCTTGAGCTTCTCGGCGCACTCGACCGCGAGTTCGGGATTCAGGACGAGCGAACCCACCCCCGCGTGGCGTTCCACCGAGGACACCACGGCGGGATGGCGATGCCCGAGCAGGAGCGGGCCGTTGCAGGCGAACGAGTCGATGTAGGTGGAGCCGTCGACGTCGACCGTGCGGCAGCCGCGGCCGGTCGCCATGTAGAGCGGATACGGGGGAAAGAAGCGGAGGTTGCCCGACACGCCGCCCGGCAACGTCTCGACGGCACGCTCGAAGAGGGCGCGCGAGCCCGGGGTCTTGCGCTCGTAGTCCGCGATGACCTGCCGGCGCAGACGCTCGAGGAGGCTCATCGCGTGTTGGACGCCGGCGTCGGCACGATGCGCGTCACGGTGTGTCCGTCGGGCGCGAGGACATCGCTGACGCGCGGGCCGATGTCGTTCTTCATGGTGTCGCTCCCGTACACCGCGGCGTCCACGCGCTCGCGCTCGGCCTCGGACTCGAACCGGCGCATCCAGACGTACACGGTCTCGTCCTCCTCGCCCCGGAAGGCGGCCGTGATGTTCATGCCGTGCGAGACCGCGAACGGGATGAACTCGCCCTCCATCAGTTCCAGCCAGGCGTCCATCTTGCCGGGCAGGACCTTGTATTGGCGCAGTTCGTAGAACATCACGCGGAATATAGCGTGCGACCCGTGCAGGGGCGACCCTCGCGGCCGACGGCCTTCCCGCCGAGACGGGAAGGCCGTCCCCTACACCGCGATATACTCTGGCGCCTCACCCGGATCCACGGAGGTTGCCCATGCCCCGCTACGATCTCCTCCTCAAGGGTGGCACCGTGATCGACGGGCAACGCACGCCCCGCTTCACGAGTGACGTCGCGATCGCGGGCGGCCGCATCGCGCAGATCGGCAACGTGTCCGAGTCGGAAGCCGAGCGGGTGTTCGACGCGCGGGACCTGATCGTCGCGCCGGGTTTCATCGACCTGCACACCCACTTCGATTCCCAGATCTTCTGGGACCCTTGGTGCACGATGTCCGGCTGGCACGGCGCCACCTCGGTGGTGATCGGCAACTGCGGCTTCGGCTTCGCGCCGGTCGCGCCCGAGCAGCGCGAGCGGGCGATGCTGACCCTCGAGCGCAACGAGGCGGTGCGGGCCACCACGATGGCCGCGGGGATGCCGTGGGACTGGGTCACGTTCCCGGAGTACCTCGACAGCATCGAGCGCACGCCGAAGGGCGTGAACGTGCTCTCCTACATGGGGCTCGCGCCCGTGATGTCCTGGGTGATGGGCCAGGAGGACGCGAAGGGACGACCCGCGACCCCGGACGAGCAGCGCAGGATGGGCGCGCTGCTGGGCGAGGCCATGGACGCGGGCGCCTGCGGGTTCTCCGCGCAGCTCCTTGGCCACGACAGCGTGCAGCGCGACTACGACGGCACGCCCATGATCACCGACATCATGGCGCCGGACGACCTGCTCGCGTTCGCCCGCGTGCTCGGCGAGAAGCGGCGCGGGTTCATCCAGTTGCTTGGTGGGGACTTCGACCTCTTCGAGAAGGTCGCCGAGGTCAGCGGCCGGCCGATCATCTGGAACACGCTCGAGTTCTCGCACGACCAGCACGGCAACACGTACGGCTCCTACCAGGACATCCTCGAGTGGCTCAACAAGGGGAACGCGCGCGGACTGCGCCTGTTCGGGCACGCGGTTACCTGCGACATCGACATCCAGTTCTCCCTGGAGGACTTCAACCTCTTCGACTCGATGGAGATCTGGCGCGACCTCACCCTCGGCAGCGTCCCCGAGCGCATGGCGAAGATGCGCGACCCCGAGCGGCGCCGGGCGCTGCGCGCCGAGTTCGACCGCCTCGCCGAACGGCGTGACCGGCATCCGGACAAGCCGGTCGGCCTGTTCCTCAAGATCTCGGACATGCGCATCGCCGAAGCCCGGACCGCCGGCGTGCGCCCCCTGGAGGGCTACACGGTCGGGGAGGTCGCGGCCCGGGAGAACAGGCACCCGGTCGACACGTTCCTGGACATCGCGCTCTCGGAGGACCTCGGGACGTTCTTCACGTCCGACGCGCCGAAGACCTCGGAGGACGCCCTGCGCGAGGTGATCAACTCCCCGTTCGTGCTCCCGGGCCTCTCCGACGGGGGCGCCCACATGAAGTTCCTGACCACGGGGCGCTACGGCACCGATTTCATCGGCCGGCTCGTGCGGGACATGGGCCTGATGGACCTCGAGCAGGCGCACTGGCGGCTCTCCGGATACTCGGCCATGGCCGCCGGCTTCACGGACCGCGGCTTCCTGCGCGAGGGCGCCCCGGCGGACGTCATCGTCTACGACTACGACGGCCTGCGTTCGCTGCCGCCGGAGCGCATCCACGACTTCCCGGCCGACGACTGGCGGCTGGCGCAGAAGTCCGAGGGCTACCGCCTGACCGTCGTCAACGGCGAGGTGACCTTCGAGGACGGCGAGTGCACCGGGGGGACCCCCGGCATGCTGCTGCGCCACGGACGGAGCGCGTAGGGCGACCCGAAGGAGCAACGACATGTCCGATCGCGTCTGGTTCTAGGGCCGGGTCTTCGGGTCACATGGAGTACTCCAGCATCGCCTACGGGCCGCCGGTCCGGGGCAACAAGCCGCTCACGCCGGACGAAGTCGATGCGTTCCTGGCCGAGACGCGCCACGCCATCATCGGCACCACCAACCCGGACGGGTCGCCCCGGGTCACCCCCGTCGGCTTCCTCTGGGACGGCGAGGCCTTCTACGCCATCGCCGACCGGCAGCGGTACTGGGTCCGGAAGAACCTCCGGCGCGACCCGCGGACGACGCTCGTCGTGGATCAGGGGGACGACTATCGCGCCGTGGTGGCGAGCGGCAGGGCGGAGATCCTCGACGGGGACATCGGCGAGCTGACCAGGCGCATCCTGGTCAAGTACTTCGGCGCCGAGACCGGCGGCGCATACTTCGACGAAATGGAACGGGGGCCGAACGGGAACCGCGTGCTGGTGTGCCTCAGGCCCGACCGCATGCAGACCTGGCAGCGCGACGACGGCGAGGACGCGTAGTTTGCCCGGTATTGGCATGGGGCCGCTCCCGCGGACGTCAGGCGGACTCGCCGCCCTGGACGCCCTCGTGCATGCGCCTGCGTACCCACGGCGCGACGGCCAGCACGGCGATTCCAACACCGAGCGCCACCAGCGCCAGATGCTCGAAGGTGTCCGCGTAGATGGCGAGCGAGGCGGTGCGGTCGAGGCCGTTGCTCGTGTCCACGCTGGCGCCGGCGGCGATGATGCCGGCGACGTAGTTGGAGAATGCCGCCGACAGGAACCACACGCCCATCATCATCCCGGCGATCCGGGCGACGGAGAGCTTCGTCACCATGGAGAGCCCGACCGGGGACAGGCAGAGTTCGCCGAACGTGTGGAGCAGGTAGGCGAACGCCAGCCAGCCCGCGGCCACCAGGCGGTCCTCTCCGGCGACCGCGCAGCCGTACACGAGCACGGCGAAGCCCAGGCCGACCTGCACGATGCCGAGGCCGAACTTGGCCGGAGTACCCGGCTCCCAGCCGCGGCGGGCGAGCATGGGCCAGAGTCCGGCGAAGAGGGGCGCGAAGAAGATGATGAAGAGCGGGTTCAGGGACTGGAACTGCGACGCCTGAGCGGTCACGCCGGCGATGTCGCGATCCACGTTGCGGTCCGCGAACAGGCTCATGGAACTCCCGGCCTGCTCGAACAGGGCCCAGAAGACGACGGACACCGCGGTGAGCCCGAGGACCACCAGCGTGCGGTCGCGTTCCACCGGCGTGCAGCGCGCCAGGGAGAACCAGATGACCCCGACCACCACGGCGCCGCCCCCCAGCAGCAGCATGCCGCCGACCAGGCGCTGGTACTGCAGGATCTGCCACGTCACGAGCACCGCGACGAGGGCCGCGCCCCAGATGACGTGCTCGCGGGTGATTCGCCCGAACATCGAACGGGCCAGGCGCGCGCCTTCCGGCGGCTCGCCGGCGCCGAGCAGGAGCCGGCGGCCGCGCACGAACGTGAAGAGTCCCGCCAGCATGCCGATGCCCGCGAGTCCGAAACCGTACCGCCACCCGTAGGTCTGGCCGAGGTAGCCGCACACGAGCCCCGCGACGAACGCGCCCAGGTTGATCCCCATGTAGAAGAGCGTGAAGCCGCCGTCGCGGCGCGGATCGTCGGGACCGTAGAGTTCGCCGACCATGTTCGAGATGCTCGACTTGAGGAACCCCACCCCGATCACGATGAACGCGAGGGACAGGTAGAGGACCTGCAGCGACGCCGAGTCTCGAATGACGACCCCGTCCACCGCGCGGGCCTGGTCGCCCTCGAACGCCATGCCGAGATGGCCGCAGCACAGGAGGACCGCGCCGACGATCACGGCCTTGCGGAAGCCGAGGTAGCGGTCGGCGATCATGCCGCCGAGGACCGGCATCAGGTACACCATGGCGCCGTAGGTGGCGTAGATGCCCGCCGACATGGCGTCGTCGAAGAGGAAGTGCTGCGTCAGGTAGAAGATGAGCAGCGCACGCATGCCGTAGAAGCTGAAGCGCTCCCACATCTCGGCGAAGAAGAGCACGGCGAGCCCGCGTGGATGGCCGAGCAGGTCCCGGGGCTGGGCGGTGGCGGCGACGTTCAAGAGGGGTAGCCTCCGTGGTGGCGGCCCGCATGTTATCAACGACGCGTTGCGTCGAGCGTCAGGTGGCCGCGTCCCCGGGCATCGAGCGCCGCCAGGATCGGTAGCCCCACACGGCCATGCCCAGGTAGACGAAGTAGAGGAGGGCATAGAGCGGCAGGCCCTGCGCGAAGTAGACGCCGACCGAGATCACGTCGACCACGAACCAGACGATCCAGTTCTCGAGGTGCTTGCGGGCGCCGAGCAGAAACGCGGCCAGGCTCATCACCAGGATGCCGCTGTCCCAGAACGGCAGCGCCGCGTCGGTGCCGCCCGCGAGCCACGCGCCGAACGCGGCCGTGCCGGCCACGCAGGCGAGTGCGAGCGCGGCGAGGACGCGGGCGCTCGCACGGGTGACGGGCACTTCGCCGTCCCGCGCTCCGCCGATGCGCCAGTAGTACCAGCCGTACAGGTTCATGGACAGGAAGCCCGCCAGGTGCAGCACGAGGTTCGCGTACAGGCGCGCCTCCAGGAGCACCGTGATGGACACGAACACGTAGGCCACCCCGACCGGCCAGGTGCGCCAGTCCTCGCGTACCAGCAGCCACACGGCGAGGAGCCCGAGGACGACGCCCACCCACTCGTCGGCCACGAGCCAGGCCTGCCAGATTTCCCAGAGAAGACCCACCGCGGTGCGGCTTCAGCGGCTCAGGTGCTCGACCAGCAGCTTGAGCCGGCCGTCGTGGCGGACGATCACGCTGGTGCCCCTTCCCACGACGTGAAACGGGCCGTTGTCGCCGCTGCCCGACCAGTGGAACCGGAACGTCGCCGTGGCGGAATCCGAGTCGACGTGCAGCACCTCCACGTCGGTGAGGTGGTAACGCTCGTCCTCGACGTCGAGCGCCCAGGTACGCTCGAAGGCGGCGCGGGCGGTGTCGAGGCCGCGGTAGTCGCCGTCGTTGAAGCGGAACAGCCCGTCGGGGTGCACGAGGGGCGCCACGGCATCGAAGTCCGCCGTCCCCTGGGCCTCCTCGAAGCGTTCGAGGAAGTCCAGGACCTGTTGTTCGGTGATCTCGTCCGCCACGTTTCCGACCGCCGCCACGACGCTGAGCGCGGCGCAGTGTAAGGCAAGCGCCCCGCGGGCCGTCACTTCGCGGCAACCTCGGGAAGGTGCAGCGTCCCCGTCATGACGGGTTGCACGCGGCCGCCGACGCGGATCGCCTCGCCGATGTCCAGGTACACCCGGGACGGCCGCCCCATCTCGACGCCCTGCTCCACGATCACGCGACCCGTCCGGCCCGCCGACCGGAGCAGTCCCGCGAACGCGGCGTTGGCGGAACCGGTGGCGGGGTCCTCGCGCCAGCCGTTGGCCTCGAAGAACATCCGCGCCCGGAAATCGGTGCCCAGCGCGTGCGGGCAGTGGAGGAACGTTCCGATCGCTTCGGCGGCGATGGTGCGCGCATGTGCCTCGGGGTCCACGCCAGCCTGCCGCAGCGTCTCAAGGTCGCGCATGCCGACTAATGCGAAGCTCAACCCGCCTGCGTTCGCCAAGCGCGGCGCAAACGACGTGTCGAGGTGTTCCGCCGAGGCTCCGACGGCCGCCGCGGCGTCGCGGAGACCAAGCTCGGCGCCAAGTTCCACGGCGGGCGCCGTCAGCCACGCGATGCCGTCGTCCCCGAACCGCACGGGCACGCGGCCGGCCTTGAGGCAGAGGGTGTAGTCGCCCCGTTCGCGCCCGAGCACCCAAGCGGTCCCGAGGGTAGGGTGTCCCGCGAACGGCAGTTCCTCCGCCGGGGTGAAGATGCGCACGTCCGCCTCCCCGTCGCGCTCGGCCGTGACGAAGGTGGTCTCCGAGAAGTTCATCTCCAGGGCGATGGCCTGCATCGCCTCCGTCGACAGGTGGGCGCAGTCGAGCACCACCGCGAGCTGGTTGCCGGCGAGGGGCCGTTCCGCGAACACGTCGACGATCGTGCAATCCAAGCGGGTCTCCGGGGACTCCGGTCGTTGTCCTGTTGCGTGGTGAGTTGCGTGCAGTCGCGCGCGGCCTGTACGGTAACACGCACCCGCTCCCTTGCAGGAGAACCCACGGATGGCCCTGGACATCCCCGCCGCCGACGGCCTCGCCGGCAAGGTCGCCATAGTCGCGGGCGCGGGCGCGCGGCACGACGGCATCGGCAACGGCCGCGCGGCGGCGATCCTGCTGGCGGCGGCCGGCGCGCGCGTGCTCTGCGTGGACCGCGACCGGGCGCTGGCGGAACGCACGGTGGCGATGATCGACGAAGCCGGAGGCACGGCCGTGGCCTTCGAGGCGGACGTGACCGCCGGCGTGGACTGCGAGGCGATGGTGGACGCGGCGCTATCCCGCTGGGGCCGCCTGGACGTCCTCGACAACAACGTCGGCATCGGTAGCCGCGGCAACGTCGTCGAGGAAGACCCGGTACGCTGGCGGCGGGTCATGGAGGTCAACGTGGACAGCATGTTCCACGCCAGTCGGGCGGCGGTCCCGGCCATGCGGGAGGCTGGCGGCGGCGCCATCGTGAACGTGTCGTCGATCTCCGCGCTCCGGCCGCGGGGCCTTACCACCTACAGCGTCTCCAAGAGCGCCGTGATTGGCCTGACCCGCGCCATGGCGGTCGATCACGGCCCCGAAGGAATCCGGGTCAACTGCGTGGCGCCCGGCCCGGTCTACACGCCGATGGTGTCCGGACGCGGAATGACCCCGGAGGCCCGCGAACGGCGCGTGCGCGCCTCCGTGCTCGGCATCGAGGGAACCGGCTGGGACATCGGGCACGCGGTGCGTTTCCTGGCGTCCGACCAGGCCCGCTACATCACGGGGCAGGTGCTCGTGGTGGATGGCGGAACGACGCTGCGCGGGCCGGAGCGAAGCACATGAACGCGTGGTCCGGAACACTGCTGGCGTCGCACCTTCTGTGCGGCGCGGCGGCGGCCCAGCAGGCCGGCTTCCCGTACCCGCCCAACGTACCGGACGCCACCGAGCACACCTACAAGACCGTCGAGGACGTGGCCCTCAGGCTGTGGGTTTTCGCGCCGGACCGCTCAGCCGACGCCGACGCCCGGCCCGCCGCGGTGTTCTTCTTCGGCGGCGGCTGGAGGACCGGCTCGCCCGCGCAGTTCGCGCGACAGGCAAGAGCCTTGCGGGAGCGCGGCATGGTCGGGATCGTCGCGGACTACCGCGTTTCGTCGCGTCACGGAACCCGTCCCTGGCATGCGGTGGCGGACGCGCAGGATGCGTTGCATTGGGTACAGTCGCACGCGCCGGAGCTGGGCATCGACCCCAAGCGCATCGCGGCGGGGGGCGGCTCCGCCGGCGGACATCTCGCGGCGGCCACGGCGACCCTGGCGCACCCCGCGGGACCGGACCACGCCGTCGCGCGGCCGAACGCGCTGCTTCTCTTCAATCCCGCGGTGGTCATCGCGGACCTCGAGGGCTCACGGCGCAGCGAGGCACTCGCCGGGCTTTTCGAGCGACCCCTTCGCGCCATGTCGCCGTACCATCACGTCGCGGACGGGCATCCCCCGACGTTCATCGTGCACGGCAAGGCCGATACGGTCGTGCCCGTGGATGACGCCATCGCCTACTGCGAACGTGTCCTGTCGGTGGGCGGCGATTGCCGGCCCGTGTTGTATGACGGCGCGGGGCACGGGTTCTTCAACCGCGAGCCCGACTTCGAGTCGACGCTGGAGGAGATGCTGGGCTTTCTGGAAAGGCTCGGCTGGCGCTAGCTAGTCGGGCAACCCCAGCACCCGCTTCGCGATGATGTTGAGCTG
This sequence comes from Pseudomonadales bacterium, assembly GCA_022825925.1. Lineage (GTDB taxonomy): Bacteria > Pseudomonadota > Gammaproteobacteria > Pseudomonadales > Azotimanducaceae > VXNE01. Next base: position 82,709 of record JAJDVW010000050.1, on the reverse strand, counting down.
CACCTCGTTGCTGCCGCCCGCGATGGAACTCGCTTTCCCCGCGAGCCAGGCGCGGCGGATTTCCGCTTCGGTCTCGCCGGAGTAGAGCCCGGCGTCGCCGGCGCTCGTCCCCATCATCGACACCTGCAGTTCGCTGTTGCGCTTGCCGAGGTTGGCGCCGCAGTACTTGAAGATGGAGGTGGCCGCGCCGGGCGTGCTGTCGGCCTCGGCTTCCTGCACCGCGCGCTGCTGGGTCAGGGCGAAGGCGAGCGAGTCCATGCGGTGCTGGGCGATGTCGTGGCGCAGCGTCGGGTCGGCGATCCTCCCGTCGCGCTCGCCGGCGTAGGCACGCGCCATGTCCGGCAGGTCCGGGCCGCTCTCGCGGGTGCGGCCGGACGCCAGGGACTGGATGCCCGCGCGTTCGTGCTGCAGCAGCCGCTTGGCGATCGTCCAGCCCCGGTTCGGTTCGCCGAGCAGATCGTCCTTCTGCGCCACCGCGTTGTCGAAGAAGGTCTCGCAGAAGGGCGAGGCGCCGGAGATCAGGCGAATCGGCTTCACGGTGACGCCGGGCTGGTTCATGGAGAAGAGCAGGAAGCTGATGCCCTGGTGTTTCGGGACATCGGGGTCCGTGCGGACGAGGCAGAAGATCCAGTCCGCGAACTGGGCGCCGGACGTCCAGATCTTCTGGCCGTTCACGAGGAAGTGGTCGCCCTGGTCCTCGGCGCGGGTACGCAGGCTCGCAAGGTCGGACCCGGAACTCGGTTCCGAGTAGCCCTGGCACCACCATACCTCGCCGCGGGCGATGCGCGGGATGTGGCGCTTCTTCTGCTCCTCGGTGCCGTACTCGAGCAACGTCGGCCCGAGCATGGCCGTACCCATGCCGGCGACGGGCGCGCGCGCTCCGATGCGGCGCATCTCCTCGAGCAGAATGAGGTTCTCGTCCTGGGATAGTCCGCCGCCGCCGTACTCGGCCGGCCAGGTCGGGACCGTGTAGCCGCGTTCGGCCGTGCGCTCGAGCCAGGTGCGCTCGTCGTCGGTCATCGGAGCCTTGGTGCCGCCCCCGGGTGCCTCGCCCGGACCGCGGCAACTCGCCGGGCAGTTCTCTTCCAGCCACGCCCGTGTCTCTGCGCGAAAGCTCATCCGTTCTCCGAGTGCCCGTGACGACGACGGAGATGGTACTGCGGTTGGGGCGGGCCGGGAACTCGACGCGGGCCGCGCTACGCGTCAGCCGGCCCGTCGCCGTCCGGTTCGAGCAGGTTCTCGGATTTCCGCCCCTGGAGGTAGTTGCCGTGGAGGCCGGCCCGGTAACCGAGGAGCTGGATGGCCGCGAGCGGAAGCGTGCGGGCGAACTCCGGCGGGGCGGCCAGGTACTGGTTTTCTTCCTGGGCGAGCCAGTCGGCCGAGAAGCCGAACAGGACCCCGTGCCGTGGCGTTTCCGTGCGATTGGCGCCGTAGCCGTGCAGCGTCCGGCCGAGCCAGGCGACCGCCGCGCCGGGGGGCATTTCGGCGTGGGCGACATCCTCTTGCGTCGCCAGCAGCTCCTTCGGCCACATGTGGCTCCCCGGCACGAAGCGCGTGGCGCCGTTGGCCGCCGTGAAGTCCATCAGGGCCAGGTGGAACACCAGCTCGTACTGCGGAGTGCGCGGATCGTTGGGGACGTGGGGTTCCCACAGAGTCAGGTCCCGATGCAGCGGTTGGTCCTTCGAGCCGGGGTGCACGCGAATCGAAACCCCCGCGGTGATCCGGTAGTGGTCGCAGTTGGGACCGCGTGCCGGATCCCAGTCTCCCTCGGAAACGAGCTGCAGGCAGCCGTCGCCCGGGTCCACGATGCGCCGGCCGTAGTCGGGCTTCGGTGGTGCCGTGGCCGTCGCCGCCATGGGATTGCGCGGGAGCAGAATCGCGTCGACCAGCTCGAGCACGCGCTGTCGGAGTAGCTGTTCGCTGAACATGGCGTGCAGTCCCCAGACACCTCCCACGCTCGAGTTGCCCGCGGCCAGGAACGCGCCTGGCCGGGGCGATACGAAGTGGGGCGCCAACTCTGCGTTCAGGCCGTCCACGGCCTCTTGGGGCAGGAGGTCCTCGAGGATCACGACCCCGTCCCGCAACAGCTCCTCCGCTACGCTCGGGGTGGGCTCGGCTGCTCCGAAGCGTTGGATCCGGGATCCTGGCATGGCGGGGCCGGGAGTGCGCGACGGGGCCGCGCTAGAGGCCCGTCTCGGTGGCGGGGTCCCCCGCGACACGCACGTGGAACATCTCGCGCGGCTCGGAGGAATCCCATGGCCGAGCCCGGTGCAGTACACGGCGGTTGTCCCAGATCGCGACGTCCCCCACGCTCCAGCGGTGTTCGAGGACGCGCGGTGGACGGCACGCGAAATCGACCAGTTCCTGCAGGAGACGCTCGGAAGCCTCCTCGCTCATGCCGGGAATGCCGTAGGCGTGGCGTCCGATGTAGAGGGCGGGGCGCCCCGTGACGGGGTGCGCTTTCACCAGGGGGCGCAACGGTGGCGCCTGCTCGACTTCCGCTTCGTACCGCGGCGTATCGCCGGGCGACATGCCGGTTCCAGCGCGTCCGTCCGCCTGCATCTGCGCCAGACCGTTCACCATGCTCTCGCTCCCCTGGCCGACCTTGGCCTGGGAGTGGAACAGGGAGTGGTACGCCCTGAGGTTCGCGATGCGCTCGCGCATCGCGGGCTCGAGCGCCTCGTAGGCGGCGCGCATGTCGGCCCAGCCGGTCTCGCCGCCCCGCGACGGCAACTTGCGCGCCGAGAGGATGGAGGCCTTGGCGGAGATCGGCTGGAAGGAGCTGTCGGTGTGCCAGCCTTCGTTGCCGCGCAGGAGCTGCACGGTCGGGTCGTCGGGCGGACGCACGCTGCCGTCGGGGTTCTGGTTGGTGAAAGGCTGTCCCTCGATGGAGAGTTCCCCGAAGCGGCGCCCGAAGGCGGCCTGGTCGTCGTCGGAGAGATGCTGGCCGGGGAAGATCAGCACGGCGCGTTCATGAAAGGCCGCTTCGATGGACCGCCATTCCCGTTCGGACAGCTCGGCGAGTCTCACTCCCGTGACGGTGGCTCCGAGGGTCGCGTCGGCGGGCTCGATGCAGAGTCGCTCGTTCATGCTTGATCCTGGCCGTGTGCGCCGCCATCGCGACGCCCGGCTGGGGTCGAGATGCGTTGAACTGGGGTAGCATACCGCGCCATTGCGTCATCCTGCGGGAGGCTCCACATGACCGTCGTACAGACCAACAGCGGGCCGGTGCGCGGCGCGCGGGATAACGGGCTCGCCGTCTTCAAGGGCATCCCGTACGCCGCGGCGCCCGTGGGCGACCTGCGCTGGATGCCGCCGCAGCCGCCGGAACCCTGGACGGAGACGCGCGACGCCCTCGAGTTCGGCAACATCGCGCCACAGGAGAAGAGCCCGCTCATCCCGCCGGCCCTCCTGATCGACCAGCCGGAGTCGGAGGACTGCCTCTACCTCAATGTCACGACGCCAGGCACCGACGGCGGGGCGCGGCCGGTCATGGTGTGGATCCACGGCGGCGGCTTCTACATCGGGTCCGGCTCGCAGGATCTGTACGACGGCGCCGGGTTGGCTTCGCGCGGTGTCGTGGTGGTCACGATCAACTACCGCATGGGCGCGTTCGGCTTCGTGCGGCTGAAGGAGTTGACCAACGGCGAGATTCCGTCGACCGGCAACGAGGGCATCCTCGACCAGGCCGCGGCCCTCGAGTGGGTGCGCGACAACATCGCGGCGTTCGGCGGCGACCCGGGCAACGTCACGATCTTCGGCGAGTCGGCCGGGGGGATGAGCGTCGTGTCCCTGCTGTCGATGCCGGCCGCGCGCGGGCTCTTCCACAAGGCCATCGTGCAGAGCGGTCCGGGGCACACCCACTTCAGCGTCGACGAGGCGCTGGACTACATCGCGAAGCCGATGCTCGAGGCCTTCGGAACGCGCGACCCGGAGGCGCTGCGCGCGGCCAGAACGGAGGAGATGCAGGCCGCGGTCCCGGCGTTCATGGAGGCCGCCGCGAACCCGGATCCGGCCATCCGCAACCGCTGGGCAAAGCCGGTGATCGATGGCGAGACGATTACCGGCTGGCCGGAGCCGATCCTCGGCTCGGGCACCCATGCGGGCCTGCCCCTGATGGTCGGCACGACGCGGGACGAGATGTCTACGGCGGCCCTCGCGGGCTTGGGTGACGGCGACCTCGCGGAGCGCGTGTGCTCACTGGTCCCCGGTCATGATGCCAACGCGCTCATCGAGGCTTACCGGGCGGCCCGGGGACAACGCCTGGCGCCCGTCGACCCGGCTTCACTATACGCGGCGATCGACACGAGCCGCATGATGGGGGTTCCGTCGACGCGGCTGCTGGACGCCCACCGGGCGCACGGCCCCGTGTACCACTACGTGTTCGACTGGATCAGCCCGGCCATGGACGGGGCGAGCGGGGCGCAGCACGGCGTCGACATCGGCTTCGTGTTCGGCACGCACGACGTGACCCCGGACACCGCCGGCATGTTCGGCCGGGGCCCGGCGGCGGACGCGCTGGCGAACGCCACGATGGACGCCTGGACCGCATTCGCGCGCACGGGCGACCCGAGCACCGAGACGCTGGGAGCGTGGCCGCCCTACGGCGAGACCCGCGCCACGATGATGATCGGCCCGCTCGCCGGCGTGCGCGAGGCGCCTTTCGAGGGAGAACGGGCGGCGTGGGACGGCATCGCCACGTCGGACATGCGCTGACGGCGGAGCGCGACGGGATTCCGCCATGACGATCGTGCGGACGCGTAGCGGACCGGTACGCGGCGCCCGGGACAACGGCGTCTCCGCGTTCAAGGGCGTTCCGTACGCGGCGCCTCCCGTGGGGGAGCTGCGCTGGATGCCGCCGGAGCCGCCGGCGCCCTGGACGGAGACACGCGACGTCCTCGAGTTCGGGAACGTCGCCCCGCAGGAGCGGAGTCCGCTGGTGCCCCCGGTCCTCGTCGTCGACCAGCCCGAGTCCGAGGACTGCCTCTACCTCAACGTGTACACGCCGGCCGCCGACGACGGCGCGCGTCCGGTGATGCTGTGGATCCACGGCGGGGGGTTCGCCCTGGGCGCCGGCTCCCAGGTCCTCTACGAGGGCAGCCGCCTTGCCTCGCGGGGCGTCGTGGTCGTGACCGTCAACTACCGCCTGGGCCCCTTCGGCTTCGTGCGGCTGAAGGAACTGACCAACGGCGAGATCCCCGCGACGGGCAACGAAGGCCTACTGGACCAGGTCGCGGCGCTTACGTGGGTGCGCGACAACGTCGCGGCGTTCGGGGGCGATCCGGACAACGTCACCGTCTTCGGGGAGTCCGCGGGGGGTGTGAGCGTCCTCAGCCTGATGTCGATGCCGGCCGCGCGCGGGCTCTTTCACAAGGCCATCGTGCAGAGCGGTCCGGGGCAGATTGCCTTCAGCGTGGACGAGGCCCTGGAACACGTGGCGAAGCCGATGCTCGAGGCCCTGGGCACGCCTGACCCGGAGACCCTCCGGGCAGCGACCACGGCACGACTGATGGCCGCGATTCCGCAGTTCATGGAGACCGTCGCCGGTTCGGACATGGCCGCGCGCCTGCGGTGGGCCAAGCCGGTGGTCGACGGAGAGACCATCCTGGACTGGCCGGAACCGGCGCTCGCGTCGGGTGTCCAGCCAGGCATGCCGTTGATGGTGGGCACCACGCGGGACGAGATGTCGCAGGGCGTGGTTGCCCGGGTCGAGAACCGCGAGCAGCTGCTGGAACGCGTACGGGTGCTGGTCCCCGACGCGGACGCGGCGGCGCTGGTCGAGGCCTGCCAGGCCGCGCGGGAGCAGCGCCTGGCCCCGGTCGATGCCGGTTCCCTGTTTGCGGCCATCGACACCAGCCGTTACATGGGCGTGCCGTCCACGCGCGTGCTCGACGCGCACCGGCCCCACGGCCCGGTGTACCACTATGTCTATGACTGGATCAGCCCGCAGATGGACGGAGCCTGGGGATCTCCGCACATGGTGGAACTGGGGTTCGTGTTCGGCACGCATGACGCGACCCCGGCGATCGCCGGCATGTGCGGGGCCGGTCCCGCGGCGGAGGCGCTGGCCGGCGCGACCATGGACGCCTGGGCGGCGTTCGCCCGGAACGGCGATCCGGGCACCGCGTCCCTGGGACCCTGGCCGCCCTACGGCGAGACGCGGGCGACGATGATGATCGGCCCGCTTGCCGGGGTGCGGGAAGCGCCGTTCGAGGCCGAGCGCGTCGCCTGGGACGGCGTCGCGACGACGGACATGCGCTGGTGAGGACAGAGGGGCCGAGCGGAGGTTTCGGAGACTACCAAGGGAGGATGTGCATTGAAGGCCGACATTGACGAGTTGCGGGCCGGGTTCCTGAACCGGGAGTTCGACGAGGTTCGGTTCGAGATCGACGGGAACATGTTCGCCGAGTACGCGCGGGCCTGCGGCGAGACCGACCCGCGCTTCACGGACCCGGCGGACGCCGACTTCCAGGCGCCCCCGACGTATGTCTCCACGCTGGTCGGCGGCCGCGCGCTGCCGTCCGACTTCCCGAACCTTGGCGGGGTCGGCATGGACGCCGGCAAGGGCGTCGAGTGGATGGCACCGATCCGCGCCGGCGCGACACTGACCGGCAAGTCCCACATGCACGACATCTACACGAAGACCGGGCGTTCGGGCCGCATGGTGTTTCTCGTGCGGCGGATGAAACTCTACGACGAGGACGGTACGCACGTCGCCAACGCGGATACGCGCACCGTGATCCGGGAGCGGTCCAGTGAGTGAGGTGGTCGGGACCATCGGCGACGTCGAGTTTGGCGCGGAACTGCCGACCTTCGCCCCGGACACAGGCCTCGAGAACGTCAAGCGCTTCGGCCGCGAGGTCGGCTGGGGCGGCGGGCGTTTCACCGATCACGAGGCGGCCCGCAAGGAGGGCTTCCCCGGAGCGATCGTGCCCGGCGTGATGAGCCAGGGCTATCTCGGGGCGATGATCCACCGCTGGGCGCCGAAGTCGGAGATCGTCGCCATCGACACGGTGTTCCGCGCGCCGGTGCTCGTCGATCACCCGCACCGCATCGTCGGCGTGGTGACCGATGTCGACGAGGACGCGGGTACGGTGGAGATCGACATCTCCATCGTGAACGAGCGCGAGGAGACGCGGGTCTTCGGGACTGCGACGGTGCGGCTGCCGGCGGGCTAGCGCCTCGACTCGCCCGACTGGCACAGGGCGCGTGGCGCTCTTCGACACCCACGTTGTCGTCGACTGGTCGGCGCGATCCAAGCCGGGTCCAAGGCGACCGACGAAGGACTCCATCTGGTGGGCGGTGGCCCGCGACGGGGTCGTTGGGCCTCCCGGGTACGAGCGTACGCGGCATCAGGCGGTGGCCCGCCTGGAGGACCTCCTTGCGTCCGAATTGGAGGCGCACCGGCGGGTGCTGGTCGGCTTCGATTTCCCGTTCGGCTATCCCGTCGGGGTGGCCCGGCACTTGACCGGGCAATCGTCGGCGTTCGCGCTCTGGGACTGGCTCGTCGCCCGCATCGAGGATGCCGTCGACAATGGCAACAACCGTTACGGCGTGGCCGAAGAGATCAACCGCCGCTATCCCGGAATCGGCCCGTGCTGGGGACGCCCGGCGGCGTGGCGCCATCCGGACGTGCCCACCCGCGCCCGGGACCGCACGTGCCGCGGGTCGCACCCCCCGGAAAGACGCCTCTCGGACGTACATGCGAAAGGCGCGAAAACGGTCTGGCAGCTTGCCTACGCCGGTTCTGTCGGGTCGCAACTGCTCGTCGGCCTGCCGGCGCTCGACCGGCTGCGGCGGGCGCCCCGCCTGCGGGGCCGGTTGGCGGTGTGGCCGCTGGATGGCGGGCTGCGAGTGCCTGACGCGCCGGTCGTGTGCGCGGAGCTTTATCCGTCGCTCCTGCACAAGGCGGTGGCGGACCGGCGAGGTGCGGGCGAGATCCTGGACGCGGCGCAGGTGCGGGTGAACGCCGACGCGTTCGCGCGTCTGGATGCGGGGGACGGGTTGGCGGAACTCTTCTCGGGATCGCCCGCGTTGACGGCGGAACAGCGGCGTATCGTCGAGACCGAGGAGGCCTGGGTGCTCGGCCTCGGCCACGAAGACGCGCTGCTCGGAGCGCTGGGCTGATGGTCCGTTTCCGACTCAACGGCCGTAATGTGGACGTCCCCGAGGAAGACGCGGACACGGCACTGGGGTACGTACTCCGGAGTCGGCGGGTCGGGGACCTCACGCCCAAGGTCGGGTGCGGCCTCGAGCAGTGCGGGACCTGTCGGGTGCTCGTCGACGGTTCCCCGACCTATGCGTGTACGCTCGCCGCACGCGGCGTGGACGGCCGGCACGTCGAGACGGCCGCGGGCCTCGACACGCCGGTGCGGCGCGCCCTGATCGAGGCCAACGCGACCCAGTGCGGATTCTGCCTGCCGGGCATCGTCGTGGCGGCGGAAGCCCTGTTCCGGAAGGACCCGCGTCCGGAGCCCGCCGCGATCGCGGAAGCGCTGGACCCGCAACTGTGTCGCTGTGGCAGCCATCCGCGCGTGCTGCGTGCGTTGACCGCTTTGGCCAGGGGCGAGTCCCTGGAGTCGCCGCCCCAGTGGAACGCCGTCGAGCAGGCCGGTGACACCCTGCCGGATGACCGTCCGCTGCCTCCGGCACTCGCCGCGACGCCGTCGCTCGCCCGCTGGATCCGCCTGACGGACGACGGCGGCGTGCGGGCCATGACTGGCAAGGTCGAGATCGGACAGGGCATCCTCACGGCGCTCCGGATCGTGGTCGCCGAGGAACTCGACGTGGCGCCGGAGCGGGTCTCCGTCGTCTCCGCCCACACGGGACACACGCCGGACGAGGGCGTTACGGCAGGCTCCATGTCCATCGAGACGAGCGGCGCCGCGTTGCGGCAGGCGAGTGCGTGGGCGCGCCGGGTGCTCCTCGCGCGTGCGGCGGAAAGGCTCGGCGTCGCCGCGGAAGACCTGACGGTGGTCGATGGCGAGATCTCGGCGCTCGGCGTGAACGAGCGCATGGTCTACTGGCAGCTTGCGGCAGACGGCCTTGATGTGGAGATGACGTTTCGCGTCCCCGAGAAGGCGCCGCGGGACTACCGCCTGACAGGCAGGGAAGACCACCGTCGGATCGACGTAGAGGACAAGGCGTCCGGTCCGGCGTTCGTCCATGACCGCGAGGCCACGCTGCACGCGCGGGTGGTCCTGCCGCCGTCGCTGCATCACCGCCTGGAAGACCTGCCCGCGACCGTGTCCGCGCCCGGCGCCCTGGTCGTGGACGGCAGCTTCGTCGCCGTCGCGCATCCGGAAGAGTCCGAAGCGGTGGCGCTGACGGAACGCGTCGGGCGTGAGGCGCGTTGGCGCCTGGTGGAGTCGCCCCCAGCGGGCTTCGAGATCGATGCGTCCCGGCGACGCGACGCGATCGCTCTACCGCTGCGCGGCGGTGTGCCGACAGACGGAGCGCCCTTCGTTCCGGCGACGCAGCGTCGCGCCTCCTATTCGCGCCCGTTCCTGATGCACGGTTCCCTCGGCCCCTCCGCGGCGCTGGCGAAGTGGGATGCCGGCATGCTGTACGTCGAGTGCTCCAGCCAGGGCGTGGAGCCCTTGCGGCGGGTGTTGGCGCGCGCCCTGTCCGTCGACCCGGACCGCATCGAGATCCGCCACGTCGCGGGCGCCGGATGCTACGGACACAACGGCGCGGACGACGTCGCCCTGGACGCCGCGCTGGTGGCCCGGGCCAGGCCCGGGGCAACGGTGCTCCTCAAGTGGTCGCGCGCGGACGAACACGCGTTCGAGCCGCTCGGGCCCCCGATGTACCTGGAACTCGCCGCGGACCTGGACGAAGTGGGACGCGTCGCAACGTGGAGCCACGACGTCTACGGCTTCACCCACGTCGCCCGCCCGCATCCCCGCGCGCCGGGGGTGGACCTGCTCGCGGCCCGGTTGCTGGAGGAGCCGCTGGCGCCGACGCGTTCGCAACCGGCGCGGGCGCCGGAGGTAGGCATCCACCGCAACGCGGTGCCGCTGTACGCCTTTGCCGACCAGCGCGTCACGAAGCACTTCCTCCGCGACGCCCCGGTACGCACCTCCGCGCTGCGCGGGCTTGGCGCGCAGGGGAACGTGTTCGCCATAGAGTCGTTCATGGACGAACTCGCGCTCGCGGCCGGCGTGGCCCCGGACGCGTTCCGCCGGATGCACATGGCCCACGATGAGCGCGCGCTGGCCGTGCTGGACGCCGTGCTCGAACTGGCCGGCGGCCTGGACGGACCCAGGGGCATGGGCATCGCGCGGTACAAGAACCGGCAGTGCTGCGCTGCGGTGGTGGCGGAGGTCGCGGTGGACGAGGAGCGCGCGGAGATCCGGATCGAGCACCTCTGGATCGCGGCTGATGCGGGACGCGTCATCGACCCGGACGGCCTGCGCAACCAGCTCGAGGGCGGCGCGATCCAGGCGCTCTCCTGGTGCCTGAAGGAGGCCGTGGAGTTCGACGAGAACGGAGCCGTGGCCAGCCGCGACTGGGAGAGTTACCCGATCCTGCGGTTCAGCGAGGTGCCCCGGGTACGAACCGTGCTCCTCGATCGCCCCGAATCGGACCCGCTCGGCGCCGGCGAGGCGACCGTGGGGCCGACGTCGGCCGCCCTCGCCAATGCGGTCTTCACGGCCACGGGGCTGCGCGTCCGGGACCTGCCCATGTCGCCGGAGCGCCTGCGGCGGGTCGCGGCCGGACTATAGAATCGGCGCGCAACGCACGGTCGGAGGAGCCCATGACCCACGAGAACGTCGGCTACGCGGTGGAAGACCGCGTCGCCACCATCACGATCGATCGCCCCGAGCGCCGCAACGCCATGACCCACGCGATGAACGCCGAGTACGGCCGGCTCATCCGGGAGGCCGGCAACGACGATGCGGTGCACGTGCTGGTGGTCACGGGCGCCGGCGGCAGCTTCTGCGCGGGAACGGACCTCTCGGACCTCGACGAGCAATCGCCGGAAGAGCGGGAGGGCACCGTCACGGACCGGAAACCGGACATTGGCTGGTGGGCGCTGGCGTCGTGCCCGAAGCCCACCGTCTGCGCCGTCGATGGCTTCGCCGTCGGCATGGGCGCGGAGTTCACGAGCCACGCGGACATCCGCATCCTGAGCACCCGCGCCCGGATCTCCTGGATCTTCGCCCAGCGCGGCCTCGTGCCGGACACGGGCGCCGGGAGCTGGCTGCTGCCGCGCCTGATCGGCGTGCCGAGGGCGCTCGAACTGCTCTATACGGGCCGCTTCCTCCTCGCCGACGAGGCGCGGGAGATCGGCTACGCCCACGACGTCGTGGCGCCGGAAGACCTCGCGGACCGGACCCGCGAGCTGGCCGACGCCATCCTGCGCGGCTCGCCGTTCTCGCACCGCCTGACCAAGCAGCTCGTCTACGACGGGTTCTCCCGCAGCGTGGAGGAGCACATCCCCGAGAGTTTCAAGGCGCTGCAGGCGTGCTTCCGGAGCGAGGACCACCGCGAGGGCGTGCGCGCGTTCCTGGAGAAGCGGGAGGCGCGGTTCACGGGTCGGTAGGGCCGGCGCCGAATTCGACCGCGGCTTGCAGCGGGCTCTTCGGGGATGCACGTGACCTGCCTACCCGTCCTGTCGCCGTGGGCGTTGATCGCCCTGGCCACCCTGGCGGGGCCGGCGTGGGCCGACGACGGCTCGCCGGTCATCGAAGAGATCGTCGTCACGGCTCGCGCCGGCCTGCTCGGCTTCGGCAAGACCCGCGCGAACACCACGGTCGATGCCGCGATGGTCGAGACCCACGCGCCGGCGACCGACGTCCTGCGCGTGATCGACCGCCTGCCCGGCGTCAACGTCCAGTTCGGCGACGCCGTCGGCGGCAACAACTGGTCGACGCGGGTTTCCGTGCGCGGCATGGCCAACACGCGGGATACCTCCCAGATCGGCTACATGATCGACCGCATGCCCGGAGGCGACCCCGCGTATGGCGGCGGCCAGAAGCCGAACGTCTTCGTCGACGCAGAGAACGTGGCGCTCGTGGAGGTCGCGCAGAACGCGGCCGACATCGGCAGCGCCTCCAACACGGCGCTGGGCGGCACGCTGCACTACCACACGCGGGAGCCGCGGCCGGACTTCGGGCTGAACCTCGCGTACGGAGAGGGCGGGCACGGCCTGCACCGGGCGTTCGGGCGGCTCGAGACCGGCGAACTCGCCGGAGGTTTCTCGTCGTACGTGAGCTACTCGGAGACCGGGCTGCGGCCGTGGATCGGCAAGGGCGCCGGTACGTTCGACCGCAGGCACGTGGACCTGAAGGCGGTGGGAGCGCTCGGCCGCGACTGGACGGCGACCCTGCGGGGCGCATGGAACTACCGCAACGAGACGGACTACGACTCGGTCACGCTTGCCGAATTCCGCCGCGACCCGAAGCGCGACGGTCTCGTCGACGCGTTCGACATCCACGACGCCGGCCGGTGGCGGCCGGGATGGGGCGGGACGCGATGGGACAAGGCCGTTGCGCTCGAGCTGCGCGGCATCGTCGCCGGCGTCGATGTGCACCTCTCGCCATACGCGCATGCGCAGCGCGGATGGGGCTGGTGGATTCCCCCGTACCGCGTCGCCACCCTGGACGGCCGCGCCGAGGGTACCCGGGGCGCCCGGGAGTTCTTCGCCGGCACGTTCGAGCGGACACCCTCGGGCGCCCTGGTCCCGGTGCCCGGCACCGACGTCGCGCACCTGGCCTGCCTGGCGGACGTTCACGAGGACGCCCTGGTCGACTTTGCGGTCCGGCCCGACTTCGACTGCGAGGGCGCCGAGCGGATCGCTTCCCGCCGACGTTCGGGATACCGGACGAGTCGCCAGGGGCTGACTGCCGAGGCCGGCTGGCACCGCGGCAGGCATGCCTTCAAGCTGGGCGGGTGGCTGGAACGACGCGACCGTCGCAACGACCGGCGGTGGTTCGACCTGCGGCGGAGCGACCCCGGCACGCTGCGTCCGGCGCACGCCGACCTGCACTGGATCCACTTCGACCGCAGCTTCGACACCGACACGACCCGGCTGTACGCCGAGTACGGACTCGCGTTCGGTCCGGTGGAAGCGACTGCCGGAACGGTCTTCCACGACGTTGCCACGCGCTATGCAGCTCGCCTCGAAGGAGCGAAGCGCCAGCAGGTCCGCGAACGCTGGCTGCCCAAGTTCGGGGCGGTCTACCGCGTCGCGGCGGGTACCGAGGTCTTCGCCTCCTGGTCCCGCAACGCGCGCATGCTGGCCGACCGACTGCTCGCCGGGGGCACCACCGACGCGCTGGCTCCGGAACTGGCGGACAACACGGACGTCGGGGTCCGCTGGAACGGCGACCGCACAGGTCTGGTCGCGCAGGCGTTCACGCAACGCTTCCGCCACCGCCTCGGGGCGGTGAACGTGGCGGCCGAGGGCGGCGACCAGTACCTGCAGGGCGCCGTGCAATTGCTCAACATCGGCGGCGTGCGCGGTTCGGGGTTCGAGCTGGTCGCCGTGTTCGACGCGACCGAAACCCTCCGTCTCTACGGCTCCTGGTCGAGGTTGCGCGCGGAGTACACCGAGGATGTCCTCGGGGAGGGCATCCGCGCCGGCGGACGTCTCGCCAACGCGCCGGCGACGATGTGGTTCGGCGAACTCACCTGGAGCCGCCGCCTGTTCGGCGCGCCGTTCCAGTTGAACGTGCACGCCAAGTTCGTCGGCGACCGGCCTGGAGATCCGGCCAACACCGAGACCGTCCCGTCCTACGTCCTCGCGGGTTTCGCGGCCCGGTACGAGCGCGCCCTCCCGGGATCGAAACGCCTGACGCTGCGGTTGAACGCCAGCAACGTCGGCAACGAGCGCTACCTGTCCGGCCCCGACGGGGACCAGGGCGGCAGGTACTTCCTTGGTCCGCCGAGAATGGTGACCCTGACCGCCGGCATTGATCTCTGACCGGCCGCGTCGCCTGCGGCATCCGTTGCCGTTTCACTCCTCGAGGGACGCGATCCCTGCACTGACCCGCGCCGCCTTGCGCTCGTCCCACCACCAGGTATCCACGTACGGCACCCAGGAGAGCTTGTCGTTGCGGACCTCGCCGAAACGGTCCCACCAGGTCAGGCGCATGCCGGGCGTCGACGGTCCGGGGAGCAGGTAGAAGTTCCACATCAGCACGCGGTCGAGCGCGCGCGTCGCCGCGAAGAGTTCTTCCGCGGTGCGCGCCTGCTTGATGGACTCGGTCAGGCTGTCGACGGCCGAGTCCCGGGTCCTGCCCCAGTTCGCACCGTAGCCGAGGTCGGCGCTGGCGCTGCCGAAGCGGGCCTCGAGTTCGGGCCCCGGCATGTAGCTCGGCACGAAACCCACGCTGGTGGCGTCGAAGGACCCCGCGCGGCCGCGGTGGAGCCAGTGCGAGACGTCCAGCAGGCGCACCGTTGTGGCGATGCCGACCCGCTCCAGCCGCGCGGCGAACGGCATGATCGAGCGGGCGCTGGACGTCAGGACGAAGATGAAGTCGACCCGGAACGGCGCGCCGGTCTCCTTGTGCACCATCTTCCCTTCCCGAACGTGCCAGCCGGCCTCGTCGAACAGGGCGAGGGCGCGTTCCGTGTGCTCCCGGCTGAAGCCGTAGCCGTCGCTCGGGGGGTGGCGGAACGGCTCGGTAAAGACCCGGTCCGGAACCTGTTCGCGCCACGGCTCGAGCAACGCGAGTTCGCGGGCCGAAGGCCGGCCGCTGTGCGCCATGGCGGAGTTCTGGAAGACGCTCACGCCCTGGTTGAAGAAGCCGTGGAAGTAGACGCGATTGACGTAGTTGAAATCGTAGAGCAGCCACAGCGCCTCGCGCACGCGGATGTCGGCGAAGCGCGGCCGGTCGAGGTTCCAGTAAACCGGCCACCACAGGCCCCACACGCGCGTGCCCTTGCGCAACTCTGCCTTGACGAGGCCCTGCCGCACGGCGGGGAATTGGTGTTCCGTCTCCCAGTTCCTGGCGGTCAGTTCCTGGCGCACGTCCACCACGTCCGCCTTCTGCGCTTCGAGCATGATGTTCTCGTCGCGAAAGTAGTCGTACTTCAGGCGCTCGAAGTTGAAGCGGCCCCGGTTGACGGGCAGGTCCCGCCCCCAGTAGTCGGCGACCCGGCGGAACGTCAGGGTGCGGCCGAAGTTGGCTTCCTCGACGCGGTAGGGCCCGCTGCCGGGGGGTGGCTGGGCCGTGGTCTTGCTGACATCGTGCGCCGTCCAGTGGTGCTTCGGCAGGATGCCCATGACTCCGTAGACGAACGGCAGGATCGGGTTCGGCGGCCGGCCGGGCCGAGTGACGAAACAGAGTTCGCGTTCGCCGAAGGGAACGATGCGGTCGAGGTCGGCCAGCGCCGTCAGCAACTCCACGCGACCGTGCTCGCGGATCGCGTCGAAGGTGTAAAGCACGTCGTCACGGGTGATCGGACGCCCGTCGTGCCAGCGCGCTCCGTTGCGCATCCGGAAGGCGGTCCAGCGGAGGTCCGTGTCCACCGCGACGCCGTCGGCGAGGCGCACGTAAGCGGCCGCCGGCTCGTCGAGACTCTCCTGGAGCAGCCTGTCGTAGACGAAGCCCTCCGTGACGCCGTAGCCGTCCGGGACGCGGCCGATCTCGACGATGCCGTTGTAGTTGTCGAAGGTGCCCATCCTCGCCACGCGCATCGTGCCGCCCTTTGGCGCTTCGGGATTCGTATAGGCGAAGTGGGTGAAGTCCGGTGCGTAGCGCAGGGGCATGAGGTAGGAGATGCCGTGGCGGTACTGCGGGTCGGTGCAGGGGTGGTCGGCCGGCCAGACCGTACCGGCGGCGAGGGCCAGGACCACGGCGGCCGCGCGGGGCGCTGCCATGCGGCGCATCGCCTCTCGCTACCTCCGCCTCGGAATCTTGTGCTCTTCAGGCAAGGTGCAGATGCGGTCCATCCTGGTGACGCTGCCGTCCACGTACTCCCACACGAGCTGCTCGCCGTCCACGTACCGCCGCACCACGACGGGTCCCCAGCCGAAGACGTGAAAGTCCAGGACGCCCCGGTTCCAGATCATGCTGGCCGATGTGCGGGGGCAGTAGGGCCGGTCGCCGATGCGGAACGCCACGCTGCCTTCCGTGTCGTTCGTGTTCTCGCCCAGCGTGCTGTTCGGCCCGTAGTCGTGAATGATCCCGCTGCTGGTGACGACCACGCGGCGCCCGCACTGCTCGATGCGTTCCACGTGTCCGACGCGGCCTTCCACGCCGAGCCACAGTCCCCGGATGTCATCGGCGCCCTCGACCAGGGGTTCGGTGCACTCCGCGAGGATGGGCAAGGGGAAGTGGCTGTAGCCGCAATCCGGGGTGTTGCCCTTGGGGATGTCCGCCGCCAGCTTGCCGCCGCCGTCGAGGACGGGCAGGTCGCAGTAGTCGAGGGCGCTGCCATCGCCCGCGAGGGTCGCGGGGTCCGTCGTGAGCGGCGGCCGGGGCGAGAGGAAAAACCCCCAGAAGGCGATCAGGAGCAGGGCTGCCAGCGCGGCCAGCGGCCAGAGAATGAGCTTCCTGATCATTGTGGGTATCCCTCGCCGGACCGGAGGTTCGCGTCCGAAACTCGCGGGTCCTGCCTTCGGCCCGGCGAGGCGTTCGCAGGCGTTCGCAGGATCTTCATGTCCACCCGTTCATCGGGCAGGCCCCGAACACTGTTAACACAAGACACGCGGAGGCGCGACCTGAAGGACTGGTGGTGTCGGCAGCAGATTTGAATCGTCCGCTTCTGGTGGCACGAAGTCTGTCCGGTTTAGTCGGACCCTGCCGGCGCGCGGAAGCTCGCAAGCGCCTTCCATGGATCATCGACGTGTGCGGCTGAAGGTGCGCCGTGCGTCTGTACAGGGACTGTGCCGCCGTCACGTGTGAACGACCAAGGGAGTTTCTCGATGAACAAGGATGCGGGAGTCACACGGCGCGACTACCTGGGGGGCGTGTTGCTCGGTGCCGGCAGCGCACTCCTTGCCGGGCTGACGCCCCGGGAACTGCTCGCGGCGAAGGCCGGCGTTCAACTGCCGCCGATCGACCGGGCGGCGGCCCGGCGGTTCGACGGCCCCAGCGGCGTAGGCGACTACCAGGGCGTGAACGGCAACACCTGGGACGTTTTGAGCCGCGCACACTGGATCCGCGACGGCTACTTCGACGAGGTGGACTACGGGGCCCTGCCCGTGGAGGAAGACGGCTACGACGTCATCATGGTGGGTGGCGGCGCTTCCAGCCTGGGCGCGGCCTACCTGCTCAACAAGGAGAGTTCGCTCAAGGGACTGATCCTCGAGAACCACCGCGTGCCGGGCGGCGAGGCGCGGCAGAACGAGTTCGAGGTGGATGGTCACCGCATCTTCGGTCCGCAGGGCTCGAACCTGGTGGTGTTGCCCACGGAGCCGGGGCAGGTGGCGCTCGGGGACGACCTGCTCTACGACGAGTTCACCGACATCGGTATGCCGCTCCGGTACGGGCTGGAAGAACTGCAGGGAACCGACAAGGCACTCGAGTTCGACGTTTCGAACTACATCTACCTGTGGTTGGCCATCGTCTCCGACAGCATCGGCTACTACTCGGCCCCCTCCGCCGCCAATCGCCGCCCGGAGCCCGTGCGCAACCCCTGGATGAAGGACCTCGAAGGCCTGGGGTTGCCGGAGGCGGTCCGGCAGGACTTCATCCGCTGGCAGTGGCGCCTGACCCTCGACCGGGAACGGGACGACAGCCTGGAGCCCTGGCTCGACCGGATGAGCTACGGACAACTGCTCGTCGACGTGCACGGGCTTTCCCCGGCAATCGCCCGTTTCGCCGACCCGCTGGTGGCCAGCGCGGTCGGGGCCGGCTCCGGCACCTGTTCGGCGCTGGTGGCGACGAAATTGATGGAAATGCCGGGCGCCGCGCTTGCCGGCGAGACGAATCCCGACGTGCAGGCGGACCCGGCGTTCCGGTCGCTGCCGGCGGTGGTGCGTGGCTTCAATGTCGGCTGCTTCCCGGGGGGCAACAGTTTCCCCTACCGGTATTTCGCCAAGCACCTCTGGCCGGAGGGCATCGCCGGCGGCAAGAACCCGGAGGACGTCCTCGCCGGGCGCTTCAACTCCGAGCGCCTCGACCACCGGGACAACCGGTTGCGCCTGCGCACCGGCGCCACCGTGATCGATGTGCGGCACCTGCCGGGCTGCAACGGAAAACGGGTGCGCGTCGTCTACGAGCGCGACGGCGAATTGCACGCAGCCGTCGGCAGGAGCGCCATCGTCTGCGCGGGCGCCTGGGTAAGCCGCAGCATTCTCGGCGACGCCCCGGCGCACATCCACAACGCCCTCGAGGCCTTCGTGCACGTGCCCTACCTGGTTGCCAACGTCGCGCTCACCAACTGGCGTTTCCTGGAGCGGCTCGGCATCACGGCCGCCGTCTACCAGGGCGGCGAGTTCGGGTTCACCTGCAACATCCGCCAGCCCATGCAGGTGGGCGGCTACCGGGCCCCGCTGCACCCGGACAAGCCCATCGTGCTGACGTTCTATGCCTCCCTCGTCAAGCCGGAGCTGCCGGCAAAGGTACAGGGCGAACTCCTCCGCTGGGAAATGTTCAGCACGGCTTACGCGGACTACGAGCGGCGTATCCGGCGGCAGATGACGAGGCTGTTCGATGCGGGCGGCTTCGACCCCGACCGGGATATCGCCGGCATCACGCTGAACCGGTGGGGGCACGCCTACAACGTGCCGCAGCCGGGGTTCTTCTACCCTGCGGACGGGGGACGGCCGCCCTCCGATCAGTTGCGGGCCGGCTACGGGCGCATCTTCTTCGCCCATTCCGAGCTTCGCGGACTGCAGGCGTTCGCCGGCGCCAACGCGGAGGGCTATCGGGCGGCCCGCCAGGTGATGGCGCTGTAGCCGCTTACACCATCTCCAGGTACCGGGCGATCTCCCAATCGGTCACCTCGTCCGCATCGACGCCCTCCGTCGCCTCGGCGAAGCACCGGCACTCGATGCGGCGGCTGTGGGCGTAGAACCGCACGAAGTCCTCGCCGAGGTACGCGTTCGCAATCTCGCTGCGCTCGAACAGGCCGAGCGCTTCCTCCAGGGTCGCGGGCACCCGGCCGAGCCCGGTGTCCGCGTAGGCATCCCCCAGGGTGGGCGGCGGCGGTTCGAGTTCGTTCTCGATGCCGTAGAGGCCCGCGGCGATGCAGGCGGCGAGCAGCAGATAGGGATTGGCGTCGCCGCCGGCGGTACGCTGCTCGATGCGGGTGAGCGATGGGCTTTCCGTGACGCTGCGGACGCCGTTCGACTTGTTGTCGAAGCCCCAGGACAACATCATCCCGGTGGAGAAGTGCGGGACGAACCGGCGGTAGGCGTTGACGGTCGGCGCGTACATCAGCGTGAACTCCGGCAGCGTGCGGACCACGCCGGCGACGAAGTGCCGCATGACCGGCGACATGCCCGTCTCCGACACGGACGAGTGGAAGGCGTTCTCGCCATCGCGCCAGAGCGAGAAGTTGAGGTGCGTGCCGTTGCCGAAGCCTGCCGGCGAGAGCTTGGCGATGAAGGTAGCGCAGACCTCCCGGGCCGCGGCCAGTTCCTTGACCGCGTGCTTGAACAGGAAACCCTGGTCCGCCGCCTGCAGGGCCGCCGCGGGCGCCAGGTTGATCTCGACCTGCCCGGGGCCGGCTTCCGCGTTCCAGGCCTCGACCGGCAGCCCGAAATCCAGGAGCGCACGGCTCATGCCGGAGAGGAGACCGTCATGGACGCCCAGGGTGGTCAGGCGGTAGGCCTGGGGTGTGGGCCACAGCGGGTCCAGGTTCCGATAGCCCTTCTCGGCCACTGTCCGGAGGGTCTCGTTCAGGAGCATGAACTCCATCTCGATGGATGCCCTGCCCTCGAATCCCAGGTCTTCCAGGCGCCGGATCAGCCGTTTGAGGGTGGCGCGGGGCAGGTACTCGAGGATGCCCCGGCCGTCCACGTGCTCGAAATCGCCGACCACCAGCCCCGTACCCGGTTGCCACGGCACGATGCGGGCGGTGGCGGGGTCCACGACCATGCGCGTGTCGGCGTACCCCTCGCTCCAGGACGGCCACCAGCGATCGTCGTTCTCCGGCGGCGGATGGGGCATGCCGGCGTAGTCCAGCATGACCATCAGGTTCGACATGCGCATGGGCGATGCGTCGCTTTCCAGCATGCGGCGCGCCGGCACCTTCTTGCCCCGGGCGATGCCGTGCAGGTCGGGAACGGTGACCGACATCGCTTCCAGCTTATGTTCCCGGATGAATTGCCTTAGGCTTTCCAAGTGTGTCGCTCACTGCGGATTCGGGAATGCAAACAGTATACGCACGAGCCAGCGTCTTCGATCCGCCAGTCGTCTGGCGCGAGCGATGTCCGTGAGCGCCTCGCCCTTCGACATCCACGCCTTCATCGACGAGGTCTTCGCGCCGCAGGCGGGGGAACGGGTGCTGCTCCTGGTGGACGAACCCACCGCGCAGCACCCGCTCAATGCCGACTGGGAAGCGCGCCATGCACTCGCCGACGAATGGCACGGCGCCTTTGCCGAACTCGGGGAGAAGCGGGGCTTCGAGGTACTCCCGATCCTGCGGTTCCCCGCGGCGGCCGCTCACCACGCCCCCTTCCCGGAACACGGTACGCTCGACGGCCGTCGCGTGCCTGTCGACGACACCCTGGACGAGGTCAGCCTGGCCATCGGCATGAACGAGGTTTCCATGACCTCGGGGCTTGCGATGGCGTCCATGCGCCGCCCGGGGGCCGCCAGTTTCCGCGCCGCCAGTGCCCCGCTACTGCGCAAGGACATGGAAGACGCCTGCCTCGCCATCGACTACGCGGCCCTGCGCGATCGCTGCGCGGTGCTGGAGGCCCTGATTGAAGGCGCGGTTGCCGCGGAAGTCGAATTCGCCACCGGCGACCGCTGCCGGTTCGACCTGCGCCATCGACGCCCCGGTGTCGACAACGGCTACCTGCGACGGGACAAGGAGGGCATTCCCCTGATCAACCTGCCGAGCGGCGAGGTCTGGATCACGCCCTACGAGGGGGAGATCGCCGGCGACCTGCCGCGCACCGAGGGTGTCATTCCGGTCGCGCTCGACGACGGGTCGGTGGCGTCGTTCCGGGTGGAAGCGAACCGCGTGGTGGCGGTCGAGGGCGAGAATCCCGCGCGGGACCACTACCGGCGGATCTTCGATGTGGACCCGATGCGCCGCAACGTGGGCGAAATCGCATTCGGCTGCAACCCGGGCGCGCGCGTGTCCGGGCTCTACATCGAGGACGAGAAGGCCGGCTTCCACTGGGGCTTCGGCCGCAGCGACTTCCTCGGCGGCACCGTCGGGCCCGCCCGTTTCCTGAACGAGAGCACCGTCATGCACATCGACAACCCCTACGCGCGGGACTGCCCGATCACCGTCTCCGCCGACCTGATCGATGCCGCGGGCGGACGCACGGCGGTGCTTCAAGCCGGCAACTACGTCATCTAGCGACGCTTGCGCGATGAGTTCCTCCGGCAAACGCCCGCTGACCGCCGACTGGCAACCGTACGACCCGTCGTTCCGCAAGGATCCCTTTCCCGTCTACGAACGGTTCCGCGGCGAATGCCCGGTGGGCTGGGTGGACGCCCACGACGGATTCTGGGCGGTATCCCGCTACGAGGATGTCTTTCGCGTCGCCCTCGATCCGGAGACCTTCTGTTCCTCGCGGGGCATCGCCATACCGCCCATGGAGTACGACGGCCGTGCCCTGCCCATGGAATCGGACCCGCCCGAGCACACCGCCCTGCGCAGCATTCTCGCCCGGGAACTCTCGCGCGACGCCGTGGCCGCCCGGGAGCCCATGGTGCGCGGCGCCGCGCGCAGACTGCTGGCGGACATCTCGGAGGCCGGCGCGGCGGAATTCAGCGAGCGCTTCGCGAAGCCGCTGCCCACCACCGTCATCTGCAAGTTGCTCGGCATAGAGGGAGACGCGGCGCAGATGGGCGATCTGCAGGCGTGGACCGAGGAGATCGTCTACGAGCGCAAGGACGCCGCGTCCGCCCGGCGCGCCTCCGACAGCATCGTGGCGTTCTTCAACGAACTCATCCCGCGCCGCCGGGAGAAGCCGGGTTCCGACTTCATCAGCAGGCTGCTCGCCGCCGAGGTGGAAGGCGCACCCCTTTCCGGCCGGCAGGTGATGGACTTCTGCTGGTTCCTGCTGATCGCCGGGCTCGACAACACCGCCTTCACCATCCGCAACCTGCTGCTGCAGATCGGCGCGAACGACGCCCTGCGGGAGCGGCTGCTGCGCGAGCCGGCCAGGATCCCCGAGGCCGTGGAGGAAGTGCTGCGCCTCTATTCGCCGGTGTGGGGGATCGCCCGCACCGCCACCCGGGATACGGAGATCAGTGGCCAGCCCATCGCCGCGGGAGAGCGGGTGATGATGCTCTTCGCCTCCGCCGACCGGGACGGCGAGCAGTTCCCCGAACCCGACCGCTTCGTCCTCGGCCGCAAACCCAACCGGCACCTGGCGTTCGGTGTCGGCAAGCACCGCTGCCTGGGCCTGCACCTGGCCCGGCTCGAGATCCGCGTCGCCGTGGAGGAAGTGCTGCGCCACCTGCCGGACTACCGGGTCGTCGGCGCGGTGGACTGGAACGGCATGGGGCCACTCCCGGTGTCCTACGCGCCAAGGGTCATCGATACGGACACGATGGCGTAGTCAGTTTGAAGCCCGTCGGTCGCGAGGCTGCTCTCGAGCCACGGACCGGACCTCAGTCCCGGGCACTGGCAAGGCGCCCGGTCGAAGCACGGACCAGGTCGTCGAACAGTTCCTGGTCCCGGGGCGGCGGCAGCTTCTCCGGGTGCCACTGAACGGCGACGAGATAGCCCGGCGCCTCCGACTCTATCGCCTCGACGACTCCGTCCGGCGCCCAGGCCACCGCGCGGAAGCCCGCCGCCAGCTCGCCGATGGCCTGGTGGTGCGTGGAGTTCACCTGGCGCGGCCCGGCGCCCAGGATGCGCGCGAGTTCGCTGCCGGGCGCCACTTCCAGGTCGTGGCGGTGGGCGACGATCTCGTCGAGCGTTTCCGGACGCGGGGGATGGCAATCGCTCCTCCCGAGCATGTCCTGGTGCAGGCTGCCGCCGTAAGCCACGTTGACGATCTGTGCGCCGCGGCAGATGCCGAGCACCGGAACCTCCCGGGCCACGGCCCGCTTCAGCAGTTCGATCTCGCCGAGGTCGACGGGCAGGTCCGTGTCCACCGAGACCCCCTCGTCGAGCACACCGTAGGCTTCGGGATGCACATCGTCGCCGCCGCTCAAGATGAGCCCGTCGATGCTCCGCGCCGCCGCGCCGGCCTCCTCGATGCGCAACTGCGGCAGCAGCACCGGTACGCCGCCGGCCTCCCGGACGCGCCGCGCGTAACTGCCGTCGACAAAGAAGGCATCCATCTCGCTGGAGTAGAGTTCGATCGTGCGCCGCATGCAGGTGATGCCGATGACCGGCTTGCCGGGGCTTGGGTTGACATGGGCATCCATGGGGAAAGAGGCCCGTCAGGAGTCTTCCGATTCGGGCTTGAAGACATCGACCGACAGCGGGATCTCGTTCCCCAGCCACCCGGCCAGCGACGTGTGCTCCTCCAGCGCGTCGTCCGTCAGCGGGTGCACGAGGACGTCGAGGCCGCCGCGGTGTCCGTCGAGCCACGGAATCAGGCGGTCGAACTCGTCCGCATCGAAGGTGAGCTGACAGCTCCAGCGCGGGTGCGGGCCGACGGGGCGCCGATGGAAGCGTCCGAGCCCCACGTGGCATTCCCGCCAGGCATCGACGCACAGGGCGCGCGCCTGATCCTCCGTGGACTCGTCGAAGTAGACGTGGGCGTGGTAGCGCTCGTGCAGGTTTTCGGGTCGTCTGGGCATGGGAGGAGAGCATAGGGGAAGACGCCGGGGTGCGACATCCGGGTCCCGGGCGATAGACTCCGTCCCTTTTGGTGGAAGGGCACTTCGATGGCGGCGCGCACGGGCAGGCAATACTTGGAGGGCTTGCGGGACGGCCGTGCCGTCTGGGTGAACGGCGAGGCGGTCCGGGACGTCACGACCTGCACGGCGTTCCGGGGATCGCTCGCCGGGATGGCGGGCTACTTCGACTGGCAGCACCGCCACGCCGACGACTGCCTGATGGTCGACGGCAACGGGGGCGTCACCGGCATCAGCCACCTTATCCCGACGAGCCGCGACGATCTCGAACGGCGCCACCGGGGCCTCGGGAAGCTGGCGCGGTACGGCGTCGGGATGCTCGGCCGGACGCCGGACTACGTGAACGTCACGTTCGCGGGGTTCGCCGGGCAGCCGAGTCTCTGGCGTGCGGCGGGGAACCAGGAAGGCCACGACAACCTGCTCGCCTTCCAGCGGGAGATCGCCGAGAAGGACCTGGCGCTCACCCACACCATCGTTCATCCCATCGTGGACAAGCGCGTGCCGGACTACGCAGGCGTCAACCTGGAGCTGGCCTTGCGCAAGGTGGACGAAACCGCGGACGCCATCGTCGTCCACGGCGCCCGGATTCTCGCGACCCTCGGCCCGTTCGCCGACGAACTCGCGGTGTATCCGGCCCACCCGGTCCCGGCGGACCAGCCGGAGATCGCGATCGCGTTCTCGGTGCCCATGAGTGCCCCCGGGCTCAGGATTCTCTGCCGCGATCACTACGGCACGGACCGGGACGCCTTCGATGCGCCCTTCTCGAGCCGGTTCGACGAGCAGGACGCGTTCATGGTCTTCGACCACGTCGAGATCCCGAAGTCGCGGGTCTTCTGCGACGCCAACCCGGAGGTGTTCAACACCGTGATGCAGCGCGGCTGGACGGGCAACATCATGCAGCAGACGGTCATCCGCGCGTTGACGAAGCTCGAGTTCGCCTACGAACTCGCGTCGCGCATCGCGGACGTGACGGGCCAGCAGAAACGCGGCGAGACGAACCAGATGCTCGGCGAACTCTGGTCCTACGCGGAGCTGACCCGAAGCGCGCTCAAGGCTGCCGAGGACGGCGCTTTCGACTACGGCGACGGCACGTGGATCTGCGACGAACGCCCGTTCATCGCGCTCCGCCCGACCCTGCCGGGCTGGATGGTGCGGGCAAACGACATCCTCAAGACCGTCGGCTCGCACAACCTGCTGGCGACGCCGGCGCGCGCGGACTTCGACGACCCCGACCTCGAAGAACTGCTGGACCACTACCTGCGGGGTGCGGACGACGCCTCGGCGCAGGAACGCGCGCGCCTTTTCCGCACGGCGTGGGACATGGTGGGCTCGGCGCTCGGGGGCCGCGTGGAGCTCTACGAGCGCTTCTACCTTGCGTCGGCCCCGCGGAACTACGCGCTCGCGCACCTCATGGCGCAGCGCCTGGGGACGTGGTCGGCCGTGCCGGAGTTCTGGAAGGCTACGGACGCTATCATGGCGCGGTACAGGCGTGGCGACCGCCCTGAGAGGGAGGCAACCTGATGACTGCAGTCACGGAACTGGGTTACGTGCGGTTCGGCGTTTCGAGCCTGGAGGAGTGGCGCGCGTTCGCCACGGATCTCGTCGGTCTCGAGATTGGCGACGACAGCGATCCCGGCAGGCTCTACCTGCGCAGCGACCAGTGGCATCACCGGATCGCCCTCGAGGAGAACGGCGCCGACGACCTGATCGGCGCGGGCCTGCGCGTCGCGGGGCCGGCGGAGTTCACGGCGATGCAGGCGCACCTGTCGGAACTGGGCGTCCCCTACGAGGTGGCCGGCGACGACGTCGCCCGCGACCGGCACGTCCTCGAGCTGCTCACGCTGAGCGACCCGGCGGGCATCCCGCTCGAGATCTTCCACGGTCCGCAGGTGGAAGCGCACCGCCCGTTCCACCCCGGTCGGCCGATGTTCAGCCGTTTCGTGACCGGCGACGGCGGCGTGGGCCACGTGCTGGTGAATCACGCGGGCCTGGAGGCGACCTACGACTTCTACCGGAACCTCGGGATGCGCGGCAGCCTGGAGTACCGGATGCCCATGCCGGATGGCAGTACGGCCGAATTCCTGTTCATGCACGCCAACGCGCGCGACCACACGTTCGCCTTCGGCGTGCCGACCGACGGCAAGCACATCCATCACATCATGCTGGAGGTGGACCACCTGGACGATGTGCTCCTGGCCCACGGAATCGTGAGCAAGAGCCAGTATCCGATCACCGTGCCGCTCGGCAGGCACGCCAACGACCAGACGTTCTCGTTCTACTGCAAGGGTCCGTCGGGATTCCAGGTCGAGATCGGCTGGGGCGGCCGGCCGGCGACGCATCAGTCCGAGTACTACACGCGCGACACCTACCGCGGTCCGCGGTAGGGAGGGGCCATGAGCGAAGCGGCCGCGGTCGATAGCGCGCATTACCGGCACTACGTTGGCGGACGGTTCGTCGACGCGGCTTCTGGGGCGACGTTCGACGTCGTTAACCCGGCGACCGAGGAGGTGGTTGCGACGGCCGCCCGGGGAGACGGTGAGGACATCCGTGCCGCGGTGGGCGCCGCGAAAGACACCTTCGAGGCCGGCGACTGGTCTCGCGCGCGGCCGTCCTTCCGTCGCGAGGTCCTGTTCCGGGCCGCCGACCTGGTCGAGGCGCGCTCGGGGGAGATCCAGCGCCTGCAGACGCTGGAGATGGGCGCTCCGCTCGGGCCGGAACTGCCGGGACCGCATCCCCTTGTGACACGCTCCGCATGGAACCTGCGCTTTTTCGCCGAGGAGCAGGAGCAGGCGGGGGACCACGCGTTCAACCGCGACGACTCGCTGCTGACCTACACGATCAGCGACGCGGCGGGGGTTTTCGGGCTGATCACCCCGTGGAACGCTCCGGTCATGCTCTCCACCTGGAAGATGGCGCCCTGCCTGGCCTACGGCAACTCCGCGGTGCACAAGCCGTCCGAGTTGTCGCCGTTGTCGATGAGTTTGGTTTGCGAGATCTTCGAAGAGGCGGGCATGCCGGCCGGGGTCTACAACATGGTCCTGGGGTACGGTCGGGAAGCCGGAGTTCCGCTAGTCGAGCACAAGGACGTGACCGGCGTGTCGTTCACGGGCTCGCCCGGCACCGCGCGCGACATCGCGGCGCGGGCCGCCGGTTCGTTGAAGCGCACGTCCTTCGAACTCGGCGGCAAGTCCGCCAACATCGTGTTCGCGGACGCCAACCTTGACCGGGCAGTGCCGATGGCGGCCGTGGGTATCTTCGCGAACAGCGGCCAAGTCTGCGTCGCGGGCTCGCGCATCCTGGTGCAGCGCAGTGTCTACGGCGAGTTCCTGGAGAGGTTCGAGAGGGCGGCGGCGCGCTGGCGGCCCGGCGACCCGATGAACCGGAAGACGCGGCTCGGCCCGCTGGTTTCTGAAGGCCAGTACGACCACGTCATGGGTTATCTCGACATCGCCCGCGACGAAGGCCGGATCCTGTTCGGTGGCGGTCGCCCCGAGCATCTCCGGAAAGGCTACTTCGTGGAGCCGACCGCCATCGTGGACATCGACCCCGGATCGCGCGTCTGCCAGGAGGAGATCTTCGGCCCCGTCGCGGTGATCCTGCCGTTCGACGACGCCGACGACGCCCTCAGGATCGCCAACGACTCGTCGTACGGGCTGGCCGGCTACATCTGGACCGAGTCGCAGACGACGGCGCACTACGTGAGCCACCGCCTGCAGACGGGCATGATCTGGATCAACTCGGGTTTCGACCGCGACCTGCGCCAGCCGTTCGGCGGCATGAAGAACAGCGGCCTGGGACGCGAAGGCGGCGACCTGAGCCGGGAGTTCTTCACCGAAACCCGCTTCGCGTCGTTTCCGCTGACGCCGCGCGGCGACGGGTCGTCGGGATAGCGGGCCGCGAGCAGCCAACGGGAGAGGAGCGCGACGTGAACGTACTGACAGGCGGGCGCCTCGAGCAGCGCCGCATCCTGCACGAGGGACGGCCGGAGTGGACGACGGTGGAAGGGGACCGTCTGCGCCTGATGGACGGCCGCGCGGTTCTCGATGCGGAAGTGACCTACCTGCCGCCGTGCGAGCCCACGAAGATCCTCTGCATCCACCTCAACTACGAGTCGCGCCGGGTCGAGTTCCGGGCGCCTGAACTCGTCACCCCCACCTTCTTCCAGAAGCCGGTCAGCGCGCTCAACAGCCACCGCGGCGCCCTGAACCGGCCGGACAACTGCCAGTACCTCAACTACGAGGGCGAGATCGCCGCCATCGTCGGCCGCGTGATGAAGAACGTGGCCATCGCCGACGTGTGGGACCACATCGCGGGGTTCGCGCCGGCCAACGACGTGGGGCTCCACGACTTCCGGGACACGGACGCCGGCGGGATGACGCGGGTGAAGGGCATGGACGGGTTCTGTCCGGTCGGGCCGGGGATCGTCCGGGGCGTGGACGTCCGGGAGTCGACGGTGCGCACGTTCATCAATGGCGAAGTGGTCCAGGAAGGTGCCGTGGCCGAGATGGTGTTCGGCATCGACTACCAGCTCGCGGACCTCTGCCGCCACATCACGCTCTCCCCGGGCGACGTGATCCTGACGGGCACCCCCGCGAACTCGCGTCCGATGCGTGCGGGCGACGTCGTGGAGGTGGAGGTGACCGGCCTCGGGCGCCTGACGAACCGGGTGCAGGATGTCCCGGCGCCGGCGCACGATGTCGGGCACCAGCCGACGGACACCGTCGGCGTCCGTCGCGTGGCCCTCGGCGGAGACTTCCGGAAGCGTCCGGGAGACTGACTCGGGGGCGGCTACTCCCCGGGGAGCATGATGATCGACCCGGTGGTGCGCCGGGCCTCGAGATCGCGATGCACCTGCGGGGCCGCGCTGAGCGGATAGCGGTGATTGATGTGTACCCTGACGGTGCCGTCGTCGATCACGTCGAACAGACTGCCTGCCAGGTCGAGCAGGTCCTCCCGGGTACTCGCGTAGGAGACGAGCGAGGTCCGCGTGAACTTGAGGGAACCGCGCTGCATCAGGTCCATGGCGTTGACCGGCGGTGGCGGTCCGGAGGCGTTGCCGAAGGAGACGAACATCCCGAGCGGGGCGATGCTGTCCAGGGTGCCCTGGTACGTGTCCCTGCCGACGGCATCGTAGGCCACGTCGACGCCGCGCCCGCCGGTCAGTTCCCGAACCCGGGGCGCCACCTCTTCGTCCCGGTACAGGATGATCTCGTCGCAGCCGTTGGCGAGGGCCAGATCCGCCTTCTCCGCCGACCCGGCTGTGCCGATCACCCGGGCGCCCAGGGACTTTGCCCATTGGCAGAAGATGAGGCCGACGCCGCCGGCCGCGGCGTGGAACAGGACGGTGTGCGAACCGTCCAGCTCGAAGGTCCTGCGTAGCAGGTAGCAGACGGTCAGCCCCTTCAGCAGGCTCGCGGCCGCGGTCTCGTCGTCGACGCCGCCCGGCAGGGGAATGAGCGAGCGCTCGTCGATCAGCCGCGCCTCGGAGTAGCTGCCGGGCGGCGCCGTGCAGTACCCGACCCGGTCGCCCGCGGCCACCAGCGAGACGTCGGGGCCCACGGCTTCCACGACGCCCGCGCCCTCGTTGCCTATGCCCGTCGGCAGGGTCGCGGGGTACAGCCCGCTGCGAATGTAGGTGTCGATGAAGTTCACGCCGATTGCCGTGTGACGCACCAGCACCTCGGACCCCTGGGGTTCGAGGTCGCCGCTTGTCCATCGCAACTGCTCGGGTCCGCCTGGCTGTTCGATCTGCCAACGGCGGTAGCTGGTCATGCTCGCCTCCTTGCCCCGGACGCCTTCACGCGGCGCTCGCGGATTCCTGACGCGTTTCGAGCGCCGCGCGCCAGAACGCCATCATGTCCTCGTGGAACAGCCGCGCCTGGTCGCCGGACGTCCCGATGTGCGCCCCGCGCCGCCCGTGCCCCGACTTGACGCTGTAGCGCATGACTTCGAGCTCGCTCAAGGCCGGGTCCGCCTCGCCGGTGAGGGGATGCACGAGCGCGCCGTCCTCGCGGATGTACGTGGTCGGTGCTCCCGGGGCGACGGAGGCGTCCGGGATGAGCTCGAGCACGGTGTCGCGGTCGAAGCTGTGCTGGGCCTCGGCGAAGAGCCGGAAGCTCGCATCGCAGCCGAGGAGCGTCATCGCGTGCATGTGTCCCTGGACCTGCTGTGGCAGGCACCACTCGTCGCGCTCGCCGATGACCGAGCGCACGATCGTGTCGCCCACGTCGGGCCTCGAGAACTGCATACCCGACCACGGATAGGCGGCGTAGACGGCGCGGAGGGCGGGAGCGCGTTCGGGTCCGAGGAGTTGCGCCATGCAGGCGGCGGACAGCACGGCGGACCCTCCGCGGCTGTGTCCCTGCACGCCGATGCGGGTGGCGTCGATGTCCTTCCGCGGGGCGAGTGCGGTCGCGGCGGCCAGCACGTCCCAGGCGGATGCCGCGAAGGTGTACTGCGCCTGGTTGGCGACGGTCGAGGTCACGCCCCGGGTGCCGAACGGATCGATGACGCAGCAGGCGATCCCCGCGTCGGTGAGGTGGTCCGCCTTCGCGACGTGGGACGGCGCCACGCCGAAACTGCCGGGCACGACCACCACGACCGGCCAGGGCGCGTCACCCGAGGGCAGGAAGAGCATGCCGCGGATGTCCGTCGGCGGCATCCGGCCGGGTTCCGAGATCGCCTGGTGGAAACCCGTCGGGTTCGCGGTCGGGACGGTCACGGGTTCGCCCTCGATGCCGTTGCCGAGCACGACGGGTCCGTTCGCGAGGTCCACCGACCCGCCGGGAATGTCGTCCGCCATGAGTTGTCCTCCGCGGCCGGCGGCGTCAGTCGACGATCGCCGAGTAGATGATGTTCTTGAGTTGACCCCGGAAGTTGAACGTCGCCGAGGGCATGAGCTGGGTCATGAAGACGGCCGAGAGGTCCTCCACCGGGTCTACCCAGAAGATGGTCGAGGCGGCGCCGCCCCAGTAGAAATCGCCCGCGCCCAACGTCCCCGCGCCGACTTCGGACAGGGTCATGGCGAAGCCGAGCCCGAACCCCACGCCCTCGTACGCGGTCTCGGAGAACGCCCCTTCCGCCATCTGCGTGAGGTCCCGTCCGCCGGCGAGGTGGTTGCGCGTCATCAGCTGCAATGTCCGCGGTCCGAGGATCCGCTCGCCGTCGAGTTCGCCGCCCCGGCGCAGCATCTCGCAGAAGCGCAGGTAGTCCGCGGTCGTCCCGGTCAGGCCGCCGCCTCCCGAGAAGAAGGTCGGGTGCACGCGGTAGGGGCTGGCCTGCGGGTCGTCGAGCAGCTTCAGGCTCTTGTCCGGCCGCCGCTCGTAGTTCGCGGCGAGACGGTCGACCTTGCCGGACGCGACGCTGAAGGCGGTGTCCGTCATGCCCAGCGGCTCGAAGATGTGTTCGGCGAAGTACCGGTCGAGGGGCATGCCGGAGAGGGCTTCGACCAGGTGGCCGCACACGTCGGTGGCGTAGGAGTACATCCAGCGTTCGCCCGGGGTGTATTGCAGCGGGACGTCGGCGAGCTTGTCGACGAACGTCTGCAGGGTCTCGCCCTGTTCGCGATGCACGCCAAGGGCGCGGTAGACCTTGTCCACGGGGTGGTTCGTCGCGCCGTAGGAGAGGCCCGCCGTGTGCCCGAGGACGTGGCGGAACGTCATCGGGGTCTCGGGCGGGCGGGTCTCGATGCGCTCTCCCTCGCCGGCGACGTAGACCTCCTGGTCGCGCCACGCGGGGATGACCCGGTGCACGGGGTCGTTGAGCTGGAACATGCCCCGCTCGTAGAGCTGCATGAGTGCGACGGAAGTGATCGGCTTCGTCATCGAGTAGATGCGGAAGATCGTGTCGTCCGTCAGCGGTAGCCCGCGCTCGAGGTCCCGGCTACCCAGGGACGCGTGCCAGGCGACGTGCCCGTGGCGGGCGACGACGGCCTGGCAGCCCGCGATCTTGCCGGGGTCGACGTAGTGGCGTTCCAGGTGTTCCGTGATGCGGCCGAGCCGCCCCTCGTCGAATCCGGCCTGCCGCGCACTCGTCTCCATGTTTGCCTCCGTCCGCCCCCGTGATGACGCGCGATGTTACCCGGCGGGAGGTCAGGACTCGAAGCGGAAGTGCGTCGCGTCCTTGTAGAGCATCACCTGGGAGCGTGCGCCGCGTCACGGCGCGGGCTCCCAGGTCGGTCAGGTTGGGCGACGAGCGGCGCCCGCGGCGGACCGCGGGATCGGATGGCATGTCGGACCTCCCTGGTGCCCAGACGGGCGAGGATAGCAGGCCGATCCGCTGCTTCGCGCTTTCGGCGCCGCGGCGAATCGGGCATGCTTCGCGCCCACTCGAACCACCGGAATGAACCCATGATTGCGTACGTCACCCTGGGCACGAACGACCTTGAACGCGCGGCCGCCTTCTATGATGCGCTGTTCGCGGAGATGGGCGTCGGGCGGCTCATGGCCGAGGAGGGCATGGTGGGTTACGGGACCGGGATGGACCAGCCCCTGGTCGTCGTCGGCAGCCCCTACGACGGCAATGCCGCGACCGGGGGCAATGGCG
The DNA here is from genome assembly GCA_022825925.1 of Pseudomonadales bacterium. GTDB lineage: Bacteria > Pseudomonadota > Gammaproteobacteria > Pseudomonadales > Azotimanducaceae > VXNE01. The sequence goes on along the minus strand of JAJDVW010000050.1, from coordinate 50,265 downwards.
TGATGGTCGCCCTGCAGGCGGGGTCGCCCGAAGCCGTCGCGCGGCTGCACGCGAAGGCCCTCGAACTCGGCGCCGCGGACGAAGGCGCGCCGGGGCCGCGCGGCGAGGGTTTCCACGCCGGCTATTTCCGCGACCCCGACGGGAACAAGCTGAACTTCGTTGCGTACGGCTGACTTCCGTCAGGCTTCGAGATCGAGGAGCGGCTGAGCATGGCAAGGCACATGGGATAACGCCGGACTCCGCGCGCCATGCAGATACGCAACGTCGCCATCGTGGCCCACGTGGACCACGGCAAGACCACCCTCGTGGACCGCCTGCTGCAGCAGACGGCGTCGGACGCGCGCACGGAAATCGCCGAGCGGGCGCTCGACAGCAACGAGCTTGAGCGGGAGCGGGGCATCACGATCCTCTCGAAGACGACGGCCGTCGAGTACGGGGGCTGCCGCATCAACATCGTCGACACGCCCGGCCACGCGGACTTCGGCGGCGAGGTCGAGCGGATCCTGTCGATGGTGGACGCGGTGCTGCTCGTCGTCGACGCCGTGGAAGGCCCGATGCCGCAGACCCGGTTCGTCACGCAGAAGGCGTTTGCCGCCGGGCTGGCGCCGATCCTGGTCGTCAACAAGATCGACCGTCACGGCGCCGCGCCGCACCGGGTGGTGGACGAGGTCTTCGACCTGTTCGACCGGCTCGGGGCGAGCGACGCGCAACTCGACTTCCCGACGGTCTTCACGTCGGCGACGCTCGGCGTGGCGGGTCTCGATCCGGACCGTCTCGCCGGGGACATGACGCCCCTTCTGGACCTGGTGGTGTCGCACGTGCCTCCGCCACAGGCCGACTTCGAGGGGCCGTTCCAGATGCAGGTGAGCACGCTCGATTACTCGAGCTACGTCGGGGTCATCGGGATCGGCCGCGTCAGGCGCGGCGCCTTGGCGCCCAGGTCTCCGGTCTCGGTCGTGAGCGCCGCCGGGGAGGTGCGCAGGGGACGCGTGCTGTCGGTGCTCGCGAGCCGCGGGCTCGAACGGGTCGAGTTGCCCTGTGCGCGGGCCGGGGACATCGTCTGCATCACCGGTGTCGATGATGTCGGCGTGTCGGACACCGTCTGCGACGTCAACGCGCCGGAAGCCCTGCCGCCGCTCGCCGTCGACGAGCCGACGCTGACCATGACCTTCCGGGTCAACACGAGCCCCTTCGCGGGCCGCGAGGGCAAGTACCTGACGGGCCGGCAGATCGAGGAGCGCCTGTTTCGGGAGGCGTCGCACAACGTTGCCCTGCGGGTGCGGCGGACGGCGGAAGCGGACTGTTTCGAGGTGTCCGGCCGCGGTGAACTGCACCTGTCGGTCCTGATCGAGACCATGCGCCGGGAGGGCTACGAGGTGGCCGTCTCGCAACCGACGGTCATCGCGCGGGAACGGGACGGCGTGCGCCTCGAGCCCTTCGAGTCGGTCGTCTTCGAGATCGACGCCGAGCACCAGGGGCCGCTGATGGAGGCCATCGGCGAGCGCAAGGGAGAACTCGTCGACGTGGACCACGACGGCCAGGGCCGCGTGCGCCTGACGTGCAAGGTGTCGACGCGGGCGCTGATGGGGTTCCGCAACGAGTTCGCCTCCTTCACGTCGGGATCGGGCGTGATGACGTTCTCGTCGGCGGGCTACGACCGGGTGCCGTCCGGCCTCGAGACCGGCCGCAAGTCCGGCGTGCTGATCTCGAAGGCGACGGGCAAGGCGGTGGGTTACGCGCTCTTCAACCTGCAGAACCGGGGACGCCTCCTGGTGGGCCCGGGCACGGAGGTGTACGAGGGGATGGTGGTCGGCATCCACAGCCGCGCGAACGACCTGACCGTGAACCCGCTCAAGGAGAAGAAGCTCACGAACATCCGCGCCGCCGCGAGCGACGAGAACATCCTGCTGACGCCGCCGGTCGTGTTCTCGCTGGAGCAGGCGCTCGAGTTCATCGACGCGGACGAACTCGTGGAGGTGACGCCGGGCTCGATCCGCATCCGGAAGCAGGCATTGCGGGAGAACGAGCGGCGCAGGGCATGATTGCGTTCACAAAGGGCGATTTCGCACAGGTCAGAGAGCGATTGGCGCACGCGTGGACGGGTAACCGGGCCTTTGCGGCGCGCAGCGTTGTACTTAAGATGTAGCCTCGGCCCGCAAGGAAGCGAGAGCGTGAGTGAGGTGCAGAAGCCGGCCGGTGGCCGACGCCGCGGCCCGAGCAACGAGTTGATCGCCATTGTGGCGGTCGGGGTGGCCCTCGGTGGTCTGATGGTTGCTTCCTTGTCGGATGTACGCTCGGAGATCAGGCATCAGACCTCGTCGTTGCGGGACGCGATCACGCGCCTCGATGATCGGGTCCGCGGACTGGAGGTAGGTCTCGGCTTGGTAGAGGTGCGGCTCGTCTCGGTGGAGGAACGCCTCGGCGGTGTCGAGGAGCGTCTTGGCAATGTGGAGATACGCCTCACCGACGTGGAGGAAGGTCTCAACGACGTGAAGGTACGCCTTGCCGATGTGGAGGGACGCCTCACCGACGTGGAGGGACGCCTCACCGACGTGGAGGGTCGCCTCACCGACGTGGAGGCCGGAGCCGCAGTGGCGGACGGTGCTCTCCGCCGCGAGCAGGCCAAGGTGTCGTCCGGGAGGACCGGCGGTTTGGCGAAGTCGAGACCCGTCGTGGCGGACGTTCGCCTACTAGTCCCAACTTGCTGCGCCGTCGTGTCGGGGCCACCCGGCGTGGCTTACCCGGCGTCCTTCAGGTACCACCGCACCCCGCAGACGTCGACCTGATCGTCGGACACGTAGCACCCCCGCTCCTTCGCGGCCGCGAGGATTTGTCCGCGGTCGTTGACGGCCAGATCCACGCCGCCGAGGCCGGGACCGCGGTCGTCGGTCGCCTCGACGAAGCGCAGGGTCGCGTTGTTGAGTTCGATCAGGAACGCGGCGCCCTCGCGCTGCACCGGCAAGGCCGTCACCTCGCTCCAAAGCTCTGCGATCTCGAGCGGGTCGACGCCCTGCAGTTCGACGCCCGTGAAGTCCTGGGTGACCTCCTGCGTGACCTTGTCCTCCCAGCCCGTGCCACCGGCCGGGTTCCAGTTGCCGGTGAAGTCGTTGCTCGCATCCCAGTCGATCTCCAGGAACGAGGCGATCATGTCGCGGGGGTGCAGTTGGCAGATGTTGTGCCTGTCGCGTTCGGATTCCATGGCGATGCGGACGCCCGCGTCCAGCGCGCGCTGGCGCACGGCCTGCTGCGTGGCCAGGTTGCCGCCCTGGCAGATCACCATGTAGCCGCCGTCGCCGCTGCGCCGGTCGAGGTACCGTCCGCCGGCGGTGTTCTCCTCCACCGGGGCGACCACCTCGAGGAAGTTCCACCCGACCGGCATGAGCACGTTCTCGAGCCCGAACACCCCGACGCCCTCGTCGACGAAACAGGGCTTGATGCCGAAGACGCCGCAGAGATCGTCGATCACGGGCTTGAGTTCACGGGCGACCAGGGCGATTTGACGCAGCTGGATGGACATGGATGTGCTCCTCGTGCAATCGGTCGGGAAGGCGGACGCCGAGCGCCACGCTACCGTTATCATGGGACACATGCTGATCGAAATCTATTCCGACGTCGTCTGTCCCTGGTGCTACATCGGCAAGCGGCGCCTCGACGGGGCCCTCGCCACCGCGGTCGGGGAGGACGTGGAAGTGGCGTGGCGGCCCTACCAGCTATATCCGAACCTGCCGGCGACGGGCATGGACCGCGACGAATACCTGGCGCGCCGTTACGGCGACCGGGCGGATCGCGCGCGCGTGCCGCGACGCATCGTGGAGGAGGGGGAGGATGCCGGAATCTCCTTCGACTACGGCAGGATCGGCCGCATGCCGAACACGCTCACGGCCCACCGGCTGCTGGACCACGCCGAGCGCGTGGCCGGGGCCGAGGTCCAGCACGAGTTGGCGGAGGTGCTGTTCCGGTACTACTTCTGCGAAGGCCGGGACGTCGGCGACCTCGACACGCTCTGCGAGGGGGCGGGGGAGGCGGGTCTCGACGGGGCGACAGCGCGCGAGTACCTGGCGGACGGCAGCGACGAGGAAGAGATGCGCACCCGGATCAAGGGCGCGTTTGAGATCGGCGTCGTCAGCGTCCCGTGCTACATGCTCGGGGGCGGCTTCATGCTCCCCGGCGCCCAGACCTCGGACGTGATGGCGCAGTTCATCGAGCGCGCCAAGGAGAAGCTCGGCCCGTAGGGGCGACGCTTGTCGTCGCCCGTGCCGGAGTCCTGCAGGCCGTCAGGACGGGAGGAGACAAGCCCCTCCCGTACATCGCCCTTTCCAGGACCTCCAGGCAGCCGGTCTCGGCCAGCACGTCGCGCAGCCCCGGCGTTTCCTTCGCGGCCTCGTACTTCGCCTTGAGCGCGGCCAGCGACCGCGCGTGGTACTTCTGCGGCTTCTGGGTCCAGCCGTTACCCTTGAGCGATACCGTGAACTCTTCGTCCCCGGCCGCGATGGCGGCGGCGTTGGCGGCGCTCCAGGGCAGGAACAGCGCGCCGACCTGGTCCGCGAGCAACGGCAACAACGTCGGCGCGAGGGCCGACCAGGGCTCGAACTCGCCCTCGACGGTCGGCAGCAGCATGCGGTCGATCCACTGGTTGACCCGCGGCGCCGTGGCGACGATGGCCGCGGGCGTGGGATCCCGCCGGGCGTTGTAGATCTGGCCCCAGAGGCCGAAGTCCGCGAACGCGGGACGCCCCCCGAAGAGGTACGGGCGGCCGACGAGATGCCGCTCGAGAATGCCGATGGCGTCCTCGAACGACTGCTCGATCTGTGGTGCCGTGACCGCGTTCGAACCCACGAACCAGACGCGGTTCACCATGCGTTCGACCACCGTGCGCGCGGCGGCCTCGAGTTCCTCGACACGGAGGCCGCCGCCCATGTTCGCGGCAAGCCGGCGCCCACAGGCGATCTGGTCCACCTCTCGCGCCCAGCGAAAGTGGAACATCCACTTGTTGCCCCACTCGTCGCCGAACTCCTCGAGCAGCGCCGAGACGAACGCGGCGAGCGGCTCGTCCGGATGGATGCCCGGTTCCGGGAACTCGGGTTCGAGGGCCTCGATGATCGGCGTCGAGTCCTGGATGCCGCGGTCGTCGGGGGTCACGACCAGGGGAACGAGGGGCACGCGGGCGTGACGCTGGTACAGGTCCCCCGCCGCGGCGCGGCCCATCCACCGGTGCGGGATGCCCTTGTAGCGGAAATAGGTACGCACCTTGACGGAGTACGGCGACTCCTCGGCTCCGATGACGCGGTAGAGATCCCCCATGACTTGCTCCTGGTGCGACGCGGGAAACCGCCGAGCCTAACCCGACTTCGACAACTCGGGTGGGATTTTGCCTGAGTTGCCTGGTTTTGGTGGGGGTCAGTGCGTCTAATCGACTGTTCTTGTTGAGAGTGTAGTTTCGGCAGGTGCTGTAGTGCCGACCTTGGTGCTTGACTGGCCGGTGCATTCGGGCAGTGTGGGGGTCCATGTTCCTGCGCGCCAAGAGACGCTTCAAGGACGGCAAGGAGCACCGCTACATGGACCGGGGCATTCCCACCGAGGAGACGCTGGCGGCGATGCGCGCCGGCGCGACGCCGGTGCGCTACCTGGTCGGGACGCCGAAGGGGCGTTTGACGCGGCTGGAGCAGTCGTTTGTCGGGCTGCCCTGGCAGACGGTGCGCGAGTCGGTCGAGGTAAAGCTCCTCGCCGAGGACGGCGAGTTTTACGTGCTGGCCAGGAGCCGGGCGCGCATCGCCAAGGAGCGCGGCATGCGCCGGCGGCGGCTGAAGAAGCTGTGGGCGCGCCTGCACGAGCTGCGCGACCAGACGCTCAAGCGCGATCAGCTACTGCTGAAGCTCGGCGCCGCGAAGAAGGAGGCTGGGCGCGCCTGGCATCTGGTCGAGATCGGCCTGCCCGGGCCGCGCGAGCCGGTGACGGCGGAGACCTTCACGTTCGCCTTGCGCCGCGACCGGCTGCGCCCGGCGCGACGCCGCGAGGGCCACTACCTGCTGCGCTCCAACCTTACCGGCGAGGACCCCGCGACCCTGTGGGGCTACTACATGCGGCTCACCGAGATCGAGCAGGCGTTCAAGGAACTCAAGCACGACCTCGCCATCCGCCCGGTGTTCCACAGCGCGACGAGTGCATCGAGGTGCACATCTTCGTCGCCTTCGTCGCCTGCACGTCACACTGAAGAATCTGGCCTGGCCGCGGGCGCCCGGACTGACGCCGCGCGCCATTCTGGACAAGCTCGCGACGCTGCAGATGGTCGACGTCCACCTGCCGACCACGGACGGACGGCGCCTCGTGCTGCCGCGGCGCACCGAACCGACCCACGACCAGCAACTGCTGCTCCATCAGCTCGACCTGGAACTGCCGGCGCAGCCGCCGCCCCGGCTGCTGGCCTAGAAAACCGGCCCCCGAGCCGGTCCCCGGAGGTCGCCCGTAGTGCCGACCTTTCGCTTCCGTGGACATGAAATCAACAGGTTACGAGCGTTCAGGCGTTGAGTTGTCGAAGTCGGGCTAGCACAGACGCTTGGTCTCTATGAGCGTTCCGCCCTGATACGCTTTAGGTGCCTTTTTTTTGCCTCGCCGATTTCCGTCAGCACATGTCTCCTTTTCGCGGCACCGTCCATCTCGCGCTCGTAGTCCTCGTCGTACTCCGAGAACCAGTCGTCGTCCATTTCGCTTGCCTCGGTTTCCGCAGTCGCCTCGACGTGTTCGTTGAGTGCCAGAAAGAGAGCGCGTTCTTCGTCGTCCAGCTTGGCCTTCCTCTCGGCCAAATCGTCCCGAATGTCTCGTATCCTCGCCTCTAGGGCACGCTGCCGTGACTGAACTAGGAAATCCGTCAACCCGTACTCGATGGCACCGCGGACGACAGCTTGCGCCGTCATCTGTTCGTCGGAAGCTGCCCTCTGGATCCTCTCCCCGAGACGACCTTCGTACGCTATCAGGCCTATGGTGACGCAGCGTCTGACAACTTCCGCCTCTGTCAGCTTGTGTCGCTCGCAGGCATCTTCAACGCTCTTCTTTACTCTCTGCTCGAAGGATAGTCCGGCTATCCGTGCCCCAAATCTAACTTCGCGTTTGCCCATTCTCGGAATTCTCTTCTCGTCTCGTGTTACGAGAGCTACGGTGGAAAGTGGTGTGCGGGTGGGAGTCGGACCGTGCGGTGTACAAGCCCCTGGCGACGAGCGCTGCCGGGCCATTGAGGATGGTGTTAGAGCGTCTACGCAGAGCTGGGGCGCAGTGCCTGCTCGGCCCGCAACAACGTGGCTTCATGGCGCGAACTCGGAAGAACGTGTCGAGATCACCGCACAATGTAGGGGCGGTCGCAATGACCGACGCGCCGCATGGTCGCTCGTGCCGCGACACACTGAGATCAAGACGTCTCGCCCAAGTCCTTAGGCTCGTTCGGTCCTGCGAGCGGGCGATCCTCTTCGTCAAGGCCCAACGCGCCTCTAGTCTGCCGCAACGTCTCGGCGTCCCGTGCTCTGTAAGACCGCCTAAGGAACTGGTCTAGTCCTTCGCGGACGGCGCCAACGACTATGGCGTACTCCGGCAGGTCAAGCTCAGCGGCGTGTTGCTCGATGACTTTATACATTCCCTCGTCGCGGAGGGATCCCTCGGCCTTGGCCTGAAAGAGCCCCAACCCCACTGATACACAGCGTTCCATGACCTCGTTTTCGGTCATCTTGTACGCCTCGCGGGCGTCCTGGACGCCATCGTAGTTGCTCCGTCCTAGCCGCACACCGATGATTCCTCCGCCAAGGGTGTCTTTGTCCTCGCCCATTTCTCCATCTCCTGCCGTCGCCACCCCCGGGCGGGCCTCACTTGCGCGGCTTGCCGGCGTCGCTTCGTTTCTTTCGCCAAGTACCGCGTTTGGTCTTGCTGCGGACCTTTCCTTGGGTCGGGCCGGTCTTTACAACAGGACCGCCGGTCTTGCTTGGGGAAGGCATATCAGTCGCCCTCCTTCAACCACTGTCCCAGCACGGCACCGCCGCCGGCTCCCAGTGCGCCGCCAATTGGGGCCCCCAGCACTCCGTAGGCCTGGTACCCAAGGCGGGCACCCGCGTAGGCGCCGAGAACCATACCTTCGCGCTTTCCGTGTGGAAGCATTTTCAACTCCTCTTAGATGGTAGAGATCGAAACGATACCCCAACGACGCGCTAAAACGCAAGCCCCAGAATGCAATGCATCCCCAAGGCTGCAAGAGGATCAAACGAACCAAGCGGTAGGGGTGCCTCCAAGTACTCGCGCACGGTGGCCAGGGACTGCCCGGCCGGCGCACCGTCGCGGTGGTCCCAGGCGAGGTACGGCCGCATCCCGCTGCCGCCTCACCGGCGCGTTGAGGATCGGCGTGAAGCCGTCCACGCCGTACATGCTGCCGAGGGAGGTCACGGTGAAGGTGCCGCCCTGCGCGTCGTCGAGGGTGCGCCCGCACGGGCTCGCTCGGCCAGGGCGCTCGACTCGCGCGCCACGGTCTTGAGGTTCTTCGTGGCGGCGTTGTGGATGACCGGCACGACGAGGCCCTTCGTCGAGCGCGACGGTCCATGCCCATGTGGACGGCGTCCGAAGCGACGATCGCGTCGTCGAAAACCAGCGCCTAGTGCATGCGCGGTGTTCACGGCCTCGCTACTCCCGGGGACGGTGACGGCAGGAGATGGCGAGCAGAAACAAGTTCGCAAACCACCCTTACGATAAAGCGGACTCTCGGGAGATACCTCCAACGCCCCTATTCGGTTTCTGAAGAACCTATTGTAAACTTGCAAGTCTGGAATTGCAACCCACTGCAGGGCTGCTGGTGCAGCGCGGGCGGGCTGGTTCACACGAGCAGGCGGTAGGGCGCCTCGAGGTACTCCCGCACGGTAGCCAGGAACTGGGCGGCCGGCGCTCCGTCGATGACGCGGTGGTCCCAGGTGAGGGACAGCCGCATCCGCTGCCGCCTGACCGGCGTCTCGCCTTCCCAGGCGACCGCTTCGTAGATGCGTCCGACGCCGAGGATGCCGGTCTGCGGCGCGTTGAGGATCGGCGTGAAGCCGTCCACCCCGTACATGCCGAGGGAAGTCACGGTGAACGTGCCGCCCTGCACGTCGTCGAGGGTCAGCGCGCCGGCCCGGGCCCGCTCGGCCAAGACGCTCGACTCGCGCGCGACGGTCTTGAGGTCCTTCGCGGCGGCGTCGTGGATGACCGGCACGACGAGGCCTTCGTCCAGTGCGACGGCCATGCCCATGTGGACGGCGTCGGAGCCGATGATCGCGTCGTCGACGAGCGCCGAGTTCATGCGCGGGTGCTGCGGAAGCGCCTTCGCGGCGGCAAGCATGACGAGGTCGGTGAAGCCGGGGCGGATGCCCTCGGCCTCCCATTCGGCGACGATCTGCCGGCGGAGCTTCACCGCGTCGTCCATCTCGACCTCCATGTCGAGGGTGAGCTGCGCGGAGCCCGCCAGGCTCGCGTGCATGCGCTCCGCGATGGTCCTGCGCATGCCGCGCAACGGCTCGCGCGTCGCGGGCGTCGGCGGCGGGGCGGTATCGCGCGCCGCCGCGGCCTGCTCGACATCCTCCCTGGTAATGCGTCCGCGCGGTCCGGTGCCGTCGACGACGGCGAGATCGAGGCCGAGTTCCGCGGCGAGCTTGCGCGCGGCCGGAGACGCCGGTCGGTGCCCGGTCGCGGCGGGTGCGGGGGCCGGAGGAGGTTCGCGACTCGCGGCGGCCCGCTCGACGTCTTCCCGGGTGATGCGCCCGCGCGGGCCCGTCCCTTCGACGGCCGCGAGATCGACCCCGAGTTCGCCGGCCAGCTTGCGCGCCGCGGGCGAGGCCGGCCGGCGTTCCCCGGCCGCGGGCGGGGCAGGCGTCGGCGCTCCCGGTTCCACGCTGGGCATGTCGTCGGGTGCGCGGCGCGAAGGCGCCGGGAGGGTGTCCGGGATTTCCTCGTCCGCCGCATAGATGAAACCCACGACGTCGCCGGGCTCGAGGGTCTCGCCCGCGGACACGAGGTGCCTGACGGTCCCGTCGGTCTCCGCCTCGACGTCGAGGTTCACCTTCTCGGTTTCCAGGCGGTAGAGGAGGGCGCCCGCCGAGACCGTGGCCCCGTCGTCGACGTACCATTCCTCGACGATGCCCTCGGTCATCGTCATCCCGACCTTGACCAGGTAGATTTCAGACGGCATCTCGCATCTCCTCGCTCTGGACGGCGTGCACGACGCCGAGTGCGGCGCCGGAGCGCAGGATCCGCTCCACGTCGATGACGCTCGGACCGTCCCGCCGGACCTCCATGGTCGCGCGCTGGCCAGGCGCGAGGGTCCGCTCGCGCTCGCCGTCGAAGGCGAGCACGCCAGGTCCCTCGAGCGTGATGCGGTCACCGAAGGCGACATGGTTGGCCGAGGCCACGCCGACGTCCTGGAACATGCCGGGCGCGATCGGTGCGCGGACCCGGTGCAGGGCCGGCCGCCCCGGTAGCTCGAAGCGCACGACGCAGGCGAAGTCCTCCGAACCGGCCACCGGCGAGAGCAGGCCGCCGACGGACGTCAGGCCGACCGCCGTGGGGGTCGCGGTCGCGAGCACGGCAAGAACGAGCCGCTCGCAGTCGAGCAGGGCGCGCGCGCCGACGAAGCGGTCGTTCGTCGCGGCGGCGTCGATCAGGGCGATGTCGTCGTCCTGTCCGTCCACCGTGACGTGAATGACCTTGGCGCGGCGGGACACGTCCGCCAGCGCGACGCGTCCGGAGGCGACGGCGGCGGCGGCCATGCCCGCGAGCGTGCCTTCGACGATGCGCGGGAAGACGTTGTTTGTACCCGTCGAGAGCGGCAGCAGCGGGGCGTCGAGCCACCCCTTCGCGAACGCCCGGTTGGTGCCGTCGCCGCCGAGGGTGATGACGGTGCCACAGTCGGCGGCGCGCATCTCGACGGCGGCCCGTGTGGTGTCGTCGGCGCGGCCGGTGTTGGTCTTCGCGACCGCGGTGCCCTGAACGCCCGCGGCCTCAAGGCCTCCGCGGGCGATACCGTGGGAGTCGTCGAAGTAGACGATCTCCGGCTGCCCCAGCGCCGCGATGCCGGCCAGGCACCGGGTAACGATGGCGCGCTTCTCCTGGTTGTCGAACACGGACGCCCGGGCCACCAGGCGCCGGATGTCCTTCCCGGACGCCGGGTTCGCGAGGATGCCGATCGCGCGTGGCGTCATGGCGCAAGCTAACGCTCGCGTCAGGAGTTTCGCTGCCGCAAAACTCCCTCGTCGACGGGGCCGACGCCAAGGAGCGCGCGGACTTCGGCGACGATCTTTGCGGCGTTGGGGACGTAGCTCTGCTCGAGGGCGGGGCTGAACGGCACGGGGGAGAACGGCGCGCCGACGCGGGCGACCGGCGCGTCGAGGTAGTCGAACGCGTGCTCCTGGATCTGCGCGGCGATCTCGCCGCCCATGCCGGCGAAGCGCACCGCCTCGTGCACGACGGCCGCCCGCTGCGTCTTCTTGACGGACGCGATCACGGTGTCGGTGTCGAGGGGCTGCAGCGAACGCAGGTCGATCACCTCCACGTCGATGCCGTCCGCGGCGAGTTCCTCGGCCGCCTTCAGGCTCTCGTGGACCATGCGGCTGTAGGTGACGATGGTGAAGTTCGTCCCTTCGCGCACGACGTTCGCTTCCCCGATGGGGATCTCGTACGAATCCTCCGGGACCGGCCCCTTCAGGCGGAGGGACATCTTGTTGAGCGCCACGAACACGGGGTTGTCGTCGCGGGCGGCGCCGATGATGAGGCCCTTCGCATCGTACGGGGTCGACGGCATCACCACCTTGAGGCCGGGCAGGTGACAGAGCCACGCCTCCAGGCTCTGGGAGTGCTGGGCGGCCATGTTCATGCCCGCGCCGGACATCGTGAGCACCGTGATCGGCAGCGACGCCGAGCCGCCGAACATGTAGCGCATCTTGGCCATCTGGTTGGCGATCTCGTCCATGCACTCGCCCATGAAGTCCATGAACATGATGTCGATGACGGGACGCAGGCCCGTCGCGGCGGCGCCGACGCCGAGGCCGACGATGCCTTCCTCGCTGATGGGCGTGTCCACGACGCGCCCGTCGCCGAACTCGTCGAGGAGGCCCCGGTAGTATCCGAACACGCTGCCCGCGCCGGCGACGTCTTCCCCGGCGACGAACGCGTTGGGCTGTTCGGTGAGGACCGTGCGCACGGCCTCGTTGATCGCTGTGACGTACGGCAGCTCCCGCGTCTCGTTTGCTTGTGCTGCTGTCTGTGCTTGGGACATGGTCGCTGCTCCGGTCAGGCGTAGACGTCGTCGAGGAGGACGGACGGGTCCGGGAGCGGACTCGCCTCGGCGAATTCGATACCGGCCCTGACGGCGGCGAGTGTCTCGTCGTGGACCGCCTGCGCGCGGTCCGCATCGAGGATCTCGAGTTCCGCGAGGCGCGCCTCGAACAGGGCGATCGGGTCGCGTTGCCGCCACTCCGCGAGTTCCTCGTCGGTGCGGTAGGAGAGTCCCATCCCGCGCACGCCGACGTGGTCGAAGAACCGGTAGGTCTTGCACTCGAGGAGCGTGGGGCCCTCACCCGCGCGGGCGCGGCGCAGCGCCTCGCCGGCGGCCTCGTAGACCGCGACGGCGTCCATGCCGTCCACGACGACGCCCGGCATGCCGTAGCCGGGCGCCCGGTCGGCGACGTCGACGATGGCCTGGTGATTGGCCTGCGGCGTGTACTCGCCGTAGCCGTTGTTCTCGCAGACGAAGACCATCGGCAACCTGTACAGGGCGGCCATGTTCGCCGCCTCGTGGAACGACCCCTCGTTGCTCGCGCCGTCGCCGAAGAACGTGACGGCGGCGTGTCCTTCGCCCTGCGTCTTGCAGGAGAACGCGGCGCCGACGGCGATCGGCGGCCCCGCGCCGACGATGCCGTTCGCGCCGAGCATGCCGAGGTCCATGTTGGAGATGTGCATGCTGCCGCCCTTGCCCTTGCAGTAGCCGGTGGCGCGTCCGAAGAGCTCGGCGAACATCGGGCCGAACTCGCCGCCCTTGGCGATGAGGTGGCCGTGGCCGCGGTGCGTGCTGGTGATCCAGTCCCGGTCGGACAGGTGCGTCATGACGCCCGCCGCGACGGCCTCCTGACCCACGTAGAGGTGCAGCGCGCCGGGGATCTTGCCGTCCTCGGCGAGCTTGCCGGCCTCCTGTTCGAACGTGCGGATGCGCACCATGCGCCGGTGCATCTCGAGCAGGACGTCGTCGGTGGGTTGTGCGGTCACGATGGGTTCTCCTCCGGTGCGGGGCTATTGTGCGGGGCTATCTTGCGGGAAGAACGGTCACTTCCTGGCTGGCCGTGCGGCCACCCTCGACGAGGAGCGCGATGCCGCCCTCGAGCAGGCCGTCGTCGGTTGCCGTCACCGCGACGGCGTCGTTTACCCGCCCCTCGATCGCGTCGCCGCGGACGGCAAGCTCGAACCGGTACGTCGCGTAGAGCTCGAGCGGCGCGTCCGCCTCGGCCAGCACCGTCGTGCCGTCGAGTTCGCGCACGAGCCGTACCTTGTGGTCGTCCGAGATGGTGAGGGCATAGTAGCGCCGCATGCCCTGAACGCGCGCGGCGATCCCCGCCCGTCGCACCATGTGGGGCGTGACGTCCGCGGCCACGACGTAGTCCGTCCACTCGCGGTTGCCGTAGAGCAGGAGCCCCGTGCCCCGGTCCTGCACGACCCGAAAGCTCTCCGGAAAGCGGCGCTCGGCGTGGTCGACCCCGTTCACCCAGGCCCGGTGCCACATCTCGCCGCCCGTACGGCGCAGGGTCACCTCGGGAACGCCGCTCCAGGTGAGGCGGTCGAGGAACAGCGCGCCGCCGGTCTTCGCGCGCACGATCTGCAGGCCGACGGAGGCGATGGGATGACCGCCCGTGTCGGGCACGCGCCAGGCAAGCTCGGCGGCGGCGCCGGGCTCGATGTCGGTGGTGGGCCCGCGCAGCGTGACCAGTTCGTCGGCGTCGTCGTAGACCCGGATGCAGAGGGCGGTCCGGACCGTGTCTTCGGCGTCCGCCCGCAGCGCCACGGACGCTTCGACCGTCTGGCCGGGGTTGAGCGTCGGACTCGCCATGAGCCCGTAGCCGCGCCGCTCGAAGTACCGGGCGGTATCCCGCGACTCGACGAACGTCCCGGTCGTGGCGCGCGCGGTCTCGCTGTCGGCGAGGGCGTTGAAGTGGATCGTGAGGCAGGGGGTGCCGTCCGCGGCGGGACCCTGTCGCACCAGGCAGCCGTGACCCTGGAACCCCTGCACGGAACCCGGATAGCTGAAATGGAACCGGGCCCCGTCCTTCGGTGGTAGGTAGGGCGTTTCCGCGAGGCGGTGTCCCAGCGCGGTGATCCGGCGCGCTTCCGCCGCCGCGTCGCTGATCCCGCGGCCGCTGTCGGCGCTCGGCAGGTAGCAGATGTCGGCGACGGGGCCGCGCCAGTCGACCTCGCCCTCGAGCCCGTCGATGCCGCCGCGGATGCCGAGCAGGCAACCGAGGTTGCCGGAGTTGCAGTCCGTGTCCCAGCCGGACGTGTTGACGATCTTCATCGACTCGCGGAAGTCGCCGCCGCCGTGCAGGAGCGCGTGGATGATGAGCCCGTGGTTCGGCACCATGTGGCAGTTCCCGCCGTAGCGGTCGTAGCCGTACAGCCCCTTGATCTCGGCGAAGGTCGCGCGCCAGTCGTCGCCGTGTTTCGCGTGCCATTCGCGGATGTCGCCGATCATGCGGTAGAGGACGCTGTTGCCCGGGACGAGGGCGACGCCGGTGTCGATGAGCCGGTCGATGTCGTCCTCGACGAACGCCTGCGCCTCCATCGCGGCGAGGATCTGCGCGCCGTAGACCGCCTCGCCGTCGTGGGAGACGCTGGCCGCCCTGCGGGCGAAGTCGGCGGCCCGTTCCGGATCGCCGGGGCACACCATCGCCCAGCCGTCGATGAAGATCTGCGCGCCGATCTGTTCCGCCACGACCTGGCCGTTCGTGGCCATGGCGCCGGAGCGCGGCGCCTCGACGCCGTCGCGCAGCCGCAGGTAGGCGGTGTGCTCGGTAGAGTTGCCGAGTCCGCCCCACCAGAGCACCGTGCGGTTCTCGATGAGGTAGTTGAGCCAGGTCTGGCCAATCTGGGCCGGCGTCAGGTCCGGATCGCAGCCGTAGTCCTCCAGCGCCCGCACGAACGTGAACGTGCCGCTGATGTCGTCGTCGGTGACGATGAGCGGCACGCCGACCTTGTCGTGGACGTAGTAGTCGATCTCGCCGAGTTCGTCCTCGATGCGGCGGTTGGACCAGCCCTCGAACGGGCGCCCGAGGTAGACGCCCACGATCTTGCCGAGCACGCCCGCGTAGACGCGCTCCTCGTAGTCTTGGGTTAGCATCCGGGCGAGCCTAACCGAAGCGGCACGGAAAAGGGGAGACCATGAGCGACAACCTGCAGCAGGCCTACGAGACGATGACGGCACGCATCGGCGAGGCCGATCCGCCGACCGAATGGTTCGAGATCGACCAGCAGCGCATCGACGACTTCGCCGACGTCACCCTGGACGACCAGTGGATCCATGTGGACGTCGAGCGCGCCAAGGCCGGGCCCTTCGGGGCGCCCATCGCCCACGGGCACCTGACCCTCTCCATCATGGGGCACCTGCCGCGAGCGCATGTCGTGGAAGGCCCCCGGCTCGAGGGTCAGAAGCTCGGCATCAACTACGGTTTCAACCGCGTGCGGTTTCCGTCGCCCGTGCCGGTGGGTTCGCGCATCCGCATGCAGAGCACGCTCCGGAGCGTCGAGATCAAGGGCGGCATGCTCGAGGTGATGAACGAGGTGGTCGTCGAGGTCGAAGGGCAGGACAAGCCCTGCTGCGTCGCCGAGAGCCTCGGGCGGCTGGTGTTCTGAGGACGCCGCCCCGCGAGGGACGCGTTATCGTCTCCTCGAGGTGCCTTCATCGGAGGCGAACCCATGAACGCCTACTTTGTCATGGCGAAGATGGACGAAGGCGACGCTGCGTTCGACGGGGCATTCGTCGACGAAAAGTACCCCGGCTCGAAGTGGCTACCGAGAAGACGGAGATTCACGACCTTCGCGAACGCGTTTCTGCGCTGGAAGCCCACATGAGCCACGTCGCGACAAAGGCGTGGGTCCTCGGTGGTGTCGTGGGCGGAATGGGGCTTGCTGCAACGCTTGCGGTGACGGTCGCCATGGCGGTGGTCAAGTTGCTTGCGTGACGCCCGTCGCGCCCCGCGAAACCAACGGTGGCGAAAGTCCCCACGGGTGGTCGCCTTGACCAGTTCCTCCTCGCCCCCCTAACCGTTCCACCAAGGACTGTCGGAGAAGGACCGCAGGTCGAGTTCGTGGGTCCACACCGATCGGTGCTGCTGCGCGAGGTGCAAGTAGGTGTCGGCGATCCTCTCCGGGAGCATGAGCCCGTCGTGCTCCATGCCACGGGTCTCGCGTAGCTGCTGGTAGCGCTCCCGTCCGAGCATCTTGCCGAGGGTGTCCGGCGCGTCGACGGCGCCGTCCACCAGGATGTGGGCGACATGCACGCCCTTCGGCCCGTACTCCGCGTTGAGCGTTTGGCAGAGCATGCGCCGCCCGCCCATTGCCGCCGCGTGGGAGTGCTGCCCGGCGTTGCCGCGCACCGCGGCGGTGGCCGACGTCACCAGCAGCGTTCCCGCGCCGCGCTCCTCCATCAGCGGACACACGAGATTGGCGAGCCGGAACAGCCCGAAACAGCCGAGGCGCCAGCCCATCTCGAACGCCTTGTAGCTGGTGCTGCGCAAGGGGCGGTCGCCGATCTGGGCGCCGAGGTTGTAGACGGCGACCTCGATCGGACCGATCTCCGCCTCGACGGCTTCGACGCGTTGCTCGATGGTGCCGTCGTCGACGGCGTTCAGCAGGTAGCCGCTCGCGGAACCACCGTCCCCCTCGATCGCGCCGACGAGCCGGTCGAGGCCGTCCTGATCCGTGCGCCGGCACAGTGCCGCGTGATACCCCTCCTTCGCGAAGCGGCGGCCGACGTTGCCGCCGATGCCGGCGCCGGCGCCGATGACGAGGCAGACTGGTTTCATGGGTTGCTTCCTCTGTTTCTGTTGCTCGCCGTCCGGCGGGATGGGCGTTCAGATCCGGTACGGCGTCTCCACGCGCATGGGATTGCCGTCCTTGAAGTCGCGAGTGTTGCGTGTGATCAGGGTCAGATCCTCCTCAAGCGCGACTGCCGCCTGGATTGCGTCCGGCAGCTTCCAGCGGTGCGTGCGTCGGAGGCGTGCGGCAACATCTGCGATCTCCACCGTAACTGGCGAGGCGACAAACAGGTCCAGCAACTCTCGGGCCACCATCTCCGATTCCGCGTCGAATCCCGCCAGCGTCTCGGCGCGCGTGATAACGGAAACCGAACACTCGCCCCCATTGGCGGACAGGAACTCCGACGCCTCCGTCACGCCGTTGAAGTGATCGATCAGGATGACGGAGTCGAGCAGGTAGCGCACGCGGGCTCAGGTCCATTCGGCGCGGATACGGCGCTGGTAGTCCAGTCCGTCGCCGCCGCGCCAGATACCCGCGGTTCGCTGCAGGGCGTGCTCGAGGGACGGCCTCGTGTCTTCGCGTGCCCGAAAGTCCCGCACCGCCTGGCGGACAAGCTCGGTCATCGGCACGCCGCGCAACGCTGCCTGGCGGTCCAGCCACGCCTTCTGGTTGGGCTCGAGGTTGATTACCGTGCGTGTCATGGGCGGCTCGATATCGTCTAACTCGTGGGACGATATCACGGATGGCCGGCGGCTTCGAGGATGTCCGGGATGTAACGTTCCCAGCCGATGGCCATGATGTGCGCTCCGCGGCACATCGGCGCCACCTCGCGCACGACGTCGCCGGCGATGCGGACGCTCGTCGCGGCAGGATCGGGCGCACGGTCGAGTTCGTCGATCAGCCGGTCTGGAACGACCACGCCCGGAATCCGTTCCGTCATGTAGCGGGCCTGTCGCGCGGACTTGAGCACGATGATCCCGGCCAGGATCGGGACCCGCAGCGTTTCGCACCGCTTCATGAAGCGCTCGAAGCCCGCGGGTTCGTAGACGGCGTTGGTCTGGAAGAACCGGGCGCCGGAGGCGATCTTGGCCTCCATGCGCGCGACCTCCTTGCCGAGGTCCGGTACGGCGACGTTGGCGACGGCGCCCTTGTGAAAGCGGGGGCGGCCCTTGAGGGCGTTGCCCGCGAGATCCTCGCCCGCCTCGAGCCGGCCCGCGGCCTCGAGGATGTCCTCGGCCCCGAGATCGAAGACCGCCTTCGCCTCGGGATGGTCCCCGCCGGACGGCGGGTCGCCCGTCATGCAGACCAGGTTCTCGACGCCGAGCGCGTGCGCCGCGAGCATGTCCGCCTGGATGGCCAGCCGGTTGCGGTCGCGCCCGGCGATCTGCAGCGTCGACTCGATGCCCCGGTCGCGCAGCAGATGCGCGGCGGCGATCGGCGCCATGGTCATGCGCGAGGCGGCGGAGTCGGTCAGGTTGAAGGCGGTGACGTGCGGTCGCAGCGACTCGGCCGCGGAGAACAGGTCGGCGAGATCTATCCCCTTCGGTGGGTTCAGTTCGGCCGTGACCGTCAACTCCTGGTGAGCAAGCGCCTGCGAGAGACGGGTCACCGGGAGCGTGCGTACTGGACGGGAGGGAGGAAACGGCGTGCGGCTCTCGGTCCGCGGTGGAGATCGACTTCAGTATGGCTTGGCGTGCGATGCACGACCGTCTTGCTGCGGGCGGACGTCACCAGTCGCCATCCTCGTCGAACACGGAGACCGCCTCGATCCACCGAAGGGCGTCCTCTTCGTGGTTACGGTTGAGCTTGTTCACCGCTCGGGCGACCCGCCGACGAACCTGGGGAGATCGGGCGTCGGGTGCGAACGATGGGGCCTGTCGCCCCTGTTCGTTCCTTGTTCGATGATGCATGGCGCGCATGCCCTCGCCGCTGGAACTGCGGCGGTCGGATGACATTTCGGCCCACACTCGCTCGGTCATGGGCCGTCCCTCCTGCAAGTGCGTCGCCGATTGTACTCGCGCCATGTGCGGGGCGCCGTAGCCGGCCCCCTGGGCGTCAGGCGCTCGCCGCGCCCCTCGGAATGGTCACCGTGTGGTAGGGCTGGAGCGCGTCGATCGCCGTCTCGGGCTCCCCGCGCCGCCACTCGAAGAGCCGTACGGTCACGGCGTCCGGGTCGATGTCGAACAACGCGAAGCCGTTCTTCTCGCGTACCGGGGCGACGTCCTCGACCTCGAGCCCGTGGGGCGTCACCGGTGGCGTGCCGCGGCCCCGGGACGGCCACCCCCGGCCCGTGCCGAGGGGGCCGGTCAGGATGGCGTGCACCGGGCTGGCCCGGAGGTCCAGTTCGTGGCTGCGCGCAATGCGGACGTGGCCGGTCGCGTGCAGGTCTCCCGACAGGACGATGCCGGGCCGCTCGCGTTGCCCCGAGAGCGCTCCTAGCAGGCGCTGATGCTGCAGGAACCAACCCGGTTGCCAGAAGAACTTGCGGCGGTCGGTGGTGAGCCGGAACCGCTGCTGTCCGTCCGCGCGGGTCTGCGAGATCGCCGTGTCGCCCTCGCCGACGTCGGCCACGTCCGGATACCACTCGCGCCACTTGCCGGCGGTCCATCCGAAGGGATGGGAGGGTACGTGGAAGACGTGCCGAACCCGTTGATCGACGGTGCGTGCCGTCAGCCAGTCCTCGGCTTCCGGCGGCACCAGTCCGGCCACCTCGCCCTTGAGCGACAGGAAGCGCGCGCAGTCGTAGATCAGCGCCTCCGCCAGGTTGCCGTAGCGGAACGTGCCGAAGCTCTCGGAAACGCCCGGCTCGCGGTCGCCGGCGCCCGAACCCGACATCAGCGCCGGGCGTTCCGGATCCGGCAGGAACTCGGGCATGAAGAGGTCGCGCGTGAACCGTCCGAAGGAAAGCTGGTAGGCGTGCGGCGGCAGCGTCACGAAGCGGTCCGTCGCCTCGTCGTTCTCGTAGTAGTCATGGTCGTCGTTGACGAAGTAGCTCGGAGTCGAGCGCAGCATGACGCCGTAGAGTTCCGCGAACTGCGGTTCGATCGCCGTCTTGATGGCGACCTCGTTGGACGTCCCTTTCGCGGGGAGGCTGCGGTCCAGGGGTCCCATGCGTTCGTACCACGCCCGCGCCGACTCGCGGACGTTGGCACGGGCGGAGTCGAGCTGCGTGCGCTGGTCCCAGTAGAAGTGGTCGCCGATCGCGACGAGGGCATCCGGCGCGAACGAGAGCGCGCGCCCGAGCAGGCGGCGGCGCAGCGCCAGCGAGAGGAATGGCTGCTGCTCGGTCGCCGGATACGACGGGTATCCCCCGGCGCAGGTGTACGCGAGGAGGCGCACGGACTCGGGCTGTGCGTCGGGAGCCGGATACGTCCTGAGCGGCCACGGGTCGGTGAGGGTTTCGCCGGCCTCGTCGAGGAGCTGCAGGGGGTACTCGCGGTCGGGGTCGAGCCCCCGGGCATCGAAGGCGAAGTAGCGTCCTTCCGAGTCCGTCGTCCGCGGTGCGATGCGGGCATCTCCGACGCGCAGCACCGGAGGCCGGCGCGGACTGCGGAACGAGCACTTGACCACGAAGCGTTCGTGGTTGGCGCCCGGCACCAGGTGGAGCAGGTCGCCCTGCCGCCAGCCGTCCTCCGCGCGGGCGCTACCCGCCCCGGCACCCAGTCCGGCGAGGCCGATCGCGCCGCCGGTCCGGAAGAAGCTGCGCCGCGTCCATCCGCCCATGGTCATTCCGCCCCCCCATTGGTCATTCCCCCTCCGCCTTGCCCGCTGCGGCCCGCTGCCGCCGGATCTCCTCCTGCACTTCCGCGAGCTTCTCCTCCGTCAGCGGATACTTCCACAGGAGCGGCATCGCCACGAACTTGAAGACCGCCGGGATCACCGAGTACAGGCAGGCCAGCCAGATCAGCGCGGCCCAGGTGTTCGTCGTGTTCAGGGGATCCGCGTTGGCGTTGAACCCGAAGTAGACCGCCGAGGTCGTCCCGATGAAGATGCCCACGGCGTACGCGGCCTTCTTGACCATGGACCAGATGGCGAAGTAGGCGCCGGCGCGCTGTTCCCCGGTCTGCGCGGTGTCGACGTCCACCACGTCGGCCGCCATCGCGTTCGGGAGCGCGGCGAGCGCGCCGATCGACGATCCCTTGAAGCACATCACCAGGATGAAGAAGAAGAACTTGCCGGTGTCGATGCCCTCGAAGTAGCCGACGATGCCGGAGTGCATGTCGGTCGGGAGAAACGCGAGGACGACCGGGATCTCGAAGGCGTTGAACCAGTCGTCGGGGGCAATGGCGATCAGCGGGATGAAGGACGACCACAGCGAGTACCAGAAGATCGCCCACATCGTCGCCCGATGCTTGCCGACCTTGCGCGAGAGCCAGAACCAGAACGGCACCGCGGCGATCTGGCTGAGGAAGTAGGGGGCCAGGTAGAGGCCGTACAGTTCGCCGGCGAGCAGCACGTGCTTGACGAAGTAGAACGAGAGGCTGTTCGTCATCGCCGCGCCGAGCGTCGAGAACAGGAAGATCACGATCAGCATCATGTACGGGCGGTTGCCGCGCACGTACTTGAGCCCCTCGCGGATGGGCACGCGCCGCTTCGCCGTCTCCTGTACCGGGTACTCCGGCACCGCGATCATGGCGTTGGTGACGAAGACGAACATCATCGCCGCCATGCCGAGGGACAGGAAGTAGACGGCGTCCGACGGCTTCGTGTAGCCGAAGAACAGGATGATGGCGGGCGTGAAGGCGGAGATCAGGGAACCGCCGACGCCGAAGCCCTCGCGCCAGCTGAAGATGAGCGTGCGCTCGTTGTACGTGCGCCCGAGTTCGGCTCCCCAGGCGTAGTACGGCAGTTCCTGGATGGTCGAACCGAGGTAGGCGAGCGCGACCATCGCGAGCAGGTAGGCGTAGCCCCAGTTGAACGTGTACCCCAGCAGGGTCACCTCGGAGAACTCCCAGGGCGGCACGAACAGCAGGTAGATGCCGACGATGTAGATGGGCGTCCCGATGAGGACGAACGGCTTGCGCCGGCCCCACCGCGTCCGCAGCCGGTCGGACATGTAACCGATGACGGGGTCCGTCACCACGTCCGTCAGGCGCGACAGCATGATGATGGTCCCGACCATGGCCAGCTCGAGGCCGAAACCGTCCGAGTCGGCGTAGAGCGGCGGGAGGTACACCGCCATGGGCAGGCCGACGAGGGCCAGCGGCGCCGAGGGCGCCGAGTAGGACATCAGCCGGTAGGGCGACAGGGTCGAGGCGCGCCCGGCGGCCCCGGCCCCGGCGGCCGCGGTTGCTTCCGCCACCGCTCAGCTCACGTCGAAGACGCGGGCGAAGTTCTCCGAGTAGAAGCGGTCGCGCACGGCCGGGTCGACGCCTTCCAGCGTGCCCTCGAACCGCCCGATCGGGTCGCGGCCGCCCTCGACGTGCGGGTAGTCGCTGGAAAAGAGGTACAGGTCCGGGTTGGACTGCCGTATGAGGGCGCCCACATCCTCGTAGACGAAGGGCGTGAAAGCGAACTGGTCGGTCAGCTGCTCGCTCGGCTTGCGCGTGAATGCGGCGAGCTCGGGTTCGGTCCGCTGCCAGATCTGCTGGACCCAGTCGAGGCGCTGCAGCATGGCCGGGACGTACCCGGCGCCGAGTTCGACCGCCGCCCCGGTCAACCCGCGGAAGCGCTCGAAGACCCCGTCGAGGAGCAGGATGCTCACGAAGCGCTCGGGAGCGTGATGCAGCGCGGTCATGTCCTTGCCCCGCACGTTTTCCCCGCCGCCGAGCCAGTCCGTGGGCGCCGGGCGCCCGTTGTTCGTCCAGACCGGATCGATCTGCAGCGGGTCGCCGCCCACGTGCAGCACGAACGGGACGCCGGCTTCCTGGAGCCGCGCCCAGAACGGGTCGAGGTCGTTGTGCCCCGGGGAGCGGCCGCCGCAGTCGCGATGCGGGATCCAGACCGCCTGGAGACCCAGGGCGAGCAGCCGGTCCAGTTCCTGCACGGCGCGCTCCGGGTCGTCCAGATCCACGGCCCCGACCCCCATCAGCCGTTCGTCGGCGCCGGTGAACGCGTGCATCGCGCGGTTGTGCAGGGTGGCGTTGCGGTAGCGGGTGTCCAGGTCGAGATGCCGGTCGAACACCGGCTGCGTGGAGAGGCTGGCGAAGACGAGCTGACGCTCGAAGCCGAGCAGGTCCAGGGCGGTCGACCGTTCCTGCGGGTCGAACGCGCCGAGCGCCTCGTACATTTTCGGGCCGCGCAGCAGGTCGTCGCCCTGGGCGATGAGTTCGGCGAGGTACGCCTCGCTGTGGCCGCCCGACTCGGCCAGCTTCGCGACCGCTTCGTCGAGCACTCCGGCGGCGCCGAAGGAGATCTCCGGCACGTCGTCGCGCTCCGCCGGCTCGGCGCAGCGCCGCAGGTGATCCGGCAGCTCCATGATGTGGCTGTCGGCGTCGTAGTAGGTGCGGTCGCTGGCGTAGGTCATGAGTCCTCCCTCCGGGGGCGGGATCCGGCCCGTCGGCGGCCGGTCTCCGAAGTCGACAAGAGTGGACAAGGCGGCCCGATGGTGCCGAGTAATGGGCCGGCGTGCAAGCGCGGTGGCCGGGCTTGTCGGTGGCCGGGCTTTGGCAGGGGGAGGCGGGCCACGGGTTAGAATCGCGCGGATGCATCGAACGGTCTTCCGTAACGTTCGGATTTGGGACGGTGTGGCGTCCGAGTACGCCATGGCGGACGTACTCGCCGTCGAGGACGGGCGCGTTGCCGGGGTGGGCGACGCCGACGACGGACCGGCACGGGACCGCCGCGACCTGGCGGGGCTCACGGTCATCCCCGGGCTCATCGACGCCCACGTCCACATGACCCTCGACCCCTCCCTCCGGACGCCGGCAGCTCAGCTCGCCGTGCCGGACGAGAAGCTTGTGCGGGACATGGACCATCGGGCCGAGGCGATGGTCCGCGCGGGCATCACCACCGCCCGGGATCTCGGCGGCGGCAAGTGGCTGGAGCTCGGTCTGCGCGATCGCATCGCGGCGGGCCAACCGGGGCCGCGGCTCCTGTGCGCGGGGCAGCCGGTGACGTCCATCGGCGGTCACTGCCACTTCTGGGGCGGCGAGGCGTGCGACGCCGCGACCGCCGAGACCGTCATCGAGCGGCAGGCGGAGCACGGGGTCGACCTCATCAAGATCATGGCGACCGGCGGCAACCTCACGAAGGGCTCGTCGCCCCGCAGTGCGCAGTACGACGCGGAGACCACCCGCCAAATCGTCGAGCATGCCCGGCGGCGGGGCTTCGACGTGGCCGCGCACTGCCACGGCACGGAAGGGATCGCCCACTCGGCACGCGCGCGGGTGGCGACGATCGAGCACTGCTCCTGGCTCGGCGACGACGGGACCCGCTCCGGATACGATCCCGAGGTGGCTGCGGCCATCGCGGCGAACGGCGTCTGGGTGTCCCCGACGATCAACGCGGGCTGGGCCCGCTTCGCCAAGAACCGGAAGTTCGAACAGGCCGTGCAGGGCACGTTCGCGCGGATGCGCGAAGCCGGCGTCCGGCTCATCGCGTCGACCGACGCCGGCATTCCCAACGTGCGCCACGAGGACCTGGCCCGCGCGCTGCCGGTCTTCGCGCACTTCGCGGGGCTCACCCCCGTCGAGGTCCTGCGGAGCGCGACGTCGGACTGCGCAGGAGCCATCGGCCTGGGCACGGTGACGGGCAGGATTGCGCCCGGCTTCGCGGCGGACCTGCTGTTCGTCGAGGGCGATCCGCTCACCGACCTGTCGGTGCTGGAATCGCCGGCGTTCGTCCTAGCCAGGGGACAGGAGATACAGGGGACGGGCTTCTCCCCGTAAGCGCCGACCTGACCGAACTACGCCGGCGCCGACAGCCGGCCGGCAACTCGTGGGCCTGGATCCCCAAGGCACGGATGATCTCGGTGGCGAGCGCGTCGCGCGGGTTCTGCCGGGCGGCGACGGCGCGGAACCGGGCCGGCCAGCAGGCTCGTGGCCTCGGGCGGTGCGGCTCCGTGGACTTGACGACCGGCAGCGTGGCGCCCCGCTGCAGTTGCCCGTCATGGTCTGGGGTTCCATGTCCAGCGTCTTCTGCCCCACCTTAGTGGCACGACCGCGCATGGCGGACCCGGAGGCGCGACGGCTGTCGCGAAGCGAACTCCGTGGCCGCGAGGAGGCCTTCGCCGCGCCACGGGTCTGCCCTGGCACACCGCACTCTCCAACGGTCCGGACCCGGACGACGGGAGGCTGCGTTCCGCCGCCGACGTAGGACCGCCTGTTCTGACGGTAGACCCTCATCGATCTGCCTCGTATGGTTCCAAGGGTCTTATTCGGGGCGACTGATCGGGGCGATTGATCGGGGCGATTGATGAAAGGCACGAAGTAAGGGTGCCAACGCGCACCGTGCCACTTTCGGATGCAGGGCGTCCGAACCGCTGGGTAGTGTTGCGTGAACGGTTTGGATAGGGTGCTGGGCTTTGCTTTGGCGGCGGCGCTGGCTGGATCGATTGCACACGCCACCGAGGCGGACTCTCGTCGGCCACACCTTGAGCGCCAGCAGGCGCTGTCCACCGCACGCGCGGCCCGGGACGCCGAACAGGCCCGCGTAGCACGACTGCGCTGGGAGCAGGAACGCCGGCGTTCCGCAGCCCGCGCGCGGATGCCCGATACGATGTACGCGTCGACGCCGAGCCGCCCGGCCGCGGAGCTGAGCTGTCCGGTGCCGGACCAGGACGTGCGCCGCGCGATGCAGGGCTTCACGTCGGCCGATGACCTGTCGAGTCCGCCGCTGCTGAGCCAGGACTGGCTTGGGTCGCAGGATGGCGGCGTGTTCCGCTCACCGCCGCTGGCCGGCGCGTTCGGGTCTTCCTCCGGTTCCGACGCCGCCGTGGGAGCCGTCGCACACGACGCCTGGTCGCCGGCGTCGCCACGTCCTACCCGAAGCATCTGCACAAGGCGCTGCGGCGCTATCTGGGGATCGAGAACTCCCTCGGAGTGCGGCGTTTCCCGTTCCACAACGCCGAGGACTTCGCGTTCTTCGGGTAGAGGAGAAGCAGGTATCTGGTGACAGGTTCAGAACGAGACCGATGAACGAGCGGCCTTTGTTCGTCAAGCCGAGGTCAGGCGCGAGTCTCAGGCCTGGGCGACACCGTGGTCACTTGCAGCGAAACGCCCAATACGTTGAGCGCCGACGCCACGTTGTCGATCCGCGTGGCCCGGCGTGGGTGGAGCATGCGGCGGACTACGGCTTCGTCGACTCCGAGCCGGCGTGCCAGTTCGGACTTGCTGACGTGGTCCCGGGCGAGCGCGCAGTACAGCGCCACCTTGGCGGCCAGCAGAGGTCGCATCGACACCAACAACTCGTCGGGGCGGGCCGGGCCGGGTGTCGGGATATCTTCGCCGCGATCCATGCGCTCGGCGATCGCAAGCTCAAGAACCTCCACGGCCATCGCGCTCGCCTCGCGCTCGTTCGCGCCGTAGGTGATCGCCTCCGGCAGGTCGCCGAACGTGACGGTGAATCCTCCCTCCGCTTCTGGAGTGAGCCGTGCCGGGTATGCGAGAGGCGTTTCAATGCACTCCTGCGACATCGCTCTAACTCCTGCGCTGCAAGTCGCTTGGCCGCAGCCCCAGTTGCCTCAAGATCGCATCCTGCGTGCCGCGCGGCAGTTGGCTGGTCATGGGAACGAATGACCGTCGGTCCCCGAGGAGGATCATCGCGTGGCTCCCTTTGCCGCGTCGCCGCTGCACAGAGAGCTCCAGCTTGTTTGTGCGCGCGAATCTGCGAAGGGCACGGAGGAACTCCTCTGTCGACATCGTCCGAGTTTCGGATGGAAACGTCCGAATTGCAATGGCCGAGTGACGCCGATGTGGAACGTGGGGTCGACGTATGAGTGCGGTCGCCAGGACATTGGCGGGACTCGATACGCACGCGACGCACGACCCGGACCACGAGTGGCTGCTGGGCAACCTGACCGACGGTGTGGACTACCTGTGGGACTACGCGGAGCAGCACGGCGTGGCCGATCGGATGGTAGTCGTCATGGGTTCGGACTTCGGCCGCACGAACTTCTACAACTCGCAGGACGGCAAGGACCACTGGCGGATCGGCAGTTACGTGATCATGGAGAAGGGCCAGCGCTGGACGAACCGTGCGGTGGGGAGACGGACGGCCTGCACTTCGCGCAGCGGATGAACCCGCGGACGCTGCGGCGGGATGACGCGAACGGCACGATCATCTACCCGAAGCACGTGCACAAGGCGTTGCGGCGGTATCTTGGGATCGAGAACACTCCGGGTGCACAGCGCTTTCCATTCAACAACACCGAGCACTTCGCGTTCTTCGGGTAGAGCGGCTGGGTATCTGGTGGCGGGTTCAAGGCGAGACCGTTGAACGGACAGCCTTTGTTGGTCGTCAAGCCGACATCGTCGGGCGCGAGCCTCAGGCCTGGGCGACACCGCGGTCACTTGCAGCGAAGCGCCCAATACGTTGAGCGCCGAGGCCGCGTTTTCGATCCGCATGGCCAGGCGACCCATAGGTGCGTCGAACAGGACGATGCTCGCAAAGCGCTCGGAACCGCCCTGCCCGTATTGGCTTCCCACGGGCGAGTGCCGCCTCGCTCGCGAGGGTCCCCTACACCTGCGTCCTGTTCGGACACGATGGCGGGCAGGCCCCGGGGTGTGGCGTCCGCCGTTCGAGACGCTACCATTGCGCGGCCGTCGGAGAGGAAGAGCCACATGAGCTTCAGAGAAGAAACACGGGCCTGGCTGGAGGACAACTGTCCGCCGAGCATCCGTACGCCCATGGCGGACGGGGAGTATCCGTTGGGCGGGCGCAAGGTGAGGTACCGCAACCCGGAGACCCGGCTGTGGATCGACCGCATGGCGGAACGGGGGTGGACGGCGCCGATGTGGCCGACGGAATACGGCGGTGGAGGCTTGACCAGGGACGAGGCGCAGATCCTTGCCGAGGAGATGCGGCGCATCCGGGCGCGCACGCCGCTGACCGGCATGGGCCTGTCGATGATCGGCCCGGCGCTGCTCGAGTTCGGCTCGCCGGAACAATGCGAGGAGCACATCCCGAAGATCGTCCGCGGCGACATCTGGTGGTGCCAGGGCTACAGCGAGCCGGGCTCCGGCTCGGACCTCGCGGGGCTCCGCACCCGCGCGGAAGAGGACGGCGACGACTACATCATCAACGGTTCGAAGATCTGGACGTCCGGCGCGGACAACGCGGACTGGATCTTCTGCCTGGTCCGCACGGACCCCGACGTGCCGAAGCACCAGGGCATCACCTTCATCCTCTTCGACATGGACTCGCCGGGGGTGACGGTCAAGCCGATCCCGCTCATCAGCGGTGCGTCGCCGTTCTGCGAGACGTTCTTCGACGATGTCCGGGTGCCCAAGAAGAACGTCGTCAGCGAACCGGGCCAGGGCTGGACGGTCGCGAAGCGGCTGCTGCAGTACGAGCGCACGTCGATCGGCGGCGGCATGGCGTCCGGCGGCCGCGAGGCGACCATGGGCGAGGTGGCCAAGCAGTACGCCGGCGAGGCCGACGGGCGCATCGCGGACCCGTCGATGCGCGCGCGGGTGCTCCGGCACGCGATGAACGAACGCGCCTTCGGCCTGGCCGTCCGGCGCAACGGCGAGGAGATGCAGAGCGGCAGGGCGCCGACCTTCGCGTCGTCGTTCTTCAAGTACTATGGCACCGAGCACAACAAGAACCGCTACGACCTGCTGATGTCCATGATGGGCACGCGGGGCGTGGGCTGGTCGGGCGAGGGCTTCGAGGCCGGGGAACTCGGGACCACCCGCCAGTGGCTGCGGTCGAAGGCGAACTCCATCGAAGGGGGCACCTCGGAAGTGCAGTTGAACATCGTCGCGAAGCGGATCCTGGGTCTGCCGGACTGAGGCAAGGGGAAGACCATGAAGCACATCAGACGCACGTTCGTCGGCCTGTTCGCGGGCCTCGGCCTCTCGGTCGCCGCGGCGGACGACGTGATGACCCTCGACGAACTCCTGGCCGGGTTCGGCTGGGACCTGGAGACGGCGGAGATCAGGACGGAGAAGGTCGCCGACGGCCTCTACGTGCTGTTCGGCATGGGCGGGAACATCGGGGTCTCGATCGGCGAGGACGGCGTCCTCATCGTGGACGACCAGTTCCCCGAAATGATCCCGAAGGTGAACGCCGCCATCGAGGCACTCGGAGGCGGCGCCGTGGACTACGCGGTCAACACGCACTGGCACTTCGACCACGCGGAGGGGAACCTCGCGCTCGGCCCGGCCGGGACGAAGATCGTCGCCCACCAGAACGCGCGCGAGGACATGGCCAGGGGCGGCGTCATCAACATGGTGATCGCCAAGTACGGCCAGCAGCCGTATCCGGAGGACGCGCTCCCCGCGATCACCTTCGAGGACCGCATGCGCCTGCACTACAACGGTGACCAGATCGACCTCGTGCACGCCGGGCCGGCCCACACCACGGGGGACACGGCGGTGATCTTCCGCAAGCACAAGGCGGTGCATCTGGGCGACGTCTTCAACAACCTCGGCTATCCGTTCGTCGACGTCGACAGCGGGGGCGACATCGACGGCATGATCGCCTTCTGCCAGGCGATCCTCGACGAGTTGCCGAAGGACGCGATCGTGATCCCCGGCCACGGCGAGATCGTGGACTACGCGGCCCTCGAGGCCTACATCGCGATGCTGACCACGGTGCGCGACCGGATCGCGGCCGGCATCGCCGAGGGCAAGACCCTCGCGGAAGTGGGGGCGAGCAACCCGACCGCCGGCTTCGAGGAGCGCTACGGGAACGTAGCGGCCTCCCTCGGGTTCGTGAACCGGGTGTACACAAGCCTCACGAAGTGAAACGGGTCCGTGCGGCGGGACGTCCGTCAGGAGTCTTCGTTCCGCCGTTCCACGTCGGCCATCCAGCGGCGGTGGCCGTCGGGGTCGAGGATCATCGACGAGAAGTAGAGCAGGAGTTCCCGGTGCGTCCGGCTCAACCGCGCCTGGTCCATCGCGGCCTCGCCCGCCCGGCTCGTGACGAAGCGGAAGCAGTCCTTGATGGCGTCGTCGCTGCCGAGGACGTCCCGCGCCCGGGCGTTGATGACGTCGTGCACGCGCTCGAGGTCGGCGACGTCGATGCCGGCTTCGTCCGGGTTCATGACCACGTTCGCCCACACCGTCGCGAGGAGGATCCGGTAGACCTCCTTGTCGACGAAAGCGTCCGCGACCCGGGCGCGCTTCTCGACTTCGTGCAGGATCGGGGCGAGTCGCTCGGCGAGATGGGCTTCGTTCATGCGGCACGCCCAAGTGGCCGGGTAGCGGGCAAGGGGCGCAAGGAAATCGACTCGGAACTCACCCCCGGGATGTTACGCGATCGTGCCGTGCCCGATGCGCTCCCAGGAGCGCTGCGGTGACCTTCCAGGGCCTCCGCTTCGACCCCGTGCGGCTCCCCGAAGCGGCCGAGCGGCTGCGCGCGGAAGTGCGGGCGTTCGTGGCCGAACACATGCCCGCCGACTACCTGCCGAACTCCGACTTCAACGAGGGCCACAGCCCCGAGTTCACGCGCGCGCTCGGCCGGCGCGGCTGGATCGGCATGACCTGGCCGGCGCAGTACGGCGGCGGCGAGCGGACCTTCTTCGAGCGCTACGTGGTGACGGAGGAACTGCTCGCCGCCGGCGCCCCGGTGAGCGCGCACTGGATCGCGGACCGGCAGAGCGGCCCGCTGCTCCTGCGCTACGGCACCGAGGCCCAGTGCGTGCGGTACCTGCCGGGCATCGCCCGGGGCGAGACGTACTTCTCCATCGGCATGAGCGAACCGGACAGCGGCTCGGACCTCGCGTCCGTGTCCACCCGCGCCGAGGCCGTCCAGGGCGGGTGGGTGGTCAACGGCACCAAGGTCTGGACGACCGACGCGCACCGCAACCACTACATGGTGACCTTGGTCCGGACAGAGCCCTCAGCCGGGGAGCGCGAGGGGCTTGCCCCTCGCAAGCAGAGGGGGGCCGGCGACAACCGTCACGCCGGCCTGTCGCAACTGGTGGTCGATCTCCACGGCGAGGGCGTCACCGTACGCCCGATCCGCAACATCGCGGGTGGCGAGGACTTCAACGAGGTCGTGTTCGAGGACTGCTTCGTGGCCGACGAGGACGTCATCGGCGAGCCGGGCAACGGCTGGGAGCAGGTCACCAGCGAACTGTCCTACGAACGGAGCGGGCCCGAGCGGTTCCTGTCGGCGTTCCGGGTGTTCGTCGAGTTCGTGCGCGCCGCGGGTCCGGAGCCGGACGAGTCCACCGCGGCCCTCATCGGCCGCGTCGCGAGCCACCTCATGACGCTGCGCAAGATGTCGATGTCGGTGGCGGGAATGCTGCAGGACGGCAAGAGCCCGGCCGTGGAGGCGGCCCTGGTCAAGCAACTCGGCAACGACTTCGAGAAGCTGGTGCCGGAACTGCTGCGGCTGGCGCCGCCGGCGGCCTCCGTGGGCATTGCGGGTTCGGCCTTGCGGAGGTCGTTCGAGCAGACGCTCCTGCACTCGCCGTCCTTCACCGTCCGCGGGGGTACGCGGGAAATCCTGCGTGGCGTGATCGCCCGGGGGCTCGGCCTGCGGTGATGGACGCGCTGCTGGCCGACACCGCGGAACGCATCTTCCGCGATCACTGCGACAAGGCGTTGCTCGACGCGGCCGAGGCCGGCGCGTTCCCCGAGGCGCTCTGGGACGTGCTCTCCGAAACCGGCCTGCGACAGGTGGGCAGCGCCGTTTCCGGGACCCGTCTGGCGGACCTGTTCGGCCTGCTGCAGGTGGCCGGGCGGCATGCGGCGCCGCTGCCGCTCGCGGAGACGCTGCTGGCGAACCGGCTGTGCGATGTCGAGGGGCTCGCCACCATCGCCACGGGCGGCGTGGCGCCTTGGGGGCGGCGCGCCGACGCGGTGCTGCACGCGGAGACGGGGAGGGTGGTGACGGACTTCGACCACGCACCGGGAACGAACCTGGCGGGCGAACCCCGGGACCGCATCGTGGGCGGTACAGAGACTCCGGCTGACGTGAACATCGCGGGTCTCCCGGAGCTGCTTGCGCTCTCGCGCGTCGCCCTGATGTCCGGCGCGCTGTCGCGGGCGCTCGAACTCGCCATCGGCTACGCGATGGAACGCCACCAGTTCGGCCGGCCGCTGTCGAAGTTCCAGGCGATCCAGCACAACCTCGCGGTGCTCGCGGGAGAGACCGCGGCCGCGCAACGCGCGGCCGATGGCGCCATAGACGCGCTTGAAACGCCCCGCTTTCCGGACCAGGTCGCCGCGGCCAAGTCCCGCGTCGGCGAGGCGGCCGGCGTCGCGGCGGAGATCGCGCACCAGGTCCACGGCGCGATGGGCTTCACCCACGAACACACGCTGCACCACTTCACCCGCCGTCTCTGGGCCTGGCGCGACGAGCACGGCGCCGAGAGCGTCTGGCAGGCGCGGCTCGGGCGACGCATTGCGGCGGGCGGGGCGGACGCGGTTTGGGAGTTCCTCGCTTCGGCCGAGCGGTAAAGGCCCTCTCCTCCCGTTCTCGAGGCGTTTTTCCTACACGAACGGCAGACTTGGCTGCTTCTCCGCACCCGTCCGCGTCCCGGACACTCCCCGATGCACGCAGCACTCAGGGAGACAGGGACGTTGGAAGCGCAGGCATTCCTCGAGCGGCATTCGCCGCGGATGATTCGGATCGCGAAGGACACGTCGCCGGAGTTGCTCGGCAACCGCCGCATCGCGCGGTACCTCGAACGGTTGCACCGGGACTTCGAGACCGTGGAGGACAAGCCCGGCAAGCGCGAGCCGCTGCCGGGCGAGGACGTTTTCTGGTGGTGCGTCACGATCCTGGAGGAGCTCACCGAGATCCGGGGCCTCGGCGGCAGGAAGGACCCCTACGTCCTGATGATGCTCGACCAGTTGCGCTCCATGGGACCGCGGCTCGAGAACGCGGAACCGCTGCCGCCGGAGTTCCAGATCCACTGGTTCGACGATCGGGAGGAGCCCGAGGACGACGAGTGGGATCCCTTCTCCGAGCCGGATGCCGACCCGTAGAGTCTGGCGCGCTTCCGTGGGACCGGGAGCGTTTTCCAATGAGATTATGAGCCTGAACGGGCGGTGTCTGGACTGAGCTTGGGCGTTCGGTTGGACGATGGGTTGTTGAGGGTTTCGGATGGTAGGTCGGGTGGTGGGTGGAGGCAACGCCGGGTGCGCGCCGCCCGCTTTCAGAAGCGGGCGGGCGGCGCGCGGTCCGAGGACTTTGAACGGGACGAGGGCTTGTCTTGAGGGAGAGCGTTCCCGCGGTGCTGAAGCGCGGTCGCTGGCACGCCGCGGCAAGCGCACTGCGGAGTCTCGGGCCGGCGCCCCGGCCGCACGCGGCACGGACAGTTCACGCGCCGCGCCGGCGCGGGGCCTACGGCCAAGGACAGGTTGTCCCGCCCGATGCGGATATCCACGCGACGTGGCGGCGCCGGGTCCGTTGCCGCGGCGCCGACATGCAAACGACAGCTCCCGACCATGGCCGTCGCGGTCGCGGCGCGCTCATGCGGCGCTGGCGATGGCCTGGCCGATGGTGCGGAACAGTTCGTCGCGGGCGCGGTTCGCCCGACGGTTCGCGTCGAGGTCGGATCTGGCGTGGGCGCTGCGGTCGAGGTCGGCGAAGGTGACGCCGGGCTTCAGGAAGCGTGCGGCGTCGGGCAGCGACTTGAGCTTCTCGTAGGGGGTCGCGACGTCGCCGCGTCGGTAGCGGCGGCGCACCTTGCCGTTGGCGTCGCGGACCTCGGTGGCGAACAGACAGGGGTGGTGGTGGTTCAGGTACGGCGAGAGCACGTCCCTGGCGAAGGCGTTGACCGCGGGCGCGAAGCGTTGCGGGATGTGGTCGTGGCCGAGCCACTTGCGCACGACGCTGGCGTTCTTGCCCTCGACGAGGGCGTTGTCGTTGGAGCGGCGCGCGCGGGACTTCGTGAAATCAGGGACATGCAGCTTGTCGGGCATCGCCGCGACGGCGTGGTTGACGTACTCGGAGCCGTTGTCGGCGTGGAAGCCGCGGACGACGAACGGCAAGGCGGCGAGCATCTCCTCCAGCACCGGGACGAGGTGTCCCTCGCAGATCGTGGCGACGGCGCCGACGTGCTCGAACTGGGTGACCTCGTCGATCAGGTTGACCACGTAGAGGCCCTTGACGCCGTTGCGGTCGCCTTGGTGCACCGTGTCCACGCGCACGTGGCCGGGCTTGCCGCCGGGGGTCGGCCGGCGGCGCTCGCCGATGCGCACCGCGGTCGGCCGCGTGTGCTCGACGAGCGTGCGTCGTGTGCGGTAGGTCCTGGAGCGCCGCAGGTTGTACAGGTGCGACGGCGACAGCCGCGCCAGACGCTCGAAGCGGGCGTCGCCGAACACCTCGTACTGGCGACGCAGCACTTCGCACGCCGCCGGCCCGCAGAGCTGGCCGCCGATCTCGTCGGCGTCCGCCAGCAGGCGGATGTCCGCCGCCGTGTACACGCACGCAAACGGCCGGCCGCTGTTCGCCGCGCGGCGGTCCTCGATGCGCCCCGTCGCCCGGTACTGTGCGATCAGGCGCGTCACCTGGGCGCGCGACAACCCCGTCGCCTTGCCGAGAAACTCGCGCACCGTGCCCTTGCCCGCGCGACCCAGCGCGTCGTAGTCCAGGCGCACCAAGGTGCGGCGCACGAACCCGTACGCCTCGTCCCGGTCCCGCGGCCTGAACTCCACCTCCCCGTTGCCGTCGAGAAAGTCCCGGATCTGCTCCACCGTGCGGAGCCGTTCGGTCCCGAGCGTCACGATCATCCTCCGAATGATCGTCCGAACCGAACGCTTCAGGCTCACCTGGCGTTGGAAACCGCGCCCCCCTTCAGGCTCACTTAGCGTTGGACAACTCTCCGGGTGACAGCCCGGATCGCAAGCGGGTAGAGTTGGTCGCCGTGCGGGGTGAGTGCCCTGAGAACGTGGGTAACGGAGGGACGGGATGACTGACACGGGGAGCCTGGAAGGCTGGCAGGGCAGGTTCACGGAGTGGGTGGAGTTCGCCAAGCCTCTCCTGCCCCAGGGGAAGGCCAAGGACGCGTTTGCGAGATACCCGTGGTTCACCACGGAGGGAGACCCGTTCGTCCGGCTCGCGAGGCCGGCGTCGGAGACTCGCTTCGGACTCGTCACCACCGGCGGCTACTCCATCGAGGGGGAACAGGAACCCATGCGCGGTTTCCCCACCTTCGGCGACGAGGCGCCGCAGATCCGCAGGATTCCGACCGACGTGGATCGCTCCAGGCTGCGCATCGACCACCCCGGGTACGACCACAGGTACGCCAAGGAAGACATCAACGCCAATCTGCCCTTCGACCGGCTGAACGAACTGGAGGAGAACGGCACCATCGGCTCGCTGTCCGAAGCAACCCTCGTCCTCATGGGGCTCCAGCCCAACGTGGCGCCGCTGCTGAAGGTGACCATCCCCGAGATCGTCGAGGCTTTCAGGGCGGACGGAGTGGAGGCCGCCCTGCTCGTGCCGAGCTGACCCGTCTGCCATCAGACCGTGAGTCTGATCGCACGAGGCCTGGAAGCCGCCGGCATTCCCACCGTCCTGGTCAGCGTGATGCCCGCCCTGAGTTCACCCGCCCGTCCGCCGCGCCAGGTGATACGGCGGCTGAACATCGGGGCCACCGTCGGAAGGCCCCATGACGTGGAGGGTCAGACGGAAACGCTGACCCGCATGGTGGCCCTGCTCGAGAGCGCGGATTCGTTCGGCGCGGAAGACCGGGACAGGAAGGCCGCCTGACTTTCCCTATGGCGCCGCGCAGCCGAAGCTCGCCTCGTCGTCTGGATCGCCTGCGCCATCGTACTGCGCGAGTTCGGGATACGCGCACAGCGGCCGCGTGAAGCTGCGCTGCTGACCCGTTGTCGCCTCGGCGTCCAGGTGATCCAGGGCCATCGGGCCGGGGTGGGTGGCGAGGATGCGCTCGGGGGTCTCTCCTTCTTCGCGCCACTTGACGATGGGATCCGTGTAATCGGCCTGCCAGGCGCCCGGGCCGCCGGCGCAGTGCACCATGCCGGGCACCATGAACATGCGGAAGAAGTCCGCGGTCTCCTCCGCGCCGCCCATCGCTTCCTCGACCGACTCAAGGTACGCGATCGCGCGTTGCGGCCGCAAGGGGAAGTCGTTCCAGCCCTGGTAGATCAGGAGCTTGCCGCCGCGGTCGCGGAACTCGGAGAGGTCGGACGTGCGCAGGTCCAGGGGCGTCATCGGATCGGTGAGCCGGTCGTGGTCCGCGACCGGGTCGAACTTCTCCAGGTCGAACGTCGGGTCGTGCCGCATCAGGAACGTGAGCATCTCGGGGATGAGGTCGCCGACGATCGT
Source organism: Pseudomonadales bacterium (assembly GCA_022825925.1). Taxonomy (GTDB): domain Bacteria; phylum Pseudomonadota; class Gammaproteobacteria; order Pseudomonadales; family Azotimanducaceae; genus VXNE01. Next base: position 13,899 of record JAJDVW010000050.1, on the reverse strand, counting down.
GGTTCCGCCCGCCAGCACCTCGTTGGGCAGGATCCATCCGCCCCAGTCGCCGGCCGCCTCGGCGCCGGGAGGCACCCCGGGATAGAGCAGGTTGCCCTCGGCGTCGTTCACGTCGCCGTAGATGAAACGCGCGGTGTCCGCCTGGCCGGGGGTCAGGCAGCCGTCGCCCCGTCCCGCTTCGCACACGAGGGCGTCGACGTCCACCGAGCAGGTCCGCGGATCGTTGATGACCCCGTCCTCGAGGCCGTCCATGGCGTCACAGGCGTTGCGCGAGGCGTCGTCGAGGACTTGCAACGCGGCGCGGTCCAGGGGATTCGCCGCCTGCTTGCGGCCGACGGCGACCATCCACGGGATGAACTCCTGGAACCAGAAGGCGGGAGCCCCGGCGATGATCCCGTCGTAGTCCTCCGGGAAGCGCGCCGCCTCGAGCATCGCGGCGCGGCCGCCGTTGGAGCAGCCCTTGAGGTATGAGTGATCGACGTCGCGGCCGTAGTACTCGGCGATGACGCGCTTCGACGCCGTCGTCGCGAGGTGCACGCCCCGGTAGGCGTAGTCGAGGAGCGCCTCCGGCTGTTTCATGAAGGCGTTGCCCTCGGCGAGTTCGTGGCCCGTATCGGTGGACGCCTGGGCGAAGCCGCGGGCGAGCAGGCTCGTGGTGTCGCCGATGGTGCCGGCGGCCCCGCCGACCGCCTCGAACATGAGGCGCCCGCTCCAGTCTTCGGGCAGCGTCACCTCGAAGCGGATGGCGCGGTTGATCACCCCGCGCACGCGGCAGTGGGCGGGCAATTCGTCCGTCGCCGGCACGGAGATGCCGGGCTCGATCGCGTAGTGGACGTCGGTCAGCCGGTAGAGGTCGCGACAGGTGTTTGCGTCGGCGGAGGCCGCGCTCGCCGCCCAGCACAGGGCGATCAAGGGGGCAAGCGCCCTTGCTCGGGACATCGGGGCTCGGGACATCGGGGTCTCCTTCCGGACAGTTCGTTCTCGGGATGCGTGCTCGGTCGTTGCCGCGCTTCAGGGTACGGCGCAGCGGAAGCTGCTCTCGTCGTTCGGGTCCCCCTCGCCGCGATACAGCCCGAGCTTCGGGTAGACGCACAGGGGTCGCGTGAAGGCACGAGAGGCCGCCGGGGGCTCGCTCGGGTTCAGGTGGAACATGGGTACCGGCTCGCCCGGGTGGGTCGCGACGAGGCGTTCCGGCGCTTCGCCCTGTTCGGTCCACTTCACGATCGGGTCCACGTAGTCGGCCTGCCACGGCCCGGGGCCCCCGGCGCAGTGCACCATGCCCGGGACCATGAACAGCCGGAAGAAGTCCGCCGTCCGCTCCGGGCCGCCGTTCGCCGCGTCGAGCGCAGCGACGTAGTCGAAGGCGCGTCCCGGCCGCAGCGGGAAGTCGTTCCAGCCCTGGTACATCAGCATCTTGCCGCCACGGTCGCGGAACTCGCCGAGGTCTCCCATCGTGTCGAAGGGCGCCAGCGCGCTCACGATCCGCGCCCGGTCGCGTACGGGGTCGAAACCCTCCGCGTCGAAGCCCGGTTCGTGACGCATGATGAGCGTCAGCATCTCCCGCAGGGCGTCGCCGATGCTGCCTACCGCCTCGTTCGCGAGCAGCCAGAAGGCCCAGTCGCCGGCGGCCTCGGCGCCCGGCGGTACCCCCGGGGCGATCAGGTTGCCGTCCTCGTCCACCATGTCGCCGTAGATGAAGCGCGCGGTCTCCGCCTGCCCGGCGGTCAGGCAGTTTTCGTCCTCCCCGTCCGCGCAGATCAGGGCATCGACGTCGACCTCGCACATGCGCGGGTCGTTGATGACGCCGTCCTCCACGCCGTCAAGCGCGTCGCAGGCGGTACGCGAAGCATCGTCGAGCAGGGTGAAGGCGGCCTTGTCCAGGGGATGCGCGGCTTGCAGGTTGTGCACCGCGACCATCCAGGGCAGGAACTCCGTGAAGTGGAACAGGGGAGCGCCGGCGATGATGCCGTCATAGTCCTCGGGGAAGCGCTCGGCCTCGAGCAGGGCGGCCCGGCCGCCGTTCGAACAGCCCTGCAGGTAGGACCGGTCGATCTCCCGGCCGTAGTAGTGGCCGATCACCCGCTTCGCGGCCACCGTCGCGAGATGCACGCCCCGGTAGGCGTAGTCGAGGGCCGCCTCCGGCTGGCGCAGGTATCCGTTGCCTTCCTCGAGCTCGTGCCCGGTGTCCGTGGAAGCCATCGCGAAGCCGCGGCCGAGGAGGCTCGTCGTGTCGCCGATCGTCCCGGCGCTGCCACCGACCGTGGAGAACATCAGCCGGCCGTTCCACTCGTCCGGGAGCGTGACTTCGAAGCGGATGGCGCGGTTGACGACGCCCCGTACGCGGCAATGCCCGGGCAGGGACTCCGTCGCCGCCACGGAGATGCCGGGCTCGATGGCGTGGGAGAGGTCGGTCAGCCGGTAGAGCTTGTGACACTGGCTTTCCTCCGCCACGGCCGCACGGGGCATCGCCCCCAGCGCGGCGATCAGCGAAACCGCCGCAAGACGGGCGTAGCGATGCGACGTTTCCATGGTTCTTTCCTTGACCGGGCGTGCGGGGAGCATACAGAAATGCTCCCGCTCGCGACGCTCTACGGTACGGCGCACCGGAAGCTGCTCTCGTCGTCCGGGTCCCCCTCGCCGCGGTACAGGCCGAGCTTCGGATAGACGCACAGGGGCCGGGTGAACGCCCGCGACGGTTCCGGCGGCCGGCTCGGATTCAGGTGCGGCAGGGCGATGGCCTCGGCGGGATGCGTCGCCACGATCCGTTCGGGCGCGATGCCCTGTTCCGTCCACTTGACGATGGGGTCCACGTAGTCCGCCTGCCACGGACCCGGGCCGCCCAAGCAATGCAGCATGCCGGGCACCATGAACAGCCGGAAGAACCCGGCCGCCTGTTCCGGGCCGCCGGCCGCGGCTTCGACGGCGGCCAGGTAGTCGAAGGCGCGCCCGGCGCGCAGGGGGAAGTCGTTCCAGCCCTGGTACATGAGGATCTTGCCGCCGCGGGCGTGGAACTCCGAGAGGTCCGCCGTCGAGTCTTAGGCCCGTCCTCGACGCCGTCCAGGGCGTCGCACGCGGTGCGCGACGCTTCGAGCCGGACGCGTTATCGGGCTCCGTCGCCGCCGCCTGCCGGGAGCGCCTCGTAACCCGGTGTCCAGAGGCTCTTCGTGTCGCGCAGCCCCTGCTGCCGGTACAGACTCGCGTAGTGGCCGTCGGCCGCGAGCAGCGTGGCGTGATCGCCGGTCTCCACGATGCGCCCGCCGTCGATCACGAGGATGCGGGTGGCGTTCCGGACCGTCGAGAGGCGGTGCGCGATGACGAAGCTGATGCGTCCCATGAGGACGCGCCGCAGTCCGTCCTGGATGTGCATTTCCGTTTCCGTGTCCACGGAGGACGTCGCTTCGTCCATCACCAGGATCTGCGGATCGGCCAGGATCGCGCGGGCGAACGAGACGAGCTGTTTCTGGCCGGCGGAGAGTCGGCTGCCGCCTTCGCCGACCTCGGTCCGGTAGCCCTCCGGCATCGCCGTGATGAAGTCGTGGGCGCCCGCGATGCGCGCGGCGATCACCACCTCGTCGTCGGGCGCGTCCGGCCTCCCGTAGCGGATGTTCTCCAGGATCGGTCCGCTGAACACGTGGGCGTTCTGCAGCACCATCCCGAGGCTCGACTGCAGCCAGTGCAGGCTCCGCTTGCGGTAGTCGATGCCGTCGATCAGCACCTGTCCCGTCGTGGGCTCGTAGAAGCGGCAGATCACGTTGACGAGCGTGCTCTTGCCGCCCCCGGTCGGCCCGACGATGGCGATCGTCTCGTCGGCGTTGACCGTCAGGTCGATGTCCTCGAGTACCGGGCTGCCGGACTCGTAGGCGAACCCGACGTTCTTCAGTTCTATGCGCGAGATGCGCGCGGGACCGCCGTCGAACGCGACGTGTTCCCGTTCCGGGGCGGCGCGTTGGGCGGAGATCGCCTCGAGCACGTCGTCGGAGTCGCGGATCGTCGCCTCGGCGTCGATCAGGCTCAGCACGCGCTCGGCCGAGGCCTGCGCCATCTGCATCTCCGCGAACCAGTAGCCCATGGTCTCCACCGGCTCGAAGAAGTGCCGGGCATAGGCGAGGAAGGCGACCAGGGTACCGACCATGAGCGGTGCGACGTACACGTCCATGCCGCCGACCAGCAGCACCAGCCCCATCGAGAGGCTCGCGAGCGTCGTCACGATGGGCAGGTAGATGGCGGAAAGCGTCATGTTGGTGACGGAGGCCCGGTACATCGTGCCGGTCAGCCCCTGGAACTCGCCCAGGTTCTCCCGTTCGCGCACGAACGCCTTGCTCGTGAGCACGCCCATGATGGCTTCGTTGTACGAGCCCGTGATGCGCGAGTTCGCGCGGCGCACCCGCCGCGCGCTGGTCAGGATGCTGCGGCGGAACTTCACGGACACCCAGTACAGGACGGGCAGGATCGCGAGGACGACGAGGGCGAGGTCCCACTGCATCACGACCATGGCGCCGGCGATCCCGACCATCGTCGTCGCGCCCCAGATGAAGTCCATGAATCCCCACGCCAGGATGTTCGAGAGCCGCTCGCAGTCGGAGGTCATGCGCGCCATGAGCCAGCCGACGGGGCGGTGGTCGTAGAACGAGAACGACAGCCGCTGGAGGTTGCCGAAGGCTTCCTCGCGGATGTCGTGGCTCAGGAACGCGCGGATCTTGCCGGCGATCGCCACGAAGCCGGCGACGGACACGGCCAGCACCGCGGTGCAGACGAGGTAGAGCAGGGCCCACAGGACCAGGTCCGCGTCCCCGCCGTTGGCCTGGATGTCGTCGACCACCCACTTCGTGATGAGGGGAAAGGTCACCTCGGCGATGGCCGTCAGGAAACTGAAGCCGGCCAGGGCCGCGAGATCCCGCTTGTGCGGCAGGGTGTACGAGAACAGGCGCCGCCAGAGGTGCGTCTGCATGCGCGACGCGAGGGTCTGTTCGTCGAAGCCGTCGTCGTAGTTGTCGTCGTCGTAGTTGTCCATCACGTTTCTCCGGCCGCGGCCTGAAGGTCGGCGTCGATCGAGGCCTCGAGCGCCCCCTGGATCTCGCAGAGGCGCCGGTACGGGCCGAGTTCGCGCGCGAGCGTGTCGTGCGTGCCCTGCTGCACGAGCCGGCCGCGGTCAAGCACCAGGATGCGGTCCGTGTGCGCGACGGTGGACAGCCGGTGCGCGACGACGATGGTGGTGTGCCGCCCGCGGCGCCGGTCGAGGGCGTCGAGGATCTGCCGCTCGGTGCCGGTGTCCACGGCGGACAGCGAGTCGTCGAGCACCAGCACCGGCGGGTCCTTGACCAGGGCGCGGGCGAGGGCGACCCGTTGCCGCTGGCCGCCGGACAGGGTGACGCCCCGTTCGCCCACCATCGCGGCGTAGCCGTCGGGGAAGGCGGAGATGGCGTTGTGCACGGCCGCGTCCCGGGAGGCTTCCACGAGGTCCTCGAAGCGCGCGTCCGGTCGCGCGACGCGGAGGTTCTCCTCGATGCTGCGCGAGAACAGGAAGGGGTCCTGCAGGACGACGCCGAACTGGTTGCGCAGCCACTTCCGGTCGACATCGCGGACTTCGAGGTCGTCGAGGAACACCTGGCCGCCCTGGTAGGGGTAGAGACGCAGCAGGACGCGAATCAGGCTCGACTTGCCCGAGCCCGGCGCCCCGACGAGGCCCACCGTCTCGCCGGCCGCGATCTCGAAGGAGAGGTCGCGGAGCACGGGCCGTTCCTCCGTGTACCAGAACTGCAGGTGATCGACGCGGATCCCGCCCCGCGCCCGGGGCAGGGACGGCGTCGCCTCGGAGGACTCTTCCGGGGTGGTCAGGATGTGGTCGATGCGCCCGAGCGCCACGACTGCCTTGCCGGTGTCCGTGAGGACCCGCCCCAGCGTCCGGATGGGCCAGGTCACCATGCCGACCACCGTCAGAAAGGCGAAGAGGTCGCCCACGGTGATCTGCCCGTCGAGGATGAACAGCGCGCCGGCCACGAGGACGATGCCGAGCTGTCCGAGGGCGAGGAGGTCCGCGGCCCCGTAGTAGATGCCCATCAGGCGCGCGAGGCGCGTGTGGTTGTCGCGAAACGCCCGTATCCGCCGGCCGAAACGCTGCGTCTCGCGTTCCTGCTGCGCGAAGGCGCGCACCACCCGGATGCCGGTGAGGTTCTCCTGCAGGACCGCCGTCATCTCGCCCTCGGAACGGTCGGTTTCCTCGAACAGGTCCTTGATCCTGGAGAAGAAGACGTAGGCGCCGACAGGGAGCAGCGGCAGCAGGCAGATGGAGTACCAGGCGAGGTCCGCGTTGAGCCAGAAGAGGATCGGCAGGACGGTCACCACCAGCAGGCTCGCCCGCCCGATCTCGACCACGTCCGCGGACAGGAACACGCGCACCGTCTCGACGTCCGAACTGCAGCGCTGCACGAGGTCGCCCGTGTCCGCGTCGTCGAAGAACTCGGCGCGCAGGTGATGCAGCCGCCGAAAGAGCTCCTCCCGCAGCCGCCGGCAGATCGCCTCCGACGCCATCGCGGTCCACAGCCCGCGCAGGAAGAGAAAGAAGCCGCCGACCGCGGTGACGGCGACGCCCGCCACGGCCGACACGACGAGGTACGCCAGGTGCGGGTCGGTCGCCGCAACGCGTTCGGTGACGGCCACGAGCACGGGCGCGCCGAGCGCGAGGTCGCGCTCGTGCACGACGTCGATCGCGTACTTGGCGATGAGCGGGGCGCCGAACATCAGCACGTTCGTGATCGCCATCGCGACGATCGCGCCCGAGTATCTTGTACGTTGGCCCCTGGCGATGGCCCAGAGGCTGGTTCCTTCCTTCATGGTCTTCCCGTCCAGCGAGCAAGGTTGCCCGGTGAGCGGGTTCCGACGAAGTCAGGGTCTGGAGGAGGAACCCGCTCGATCAGGGAGAGCGGGCCCGGAGTCGCGTGGACTCAGCTACCGCTCACCGAGGAGTTGGAGGCAAGATCTTTCCGGCGCATGGGTCATCCCCGGGGTCGGTGGCGAGGGGGCGGCATCTTACGGGTTGGGAGGGAAAAGGCAAGCGGGGGTTCGACGCTCCGAGCGCTCATCCAGCAATGACTAAATTTAGTCATTGCATGATATCTAAATTTGAGCAACCATTAGTGCTCATCTGGCGCAGCACCGTCTTCCATGGACCCCAGGTTCCTGCCCCACAACAGCCATCGGACCGACACTCGAAGGTTTCGCGGGCGTGATCCGCAGTTGGCGCACCTGGACTCGTGTCCGTTCCGGCACCGGTCCGCGATCCTCGACCGGCTGCCGACGTCGGCGCCGGGGGTCTACAGCCTTGGGGGCGGTCGCCAGACCGGCAAGTCGACGTTGCTCAAGCAGTGGGTTGCCGAGCTGCTCGACCGGGGCGTGCCGCCGACGGCGATCACCTACCTGACCGGAGAACTGATCGACGATCACCACGGCCTGTTGATGCACCTGACCGCGCATCTCGACGATGCGCCCGCGGGGGTCCCGAACTACCTCGTCGTGGACGAGGTCACGTACATCCGGGACTGGGACAAGGGCGTGAAGTTCGCCGCAGACGCCGGTCTGCTCGAACGCACCGCCCTCGTAGTGACGGGCTCGGACCTTGGCATGGTGCAGGACGCGCGAATGCGCTTCCCCGGACGCCGGGGCGAGGCCGACGTCACGGACTTCCACCTGCATCCGCTGTCGTTCCGCGAGTACGTGGACCTCGTCGGCGTGGGGGCGGACGGGGATGATCCGGAAATGCCTCCCGCCGTCGTCGACGCGGTCTACGCGGCGTTCGACCGCTACCTCCTGCATGGCGGCTACCTCACCGCGATCAACGATCTTGCCGGCGACGGCACGATTCGCCCGAGCACGCTCGCGACCTACTCCGACTGGATACGCGGCGACATGCTCAAGCGCGGCAAGCAGGAGCCCTACCTGCGCGAAGTGCTGGACGCCATCGTCACCCGCTACACGAGCCAGATGACCTGGAACGCGCTGGCGCGGGACCTGTCGATCGATCACCCGAGGACCGTTGCGGAGTACGTCGGACTCCTCGAGCGCATGGATGCCGCCTGCGTCCTGCCGGCGCTCGTGGAGGACAAGCTGGCCGCCGCGCCCAAGAAGGCGCGCAAGCTGGTGTTTCCGGATCCGTTCGTCCTGCACGCCGTCCGCGCATGGCTCGACCCCTCCGCCGATCCGTTCGAGTCGCAGATACGGGCCGCCGTGGCGGATCCCGTCTGGGCGTCCCGCATCGTCGAAGCCTGCGTCGCCACGCACTGCCGCCGCGCGCACCCGACGTACTACATCAAGGCGCAGGGCGAGGTCGACGTGGCCTACGTGCGCGACGGCCGGTTCTGGCCGGTCGAGGTCAAGTGGGCGAACCAGCTTCGCCCGAAGACGGTCAAGCAGATCGCGCGCTACCCGAACGGCGAAATCTGGAGCAAGAACCGCCAACCCGGCACGATCGCCGGGGTCAAGGTCTTGCCGCTGCCGCTGCAGCTCCTGCGGATCTGAGCCAACGGCACAGCGCTGTACGACACCCGGCAAAGGGACTATCGTGGGCGGGATACCGAACGCTGTTGGGAGCGCACCATGCCCGATATTACAGTCCACCATGCGGACGACCACGCGGACGACGTCGCCGCTTCGTTCCGCCGCGACGGCGCGGCGATCATCGCCAACCTGGTCTCTGCCGAGACCATGGACGCGCTCACGGCGGACCTGCCCTTCGATGACAAGACCAAGGTGGGCAACGAGTTCATCGGCGGCTCGGACAACCGGTCCATCGGGGCCGTCCTGCATGCGAACCCGGAGATCTGCGAAACCCTGCTCCTGAATGAGCGGGTGCTGGAGGTGGCGGACCGGATCCTGCGGCCCGAAGAGCCGATGGCCGCGTCCTCGACGCCCGTTCGCCGCGCCGAGTCGCAGTTCGTCTCCTCCGACGACGGGTGCAAGCAGGTCCTTAGCGTGGACGTGCCGCCGGAAGCTGGACCCACCTGCCACCACTACCGGGTTGGCGCCTCGGTGTCGCTGCAGGCGCGCGAAGGGGGCGCCGTTCAGATCCTGCACCGAGAGATGGGCATCTACGAGCCGTTCGTCCCGCATCATCCGGGCAGCCGCGACCTGATCTTCAACGTCATGTGGGCCGGCACCGACTTCACCGCCGAGAACGGCGCGACGCGGTTGGTGCCGGGCAGTCACCGCTGGCCCGCGGAGCGCATCGCCAACGAGAGCGAGGTCGTGCAGGCGGTGATGCCGAAGGGCTCCGTGCTCTTCTGGCACTGCAGGTCGCTGCACGGACTCGCGGCCAGCCGGAGCGCCGCCAGGCGCACCGGCATCTTCCACTCGTGCGTCGTCGACTGGCTCGCCCAGGAGGAGAACCAGTACCTGGCGTTCCCGCCCGAAGACGCCGCGCGACTGTCGGTGCGTGCCCGCCAACTCCTCGGCTACCGGGCCAGCAGCTACTGCGGATGGGTCAAGGGCCGCGACTCGGAGGACCTCCTGGCGGAGGGCCTGAGCGGGCCGCTCGAACTCAAGGAACGGTCGAAGAACGTCGACGCCGCCGCCTGAGGAAGCCGCCGGTCGCCTCCGCGCGTGCGGCGTGCGGATGGTGCTGGTTGTATGGCGTGATCAACATGGCTAACATGGCGCGATTACGTTCGGAGGCCGAAAACGATGATGCGCGCGAACATCTCGGAGCTCAGGAATGGCCTGAGCGCCTACCTGAGGCGAGTCCGCAGGGGGGAGTCCATCCTCATCCTGGATCGCAACGTGCCGGTTGCGTGTTTGACCCCGGTCGAGAGAGCTGTCGGGGTGCGCGAGGAGCGCGACGCGTACGTAGTGGGCGAACTGAGCGAGGAGGAGCAACGCGAGCTTGAGGAAGAGGCGAGGATAGCTCGTCTCGAAGCCGCGGGCATCCTGTCCCGCCCGAAGCGCGGGGGTGACATTCGGGAGACCGTGCGGAGCTGGAAACCGCTGCCCGGTGCGGGTTTGGTGGAGGCCGTCCTCGCAAACCGCCGGGAGGAGGAGCAAACGGGCTACCGATGAACTTCTGGGACACCTCGGCGATTATCGCCCTTGTCACGGATGAGGCTCTGGCGCCGGTCGCCGGGGATGTGCTCGAAGCGGACCGGCAGTTGGCGGTCTGGTGGGGCACTTCGGTCGAATGCGCGGCTGCGTTGGCTCGCAAGGAACGTGAAGGCGCGATCATGGTCGACCCCGCGACGGATCCTCCCGATGCAATGGAATGGGCGCGTCGTCTCGACGTGCTGGCGCTGCAATGGTACGAGGTGCAGCCTGATCGACGCATCCAGGCGCTCGCGCGACGCTTGGTTCGCGTGCACCCGCTCCGTGCGGCGGATGGGCTGCAGTTGGCGGCAGCAGTTGCGCTGGCCGAGGACGAGCCCACGGGTATCGGGTTCCTGTCCTTCGATGCACAGTTGAATCGAGCGGCATCCCGCGAGGGCTTTACGCTCCCGGCAACAGGCGCGGAGGCGGCCCGCCCGCAGACCTGACGCCCACGGGGCCCGTCGCGGCGCCGGGCTCAGCCCTTGCGGCCCTCGATGATCAGTTCTGCCACCCGCGCCCCGTGACTGCTCTGCAGGAAGTGCCCCGCGTCCGGGATGCCGTCGAACCGCGCGCCCATGCGCCCGGCCCACGTGCGCCCCCACGCCTCCGTGAACACGTCGTCCTGGCATCCCCAGATGAAGTGCGCGCCTCTTTCCGGGTCAGGGCCCCAGTCGAGCAGCGTGCGGTAGTGCAGCGCCTGCGCCGCGGCGTTCCCGTTGTCGGGGCTGCTCACCGGGATCGATAGCGGGAACCGGCGCATGCCGTTGTAGCCGGCGTCCGGCAGGCCTCGGTAGGGGGCGGAGAAGCCGCGATAGACGTCGGCCGCCTTGCCCGTCACCTCCGGCCGCTTGCCGTGGACGATGGCCCCGAGCATGGTCTCGCGGTCGGCGAGCCCCGTGGAAGCGAGGAGCAACACCGCGAGGTCCGGCTCCGGGCGGTGGAACAGGCCGCCCTCGTGCCAGTTCCGGTTCCAGTTGCGGATGGCCTCCGAGTACTCGTAGCCGGGGTGGTCCAGCCAGGTGTTCATGATGACCAGGTGCTCGAAACGCTCCGGCATCATGGCGGCCTGGGCGAGCCCGATCGGGCCGCCCCAGTCCTGGCAGACGACGGTGACGCGCTCGAGGTCCAGGGCGCGGACCAGCGAGGTCAGGATCTCCGTGTGGCGGGCGATCGTGTACCAGTGGATGTCGGTCGGCTTGTCCGAGCGGCCGAAGCCCGCGTGGTCCGGCGCGATGCAGCGACAGCCCGCGGCGACCAGCGGCGGGATCATGTCCCGGTAGAGGTAGGCCCAGGTGGGCATCCCGTGCAGCAGGAGCATCACCGGGCCGTCCCGCGGGCCCTCGTCCACGTAGTGGACGCGCAGGTCCTGCCAGTCGTGGTAGCGGGGCTCGTAGGGGAAGTCGGCGAGGTCAAGAAAGTTCCCGTCGGGTGTGCGCACGAAATCAGTCATCTTCGTCTCCCGGCCGGGTCGCCACGACCCCGCCATTCAGTCAAGGTCCTCCGGCGACGCAGCCTCAGTCCCCTATCGTTGTTCTGGAGTCGCGATGTATGCACATTATAGACACGGCCACTCGCCAGAGTCCCAAAGGATACCTAGAACACCACTGCGCGTCGTATCGGATGGGTCTTGTCAAACGTGTCTTCAAACAGACGCAGGAGTTCCCTTGTGGACCGGTAGCTCTCATTCTTGATTTGCCGGAAGGTCACATCGTCACGCACGTCGCGCGCTAGTGTCTTCAGGTGGGATCGAACGTCAGGATCCGACATGCGGTCCAAGAAGATATCGTAGCTGCTCATTACTCTGGAGAGCGCAACGCTTCCGCATATGGAACGCATCCTTTCAACTACCGGTTGAGCAAACAACTCTTCGAGTTTCCGGATCTTGTCGTCCCTTGTGCGATCGGCGGTCATTGCAACGCTGAATAGACCGCTGGCGTAAAGGAGCTTTCGGGAAAAGACCAGCTTCACGTTACGGATGGCCCACGGCTTGTCGTCTTCCTCTGTCTTGAACTCGTAGTCTACGGCCATCGTACGATAGTATCGGATGATGTCGTTGAGCAGGAACAGCGCGAGTTGGTGATCGGGCATGTCCTGACGGATATACCTCTCGAGCATCTTGGTGCGGAAAGCCAGCAGTCCACGTTCGTTGTGGAGCCACTCGCCCTCCAAGAGCAGCAGGACGCGTTGAGTGATCTTCGCGTTGTCGTCGTGCTGACCGCCAATGTTGGCCAGCATTTCTTTCGGGCGTACGGACGAGGCGAACGCGCCGTCGGTTGATGGCTCATTGGGAACCACTCCGGAGATCGCTCTGCGGACGGAGTCCAACGTGTCGTCGCACCGGTCATCGGCCAAGACAAAGTAGTCGATATCGGAGCTCTCGGATGCCTCTCTTCTCGCGTACGATCCGCAGGTGAGGATGATTCGGTCGCCTAGATTCGCCGAATTCAACCGGTCCCGCAGGTCGGCGACTCTCGCTTTCGAGAAGGCGCGCGTTCGTTCGTAACCGGAAGGCATCAGAACAGTTCTCGGGTCGACGTCCCGTGATCCCGGTTAGCGCCAGCACCCCTCGCGTCTGCACCATGGATGTTCGGAAGGACGCGCTGGAATCGCCTTTGCCGATAGCGTTGCGTGTCACGCCGTGCAAAGAAATCCGCTCGCTCGTCCACATGGTACTGTCGAGCCATGTAGCTTATGGGTCCGTCGGCCATCTGAAGGATATCGTCCTCGAGCGTCGCGCTCGTCAAGAGCTCTCGAAGCCCCGGCAGTCTGGCGAACAGGAGCTGCTCGGTTCCTAAGTAACTATCCGGGCTTAGTTTCGACAGATTATTCTCCAGGAACAGGCAGCACGCGTAGTCGGCAAGGACTCCCATCGGTGAATGGATAAGCTGACTATACACGTCGTCTTTGTACTTCCAGAATCGATCAACCGTACGCCGGTGGCTTGCGTTCGATCGCTTGATCGCGGCTGCAGCGACTAGCTCCGGCTTTGGAGCACTGGACACGCTCCCGATGTACGCCCAAGATCGCAGGACACCTTCAATGGTGTCAAAGGTAATCGGACCGGCAAAGTAACGGTCGAAATCATCGCATTTGCCGGAGGCCAGGGCAGCTACTTTCTCGACGTCGACTTTGTCGGCCCGAAGGGCTGAGTAGACGGCTTTGCCGGATTGCATCCGGCCACAGATGATGTCTTGGGTCGCCCGATGATGGTCGATGTCAAATGCTTGGCTGAAGACCGTTTCCATCGAATGGGACAGCGGAGGATGCCCAATGTCGTGCAACAACGCTGCAGCACACACAACACGATTGTCCTTGGTCGGAAGCTCCTTCTCGTCGCAATAGAGTTGGGCTAGCCGCAGGACGCCGATGCTGTGTTCGTATCGGGAATATCGCGTAGCGCGATGGCGCCCGTTCGGATGCGGGACCAGGCGATAGTCGATGGCACCCAGAAAACGGACTTGCTTCAGGCGCTGAAACGCGGGAGTGGAGATAAGCCTCAATGCGAGGAGATCGTCTCCCGCGACCGCTCTCGGATCGGGAGGCACGCGAAAGGCGTTTGATCGCAGAGAATCTGTCAAAAGACCGGGGGAGCTTTGTGGTCGCTTGCAGCGCATGATGCGATTGCCCCGCAGTCTACTGAGCGGTCTATGGCGCTGCAAGCAAGGCGGCCTGCGGAGGGCGGTGGGCTACCCCGCGAGGTTCACGATCATCTTGCCCGTGTTCACGCCGGTGAACAGTCCGATGAACGCTTCCGGCGCCCGGTCGATCCCCTCGAAGACGGTCTCGCGGTAGCGCAGCTCGCCGCTCTTCACCCAGGCCGTCATGTCGCGGACG
>JAJDVW010000004.1 GCA_022825925.1 Pseudomonadales bacterium | reverse complement strand
GAGCGCCGCCTCGTCCTTGATCTCGCATTCCCAGATGACCAACACACCCCAGCGCCGCCGCTTGAGTTCCTCCTGGTTGCGGGCGTCCCGTCGGCGGTTGCCCTCCAGCTTGGGACCCCAGAAGTCAACCCGCGACTTCGGGATGCGGGCGCGGCGGCATCCTTCGTGGAGATGCCAGAAGCACCCATGCACGAAAATGACCTTCTTGCGCGGACCGAACACGAGGTCCGGCGTGCCGGGCAGGTCGCGACGGTGCAGCCGGTAGCGATATCCCATGCGATGCACCACATGGCGGACGACCAGCTCGGGCGTGGTGTCCTTCGACCGTATGCGCGCCATGCGGGCGCTGCGCTCTGCGGACGTGAGGGTGTCGGTCACGAGATAGGCCCGCCGTTCACTGCGGCGCCGGCCCCGCCGTCCGCGCGACAGTTCCCCCATTACCCCGGAGCCACTCGCCGGCGCACGATTGGGAGATCTCGTACATGCGGCCACATTCTGCGCCTGGCGCGGGCGGCCGCTCAAGTGCCCGGGCAACTCCGGATCCACGAACCATGCGGGTGGCGCCCCGCGCACTCCGTCCGTACCCGCTCGCCGTGGCGGTCTCGGGCGGGCGCCGGGCTATCCGGGTCGCCGTTCCCGAGCCGCCGTAGAATGTGGGCCGGAGGCATTGGCGGCCACACGGTCGGCGGTCGGCGGCGCGGACGCGCCCCGGGTGACCGGCGGCGGTCGCAGGCCGGGAAAAGCGGAGTGGAAGGCACTTTGCAGCAGGCGAACGGGATACCCGCGTGACGCGCCCAACCGTACTCGATGTCTTCGCCGGGGTAGGCGGGCTCGCGCTCGGGTTCGAACAGGCCGGCTTCGACGTGGTGGGCGCGCTGGAACTGGACCCGGTCCACGCGGCCGCGCACTCCTTCAACTTTCCCCGCTGCCGAACACTGTGCGCCGATGCGACCCGCGCGCGCGGCGCCGACGTTCGCGTCCAGCTCGGCGCGCCGGTCGACGTGGTCGTGGGCGGCGCCCCATGCCAGGGCTTTTCAATGATCGGCAAGCGCGCCCTCGACGACCCGCGCAACCAGCTGGTCAAGCACTTCCTGCGGCTGGTCGTCGAACTCGAACCCGCGGCGTTCGTGCTTGAGAACGTGCGCGGACTCACCATCGGGAAGCATCGGCAGCTACTCGACGAGGTGACCGCCGAGTTCCAGGCGGCGGGCTACGCCGTGACCTTGCCGTGGCAGGTGCTCAACGCCCGCGACTACGGCGTGCCGCAGGACCGGCAGCGGGTGTTCCTGTTCGGCACCAAGGGCGTCGCTCCGCCCCGCTACCCGTTGCCCGAGATCCTCTCCGCGCCCCCCACCTGCTCGGAGGCGCTCGACGATCTGCCCGACGCGGACGTGTTCGATGCGCTGCTGAGCTTCGATGCGGTCCGGGCCGAGACGCCCGCCGCCGGGCTCGGCGCCTATGCCCGGGAGATGCGGTGCCTGAGCAACGACGCGTGGCATTACGGATACGTGAGGGATTGGGAGCCGGGTTTGCTGACATCGAGTCGACGCACCGCCCACACGGACATCTCGCGACGCCGGTTTCGGGACACGCGCCCTGGCACGGTCGAACCGATCTCACGCTTCTACAAGCTCGCCGCGGACGGGGTCTCCAACACGCTGCGCGCCGGCACGGACGCCGCACGCGGCGCCTTCACGAGCCCACGGCCGATCCATCATCGCCACGACCGTTGCGTGACCGTGCGGGAGATGGCGCGGCTGCATGGCTTCCCCGACTGGTTCCGGTTCCACGTCACCAAGTGGCACGGCGCGCGGCAGATCGGCAACTCCGTGCCGCCGCCGCTCGCCCGGGCGGTCGCGGCATCCGTCCGCGCCGCGCTAGGGGTCGAACCCGTGCGTCCGTCTGCTTCGGTCCCGCTCGGGGACCCCAAGCTCCTGCGCATGGACATGACCGAGGCCGCGGCCCATTTCGGCGTGGACGTCCCGATCGGCCGGCGGGACCGGAAGAGTGGCTCGACGAAACGCAAGCAGCGCGACATCGAACGCGAACTGGCGCGGGCGGACCCGTGAGCTACCAGGCCATCATCGAGCGCGTCTTTCTCGACCGGTACCGGGAGGGCGACACTTCGGTCGAGTTCGTACGGGAAGATCTGATCGTGACCGCCAAGGACCTGGGCGTCCCCGTTCCGAGGAACGTCGGCGACGTCTTGTACGCGTTTCGCTATCGCCGCGCCCTGCCCGAGGCCGTCGCCGAGACCGCACCCCAAGGCAAGGAGTGGACGATCCGGGGCGCCGGGCAGGCGGCGTACGCATTCCGTCTCGTGACCGTGAACCGGGTGGTCCCGAACCCCGCGCTTTTGACCATCAAGGTCCCCGACGCGACGCCGGAAATCGTGGCGGCCCACGCCATGTCGGACGAACAGGCGCTCCTCGCGAGAATTCGCTACAACCGCCTGCTCGACATCTTTCTCGGCGTATCGGCGTATTCGCTTCAGAATCACCTGAGGACGACCGTGGAGGAAATCGGTCAGATCGAGGTCGACGAGATCTACGTCGCCCTGGACAGCCATGGCAGGCAGTTCGTGCTGCCCGTCCAGGCCAAGGGCGGAGGCGACCAGTTGTCCGTCGTGCAGTCGGAGCAGGACCTGCTCTGGTGCCGGCAGCGCCTTCCGGACCTGATCTGCCGTCCGGTCCTCGCGCAGTTCGCCGCCGACGAACTGATCGCGCTCTTCGAGGTGACGCTGGACGACGACGAAATCCGGGTGGTGCAGGAGAAGCATTACCGGCTCGTTCCCGCGTCCGAGATCACCCCCGCAGACCTGCTGCGCTACCGGAACTCCTCATAGCGTCCGGCACCGGGCAGCTACCAGTTCTCCACCCACGGCCGCAGCACGACCTCGAACGCCCAGGTCGAGCGGTGCTGCCGGTGCAGGTGCAGGTAGGTCTCCGCGATACGGTCGGGGTCCGCCATGTTGTCGTCCTGCGACGTGCCCGCCATGCGGTGCGCCCGGGTACCGTCGGGCTGCGTCCAGCCGATGGCCGCGTCGATCGGCACGTGGGCCACGTGAATGCCCTGCGGCATCAGTTCCCGGGCCATGCTCTCGGCGAGACCGGACTTCGCCTGGCACGCCATGGCGAAGGCCCCGCTCCGCGGATAGCCCTTGAACGCGGCGCTGGCGTTGGTGAAGAGGATCGTGCCCCGGTGGCCGTCCGGCTCGGACGGTTCCTCGGCGAGCATGCGCGTCGCGGCCTGCTGCGCGACCAGGAAGGCGCTGTAGGCGGAGTTCGCCAGCACTTCGCGCACGAGGGCCGGGTCCGCTTCCGTGATGCGCTTGCGGAAGATGTCGCGCATGCGGCCGTCGATGTTGTGCACGACCAGCCGCGGCGCGCCGAGGTCCCCGGCCACGGACTCGAAGAGCCGTGCGACGGCGGCGCCGTCCGCCGCGTCGCAGGCGTAGTTGCGGACGCCGAACTCGTCCGCGAGATCCCGCAGCACGCGCTTGTCCGGGTTGCGCGCGGCAATGGCGACCTGCATGCCGTCCCGGCTGAACAGGCGCGCGCAGCTCGCGCTGATGCCGGGGCCGCCGCCCACGACCAGGGCGACCTCGGCCGGGTTGCCGTCCGTCATTTCTTTCTCCTTCCCGTGCTGTGCGCCCGACGACCGGTCACGGGGCCTTCCTGGCCCGGAACAGGAACCGGTCGGTACGCAGGTAGATGGCGTCGTTGTAGACCATGAGGGTGTGGTCGTCCCCGGCGTTCGCCAGGAGGTCGCTCTCCGCCTCGACGACGAAGCCGGCGTCCCGCAGGAGCGCCCGCGCGACATCGGGTTCGATGCGATGCAGCCGGTGGTTGTCCGCTCCCGGCACGCCGATGTGGTCCGTGATCCCGAGCACCCCGCCGGGCTTGAGCGTGGCGTGGATGTACTCCAGGAGGGCCACCGCCCCCTTGCGTCCGTCCCGGCGATAGAAATCGTGCAGCAGGTTGCCGAGGAACGCGACGTCCACCGTACCTTCGAGGCCGAGGTCGTCGTACTCGCGCACGTGCGGCACGACGTTGGGCAGGCGGTCGTTCGCGAGCCGCTCCTCCATCGTGCGCCCGTAGTAACCGTCCGCGAAGTGGGTCAGCACGCGTTCGCGGTTGTGGGAGTAGACCTTCCCGGTCGGTCCCACGGCCGCCGCCAGCATCTCCGTCGTGTAGCCCGCGTAGGCCCCGACGTCCAGCGCCGTCATGCCCTCGCGCAGGCCGAGGAACCGGAACGTCTCGAGTGGCTTGCGGGCGGCGTCCCGCGGTGCGTCGAACCGGTGCCGGTCCGGTGCCTGCATCTGCGCCTCGATGCGGGCGGCCATCTCCTCGGCCTCGTCGGCCAGGCCCGCCACGCCGCCGACGGCGCACAGCGCCGCTGCGACGATACTCGCGATACGTCCGAGCTGCCGCGCCATGACTCCCCCGTGCTTTCCCGACCGTCCAAGTGTATGCGGAGGGGCGCCTCATCGACAGGTGCCGGCGCCCGGTCGCTCCGTGCGACCCGACCCCTCCCCGGCGGGCGCCATCCACAGCCGGTGCTCCACCGACACGAAGCGGGCGCTGTCCGACGCCCCCGGCTTGACGACGCGTATCCACACGTCGTCGAGCCCGAAAGTCCGGGCGACCCGCTCCGCCGTCGTCGCGGCCACCGTCTCGATCAGGTGGTAGCGTCCCGCCTTCACGTGCTCGCTCACGAGCCGGGTCACCGCGGAGTAGTCGACGGCCGCGTCGAGCGCGTCCGTCTCCGGCGGCGGGACCGGGAACTCGACATCGATCAGCAGCGCCTGCGGGACCTCGCGCTCGCGCGCACGCACGCCGACGATCGCGACCACCTCGAGACCGTCGATGCGGATCTTCACGCCGGCGGCAGTTCCGTGAGGGGCCAACGGGCCCGGGTGACGATGGCGAGCGGCTCCGTGGCGCCCCCGGCGAGCCGCAGATAGCCCGCGTACGCGATCATCGCGCCGTTGTCCGTGCACAGGGCGGGCGCGGCATGGAACACCTCGGGTACCGCGGCGGCCAGGCGGGTCCGCAGTTCCACGTTGGCCGCCACGCCGCCGGCCAGGACCAGCGCCGTGCTCCCCGTGGCCGCGAGGGCGCGGCGGCACTTGATGACCAGCGTGTCCACCACCGCTTCCTGGAACGCCGCCGCCACGTCCGCAACGTCCCGCGCCGCGAGGGGTTCGAGGCCCCGCACCGTGTTCGCCACCGCGGTCTTCAGCCCGCTGAAACTGAAGTCGAGACCCGGGCGGTCCGTCATGGGGCGGGGCAACCTGAAGCGGTCGCGCCGCCCCGCCACGGCCTCCCGCGCGACGGCGGGACCCCCGGGGTAGCCGAGCCCCAGCAGCTTGGCCGTCTTGTCGAACGCTTCGCCGGCCGCGTCGTCGAGGGACTCTCCGAGGAGTTCGTACCGCCCCACCCCCGCCACCTCCACGAGCTGCGTATGTCCCCCGGAGACGAGCAGCGCCACGAACGGCGGCCGCGGGCCTTCTGCTTCCAGCAGCGGCGCGAGCAGATGGGCTTCCATGTGGTGCACGCCCAGCGCGGGAATCCCCAGCGACCACGCGAGCGAACGCCCGACACCCGCCCCGACCATGAGTGCGCCGATGAGTCCCGGACCGGCGGTGTAGGCCACGGCGTCGAGGTCCTCCACGCGGCGGCCGCCCTCCCGGAGGGTCTCCCGCACCAGGGGCAGCACCTTGCGGATGTGGTCGCGGGAGGCCAGTTCGGGGACGACGCCGCCATACTCCGCGTGCATCGCGACCTGGCTGTAGAGGGTCTGCGCCAGCAGGCCGGCCTCCCCCTCGTACAGGGCGACCCCGGTCTCGTCGCAGGACGTTTCGATGCCGAGTACGAGCATGGTGCCTCGCGCATGGTCCGGCCTCGGGCCAGACGCAGTGTACGGTCGCGTCCCCCCGGCGGACAATGTGCCGCCCCGCCCCTCTGCCCGCCGCTGGCCCGCTTTGCAAAGCGTTTCGCGCGGCGAGTAGAATCGCGCCTCCTTGACCGGAGGGTTCCATCCTTTCCATGCCGAGTGTGAAGATCCGGGAAAACGAGCCGTTCGACGTCGCCCTGCGGCGTTTCAAGCGCTCCTGCGAGAAAGCGGGCATCCTGTCCGAGGTACGTCGGCGCGAGTACTACGAGAAGCCGACCGCGGTGCGCAAGCGCAAGGCCGCCGCGGCCGTGAAACGCCACCTGAAGAAGCTGCAGCGCGAAGCCCGACGGTTCGAGAAGTCCTACTGACGCCGACGTCCGCCCGGCGGACACGGCCGCCGCGACTCCCGTTCCTCCAACGAGCCCGCCTCCCCTCTTCGGGAGGTTTCGTCGTGCTGTCGTTCGGCTCTGCAAAGGCGTAACCTGAGCGGCAATGGCAGGACGGATTCCGCAGTCCTTCATCAACGATCTCCTCCAGCGCGTGGACATCGTCGAAGTCATCGGCGCGCGCGTGGGACTCAAGAAGGCCGGCCGGAACTACAAGGCCTGCTGCCCGTTCCACGAGGAGAAGACGCCCTCCTTCAACGTCAGCCCGGAACGCGGCTTCTACAAGTGCTTCGGCTGCGGCGTGGCCGGGACCGCGCTGACCTTCCTGATGGAGTACGAACACCTCGAGCTCGTCGAGGCGGTCGAGGCCCTCGCGCGTGTCGTGGGCGTCGAGGTCCCCCGCGATGGCGGCCGCCCCCGGCGCCGGGCCGACGAGGAACTCTACGTGCTGCTTCGGCAGAGCGCCGGCCTCTACCGCCTCGCCCTCGGCCAGCACCCCGAGTCGGGACGCGCGCGGGAATACCTCAAGGGACGCGGGCTGACCGGCGAGGTCGCCCGGGACTTCGGCATCGGCTACGCCCCGCCCGGCTGGGGGTACATCCGCGAAGCGCTCGGGACCAACGACGGGACCAATGAAGCGGCGACGCGAAAGCTGACGGAGGCCGGCGTCCTTGCCCGCAGCGACAACGGCAGGGCCTACGACCGGCTGCGGGACCGCATCGTCTTCCCGATCCGCGACACCCGGGGACGGGTCGTCGGGTTCGGCGGCAGGGTGCTCCCCGGAGAGGGCGAGGACCAGGGACCGAAGTACCTCAACTCCCCCGAGACGCCGGTGTTCCACAAGGCCCGCGAACTCTACGGCCTGTACGAGGCGCGGCGCACGCCCGGCAGGCGCCTGGAGCGCCTGATCGTCGTCGAGGGCTACATGGACGTGGTCGCGCTGGCGCAACAGGGCATCGAGAACGCCGTCGCGACCCTCGGCACGGCGGTCGGCAGGGATCATCTGGAGAAGCTCTTTCGCAACGTGCCGGAAGTCGTCTGCTGCTTCGACGGAGACACCGCGGGGCGGGAAGCCGCCTGGCGCGCGCTCGAGGTGGGGCTGTCGAGCCTGGACGAGGGGCGGCGGCTCAAGTTCGTCTTCCTGCCCGACGGGGAAGACCCCGACACGCTCGTGCGGAGCGCCGGCAGGGCCGCCTTCGAGAAGCTCGTCGACGCGGCGGTCCCGGCCGGCGACTACCTGGTCGAGCGCCTGTCGGCCGGACTCGACCTTGCGTCCATGGACGACCGGGCGGTGTTCGGGGAGAGCGCGCGGCCGCTCCTGGCGCGCATCCCCCCGGGAGTCCATCGGCAGGTGCTGATCGAGCGGATCGCCCGCCAGATCGGTGTCTCGCCGGGCACGCTGGACTCCTCCGACGTACCGCCATCCGAGCCGGTCGCCACTCGGTCCGCACCCCCGGCCCCGCGCGCCGGGAGCGGCGAGTCACGGCTTGGCGAGCGCCTGCTCGGCGACCTGCTGCGCACTCCCGTCCTGTACCGGTCGCTGCCGGCGCCGGTTTCGGACGCGCTGCTCGATGCGGCACGGGAGGATTCCCTGTTCCCGCGGGTCGCCCGGGAGGTGGCTGGAGATCCGGACGTGGAACCCGCGGTGCTGCTGGCGCGCTTCTCCCGGCATCCCGGATACGAGACTCTGTGCGCGCTCGCCGCGACCCCGTCCGAACTCTCCGCCGAGGATGTCGCGAACGGCTTCCCGGAGGGCGTGCAGCGGTACGTTCGCGCGCGCTCGGGAGCGGACCGCCGCAAGCTCCTCGATGGCTCCCGGGACCAACTCAACCGATACTGGCACGCCAAGCAGGAGAGCATGCAGCTCGAGCGTGCTCGGGAAGCGCAGTCGGCGAACGCCGCGGACCACTGAAGGCCGAGGATGCCCCAGGCTCTTGAAAACCGGTGATTCCGCACACATCTCTCGGAAGAATGGGTAGAATTACGCGTTTGCGCGCGTAGCAACGGCTACCGTGTGTCCAGCCGCGCATCGCCGCCGGCATTGCGGGCCGCCCCCCCAAAACAAAGAGGGGGCGGTCAGTCCCGGAACCACCGACTCCAGCAACAACCGAGGCGCCATGGCAACCGAGACCGAACACCAGCAATCCCGACTGAAGAAACTGATCGCGAAGGGCAAGGAGCAGGGTTTCCTGACCTACGCCGAGGTCAACGACCACCTGCCGGACGACATCTCCGATCCCGACCAGATCGAAGACATCATCCGCATGATCAACGACATGGGGATCACCGTGTACGAGACCGCGCCGGATCCCGACGAGTTGCTGAACGCGGAGGAGAACACGGCCGACGAACTCGCCGCGGAGGAGGCTGCCGCGGCGCTCGCCGCCGTCGAGACCGAAGCCGGGCGGACCACCGACCCGGTGCGCATGTACATGCGCGAGATGGGCACCGTCGAGCTGCTGACGCGGGAGGGCGAGATCGCCATCGCCAAGCGCATCGAGGAAGGCATCCGCGACGTGCTCGCCGCCCTCGCGTATTTCCCGGGCACGATCGACTACGTGCTCGAGCGGTACGCCGAGGCCAGTCGCGAAGGCAAGCTCTCCGATGTCCTGATCGGTTACCTCGACCCCGCCGACGAGGTGCCGCGACCCGCCCAGGTGGTGGCGGGCGCGCCGCCGAAGACCGGCGACAGCAAGGAGGAGAAGGCCGAGGACAAGGGACCGGATCCGGAGGAAGCGAAACGGCGGTTCGGCGCGCTCCGGCGCGCGTACCGGCAGGCCCGGGCGGCCGCGGCGGAGCACGGCCGCGCGTCCAGCGAGGCACGGGAACTGCTTGCCAAGACCGGGCAGGCCATGTCCCCGTTCAAGCTCGTGCCGCGCCATCACGAGGAAATCGTCGACATGCCGCGGGCGGCCCTCAAGCGCATCCGCAAGTACGAGCGCGCCGTCATGGCCGTCTGCGTCGGCGAGGCCAAGATGCCGCGGAGCGCCTTCCTGAAGGAGTTCCTGCGCAGCGAGACGTCGATCGCATGGGTGAATCGCCACGTCAAGGCCCGTCACGCCTACAGCGACGCGCTGAAGGCGCGCAAGGACGAGATCCTGCGCGTGCAGAAGAAATTGAAGGCGATCACCCAGGAGACCGGACTCACGATCAGCGAGATCAAGGAGATCAACCGCCGGATGTCCCTCGGCGAAGCCAAGGCGCGGCGCGCGAAGAAGGACATGGTGGAGGCCAACCTGCGCCTCGTGATCTCCATTGCGAAGAAGTACACGAACCGCGGCCTGCAGTTCCTGGACCTGATCCAGGAAGGCAACATCGGCCTCATGAAGGCGGTGGACAAGTTCGAGTACCGTCGCGGGTACAAGTTCTCGACGTACGCGACGTGGTGGATCCGCCAGGCGATCACGCGCTCGATCGCCGACCAGGCGCGCACCATCCGCATCCCGGTCCACATGATCGAGACCATCAACAAGCTGAACCGCATCTCCCGCCAGATGCTGCAGGAGAAGGGCCGCGAGCCCACGCCCGAGGAACTGGCCGTGCGCATGGAGATGCCGGAGGAGAAAGTCCGCCGCGTCGCCAAGATCGCGCGCGAGCCGATCTCCATGGAGACGCCCATCGGCGACGACGAGGACTCGCACCTCGGCGACTTCATCGAGGACGCGACCATCGGTTCCCCGGTGGACCTCGCCACGGGCCAGGGCCTGAAGGAAGCGACCCGCGAGGTGCTCGGTGGGCTCACCGCCCGCGAAGCGAAGGTGCTGCGCATGCGCTTCGGGATCGACATGAACACCGACCACACCCTCGAGGAAGTCGGCAAGCAGTTCGACGTGACCCGGGAACGCATCCGGCAGATCGAGGCGAAGGCGCTGCGGAAGCTGCGGCACCCCACCCGTTCGGACCATCTGCGGAGCTTTCTGGACGAGTCCGGCGAAACGCCTTGACGCGCCGGGCGCCGCGTGACGCCCGGCCCTCGTACAATCGGCGTTACGGGCCCATAGCTCAGTGGGTTAGAGCGGTCGACTCATAATCGATTGGTCCCAGGTTCGAGTCCTGGTGGGCCCACCATGACGCCACTTGTGGAGGGTGCCGCAGGTACGTAGCATCGGCGCTCCCGGCAGATGGAGTTGCTCATGGGCGTCACGGTGTTCGGCCACTTCCCTCTCTACGCACAGTGTCCGACAAGCTCGGCGCGCGGCATCTCGACGTGTCCCCGCGCAACTGGATGGCGTGGCCGCCCTCCGGCAGTGGCCCGAGAACCTGCATTTCCTGAATCGGACGCTGGCGCGTGGAGACCGCATCGTCTTCAGCCATCCACCGAGGCGAAACCCAGGCTCCACCCCATGACCGCGAGCTTCGCTTTCCGAGAGCTGCCGGCATAGTCACGGGTGCATTGGAGCAACCTCGGGGCGGGGAAAGACGGCTAGCCGGGCGCACGCGCCTGAGACTACAAGAGCTTGTAGTGACGGTCTGACAGCGGCCAACGGCCGGGCACGAACCGGAGACGGGTCGCCACGAGGGCGTCCCCCACGGACCTGTCCCGGAATAGACTTGGGCTGTCCCCACGCCACCGGAACTCCATGCCGTCCACGAGCCACGAAGTCCGTTACGAAGCCGACGAGCGCCCGCCCCCGGCCCTGACCCTGGGCCTCGGGCTCCAGTACGCCGTCCTCGCCCTGGCCGGCGTCGCGCTGACCCCGACGATCCTCATCAGCGTGGCCGGAGGAGGCAAGGCCTACCTGACCTGGGCCGTGTGCGGGGCCCTGATGGTCAGCGGCGTGGCCACCATCGTCCAGGCCGTCCGTATCGGGCGCCTCGGCGCGGGCTATATCCTGGTCATGGGCAGCACCGCGGCGTTCCTGCCAATGAGTGTCACCGCCCTCACCGAGGGCGGGCCCGCGATGCTCGCCACGCTCATCGTCATGTCCTCCATCGTGCAGTTCGTACTCGGCGCCAGGATGGCCGCGTTGCGGCGCGTGTTCACCCCCACGGTCGCCGGGACGGTACTCATGCTGATCCCGGTGAGCCTCGGGCCGATCGTCTACAGCAAGATCACGGACGTGCCCGCCGGAACGCCCGTGGCCGCCGCGCCCGTCACCGCGCTCGTCACCCTCGCCGCCATCGTCCTGGTCGCGTTGCGGCTGTCCGGCGCATGGCGGGTCTGGGCGCCCGCCATCGGCCTCGCCGCGGGGGGCCTCACGGGCCTCGCCTTCGGGATCTACGACCTCGACCGCGTGGCCGCGGCGCCGTGGATCGGGCTCCCGGACTTCTCGGGCTATCCCGGCCTGGACCTGAGCTTCGACACGACCTTCTGGGCACTGCTGCCCGGGTTCCTGATCGTCACGCTCGTGGGCGCCATGGACACCCTTGGCGACGCCATCGCGATCCAGCGCGCCTCGTGGCGCAAGCCGCGGGCCATCGACTTCCGGTCGATACAGGGGGCCATCAACGCGGACGGCCTCGGCAACCTCCTCTCCGGCATCGGCGGCACGGTTCCCAACACCACCTACGGGAGCAGCATCGCGATCGCCGAGCTGACCGGCGTGTGCGCGCGATCGGTCGGCGTGTGTGTCGGCATCCTCTTCGTCGCGATGGCCTTCCTGCCGAAGGTCGTGGCCCTGGTCATCGCGATGCCGGGCCCGGTTGCCGGCGCCTACCTCACGGTGATCGTCGCGCTGCTGTTCGTCTTCGGCGTGAAGATCCTGACCAACGACGGGCTCGACTACCGCAAGAGCCTGATCGTGGGGTTCGCGTTCTGGGTGGGTCTCGCGTTCCAGTTCGACATGGTGTATCCGGAACTCCTGACGGGGCCGTGGGGAGAGCTCCTCGGCCAGGGCATGACCGCCGGGGGCATCACCGTGATCGTGCTTTCCGGTTTCCTCGACCTCACGGCAGCCCGGCCCCGGCGCCTGCGCACTGCACTCTCCAACGACGCGCTGTCCGAGATAGACGCCTTCCTCCGCGACTTCGCGAAACGCTTCCGGTGCGACGAGCCGACGACGGCCCGCTTGCGGGCGGTTGCCGAAGAAACCCTGCATACGCTACTCGGCGACGAGGCCGGGCCCACCGGGCGGGAACTCCTGCTGGTGGCGCGGGCGGACGGTCCGTCGGCGGACCTCGAGTTCATCGCCGGCGGCACGGACACCAACCTGGAGGACCAGCTCGCCATGCTGAGCGAGGGCGTCACGGAGATTCCCAACGAAGCCGAAGCGCCGTTGCGCCTGCTGCGGCACTACGCTTCGTCCGTGCGCCACCAACAGTACCACGGCACCGATATCGTGACGATCCGGGTCGAGCCACGGGTACCCGACTAGCGCCTGCAATGCCCGACCTCCTCGAGTATCGCGTCCCCATCAGCGCCACGCTGCTCGTGCTGTCCCTGGCCTCGATGTTCGTGCTTACCAGCCAGAGCGGTTCGAGCCTGCCCACGTATCTTCTAGCCATGTACACCCTCGTCGGCTTCCGCCGCTGGACCGGCCTCTGGTTCAACTGGATCTTCCTGCTGGCCGTCGGCGTGTCCGGATACATCGCGTTGACCAGCTTCTGGTCGACGCCGTTCGACGCGCGGGGCACGCTCAGCCAGTTCAGCCGGGCCCTCCTCGGCATCTGCTTCGTGGTCGCCGTGGCGGAGGGTTTCCGCGTCGACTGGTTCCGCGCCCGGATGACGGCCGCGCTGGCCCTCTGCGGCGGCGCCGCGGCCTGTGCGGCCGTGGTCCTGTTCTTCGCGGACCCTCCGCCAGACGGGCGGCTGAACGGTCTCGGGCAACTCGACGCCCACATCCGGGCCGCGCTCTGCTTCGGCGTCTCGCTGGTGTGCGCGATCGCCTGGATGACGGAGACCCGGTCGGCCAGGTCGCGCGTCGTCGCCGGCGTCCTCGCCGTGTTTCTCGGCGTGGCGGTCGCCCTGTCGACTTCACGCAACGCGTGGATCACCGTGCCCTTCGGCTGCCTCGTGTTCCTGATCTCCCGCTACGCTCCCCGACGCGGACTCCCGGCCGCGTGCGGAGCCGCGTTCGCGCTTGTCGCCGCCGCGGTCATCCTGGCGCTCTGGTTCGAGCCGTCGCGCGACGCCCTGCTGTCCCGCGGCGACGGCTACCGTCCCGACATCTGGATGGAGATCGCAGGGCGTGTCGCGGACCACGGACCGTGGTTCGGCACCGGGGTCCTCACCGACGACAGCGTGAGGGTGAACGGCCTCGTCCTGCCGCATCCCCACAACATGTACCTGGCCGTACTCTTCCAGGGCGGCGTCGTGGGTCTCGCGCTGTTCCTCCTGCTCGTTGCGTTCGCGCTACGGACGCTGCTCGCCCACCTCGCGGAGCCCGAAGCCAGGCTCGCCCTCGGAATACTCGCGATCGGCCTGCCCGCCTGGCTGCTCGACGGCTACGAACTGGTGGACAAGATCGGTTGGACCTGGATGCTGTTCTGGCTCCCCGTCGCCGTGGCCGTCGGCCTCGGGAGCCGGCGCGGACTGGCGGACGCGCGCAGGTTCAGCGGCGGCTGAGTTCCGCGGCCGACGCCTGCGGAGGGGCCTCCGGCACCCGCGAATCAGCCGTCAGCTCGCCATAGATCTCGGCGTAGCGCAGGCCCATCAGCTCCCCGGTGAAGAGCTTCTCGTAGCGGCGCCGCGCGTTCCGGCCCATCATCCGCGCCATGTCCGGTCGATGATGGAGTTGGTCCATCGCCCGGCGCAGCGCCGACGGGGACCCGGGGGCGACCACCAGTCCGGTCTCGCCGTCGACGTTGACGTGGCTGGTGCCCGAACCCACCTCGGTCGAGACGAGCGGGCGGCCGTACATGGCGCCTTCGAGCAGTCCGACGCCGAAGGCCTCGGATCGCAGGTAGGACGGGAACACGACCCCCCGGGCCAGTTGCAGCATCGCGACTTTCTCTTCGTCGGGCACGTAGCCCGCGAAGTGGACCTTGCCCTCGATGCCCAACCGGGCGGCCTGCTCCCGCAGGTCCCGCTCGGTCGGCCCGGACCCCGCGACCACGACGCGATACGGCGCCCCCGGCAGGGCATCGAGCAGGATGTGCAGGCACTTGTAGTAGCGCAGCACGCCCACGAACAGGAAGAAGTCCTCGCCGTACTTCCGGCGCGCATCGTCGATGGCCTCTTCGGATACCCGCGGATAGGTGTCTTCGTTCAGCCCGATCGGCACGATGTCCACCTTGTCCTCGAAGCGGGTGAGGACATCGCTCGTGGCGAAGTAGTTCGGCGACGTCCCGACGATCCGGTCGACGGCGCCGAGGAAGCGGTTCATCAGGGGCCGGTAGATCTTGCGCAGCAGGCGTTGCCTGACGATGTCCGAGTGGTACGTGACGATGGACGGCCGGCGCCGGCGCGCGGTCAGGTGCAGCACGTCGCCGAACGGCCACGGGTAGTGGTAGTGGACGACGTCGGCCCACGCGGCGAGCCGCCGGTAGACCGCGAACGCCTCGAGGGACATGCCGCAGGACGCGATCTCGAGGTCCCGGTGCGCGCGGTAGACGCGCGCCTCCACCCGCCGCACCGCCCGGCGCGACACGTTCGGGCTCAACGCGAGGA
Source organism: Pseudomonadales bacterium (assembly GCA_022825925.1). GTDB lineage: Bacteria > Pseudomonadota > Gammaproteobacteria > Pseudomonadales > Azotimanducaceae > VXNE01. The sequence continues at coordinate 359 of JAJDVW010000004.1, read as the reverse complement.
CCCGGTTCTCCACGCCGTGGGGACGGGTGTTGACGCAGACCTGCCGGATGACCTCCTCGATGCCGCCCTGGGTGTCCGGCAAATACGTCCTGTAGACCTGTAGTACGCGCACGGCCCGGTGACTTCCGCATGGCGGCGCCACGACGGCCGGCGCCTCGAGTGATCTGCTGCTGAGCTTCGGACGGCGCAATATGTGCCGCGACGCGCTCGAACGCAAGTTTGCCGTGAAATTTCGTGTACGGGAGGTGGCCTGGAGGCACAGCGATACTGCGGTCACTCTGTGGCACCGTAGAGTACGGCATGCGACCGCGCCGTGTGCGGTGATGGCGCCGCGGCGGCGGGCTGCCCCGGTTTGTGGC
>JAJDVW010000007.1 GCA_022825925.1 Pseudomonadales bacterium | reverse complement strand
GGACCTTGCGCCGCGGCGCGTCACTGCGTTCCGCCCCGCCGCGCAAGGCCCTATACTCCAGCGAGTGCACTGACGGAGCCACCCATGGACCGCATCACCCTCTACCACAACCCCGGCTGAGGCAAATCGCGCCGCGCGCTGGAGATCCTGCGCGAGCGAGACGTCGAGTTCGATGTCGTGCAATACCTCAAGACCCCACTGGACGAGGACGCCCTGCGGGAGATTCTCGGCATGGTGGACGCGTCCCCGGGCGACCTGGTCCGCAAGGACAGGCACTTCAAGGACCTGGGGCTGAACGCGGCCGACTTCACCACCGTGGACGCGGTGGTGAAGCTGCTGGCGGAGCATCCCCGCCTCATGCAGCGCCCGATCGCCGTGCGCGGCGACCGCGCCGTCATCGGCCGCCCGTCCGAGAACGTCGAGGAGCTCCTGTAGAGCACGGGCTGGCGGCTGGCCGGGCATGACCCGCGTGCAGGGTTCGAAGTCGTGTCTGCCGGGTGCCCGATGCCCGGGGGCACGCTCGCCGTCGACGCGCCGTGACGGCGACGGGCGTCTTCGGAAACCGGTTGATTCGGATTGGCGATTGCGGACAATGCGATAGTGCAATGTACCGGATCGGAAAGGGTCGGAAAGGGTCGGAAAGGGTCGGATAAGGGATCGGATAAGGGAGAAGAGCCATGAAGACACGCTCGCGAACGCGCAACGCTCTCGGGGCCGCCATCCTGCTGGCATGCGGCGCGGCCGGCGCGCAGGAGACCGGTTCGCCGAGCGCGACCGCCATCACGACGGCCGACTGCGAACAGGCCTGGGCCGACTCCGCCGCCAGCTCCAGTTGCACCACCACGGTGCTCGAGGCCGAGGAAGCCCCGGGGTCGGACATCGTGAACAACTGCGCCGTGAAGGCGAACTGCGCGGCTACCGCGGGCGGTGCGCACGACACGTTCAGCGACTACCACGGCGGACCGGACGGGGTGAAGACGCTGAAGAACTGCAGCGGGACGCTGAAGACGAGTTGCTGACCAAGCACCGCCCGCGCGGAGCGCCGGCGGCGTTCCGCGGGCGGTCGCTGCCGGCGGCGGAGGGTCGGGATGCGGAGGCTTGAGACGAGACCCGCATTGGGCGCCGCGGCGGTCGGCCTTGTCCGACCCCCAGTTCCGGCGGGAAGTCCAGCGGGAAGTCCAGCCCGGACTTGCATGGAAGTACGCATCCGCCGAAGGGAGGAACATCGACACTTCCTTACGGGTCAGCGGCCGCGGGAGCTTCCCCGGCTGAAGGCTCCCGGCACCCCGCACCGTCGGGTGTTGCGCGCGTCTCGTTCCAGGGTCGCGCCGGCGGCACGCGGGCGGGACTCGTACGAGACCCTCCCCGTCGGGTGACCGCGATGGCGCCGCGCATGCCGGAGCACGCACGGGGAGCGCGGCGGTGGGTGCTCGCGGCCGGCGCGCTCGCCGGGCTGGCGGGCCAGACCGCGCATGGCGCGTCCCCCGGCGAGGACCCGGGCGAGCGGGTGGCGATCGACCTGACGGCGCGCGCCGTCATCGTCCTCGCGCTGCGCAACAGCCGTACGCTGGCCAACGCCCGCCTCGACCGGTCCGTCGAACGGTTCGCGCTGCGCATCGCCGAGGACGAGTTCCGTCCGCGGATCACCCTCGACGCCTATTCCGACCGGGACGAGACGGATGTCGTGGACGAGACCTCGGGCATCGGCTCGGCGGTCCGGCTGCGCGTCCCGACCGGCGGGGAACTCGCCGTCGCCTCGCGCGTGGCCGACGTTGGCCGGGGAGCTCCGGAGTTCGCCTCCCACGCCGGCGTGGTGGAGTTGACGTTCGTGCAGCCGCTGCTGCGCGGCGCGGGCATCGGCGTCGCGCGCGCCGCACTGCGCACGGCGCGGGTCGACGAGGAGATCAACGTCCTCGCCTTCGAGGCGGCGGTGATCGACCTGACGTCGCGTGCCGTACGCGCGTACCGGGCCTACGTGCAGGCCGGCCGCCGCAACGAGATCGCCGCCCGCTCCCTGGACCGGGCGCGGGCGCTCCTGGAGGTGAACCGACTGCTCGTGGAGGCCGGGCGCATGGCGGAGCGCGACGTCATCCAGGCCGAGGCCGACATAGCGCGGCGCGAGCTGGACGTGCTGGCCGCGCGCGGGGGCCTGGACGCCGCGCGCCTGAGCCTGGTCGACGTCCTCGATCTCGACACCGCGACGCGCTTCGCGGTGTTGGAGGAGCTCGGTGCGGGCCAGCCGGAAACTCCCTCGATCGACCTAGAGACGGCAATGCGGACGGCGCTGGCCCGTCGGCCGGACCACGGCATTGGCGTGCTCGGCATCCGGAACGCGGAGACTCGAGTGCAGCTCGCACGGAACAATCGTCTCTGGGATCTGTCCCTCACGCTGGGCAGAACGTTCCGGGCGTCGGACGACGACTACGGCGGCGCCTTCGGGGCTCTGGACCACACCGGCAACCGGGTGAGTCTCGATCTCGAGATTCCGGTGGGTCGGGCCGCGGCCGGCCGCGCGCAACTCGAACACCGCCGCGCGGTCGCGGGTCTCCGGATTGCGCGCAATCAGCTGGACGACCTGCGCCAGCGCATCGCGATCGAGGTGCGCAACGCCGTCCGCGACGTCGAACTGGCGGCGGAACGCGTCGCGTTGGCGCGCAAGGCGAGGTCCCTCGCCGAGCAGAAGACCGAGATCGAACGCGAGAAGCTGAACCTCGGCGTGACCACCAACTTCCAGCTCGTCGCCTTCGAGAACGATCTCGTGCTTGCGGAGAACGCCGAACTCGATGCCCTCGTCAATCACCTGAACGCGGCCACGGCGCTCGACCGCACGCTGGGCACGACGCTGGAGCGCTGGGGCATCGAGGTCGACCTCGTGGAACGCCCCACCGATGCGGCCGAGGGCTTCGGGGTGCTCCGCAGGGGTACGTAGTGGCCGCCATGGACCGGACGGCGTCGGCATCCGGCCGGCGCGTGGCGGGTACGCTGCACGAGGCGGTCCTGCAGACCCTGGCTAGCGCCGTCGTCTCCCTGCGTCCGGACGGCGTCGTCAGCACGTTCAACGCGGCCGCCGCGCAGATCACCGGGCTCGACCCCGGCGAGGTCGTCGGGCGCACCTTCGCCGAGGTGTTCTTCGCCCTGGAGGACACCGAGGACTTCGCGCAGACGGTCCTCGACTCCGTCTACAAGGGCCCGCTGGTCCACCAGGAGGTGGTGGAGGCCGACTTCGGGAACGGCGCTCGCTCGCTCTCCATGAGCGTCTCCCGCATTGCCGGGCGAGACGATGCCGATGCCGGGGTCGCCGTGGTGTTCGAGGACATTTCCGAACTCCGGGAACTGCGCGCGAAGGAACTCGCGCTGGCGCGTGAAGTCGATGCGCGGCACGGGGAACTGCGCGAGGCCTATCTGCGGCTGGAGGAGCAGAACACAACGCTGGCCGAGGCCAACCGGCAGACCCGGATCGCCCGTTTCGGCGGGGCCGGCGTCGTGATCGTCCTGCTGACCGTGGTGGGACTGTACGCGCTGGACCTGCGCCCGGAGTCGCGTTCCGGCGCGGCGCCGGCATCCGGCGCGGCCGCGGGCGTCGTCGTGACCGTCGAGCCGCGGGAACTGACCAGGGCCGTCACCGTGCCGGGCCGGCTCGCGCCTCGCCGGGAGGTCGACGTCACCAGTCCGATCACGGGCAAGGTCGCGCTGGTCCACGTACCCTACGGCGCCCGGGTTGAGGCGGGCCAGGAACTCGTCGAACTCGACGTCACCGGGTTGCGCATCGAACACCGCGACGCCCAGGCGCGCCACATCAAGGCGCTCGAGCGGCTTGCCGAGGTCGAGAACTGGTCCCGTGGCGTCGAGGTGTCGCGTGCGCGGCGCGGCGTCGCCAAGGCCAGGCTCGATCTGGAGGACAGCGCGACGCGGCTGGAGGAGACGGCCTTCCTGCTGGAGCGCGGCGTCATCCCCAGCTCGGAGCACGCGGCCGCCGAGCGCGCCCTGGCGAACCGCCAGCTCGATCTCGAGGCGGCGGAGCAGGATCTTGCCAGCGTCCTGCACCAGGGCGCCGCCGAGGTCCGGGTGGCCACGCTCGAACTGGAGAATGCGCAGGCGCGGCTCGACGAGCTCGACCAGACGCTGCGTCTCTCCGTGTTGACGGCGCCGGTCGCCGGGGTGGTCATGCGCCCCCCGGCGGCCGAACCGGCATCCGGCGGCGGCGCCGACCGGCGTCTCGCGTCCGGGGACTCCGTGGCGCAGGGCGAACGGCTGCTGATCGTCGGCGACCTCGACGGACTCTCCGTGGTGGGTCGCGTCGACGAGGTCGACGTGGCGGAGCTGCGGCCCGGCAGCGAGGCGCGGGTCAGGGGCGATGCGTTCCCGGGCACGGTGCTGCGGGGGACGCTGGAACGGGTTTCCTCCGAGGCCACGGTGGAATCGGGTTCGCTCCCGTTCTTCGAGGTCAGGGCGGTCTTTCCAAGCCTGTCGGCGCAGCAGCGGGACGCGGTGCGCATCGGCATGTCCGCCGTGCTCGAGATGGTCGTGCGCCGGGAAGCCGAAGCCATCCTGGTGCCCCTCGACGCGGTTGCGCTAATCGACGGCCGGCCCGCGGTGCGCCTGGTCCGCGGCGAAGGGAGCGTCGCCGTTCCGGTGGTCGTCGGCGAAACCACGGTCGACGCCGTGGAGATCCTCGAAGGCCTCGCGCCCGGGGATCGGATTCTGCTGCCGCGGCGGTAGGAACGGATGTCGGAGCGGCTCACGGACGGACTGGAGCGTGTCGCGGCCTGGATGCGCAAGGGCCGGCGGTCGTCCAGGGCCCACCGGACCGGGATGCCGGCAAGCGCCGGTGGGCGGCGGGGAGGACCCCTTCTCGGCCTTTCCGGCGTGTGCAAGCGCTACTTCGTCGGGCCGGTGGAAACGGAGGTCCTCAAGGACGTCGACCTGGAGGTGCATGCCGGAGACCTGCTCTCGATCATGGGCTCGTCCGGCTCCGGGAAGTCCACGCTGCTCAACATCATGGGCCTGCTGGACCGCCCGACGGAGGGGTCCGTCCGGGTTGCGGGCCAGGATGTGTCGGCCATGGACGACGATGCGCTCTCCGACGCCCGGAACCTGCACATCGGCTTCGTGTTCCAGGCCTTCCGCCTCCTGCCGCGCATGAGCGCCTGGGAGAACGTGGCGCTGCCGCTCGCCTACCGGGGCGTCGGCGGCGACGACGCGCGCCGCCGCGCGGAAGAGATGCTGGAAAAAGTCGCCATGAGCGATCGGGCACGGTACCGCCCCGACCAGTTGTCGGGCGGACAGCAACAGCGCGTGGCCATCGCGCGCGCCCTCGTGTCGTCGCCCGCGATCCTGCTCGCGGACGAGCCGACCGGCGCCCTCGATCCGGACACGGGCCACGAGATCGTGCGACTGTTCCGCGAGCTGAACGATGTCGACGGCGTCGCGGTGGTGATCATCACCCACGACCGTGGCGTCGCCCGACAGTGCGCGCGCAACGCCCGTCTCGTGGATGGCGGGGTCGCGGAACACGCCGCCGGCGGCGCGCCCGCCGCGGTGGCGGCCTCGCGATGACCGTACCGGTCACCGCCGAGTTCAGGGAGGCCGCCCGCAGCCTGCGCGCGTCGGCCCAGCGGACGCTGCTTGCCCTCACCGGGGTCGTTGTCGGCATCGGTGCGGTGATCGCGCTCCTGACCACCGGGGCGATCGCGAAGACGGAAGCCGTCATGCAGTTCCAGGCGCTGGGCACGGACATGGTGTCCGTGGTCGACGTGACGCCGCGGGGAGACCCGCGTTCCCGGCACGGCCTCCTCGAGGCGTCCGATGCGGTCCGGCTCGCCGCGCTGCCGACGATCTCGGCGGCGTCTCCGTACACGCTCGACTCCGTCGATCTCGCGGCCGGTGGCCGGCGGCCGCTCTCGGTGCGCCGCATCGGCGTGACGGCGGCGTTCGCCCGGATGCACGGGCTGGAGCTTTCCGCGGGGCGGCCCATCAGCGCGTTCGACGGGCGCCGACCGTTCGCCGTGCTCGGGGCCGGGGTCGCCCGATCGCTCGCCGAGCGGGGCATCCGCCCGGAGGTCGGCACGTCCATTCAGATCGACGGCGGCATCTACGTGGTCGTGGGCGTGCTCGCCGAGGCGAACGCGGGACCCCGTGGCGTGCGCCTGGACGACAGCGTGCTCGTGCCGATCGCCCTGGCCGAGCGCCAGCTCGCCACCAAGGAGGTGCAGCGCATCACGTTGCGCACGGGTCCGGGCGTGCACTACTTGGCGGCCACCGCCGAGATCGAGGATCACTTCGCGCTCGCCTCGCCCGGCATGCGTATCCGCGTCGACAGCCCGGTGCCGATCATCGAGCAGATGGAGGCGCAGATGCGCCTGTTCACGCTGCTGCTCGGGGCGGTCGGCGGCATCGCCCTGGTGGTGGGTGGCTTCGGGGTCATGAACGCCATGGTGGCGTCGGTCGGGGAGCGGCGGCTGGAGATCGGCATCCGGCGCGCCCTCGGCGCGCGGCGCGGCGACATACAGCGTCAGTTCCTCGCCGAGGCCGTGCTCCTGTGCCTCGTGGGCGGGGTGCTCGGGGCGTTGCTCGGGGTTGCCGCGTCCGCGGTCATCGCCGTGGTGGCGGGATGGGCCTGGCAGTGGTCGCCCTTCGCGGTGGCGCTCGGCGTCGGCACCGCGTGTGCCGTGGGCATGTTCTTCGGGTTCCATCCCGCGCGGCAGGCCGCCCGCCTCGACCCCATCGCCGCCATGCGCGGCCGCTGAGGGCGCGGGGCCGCGCGGCCACGCCCTTTCGCGGACATCGGCGCGTACCGGCCGAAGGCGTTGCGCGGGGTTGGCGAGAGAGTTGGGTCGGGCTAGGATGCAGTCATCGTCAATCCACTTTTGGGGGGTGGTTCTCATGATGGCAAGACGATTGACCACGGGCGTGGTGGCCTTCGCGTTGGCGTGCTTCTCCGTGTGCGCCCAAGCCTCGGACACTGCGGCGTGTCAAGAGGCTTGGGGCCAGAGCGCCGCGAGCAGCAGTTGCTACGGCGGCCAGAACTCGAACTCCAGCGCGTACGTGGAGTGGCGTCCCGCCAGGCAGGAGTGCATCGTGAACGCGTACTGTCTGGCCACCAGCGCCGCCGGGCAGAGTTGGAACTACAACCAGACGTATGGCACCGTCAGCCAGGTTCGGCAACTGCACAACTGCAGCGGCACCCTGAAACAGGATAGCTGCTGAAGCCCGAGGTTTCCGCCGCGGAGACGGCTGCGGATCGGACCTGCCGCTCGGCGTAGACGCCGCGCTCCCGAAGCGGCTTGCGCCCTTCGAACGTCAGGAGAGCGCGATCTCGAACAGCCGCTCGAAGTCCCCCGCCGAACACGGACGGGGGTTCGAGAACGTGCAGACATCCTTGGCGGCGTGTTCCACCAGACCCGGCACGGCATCCGGCTGGACGCCCATCTCGGCCAGGCCCCCGGGTAGTCCGAGCGCGGCGTTGAACTCCCGAATGACCGCCGCCGGATCCGCGTCCGCGTCGCAACCCATCGCGGCGTTGAGCCGTGCGTACTTGTCCCCGACGTGATCGCGGTTGAAGTCGAGAATCGTGGGGAGCAGGACGGCGTTCAGGGTGCCGTGGTGCAGGCGCAGGGTCTGATCGGCGCCGCAGGCGTGGCTCATGGAGTGGACCGCCCCCAACCCCTTGCTGAACGCCATGGCGCCTTCGGTGGCGGCCATCATCATGTGCCACCGGGCATCCTCGTCGCTGCCGTCCCGCACCGCTCGCAGGAGATGGCCTTCCCGGATGCCGCGCTCGATGCCATCGCAGGCCACCGCTTCCGCCGGGGGGTTTACCTGGGGAGAGAGCAGCGCCTCGATGCAGTGCGTCATCGCGTCCATGCCGGTTGCCGCCGTCAGGCGGGGCGGCAGGCCAAGGGTCAGGCTGGGGTCGCACACGGCGGTGCGCGGGGTCAGGTGGCGGCTCGCGAGGATCAGCTTCTCGCCGTTGTCCATGATGATGACCGCGCCGCTGGAGACCTCGCTGCCCGTGCCCGCCGTGGTGGGGATGGCGACCAGCGGCGCGACGGGGCCGATCTTCGCGCTGCCGCCGAGCCCGGCGGTGTACTCCAGCAGGTCCCCTTCGTGCGTCACCGCCAGCGCCACGGCCTTGGCGAGATCCATCGAGGAGCCGCCGCCGAAGGCGACCACTCCGTCGCACCCCTCCTCCCGATACATCGCGGCCGCCTCTTCCACCGCCGCCTGGGTGGGGTTCTCCGGCGTTCCGTCGAAGATGACCGGTGCGCGCTCGTTCCCCAGGGTGTCGGCCAGTTCGGTGACCATGCCGAGCTCGACGAGCCCGCGGTCCGTACACAGCAGGGGGCGCTTGATCCCGTGCAGCTCCAGCACCCGGCCTAGCTGCTGGCTGGCCCCGTGGTCGAAGATCGTCTGGGTCAGGTAGGTGAGCGTGGCCATTGGGGAACTCTCTAAGGTGCGGAGGGAGCGATATGCTATAACGTTCCCTCGGACGATCGCGATATCGACGTATGATGGGCATGCCACGCGGACTTCGCCGCCCGCGGCAGCGATTTGCTTCGCTTGCCGTCTCCCTTGGCATAACGGCGCTGTGCGTCGGGCAGGTGGTCGCCGCCTCGCACCTGCACCTCGACGAACACGAAGAGGACGACTGCCCGGTCTGTGCAGTCTCCGAGCCAGGGCATGTCCCGGAGGTCGGCGGGATCGGCGCCGAGCCGTCCCAATGGCGCCGCTCGGACGACCTGCCGGTGCTCTCGGCCGTCCTTCCCCTCCGACCATACGAACCCGGCCGGCCTCGCGCTCCTCCCGCCCGCGCCTCCTGACCCGACGCACGTAGCCTTGCGCGGTCGCCCGTGGGCGTTCCGCGCGTGTTCGTATATCTGGAGGTAGCAAATGAAACGCAAACGACTGTCCGTGTGCGCGGCGGCGCCGTGGCTCGTTGCAGCCGCGATGGCCGCGGGAGCCTCGGCGGAAGAAGAGCCGGGGCTCGTCGAGGAGGTCATCGTGCTCGGCGAACGCCTCGAAGAGACCATCCCGCTGGACCTGCAGCAGTTCGGCAACCGCGTGGAGGTCATCACGGCGGCCGACCTGCAGCTCGGCGGCTTCAACGACGTGGCGCAGAGCCTGCAGATGAAGGTCCCCGGACTCTACCTGGCGCCCAAGAACGGCGCCTTCGACTACGTGGGCTGCTCGCTGCAGGGCTCGCGGTGCCAGGACATCCTCTGGCTGATCGACGGCGTCAGGATCAACAACCGGCTGTACAACTCGACCAGCCCCCTCGACACGGTGCCCGCCCACATGGTGGAACGCATCGAAGTCCTCTACGGCGGCCAGGGGATCTTCTACGGCACGCAGTCCGTGGCCGGGGTGGTGAACGTCGTGACCAAGTCCTTCTCGGGCAGCCCCCAGGGACGGGTCGGACTCTCCGTGGACGGCAATGACGGCGTCCACGCAAGTGTCGACTATCGAGGAGCGGCGGACGGTCACCAGTTCGTGGTCTACGCTTCGAGCGACGAGGCCGACGGGATTCGACCGTACAGGAGCGAGGACATCCAACCCAGCGCCACCGACCGGGACCGAGGCTACGATGTCACCTCGCTCGGTCTGAAGTACGCGTACGACATCGGTGAGCGTTCGCGGCTGTCCCTTCACTATCAGCACACCGACGCCCAGCTCGACTTCGCGCGTTCCTATCTCAACCACGACACCTACAACGACCGCGACGAGGACATCGTGACGCTCAAGTACGACCTGCAGGCGACCGACGACATCGGCCTGTTCGTCAAGGCGTACTCGCATACCTGGGACACCGACTACACGCGGATCTACAACGTCCTGGACGACAGCGGAGCCGTCACCGGCGCTCTGCGAACGATCAACAAGGATACGTACTGGGGCTACGAGGACTACGGGCTGACGGCCATGGCGCGGGTGGAGACCGGGGGTGGCTTCGACTTCGCGGCGGGATACGAACACCAGCGCTTCTCCGGGAGCGACGACGTCCTGTTGATCGCGGACCAGACCGAATCGGTGAACGCGTTCTTCGGCCAGCTCAGGACCAACGAGAGCCTCCTCGCCAATACGCGAATGGCACTTGGAGTCCGCCACAACCGTCCGAGCGGAGACGGCGACGTTAGCGTCGGCAACTTCAGCCTGCGTCACGACTTCAGCGCCTCCGTCTACCTTCGCGGCAGCGCCGGCACGTCCTTCCGGCTGCCCGACGCCTGGCAGCTCTACGGCAACGACCCCTGCTGCACGCTGGGGAACCCGGACCTCGAAGGCGAAAAGAGCCGCAACGTCAACGTGGCCCTCGGCGGGCGGAGAGAATCCGGTCTGCGCTGGGAGGTAACCGCGTTTCGGCGGGCGGTGGATGACCTGATCGGCGTGGTCGACGGGATGCGGGTCAACACCGACCGCACGGTGGACTTCGACGGGTGGGAGTTCAACCTGGGCTACGAGTTCAATCGGGAGTGGACCGCCAGCATCAACTACGTCTCGACGAGCGCGGAGGCCAAGGGCTCCAGCGAACAGATCACCGACGTGCCGGAGAGTATTCTCAAGGCCGGCGTGACGTATCGCTCGGCCAGCTCGCCCCTCGAGTTCGTCGCGTCCCTCGTGAACGTGGGAGACCTCTACGACTCGGTCTCCGGGGGCATCGGCCGCCTGGAGCACGGCGGGTACACCGTCCTCGATCTCGGTGCGGCCTATCGGTTCGGAGGCGGGGACCGTCACCGCGTCGGCATCCGGCTCGAGAACGCCCTGGACGAGGATTACGCTTCGTCACTCGGACGAGGCACCATGGACGTTGGCGGGGGTTACTACGCCTATGCGAACGTGGGCACCCCGCGGACGCTGCACGTCTCCTATGCCTACCGGCTGTAACACGGTCGAGCCGGTCGTGCGGATCGGGAGAACCGCGCGGCCGGCCGGGTTCCGCGGCCGCGGAGCGCTTGCCACGTGATCCGATTGCTGTTCCTGATTCACAGGTACCTGGGCATCGCCCTCGGCGTGGTCGTCTCCCTTTGGTGTCTGTCGGGCTTCGTCATGATGTACGAGCAGTATCCGGAGCTCGACGACACCGAACGCCTTGCGGGCCTGGAACCCCTGGACCTGACCGGGTGCTGCCGGCTACCGGACGACTTCGGCAACATCGACGTCGATGGATTCCGGCTGGAGATGATGGCGGGCACGCCGGTGCTTCGCCTGATGGACGGCCGCCGCCAGCACGTCATCGACCTGCGGGACGGCGACTACCTGAGCAGGTTCGACTCCGCCGCTGCCGGGTCCATCGCGGCCGGGGCGGCGCCGGAGTACGGTCTGCAGGGCGCCCCGAGGCTGGTCGAGGTGCTCGAACGCGACCAATGGACGGTCTACGCCAGCTACCACCCCCACCGTCCGTTGTATCGCTTCGCGATGGACGATCCCTCCGGCACGGAGTTGTACGTTTCCAGTACCACCGGAGAAGTTGTCCAGATGACGACCTTCAGGCAGCGGTTCCTGAACTGGATGGGCGCGGTGGTCCACTGGCTCTATCCCACCGTGCTGCGTCAGCACACGGGCGTCTGGCGGCAAGTGGTCATCTGGCTGACCATCGCGAGCCTGTTCCTGACCGTCGTCGGCGCCTACATCGGGCTGCGGCAGTTCAAGACGCGGCGCAACGGCCGCCGCTCGCCCTACCGAGGTTGGGGTTTGTGGCATCACTACGCCGGTCTCGTCTTCGGTCTGTTCACCTTGACGTGGCTGATCAGCGGTCTGTTCTCGATGAGCCCCTTCGGGGCCCTGGAAGGCCGCGGATTCGGTGTCGAGCACCAGCGGCTCAAGGGCGGCGCCGTGAACTTCGAGCATGCCAGGACGTTCGTGAGCGCCATTCCGGTGGATGCGGTCCCGAGTTCCACCGTACGTCTGGACATGTCGATGGTCGGGGCACGGCTCTACGCGGTCGCTCTCGACAAGGACGGGGAGCGCATGCGTCTCGACGCCGGGACGCTGAGTCCGGCAGCGCTGTCCGAGGGCTTCTTCGCACGGGCGGCGAGCGTCATGCGGCCCGATGTGGCCGTCACGGAAACGGGCTGGCTGACCGAGGACGACGCCTACTACTTCAGCCACCACGACGAGAGGCGTTTCCCGGTGTTCAGGATTCAGTACGGGGACGGCGAGAGGTTCTACCTGGACAGCGTCACCGGCGAGCTCTCCTACGCGGTGGACCGCGAGCGGCAGTGGTTGCGCTGGATCTTCCACGCTCTCCACAGAGGCGATTTCGCGGCCCTCGTACGAAGCCGACCGATCTGGGACCTGATGATGTGGTCGCTGATGCTGGGTGTGACCGTCTGCGTTCTCACCGGTACCTGGATGGGGTTTCAACGCGTCGCGAGGGCCGCCAGGAGGACTCCGGGCCCTGCCCGGGACCGAAGCCTGGCGCCCCGCGCCGGCGTCCGGCCGCAGCAGACGGGCTGACCGGACCGGGGCCTCACCTCAAAGACACTCGAACACTCGGTGAAGTTGCGCTCGAACACGCCGCGCACGCGCTCGAAACCCGGCGCGGTGGCGCCGTGTACGGGAAAGTCGCTCGTGTCCAGGCCTCCCTCCCGGCCCGCGGCTCGAACCGCGCAACATACCTCACGCGTGGGGTGCCTATAATCGAAACCCATGGACGTTCAACCGCTCACCCCCGCGATAGGCGCCGAAGTGCACGGCGTGGAGCTCGCCCGGCTCGACGATGCCGCGTTCGCCGAGGTCGAGGCGGCGCTGCTGGCGCACCAGGTCCTGTTTTTCCGGGACCAGGAACTCGACATCGACGAGCACAAGGCCCTCGGAGCGCGCTTCGGTCCCCTGCACGTCCATCCGAGCGCGCCGCCGGGCGCGCCGGGCCACCCGGAGATCCTGAACGTCCACGCCGACGCGAACACGAAGCGCACGGCGGGCGACAAGTGGCACTCCGACGTCAGTTGCGACGCCGAACCGCCGATGCTGTCCATCCTGCACCTGCACACCCTGCCCGAGGGTGGCGGCGGCGACACCCTGTTCTCGAGCATGTACGCGGCCTACGAAGCGCTCTCGGAAGCGATGCAGACGTACCTGGCGGGGCTGACCGCCATCCACGACGGGGGGCCGAACTACCGGGACCGGAGCCGCCGCGTCGGCTTCGACGACAGCGACCGCGTGTACCCGCGCGCCGAGCATCCCGTGATCCGCACCCATCCGCGCACCGGCCGCAAGGGCATCTTCGTCAACTCGGTGTTCACGACGGAGCTGTGCGGCGTGCCGAAGGAGGAGGGCGACGCGATCCTCGCCTTCCTCTACGCCCACGTGGCGAGGCCGCGGTTCCAGTGCCGCTTCCGCTGGCGGGAGAACTCCGTCGCGATGTGGGACAACCGCTGCGTCCAGCACATGGCGATGTGGGACTACTACCCGCAGACGCGCAGCGGGCTGCGCGTCACGGTCAGGGGCGACCGCCCGGTCTACTGATCGGCCCGCGCGCCGCTCCGGCGCCGAAGATCAACGAGAACGCCCGCGGTTCGGGCAGCGCCGGACTCTCCGCGTCAAGGTACCTCCGCGAAATGCACGCCGGTCGCGGCCCGGCGGTCGAACGTGTAAGTCCGTTCGCATCCGGCCTCTCGGTTGCGGCGGGCGATCAGATAGTCGACAAAGTCGGCCGCGCCGGTCTCGAACTGCCGCAGCGCGGCCCAGACCGCGTCGCTGTCTTCGATGTCGAGTTCGGTCGTGCGCAGGAGTTGCAGCACGACGCGGGCGATATCCGCTGTTCCGTAACCGTAGGCCCTTGTGAGGACCCACGCGAGTTCGACGAGAACCACGAGGTTGACATGGCCGGGCGATCGTTCCGTGCACTGCCCCTCGATGAGCCGCGACGCGGCGGTCGCCTGCTGGGGATCGTCCTGCACGATGTAGCGGACCAGGACGTTCGAGTCGAGGCCAATCAAAGCTTGCGCCCGCTGGCGCGCGCGATCGCCTCGTCCATTTGCTCCAGGGTGACCGGCGTGTGGGGTTTCGGCAGCATGCCCTTGAGGGCGGTCACCGAGAACTTTAGCGGCGTGACCCGCAAGTCGCCGTCGTCGTTGAGCACGAAGTCGATCTTGTCGCCGGGCTTGAGGTGCAGCCGGTCGCGAATCGCTTTCGGCACCGTCACCTGTCCCTTGCTCGTGAGGGTTGCGTGCATTACTAGGCCCGGTGATCCTTACTTGTAGGTAAGGTACGGGGGCGCGATGCTTGGTGCAAGCGCTTGTGGCCGCGTCGGGGATGTTCGTCGCTTTCCGAACTCTCATCATTTCGGGGTCACCTCATAAGGACATCTTGCACCGTGCATGGGAGATCCTTATGAGGCTCGTCGCCGGTAGCGCTTCGGGCGGCTCGGCTTCGGGGCCGCCGCCTCGATCAGCCGCACGATGTCCGACACCTCCCACAGCCGATCCGCCGATCCTCCGGAACGGCGTGAACTGGAAGCCGAACCGGGTGGAGTAACGGCCGGTCATGATTGACGCCCGCGCCGGTGCTTAGACTTAGATGGCGTTGGCCGCGCCGCCGTTGTGAATTTGGGGGTCTAAAATCGTAATCAGATTTGCATTTTTGGCGTCAATAAGCGTACAAAGCTGCCGTGGATCGCCATCAGACGGCAGACCTTCGCATCTGGTTGCATGCCGCGAGGCGCAAACCGCTAGTCGTTCGCGGCGCGCGCCAGACCGGCAAGTCCACCCTCGTGGAACTCTTCGCGGAGGGTGAGGGCAGAGGTCTCCGCACGGTCAACCTGGAACGGCATCCCGGGCTTGACGACGCGTTCGCGAGCAACGACCCGCGCGCGATCGTGAACCTGCTCGACAGTCTATTCGACGCCCCGTTGCCCCCGGACGGCATCCTGTTCCTCGACGAGATTCAGGCCGTGCCCGCCGCGATCGCTTCGCTGCGCTACTTCCTGGAGGAACTGCCGGAGCTTCCGGTCGTGGCCGCCGGATCGCTGATGGAGTTCGCGCTGGCGGACCATGCCTTTGCGATGCCCGTTGGGCGCGTGGACTATCTCAATGTCGCGCCGATGACCTTCACCGAGTTCCTGAACGCCGTCGGCAAGAGGGGACTCGCCCGAGCCGTGGCCGCGTTCGACTGGCCTCCCGGCAAGGACACCTCGATCCCTCCCGTCGTCCATGACCGGCTCCTCGAGCAACTGCGCCTTTACCAGTACGTGGGCGGCATGCCGGAAGCGGTGCGGGTCTTCGCCGAGTCCGGAAGCCTGCGTGCGGTCGGCGATGTCCACTCCGGCATCGTCGAGACGTATCGGGACGACTTCCCCAGGTACGCCCCCCGGCGAGACATGACCCGGATGCTGCGCGTGTTCAACTTCGCGGCGCGCCAGCCTGGCCGGAAGGTGAAGTTCAGCAATGTGTCGCCCGACGACCAGAGCGTCACCGTGCGGCGGGACATCGACCTCCTGGCCATGGCGAGGGTGATCGCCAAGGTGACGCACAGTGCGTGTTCCGGCCTTCCGCTCCAGGCGGACCTGAAGGAGAACGTCTTCAAGCTGCTGTTTCTGGATGTGGGGTTGATGAACGCCGTCTCCGGGGTGCGTTGGGAGGCCATCCGGGCGGCCGACGGCAGGGAGCTGGTGAACGCCGGGCGCAGTGCCGAGCAGTTCATCGGTCAGCATCTCCAGTACCTGTTCGCGCGGCGCGTGAACCGCGAGCTGACCTATTGGCTGCGTGAGGGGCGGTCCAACAACGCCGAGGTGGACTACGTGGTCGAACTCGGGGGGGAGATCGTGCCGGTGGAGGTCAAGGCGGGCCGCGCCGGCACGTTGAAGTCCCTGCACCAGTTCGTGGCCGAGAAGCGGCCACCGCTTGCGGTTCGGTTCGACGCCGCGCCGCCCGGCGTTCAGGAGGTGCGCGCGGAAGTGCGGTCCGGGAGCGCCATCGAGACGATCCGTTACCGGTTGCTGTCCCTGCCGCTCTATCTTGTCGAGCGGCTGCCCGAACTGGTCAAGGCGTGCTGAAGCCCCTGGTTGTCCCATGTGCCCGTCACCCAGCGGGCCGATCCAATGGAACCGGTCGGATAGACTTGCAGGAACACACCTTCAAGGAGACCTCGCACATGGCATTTTCCGGCGTCGAGAACGCACGCTTCGGAGTCTCGATCTTTCCCACCGACTATGCGATGCAGCCGGTGGAGGTGGCTCGCGAGGTCGAGGCCCGGGGCCTCGACAGCCTCTTCTTCCCGGAACACACCCACATCCCGGCGAGCCGCGCGACGCCGTTCCCGGGCGGCGGCGACCTGCCGCCGGAGTACTGGCACGCCCACGATCCGTTCGTGGCGCTCGGGGCGTGCGCGGCGGCCACGGAGAAGATTCGGCTCGGCACCGGCATCTGCCTGGTCATCGAGCGCGATCCCATCACGCTCGCCAAGGAGATCGCGTCCCTCGACATGATCTCCGGCGGCCGTGCCGTCATCGGCATCGGCGCCGGCTGGAACCGGGAGGAGATGGAGAACCACGGCGCGAACTACCGCAACCGCTGGAGGATCGTGCGGGAGAAGATCCTGGCCATGCGCGAGATCTGGCGCGAGGACGAGGCCGAGTATCACGGCGAGTTCGTCGACTTCGACCCGATCTGGTCGTACCCGAAGCCCGTGCAGGAAGGCGGTCCGCCCATCTGGATCGGCGCCAACTCGAAGTGGGTGTTCGAGCGCATCGCGGACTACGCCGACGGCTGGATGCCCATCGGCGGTATGGGTTCGGGCAACATGGAGCGCCTCGAGGAAGCCCTGGAGGCGCGCGGACGCAAGGTCGCGGACCTCGACCTCGCCCTCTTCGGCTCGCCGATGCAGGCCGAACAGTGCGTCGGGCGCATCGAGCAGGGCTTCGACGAACTCGTCTTCGGCCTGCCGCCGGCGCCGGCGGACAAGGTGTTGCCTGTGCTCGACCGCGTTGCCGCCGTGGTGGAGGAAATCCGCGGCTGACCGAGCCCACCAGTCACGCTGACCGATGACGCGCCTCATCCCGGCGTCGGACTTCCCGGACCTGCTGCGCCCCGGCCAGCGCGTCTGGGTGAGCGCCGCCGGCAACGAACCGGTCGCCGTGCTCGACGCGCTCGCCGCGCAACCGGCGGCGGCCCGGGGCGTGACGTTCCTCCAGTTCCCGCTGCCGGGCCTGAACCGCTTCGACTTCACGGCCCTCGACGCCGAAGCCGACATGATCACGTTCTTCATGACGCCGGACCTGCGTGGCTCGCGCGCGCTTCCTGCCCATGCAGATGCGGTTCGTGTTCGAGTACCTGCGCCGGGGTCCGCTCGACGTGGCGCTGATCCAGGTGGCGGGGACGTCGGACGGCGGCTTCGTTGCCGGCCCGAACGTCGACTTCCTCGGCGCCGCCCTCGAGTCGGCGGACCTGGTCGTCGCCGAACTCAACCGCGGGCTCACGCCGTTGGCCGGAGGCATGCGAATCGACGCGGACCGCCTGGACTACGTCGTCGAGTCCGACCGTCCCCCCGCTACCCTGCCGCCAGGCAAGACGGACGATGCCGCGCGGCGCATCGGCGCGCACGTGGCCGGCCTGATCCGGGACGGGGACTGCATCCAGACGGGCATCGGAGCGATCCCGATGGCCATCCTCGCCGCGCTCGGGGACCGGAACGACCTCGGCATGCACGGCGGCCTGATCGACGACGGCGGCATGGCGCTCATCGAGGCCGGGAACGTGACGGGCGTGCGCAAGACCGTCGACACGGGCAAGCACGTCGCGGGTCTGGCGTTGGGCTCCGAACGGCTGCACGAGTGGTTGGCCGGCCGTCCCGATGTCGTGTTCGCCGGCGCCGACCACACCCACGAACTCACCGTCATCCGCCGCATC
This sequence comes from Pseudomonadales bacterium, assembly GCA_022825925.1. Classification (GTDB taxonomy): domain Bacteria; phylum Pseudomonadota; class Gammaproteobacteria; order Pseudomonadales; family Azotimanducaceae; genus VXNE01. The sequence goes on along the minus strand of JAJDVW010000007.1, from coordinate 3,198 downwards.
GACAACTTCGTCTCGGTCAACTCGGCGGTGGAGGTGGACCTCTTCGGCCAGGTCAACGCCGAGGTCGCGGGCGGCCGCCAGATCTCGGGCACGGGCGGCGCGGTGGACTTCATGCGGGGCGCCCGGGCGTCGCGGGGCGGCCGCTCAATCGTCGCCATGAACGCGACCGCCCGCGGCGGCACGGTGTCGCGCATCGTGCCGCGCGTGGAGCTGGCCACGGCGCTGCGGACCGACGTCGATGTGGTCGTCACGGAGTTCGGCGTTGCCGAACTCGGTACCAGGACGTCAGAGGAGCGCGTGGAGGCGCTGATCGCCATCGCGCATCCGGACTTCCGGGACGAACTCGCTGCTCGCGTGGCGTGAGACCGGCGATGACGATTCGAGCACGCGGGTTGTCGCCCTCAGGTGGGGTCGGGGCGGCGATGGCTTTGCGAATGGCGCGGGCGTCCCGCACGGGCGAAGGCGGGGTGGCTGCGCTCGCTCGCCCGCATCTTCTCGGGCAAACGCTTGCGCACCGACTCCACCAGAGCCTCCGGATCGCGAGCGGAACGCCACGTATTGCCGATGATGGCGCCCGTGTCGCCCAGGCGCGCCCCTTCCATTGCGCCGAGCATGCCCTCAAGCGCATGTCCCACGTCGGCGAGCGGCGCGCCGATATCCGCCGGCCACGCGGCGCCCAACCCGATGGCGCACAGTTCGAGTTTGCGTTCCGGCCCTGCGTATGTCCGGGGCATGACCTCGTCCTGGACCTGCATGACCTCTGGGTGTTCGATGCCGTATGAGGTGGCGTGACGCGCCGCCCAGTCGTTAACGGCGTTGTGCTCGATGGAGCGCATGTTGCCTGTCACCAACATGCGCTGCCCCGTTGCGAGAGCTTGCGCAATGATGAGCGTATCGCCGTGCGTCGGGACCTCTTCGGGGCGGATCGCGGGAAACGCGTTCGGGTCGATGTTGTCGCAGATGGCTTCCGCCCGCTCCCGGTCGTCACGCGACATCGAAATCAGCCCGTAAGGGCCATCCTCGCGCAACAGTTCGCACGCCCACCAGAGGTCGGATTCCCGCAATAGCAGTTCCCGGGCGGTGGCGGAGTTGCGCACGCGCTCGAGCATGCCGCCGGCGCGTTCCACCTCCTCCTCCAGGTGCTCGGGGTCGATGCGACGGTGCATGATCTCGTGGGCGACCTGGGGCAGCAACAGGAGTTTCTCCCCCGACATCTCCCGCCACGCGACGTTGAAGCGTCGCTGCGTGGGAAACATGACCCTGTTGGTGTCTACGGTGACCGGCACTCTTTTCCCTTGCGGGCCGCGGCACGGCGGCGTCCGATGGCGGCCTGCTCTCGCTGGTGCCTCTTCTCGTTCGGGGCGGGGGTGCCGGTCGGGGTCGCAAGCTCGGACCAAGGGATGTCGAGCGGGTCTGCCTCGCGCGGGCTGGGATGATTGTGGCGTCGCGGCATATGTCGATCTTACTCCGATCCACTTTCAACTGGCTCCGCGCCAGGTGCGCTCGTGGCGAGCGCGCGGGCGACACGCTCCGCATACCCATGCGCAGGCTTCCGCTTGGGCCGCAAGGTAAAGTTCGGCCATGTCCGCCCGACGTCCTCGGGATGCCCGCGCGGCACTCCATCGAGTTCGTATAATCGCCGAGACAGGGACCATGGTCTTGCCCGTCATGCCCCGACACCTCAGCCGACCGATGCCGCCGCCACCGCCGCCGCTCGAGGATTGGCTCCGGCGGCGGGATCGGGCGGATGCGTCCAGGGCGTCCTTCTTTGCGGGCCGCGAAGGCGAGTTCGAGGCGTTCCGGGAGGCGGCGGACGGGCTGGCGAGAGGCTTCGTCGGGGGCGAGACGCTCGTGTTTCAAGGCGCCCCGGGGGCGGGCAAGAGCGCGCTCATGCACGAGTGCGTCGCCGCGCTGACGGAGCATTCGACGTTGGACGACCCCTGGGTGGCCGTGGCGCTCCCGCCGTCGGTGCTGCAGTACCCCGAGGGCACGGCGAAGAGCATCGCCGAGGCGGTGGGGCGGGAACGCGAACGGCTCGCGGCCGCCCCGTCCCGAGCACAAGGATCGCTGGAAACCGCCGCGCAACGCGCCCGGCGCGCCATCCGCAGCGTGACCGAACGCGGGGCGGGCATCATGGGCGTACAGGTGGGTGGTCGCCCTGCGCGCTCGCCGATGGATGTTCAAGCAGCCTTTCGGAGCATCGAACGGGCTTGCCAAGGGGCGCGGGTGGTGCTGTTCGTGGACGAGGCCCAGAACCTCGAAGAAGGTGCGACGGAAGTGCTCGATGCCCTGCACCGTGGGCAGGCAGGCATTGCGCTGTTGCCCGTTTTCCTGGGCTTGGGCGATACCGCCGCGGTGTTGGCTCGCCGAGGGATTTCCCGGCTGCCCGCGGAACGGCTCATCGAGATACTGGCATTGCGCCCGGAAGAGGCGCGCGAGTCGCTGGGCATGGTTTTCGACACTTACGGCGTGCATGGGCACGCGCGGGAGGAGTGGCTTGACGCTCTGACCGAGTGCTCCCAAGGGTGGCCTCAGCACCTCAACCGGATTGCGGTCGCGGCGTGCAGGATCCTGCACGGCTGCGGCATGAACGCCGATGCTGTTTCGCACGCGGATGCGTTGGCCGCTGGCGAGGCCGCGAAGACCGAGTACTACCGGGACAGGCTGCGCGAGGTCCCGGGAGCCTACAAGGGAATCTACAAGCGCCTCGCGATGCTGTTGGCCGACGGCCGCGCGAACGACGCGGTCTCGGAAGCGGAGATGGCGGCGGTGGTGGAGGCTGCGGGGGAGGGCTACGCGGAGTGGCTCTCGAAGTCGATCCACTGGGGGCTGCTCGCTCCCACGCTCGCCAGTGCGGAACACTACCGCGTGCCGATCCCGTCGCTGGCGAGCCATCTGCTCCGCCTGGAGGTGACGCCCTCGCCCGCGGCAACGGCGGGCTCGGCGGGCGGTCGCGGTTCGCCGCCACCGGCGTGACTCCCGCCCGTTCGTGTCGAGGTGACGCATCGTTTGAACGCGGGCCGCCGTGGGCGGACACCCCGCAGGTCCATTGCGCACTTTGCCGTGAAATTTCGTGTACGGGAGGTGGCCTGGAGGCACAGCGATACTGCGGTCACTCTGTGGCACCGTAGAGTACGGCATGCGACCGCGCCGTGTGCGGTGATGGCGCCGCGGCGGCGGGCTGCCCCGGTTTGTGGC
>JAJDVW010000148.1 GCA_022825925.1 Pseudomonadales bacterium | reverse complement strand
AGGGCGTCGCGGCAAGCCGGAAGGCGAGGTGGTCGAACGTCAGGTAGGGACGCCGCTCCGTGCCGAGGACGAGCGGCGCGGGCGCGTCCCCGGCGCCCCCGCGCAGGAAGATCGTCACCGGCACCACGCGGTCCGTCTCGTATAGTTGCACCAGGTCCAGGCAGTAGTGCGCGAGGCGGTGCTGCGAGAACCGCCGCGGCTCGGTCTCCTGCTCGACGACGAACAGCATCGCCTTGCGGCGGTCGTCGGCCCACTCGACCAGCAGCGGCGCGTCGAGCTCGCGGAAGCGGTTGCCGAGGCGCTCCTTGAGCTGCTCCTGACGCAGCGGCGTGATAATCACCTCGTCGTCCCGCGCCGGCGCCTCCTCGGGGGCGAAGAAGGCCAGCGCGTCGCGCGGGTAGTCAAGGATGAGGTTCTTGAAGTTCTGGTCGTGGCTGACGCTCGCCATGGCTGCGCCCGGTGCTTTCCCCGGCCAAAGGATGGTCCGGAGCGGGGCGACCGCGCTACGCCAGATCGCCTACACGGCGAAGGGCCGATCTCCCACGACCGCGTGGGGCGCCGGCGACCCGGAAGGCCCGGAAGGGTCGCGCGGCTTGCCGGCCGCAAGGCCAGTCTCCGATAATACGCGCCTCCCTCATTCTCCTTGCGGCGAACCGACTGACGTGGCACTACCGAGTCTCGACGACTATTTCCCCGACTGGAAGGAACGCGAAGCGCTCGCGGAGGCGATGATCCCGCTCATCGGCCGGCTCTACCGTAACAACGTCGTGACGTATTGCTATGGAAAAGCACTGAACAATCAGAGTGTTACGCAGCTCATGAAAGCGCATCGCTATGTGCGGCAGGTCGCGCACAACGAGCTGTCCGAGTTCGAGAGCTACCCGATCCTCGAGGCGCTGTCGAAGCTCGACCTCGGGCCGTCGCACGTCGACCTCGGCAAGCTTACCGTGCGCTTCATGGAGGAAGCCGAGACCAACGGCGGCATCACGCCGGAAGCGTTCGTTGCGCGGGAGTGCGCGGAGATCATCGGGCGGCACGTCCCGCCGCTTGAGCAGCCGCAGGACATCGTGCTCTACGGCTTCGGCCGGATCGGCCGGCTGCTGGCGCGGCTGCTCATCGAGAAGACGGGCGGCGGCGACCAGTTGCGCCTGCGCGCCATCGTCGTGCGCAGGGGGGCGGACAACGACCTCGACAAGCGGGCAAGCCTGCTGCGCCGGGACTCCGTGCACGGCGGCTTCCAGGGCACGATCCGCATCGACCACGAGAACGACTGCATCATCGCGAACGGCAACGTGGTCCGGGTGATCTACGCGAACGACCCCGCGTCCGTGGACTACGAGCGTTTCGGCATCTCGAACGCCATCGTGATCGACAACACCGGAGCATGGCGGGACGAGCAGGGCCTCGGTCGGCACCTGCGGGCGAAAGGCGTCGCGCGGGTGATCCTCACCGCCCCGGGCAAGGGTGCGATCAAGGACATCGTCTCGGGCGTGAACTCGCACCTAATCAACGAGAACGACCGGCTATTGGCGGCGGCGTCGTGCACCACCAACGCCATCGTGCCCGCGATGAAGGCGATGAACGACGAGTTCGGCATCGAGCACGGCCACATGGAGACCGTGCATGCGTACACCAACGACCAGAACCTGACGGACAACTTCCACAAGAAGAACCGTCGGGGACGCGGGGCGCCCCTCAACATGGTCATCACGGAAACCGGCGCGTCGTCCGCCGTCGCCAAGCTCCTGCCGGAACTGGAGGGCAAGCTCACCGGCAACGCCATCCGGGTCCCGACCCCCAACGTGTCGCTCGCCATCCTCAACCTGGCGCTCGAGCGCGAGACCACCCTGGCGGAGGTCAACGAGTACCTGCGCGACATGTCGCTGCACTCCTCGCTGCAACGACAGATCGAGTACACGGACTCGACGGAAGTGGTGTCTTCGGACTTCGTCGGGAAGCGCTACGCCTGCACGATCGACGGCGGCGCGACCATCGTCGACAAGAACCGGGCGGTCCTCTACGTGTGGTACGACAACGAGTTCGGGTACGCTTGCCAGGTCATCCGCGTGGTGCAGAAGTGGGCCGGCATCAGCTACCCGCTCATTCCGGGAGACGTGGCCAGAACCGGCTTCGGTTGATCTCATTCGAGCGGCGCTACGCCGCCCAAACATCATGACGACGCTGACGACGGATCGGCTGCACATTCGCCCGTTCGCGATGGAGGACGCGGAAGTGCTCCACGCCTTCTGGGCGAACCCCGAGGTGCGGCGCTACCTGTGGGACGACCGCGTCCTCCCCCTGGACACCGTGCGGGCGATCATCGAACAGAGCGTGCGGGACTTCGCGGCGCTGGGCTGGGGGTTCTTCTCGCTGGACCTCAAGGCGACCGAACCGGTGATCGTCGGGTTCTGCGGCTTTCGTCGCTTCGAGGACGGCGAGGACATCGAGCTGCTCTATGGCATCCTTCCGGAGTATTGGGGCGAGGGGTTCGTCACGGAAGCGGCGCTTGCCGTGCTGCGCTACGGATTCGACGAGTGCGGCATGGGACGCGTGATCGCCTCGACCGACACCCCGAATCAGCGCGCGGTCCGGGTACTGCAGCGTCTCGGGATGTCCTTCGAGGAGCGCCGGGTGTGGCGGGGCCTCGATACGGTCTTCTACGCGATTACGGCAGCGGAGTTCGCGGAGCGGTAACGATGCACGTCGGTGTTCTCGGCCTGGACTTCCACCTCCCCGGCTGCGCCTCGCTGAAGGAGAAGCGCCGGCGGCTCCAGCGCCTGCGGGACAAGTTCGGTCGCATGCCGAACCTCGCGATCTGCGAGAGCGGGCACCAGGACGTGCACCAGCGCGCACGCTGGTCCGTGGTGGCGGTCGCTTCCAGCGCGATCGTGGTCGAGCGCATGCTGGGCGACGTCGAGCAGTGGGTGGACGAGCGCCTCGACGCCATCGTCATCGGGGTGGAGCGGGAGGTCCTGTCGTGATCTTCCTGGTCGCCGGCGTCGCGGCGATGGCGGTGCTCGGCATCTGGCTCATGCGGGCGCGCACGAGCCGGCGTCGCTGGCTCGCGGAGCTGAACCTGCCCGGCATCTGGGATCTCGAGGACGCGAGCCCTCCCGCGGTGCTCGAGTTCTCGGGCACGCCCGAGGAGGGCCACTACGTGGTGCGGTCCGGCCCGGAGGTGGAGGAAGGCGCATGGCGCATCGCCGGGCGCGACATCGTGCTGGTCCCCGAGCCGGACGCACAGCCCGTCCAGTTCGAACTCCGTGTCTTCGGGCCCGGGTCGATCGGCATCCACGGACCGGGGCGGGAGCGGCAGGTCTACGTGCGGCGTGGGGACAACGTCGTCCCCATCCATCGGCGCTCCTGATAATGCAACCAGGCCCAGGACCTGGCCGTCGGGATCCGCCGCGACGGCGCCGGCGCCCGCCGCGACCGCGACTACCGTGAGTCGGCTCGCGATCAGTAGCTGCCGTTCCGAGGGCAAGCGTCCTGCGACTCGCGGAAGGTCGTCGACCAGCGCCGTGGCCGCCACGATGAGCCGCGAGTCCACCGTGCTCATCACCGCCGCCAGGATGGCGGCGACCCGATCCACAGGGCCGTCGTGTACTCGAGGCCGAGCGTGGCGGAGAAGAGCTTGGCCCGGGCCACGAATCCGTGGGTGCGCCTGAGAGACGCGTAACCGATGCCGGCGATCACGACGAAGTAGGCGACGAACGCGGCGGCGGTGGCCGGGGCCATCGGGCGTCTCCCTGCCTGGGTGGGGGAGAGTGTAGCGGTGGCGTGCGCCCCGTGGCGCCGCCCCGGGCGCGGTTACAATGCCGCCCTTTCGGGCCGCGGCGGAACACGGGCACGTTCGGCATGAAGGACGGACTGCAGGAACTGGTCGGAAGCGGCCTGGCGCTGGTGCGCCGCGTAGCGGACCTGCTGCCCGCGTCCAGGCGCGTCGACTGGTCGCAGACGCGCGCGGCGGCCTGGCGGCGCGAGTTCGGCGGCCGTTTCGTGCCGCTCGCTCACCTCGACGACATCGAGTTCGACGACCTGCTCGGCATCGATCGCCAGAAGGCACAGCTCGAGACCAACACCGCCCAGTTCGTGGCGGGGCACCCGGCGAACAACGCCCTGCTGTGGGGCGCCCGCGGGACCGGCAAGTCCTCGCTGATCCACGCGCTGCTGAACCGTTACGCCGAACGCGGGATGCGCCTGGTCGAGGTGGACAAGCGGGCCCTCGCGGGCATCTCCGACATCGCGGCTTCCCTGCGCGAGGAACCGTTCCGCTTCGTGATTGTCTGCGACGACCTGTCCTTCGAGGCCGACGACCCCTCGTTCAAGGAGCTCAAGAGCGCCCTCGAGGGTTCGGTGTTCGCACGCAGCGAGAACGTCGTGATCTACGCGACGTCCAACCGGCGCCACCTGATCCCCGAGTACATGTCCGACAACCTGGAGACGGGGCATCGCGGCGGCGAGATCCACGAAGGCGAGGCGGTGGAGGAGAAGATCTCGCTGTCGGACCGCTTCGGGCTGTGGCTGTCGTTTTACCCCTTCCGGCAGGACGAGTACCTCGACGTGGTCCGCCACTGGCTCCGGCGCCTCGCCGAACGGCACGGGGTGCGTTGCCCCTGGACCGAGGAGGCCCGCAAGGCGGCCCTGCAGTGGGCGCTGGCGCGCGGCGTGCGCAGCGGCCGCACCGCGCAGTACTTCGCGCGGCACTGGGTGGGCAAGGCCCTGCTCGAACGGATGGAGCCGGCGTGACGCGTATCGTGGGGACGGCCGTCGTGGCCATGGCGGCCTGTGCCGGGGCCGATGTCCTGGTGATGCAAAACGGCGACCGCCTGACGGGGAGTCTCACGGGCATGGCCGGCGACCGGGTCATGTTCGAGACCGAGTACGCCGGGCGCCTGGTGGTGGACCGCGCGGCGGTCGCCCACGTCGAAACCGACGACGCATTCGAACTGGTGGACCGGAACGGTGGCCGGCGGATGGCCGTGCTGACGGAAGACGAGCCGCTCGCACCGGTCGCCGTGATCCGGCGCAACCGCCTGCGGGGGCTCTCCCTGGCGGATAGCTGGCAGACCCATGTCGACGTGTCCGCGTCCGCCGCGAGCGGCAGCCGGGACGAGGAGGACTTCCGCGTCCTGGCCGAGAGCACGTTGCGCCGGGGCAGGATGGAGCACCAGTTGCGCGCGGACGTGCTCGGGGAGGAGGTCGACGGCGAGCGGACCGGGGACCTGCTGGACATCGACTATGGCCTGAAGGTGTCGCTCGGCCCGGCCTGGTACGTCGCCGGCAACACGCAGTACTACCAGGACCGGCTGAAGGGCATCGGCGAGCGGATCGCGCTCGGCGCCAGCGTGGGCCGCCGCCTGCGCGACACGTCGTTCGAGCGGTGGTCCGTCGAGCTCGGCGTCAGCCAGGTCCTGGAGGAGCGGGGCGGCGACGACTCCACCGGTCCGGCGGCGCGCTGGGGCCTGGACTACGGACGGTTCCTGTGGGGCAACCGGCTCGAACTCTTCCATAACCACGGCGTCCTGGTGCGGGCCGAGTCGGAGCGTGGCGTGAGCATCGAGGCGTCGACGGGCGTCCGCTATCACCTCGGCGCCAGGTGGAACGCGAACGCGCGCGTCGACGTGCGCCACGAAACCGAGCCGCCGGAGGACAACCCGGCGTCGGACGTCACCTACGCGGTCGGGCTCGGGGTGCGGTTCTGATCGACCCTGCCGCGCCGTACCGGGCGCTCAGGCCTGCCAGCTCAGCACCTCCCCCTCACCCGTCAGCATCGCCGTGCCGGGCATCACCCGCAGTCGCCAGGGGGTCAGCCGCAGGACCGCGAACGCCTCGCTCTGTGGCCCCTCCCACATCGGAATGACCGCGGGGTCGTAGCCGACCGGCGCGGGCGCGGACTTGAAACGGTTCCAGACCGCCTCCCGCGTGGGCAGGTCGAAGGCCCACTCCGCGCGGCACTCGGCGACGCAGGTGTCCTGGTTCTCCGCCCAGTAGTTGCACGAGACGTACGGGCTGGCGTCCAGGTGGGCGCGCTTCGTCTGCGTCGGCGCCGTGGCGATCCAGCCCGTGAGCGTCCCGTCCTCCCAGGTCCAGATCGGGTGCAGGACGCGGGAGCGGGGACGGCCCCGCGCGTCGACGGTCGCGGCGGTGCACCAGACGATGCGGTGCGCCATGGCGACGAACGGGGGGGCGATGTCGGGGAGGGTGGTGGACAAGTGCTTTCTCCGTTGCTTCGTGGTGGCCCGTGAGGCGCGCGACGAAGGGATCGAGATCCGCCGGGAACGCGTCGCCGCGCCACGCGTCATGCTGGTCGGTTCCCGCGAGCACGTACCCGTCCCAAGTCGTCCGACAGGCAGGCCGCCGCTGCTGGGGACGACCGGGCGGTCGCCCCGGCGTGCTCCTGCGACTCGCCGAACACGGCCTCGAACTCGTCCATGTCGATGAAGAGCGCGCCCTAGACCCGGTCCATGGTCGCCCCCCGATCCGGCGGATCAGGCGAATGGGTTGGTCCCCGTGTCGGTCATCGTCTTGACCCGCTCGGGGTCCGCGCCGGCGGCACCGAACGGGTACATGTGCGTGCCGAGCACGCGCTCTAGCTCGGGGAACTTCGCCACGTAGTCCGGATCGACCTCGTCTTCCCACATGTGGATGCGCTGCATGTGGCGGCGCATGAACACCTGCACCAGCGTCACCCGGAGACCGGGGTTCGTGCGCGGTACGGACGCGTGCCAGGTGGCGCCGTTCCAGAGGGCCAGGGACCCGGCCTTGCCGATGAGGGGCACGGTCTGGAAGGGCGTGTTCTCGATGTCCTCCTCGTGCGGCAGGGTCGCGCGGCCGAACAGGTGGCTGCCGGGCACGAAGATGGTCGGTCCGTCCTCGGCGCCCGCGTAGTCCGTGCACAGCCAGCTCGCGTTGGCGACGTGGGCGATGCTGCCGCCGCCCGGCGGGATGCCGTGGGAGTCGCTGTGCAGGCGCAGCGTCTGGCGCTCGTTGTTCCCTTCCGCCGCCGGGGGCTTGATGATCCAGGTGTGCCCGGAGAGGACGGCGCTCTGGCCGAGGAGCCAGCGCACCAGCGCCAGCATGCGCGGGTTCGTCGCCGCCGCGACGAAGGCCTCGTCTTCCTGCAGCAGGAGCCACGAGTTGCCCATGGACTCCTTCCGCGGCGTGGCCGTCCGGTAGTCGCCGATCTCGATGCCGTTGCGCTTCTCGCAGGTGCGCAGGATGGCGCCGCGCAGCCGCTCGACGAAGGCCTCGTCCACGCCCATCTTCTCGGGTGGAACGACCGTCATGCCGTAGGCCTCGAGTTCGGCCACGTGCTTGAACAGGCCGTAGTCGTCGAGCTCCTTCATGAGCGGGTCCACGTGGGGCGACGTGCCGTATTCGGAGATGTCCATGTCGGGGGCCTCGTGCGGCGAACGAAAAAGGAGTCGTCCATCGTAGACGTGCGGTTGCAGCGGTGTCCAGCCGTCGCGGTGTCCGTTGCGTCTCTGTCGCGGCGTCCCCGCGCGTCGGCGGTGTCGGCCGCGGGGCGCGCTCAGCCGGCCCCGCCGAGCGGCTGCCGCAACAGCGCCAGCAGCGCTTCGGGGTCCAGGCGGGCGGAAGCGTCGGCGCCCTCGAGCAGACTGTCGGCGAGGTCGCGCTTGCGGTGGTGCAGGTCGACGATCTGTTCCTCGATGGTGCCTTTCGCGATGAGCCGGTAGATGGTGACTGGACGCGTCTGGCCGATGCGGTGCGCCCGGTCGGATGCCTGGTCCTCCACCGCGGGGTTCCACCACGGGTCCATGTGGATGACGTAGTCGGCGGCCGTCAGGTTGAGCCCCACGCCGCCGGCCTTGAGCGAGATCAGGAACGCGTCCCCGGCGCCGGCCTGGAAGGCGGCGATACGCTCGGCGCGCTGCTTCGCCGGGGTCGCGCCGTCCAGGTACTGGTAGACGATGCCGGCGTCCCGCAGGTGTTCCTCCACGAGCTTGAGGTGGGTGACGAACTGCGAGAACACGAGCACCTTGTGGCGGTTGGCCAGCAACTCGTCCAGCGTCGCGGCGAAGGTCGCGAGCTTGGAACTCGGCGGCGCGGCGGCGCCGGCGTCGAGCACCAGCTTGGGATTGCAGCAGGCGAGGCGGAGCCGCGTCAGGTGCGCCAGGATGCGGATCCGCCGCTGTCCGTCTCCGCCCACCGCCTCCGGGTGCTCCAGATCCGCGACGGCGCGCTGCCGGACGGTCTCGTAGAGCGCGGCTTCCTCCGCGGACATCTCGACGTGCAGGGCGATCTCGGTGCGTTCCGGCAGGTCCTCGATGACCTCGCTCTTGAGTCGGCGCAGGACGAAGGGCGCGATCACGCGCCGCAGCCGGGCGCGGGCGTCTTCGTCGCCGTCGCGCTCGATGGGCAGGCCGAAGTGCCGCCGAAACCGGTCGGTCGAGCCGAGCAGGCCGGGATTGACGAACGCGAACAGGGAGTGCAGGTCCATCAGGTTGTTCTGGATGGGCGTGCCCGTGGTCACCAGGCGGAAGTCGGCGCGCAGCCGCCGTGCCGCCCGGGCGCGTTTGGAGGTCGGGTTCTTGATGGCCTGGGCTTCGTCGAGCACCGCGCTGTGCCAAGGCACCTCGGCCAGGGTGTCGATGTCGTTCTGCAACAGGCCGTAGGTGGTCAGGAACAGGTCGAACGACGCCGGGTCCTCCAGCAGCCGCGTACGGGAACTTGCCGCGCCGACCAGGGGCCGGACGCGCAGCGTCGGCGCGAAACGCCGCGCCTCGTCGGCCCAGTTGGCGACCACCGAAGTGGGCGCCACCACCAGGGCCGGTCCGCCGGGGGCGCGGTCCACGAGCAGCGCAAGGGCCTGCACGGTCTTGCCGAGGCCCATGTCGTCGGCCAGGCATGCGCCCGCGCCCCAGCGGCTCAACCGCGCCAGCCAGCGAAAGCCGTCCTGCTGGTAGGGACGCAGCTCCGCCTGCAGCGTGCTCGGCGGCTCGGGTTCGAAGGACTGCGCCGCCGCGAGCCGGGCGCGCCGCTCGCGCCACTCGGCGTCCGCCGTGACATCGGCTTCCTCCAGCAGATCCTCGAGGGCGAGGGCGCCCAGGGGATGCAGGTTCGCCGCGCCGCCGCCGGTCGACGCCGCGAGGCTTGCGAAGTCGTCGAGCTGCCGGCGGAACGTGGCGGTCAGCGCGAGGAACTCGCCCGGCGCGAGTTCCAGGAAGCGCGAGCCGGGGCGGGCCTCCAGGAGAGCGAACAGGCTCTTCAGATCGAGCAGGCGGTCCGCGTCGATCTTCAGTTCGCCGGACGCCCGCAGCCACTCGGCGGCCGACTTGACGGTAAGCGTCAATGACCTGGCGGATGCCTGCGCGACGATGCGCAACGGCTCGCCGCGGGGCCATTTGCAGCGCGCGCCCGCGTCCTGCAGCGCGTGGAGGAACTCCAGGCAGTCGGCCGGCTCCGGCAGCAGCAGCGGTTCGCGTTCGGTGGGCCGCGGCGCCAGGGCGGGACAGCGTTCGAGCAGGCCGGCGAGGGCCCGGCGTTCGGCATCGAGGTCGCGCCGGGCGCGGACGCTCTCGCCCTCCCGGACGGCGAACACGGAGACCCCGCCCGTGCCTGGCTCGAAGCAGAGCCCGGACTCCGGCACCGGTTCCACCGCCAGCGCCGCCTTCAGGCCCGCGTCGAGCGGCTCGAGCCGGACCCAGGGTTCCGGATCGGCCTCCATCTGCGTCGTGCCCGGCGCGTCCTCGTCGATCCCGCCGTGCACCCGTATCTCCGAGGCCAACGCGGAGACGGCTTCGAGCAGGCGCGGGCGGGCGGCGAGCGGTAGCTTGATGCCTTCGGGCGGCACGATCCGGAGCAGGCCCCGGCGCGCCGGCGTGAAGTGGATCACCTCGCAACGCCGACCGTTGATCTGGAACGCGTAGACCGCGTCTTCGCCGGGGTGGAGGTCGTGCGGCTCCACGGTCGCGGTCACCCATTCGGCGTCCTCGTCGAGGCGCAACTCCGGCTCCCGCCGCACGATGTCAATGGTCTCGCCATCGGCGTTGAAGACGTGCGGGTGTCCCGCGAGGGCATGCAGCCCCTCGGCGCCGAGGAAGTACTCCTCGTTCCCGTACCAGTTCCGCGAAACCTGGATCGCGGCGGCGGCGGCGCGATCCTCGGTGCGCAGGAACGGCAGGGTGTGCGCCTCCTGGGCAAGCCGCTTCAGCGCCAATTTCCTGCCCTTGCCCCACTTGCCGTTCTTGTTTCGCCGTTGCTCGCGGGGAGCCAGATCGAACCCTTCGAAGCGCTCCTGGAGCTCCCAGACGAGTCTGCGCTCGGCCGCCTCGCCGGTCCGGCGGGCGGCCTTGCCGGTGGTGTCGTGGGCGTACTGCTCCAGCGCCCGCAGGGCGCGTTCCCACTCGGGGGCCGGCGTGGCCAGGGCCGTGAGCGGCGTCGCGCCCAGGCGCCTGTGAAGGTCTTCCGGGGACCCGTCGCCGGCCGCCTGATCCGGGTTCGCGCGGCGCAGCAGCGCGTCGCATTCCGCCGCTACCCACGCGTGCCCGCCGGCGCTCGCCCGGTCGCGATACGCCGCCAGGGCGTCGCGCCACGCGGGATCCCGGGACAGCGGGCTGCCGCGCCAGGCCAGGGCCAGCGCGTCGAACAGCAGATCGAGGCGGGGGGCAGGCTCGCCCGTGAGGTATACAACCTCCTCCCGCTGTGCCGCCAGGGCGTTGCGGACCAGACGCAACTCGGCCTCGCGCTCGACTTCGCGCCGGTCGGCCGCCTTCAGCAACCCTTCGACCATGTCGATGGACTCGGGCGTGTTGGCTCGTACGAGCGCGAGCAGCGCCAGCGTGAAGGCGCGGGAATCCGGGAACAAGAGACGCTTGCGGGAGCCGCGTTTCTCCGCCGCGAGGGCCGCCTCGAGGTGCGTCCGGGCGTCCGCGTCCTCGCCGCGGAGCACGGCCAGCAGGGCCCGCGTGGCGGCGAGTCCCGTGGCGGCGGCGCGGGACTCGCGTTCCGCCGCCGGCAGAACCGCGAACACGTCCTCGGCATCCTCCAACCTGCCCTGCAGGATGCGCAGGAAGGCGATGTCCGCGGCATGCCCCGACAACTCGCCCGACAACCTCCGGCAGACATCGATAACGGGCTCGGGCGGCGCCGCGGTATCGATGGCGTGGTCGAGGCAACCCGCCAAGGCCTGCTCCCGGTAGCCGGGCGGCAACCGCTCCAGGAGATCCACGGCGGGCGGGTCGGCCAGGAACCGCCAGCTTGCGGGGTGCGTGGGCTCGCCGTCGGTGAGTTCGTCGAGGGCGGCGAAGTCGCCCAGGACGACATGGACACGGAACAGCATGGTCTCGTCGGAGCCGTCCCAGGACAGCGTCGGACCGCTCTCGAAGAACGCGGCGGCGATCGCGGCGAGCGAATGGGCCTGATGCGCGGCCCGCGTGAGGAACAGTTCCCAGCCGGGCGCCGCCTGGACGCCGCCGTGGTCGCGAACGACGATGGCGGCGGCTTCGAGCTCCTTGAGGGCCGCGCGAATCTGCTTTTCCTGCAGGCGATAGCCGGCGATGGTGACGTTGGCCCCCGAGAGCACCTTGCGCAGGCGCGTCACGCCCACTGAGAAAGGGGACACGGCACCGATGACCCCGGCGACCGTGCGGGCGGGAGGCGAGACGGCGGCGTAGGCATCGAAGGCGGGTACTGCCACGCGCACAGCATGCCAAGGCACTCCGTGCCTGGTCAAACGCCACGCGCGCTCGCCGGTGGCCCGCCAACGCCGCGGCCATCCGCCCGAGGCGGCGTCGCGCAGGTCGGGTCGCGAGCGTGGACCGCCGCCGCGCGCTATCGTACGCTCGCGTCGTCGTTTGTGGGCGCGGTGGCGCGTCCCGTGGGGATTTCGAGATGGCCAAGGCATTCGACGGCGTGCGGGTCGTCGACCTTTCGAACCGCCTGTCCGGCGCGTGGGCGGCGCGCCTGTTCGGCGACTTCGGCGCCGACGTGGTGCTCGCGGAGCCGCCCCACGGTCACGCCCTGCGTGGCGAACCGCCGTTCCTCGATGGCGAGCCGGGCGTGGAACGCTCGCTGCTCCACGGCTACGCGAACTGGAACAAGCGTTCGATCGTGGTGCACGGCGTCGACGAGGTGCGCGCGCTGGCTGCGGGCGCCGACGTGCTCGTCACGACGGCGGCGCCACCCTGGCCGGACACCGTCGATGCGGCGGTGGACGCGGTGCCGCGCGACGCGATACATCTCTCCATCACCGCCCACGGCCTCGAAGGACCGCTCGCCCGCGTTGCCGGCAACAACCTGACCGCCTGCGCGCGGGTCGGTTGGAGCGCCATCAACCGGCTCGTCGACGAGCCCCCTCTGCAGTTGCCCGTCCACCAGGCCGGCTACATCGCCGGGGTCGCCGGACACGTGGGGGCCGTGGCGGCGCTCCTGCGGCGTCTGCGTACCGGCGCCGGCGAGCGCGTCGACGTGAGCGAGGTCGAAGCGCTCGCGTTGACCAATGTCCCGTGGGCCATCCTCGGCATCTTCATCGGCGGCGACCGTCTCGCGCACGGACCCGGCGGGGGACGGCGCCGCGGGGATCCCTCGCCCCTCTGGGACACGGCGAACGGCCCGATCAACTTCGGCTTCGGCGACTGGGCGCGCTGGTCGGACGCGATGGAATTCCTCGGGCTCGACGAACTCGCGCACGATCCGCTCTACGAACCGGTGCTCGGCCGCAATACCAGGGACCCCTGGCCCGTGCGGCGTGCGCTGGCGCGGGCCGCGGCGCCGCGCGACAAGTGGGAGCTGTTCCACGGGCTCTCCCGCCTGCGCTGCCTGGCCGGGGT
This sequence comes from Pseudomonadales bacterium, assembly GCA_022825925.1. Classification (GTDB taxonomy): domain Bacteria; phylum Pseudomonadota; class Gammaproteobacteria; order Pseudomonadales; family Azotimanducaceae; genus VXNE01. The sequence goes on along the minus strand of JAJDVW010000148.1, from coordinate 785 downwards.
GGTGCAGGACGCGTCGGAACTTGCGCGGAGCGAACAACTGCACGCGCGCGGGTTCGTCGTAGAGTCGCCGCTGAACGGCAAGCGCGTGCGCGCGTCCGGGGCCACGGCGCAGTTGTCCGAGACGCCGTGGCGCCTCGAGCGGCCGGCGCCGGCGCTCGACGAACACGGTGAGGAGTTGCGTTCCGGCATCGTCCCGCGGGCCGCGGCGAGCCGGTCGGCGCAAGGCGGCGCGGTGGGGCCGCCGCTAGCCCGCATTTCTCACCACTGACCGCGGTGACGGCGGAAAGGGGCGGAAGGTTTAGTTGCTGTTGGCGTCACGGGCCGAGATGCGGTCGAAACGGGCTGGCCGAGCCGGGGTTGGCGGGCTTGGAGGGTGGGGAACGGTCGCGGAGGGCGGAACATCGAGCGTCCAAGCGGTATCGGGAGGCCGCGCCAAAGTTGCCGCGCGGGTAGTAGCCACGGCGAAGCGCCGTTGTACACGGAACGCGGGAGAAACGCCGGTCGGCGGCGCCGTTACGGCGGCCCCAGGGCGCGCAGGTTGCCCAACACCTGGCGGAACAGCTCCGCGCGTGGCCAGGCCTCGCTGAACGACAGAGCGATGCGTCGCACGCTGATGCGGACGCGCACGCCGACCTTGAACAGCTGGTCGCGGATGGTGCCGCACCGTGCCCTGGCGAGCCGCGTGCCGGCGAGTCCCACGCGGCGCAGGGTCTGCATCATGACGTAGGCGAACGAGTGCAGCAGCAGACGCAACTGGTTGGCGCGCAGCGTCGCCGTGCTGGTGC
>JAJDVW010000125.1 GCA_022825925.1 Pseudomonadales bacterium | reverse complement strand
GTGATCACCGGGGACGACACGCTCACCGTGACCACCGCGGCGCTTTCGGACCTCGCCTTCACGGTGTCGTCCCCGCCCCAGATGAACTGCAGCTCGCCGCCCAGCGGTACTTCGAACGCGGCCGAGGCATCGCTCGCGCCTTGTATCCCATTCGCCGAGGGGAGCCTGAGGATGGCCGTGTCCGTGTCTTTTCCCGCGGTCGGGGTAGCCTCGTCCGTGACGGTCACCGTCACCTTCGACGGCACCGGCGTCAGCGCGGTCCACAGGTAAACCACCCTGGCCGCGGACGTGGGGTGGTTCGACCACTTGAAGGTGTATGGTGCCGCGTCGTCGGGAGCCGGCCTGGCAGAGGTCCCTGCCGTCCCACCAGAAGCGGCTCGCGTCTGCCGCACACTCTAGGCCGCAGACGCTCCCGGCCTGCTCCGCCCACTTGCCGTCGTCGCACTTGAACGAAGCGGAGCCCGTGGTGGAGCCGTTGCCATCGCCCCCGGTCCGCGCCGTGCAGCGCAGCGTCACCGCCACCGCCACCGCCACCGCCGGCAGCGTGTTCTCCCGCCCGGCGAGGGACCAGTGCCCGATGCCCTCGGCGCTGCCCGCCCGCACCCGCACCGTGTGGGTCGTGCCCGTCACTCCCGCGTCGGTCCAGCCCGAATCACCGGAGGCGCGATGATGCACGTCGTAGCCGGTGAGCGCCGGCCCGGTGTTGTCCGGCGCCGTCCAAGCGACCGCGAGCGCGTCCGCCCGGCCGGCACCGTCCTTGCCGCGCTCGCCTCGGCGGGGCCTGATCCTTGCCGCCGTGAGATGGCTGACCCCAATAGCCTCAAGCGCCACCCCTGAACGGCCTCTTCCTTCCTTGGCGTTGCGCCGGGAGGAGGCGCACCGATATCTCGAAACTGATCCCAGCGACGAGGCAGCCCACGGTGCCGCCAGCCGTTGTAGGGCTCACGCCGTAGCGTCGCAACATGCACCCCCACGGCGCTTACGTTCGCGCCGCCAAACCAGTGGTAACTGCGCCCGTTGTGCGTTCTGGACAATCGGAAGCAAATCCTTTTCAAATCAGAACCTTGACGGATGTGTTACCGGGACGCCCCCGCCGCCGAGGCGCGCCTCCGCCCACGGAACGCCCCTGCGGCGTTTCCGCGCCCGCGACCGGACTCAATGCGCCCCCGCCCGCGGCGCGCTCGACAGGTTGGTCAGGCCGCCTGCCGGACCTTCGAGCAGGCTCTGCACCAGCACCTCGGGCTCGGCCACCACGGACAGCCGCCAGTTGCCCCAACCCCGGCCGAGCGCGCGCGGCTTGCCCTCGCCATCGGGGTAGGGGTCCGGCAGACCCGCCTCCAGTTCTTCAGCGGTCAACGTCACGGCGGCCCGCGCCGGTACGTCGACGTACACCGCGACGCCGGGCAGCTTCCCGTGGTCGTCCGTCCCGTGGATGGCGACCCGCAGATCCCGTTCGAGCGGATTCGCGAGGCGCAGGACGCTCGTGCCGTCGGAGTCGCCGGCGGGATGGAACAGCGCCACCTGCCGGCGTCCGTCGCGTACGGCCACCGTGTCGTGCAGGGTCGTCGCGACACCGTCCGCAGTGTTCGCGTACGCCAGCACCTCGATTTCCTGATCGCTCGACAGCTCTAGCCGCCAATCGCCGTCGCCAGCGCCCGTAGCGCCCGTCAACCCCTTGCCCGGCGCACCGAGTTCCAGGTCATCGGAACCGAAGTGCGCCACCGCACCGGCGGCGACGGCGAGCTCCAGCGGCCCGTGGCGTGCGCCCGCGTCGTCGAAGGCGTCGATGCGAACGACCGCGGCTTCCTCCGACCGGTTGACGACCCGCGCCAGGCCCTGCAGCCCCATCGCGTGGCCGGCGGCCGGAAACAGCGCCACCTGATGGACGCCGCCGCCTTCCGTCGGAGGCGGCGTCGACGACAGGTTCGTCAGCTGGCCCGTCGCCTTGTTCGACAGCAGGCTCATCGCCATGACAGGAGACTCCGACTCGACCGCCAGCCGCCACTTCCCCGCGCCGTCGCCGAGCGCGCCATCGAGAGCCGGGTCACCGGCCTCGAGCTGCCAGGCGTCGAACTCGCGGGCCGCGCCAGCCGGGATCGTGAACCGTACCGGGCTCCCCGGCGCGGCGCCCGCATCGTCCACGCCGCGCACGGTAACTTCGGCGGCTTTCCCGCCCGGATTGATCACGCGCAGACGGCTCGACTGGAGCATGTCGCTCGCCGGATGGAACGTCGCGATGCGATGCAGGCCATCCTCGACGGGTGCCGCGTCGTGGACGGTCGCCAGCGCGCCGTCTCCGGTGCGCACGTAGGACAACGCCTCGATGTCGATGTCGCTCCGGAACTCCAGGCGCCAGTCGCCGTCGCCCAACCCGGCGCCGATGCCGTCCAGGAGGCGCCTCGTCTCGTTGCCTTCTTCCAGGTCGGTGTCGTCGAACTGTGCCGCGCCGTAAGGCCGCAGCCGCAGCCGGACGGGACCGTGGCGGGTCCCGGCGTCGTCGATCGCCGTGATGCGCACGGTGCCCGCCTTGCCGCTGTGGTTGAGCACCCGCACCAGACCGCCGCGATCCCGGCGCGAGGCGGACGGCAGCAGCGGTATCGAGGGGACGCGGACGGTGACGCGGAAGCGGCGCGGCGGCAAGGGCTGGTACTGCCGATCATATGCCGTCACCGTGATCTCCGCCATCCCGCCGGCGCCCGGCGTCACCGTCAGCCATCGGCCGTCCTCGATCGAAACCGCCGCCACGGCCTCGTCGCTGGAGGAGGCCGCGGCTTCGTACTCCGGCCAGTCGGGAAACGCCGCCCGCAGGTCGATCGTCTCGCCGCCCCGGCCCTGGACGAACGATCGGTCCGCGATGTCGAAGAGCACCAGCGGCGGTCCCGCCGCCACGCGGATGCCGGTGGTAAAGGGCCTCTTGCCGGGATCTTCAATTCGGAACAGCGACGAGCGCAACCAGCCGTCGTCGTTTCCCAACCTCGGCTCCTCCACCCAGACCGTTGCGGGCCCGTCACCGTCGGCTCCAGCGGTAATCTGCTGAAAGCTGTGGACATCCCCCGGGTAAATCGTCAGGTCGCGCAACTCCCCTCCCCAATACCACGTCCACAGGGATACGCCGGACCCGGCCACCGATGCCCGCAGCCAGTACGGAGACGCCGGGGGGATCTCCAGGACAATGTCCTGGAACCCGGGTTGAACACTCCCCTTCCGATGTTGGTCCGGCACCGGCACCGGCGCTACCGCAAGGGTGAACGGTGCGCCCGGATTGCCGTGCAGCGAAAACCGGCTGGCATTGGTGCCGCGCAATGCGCCGCGCTCCAGTTCCCGGATCTGGTTGTCCGCCAGGTGCAGGACACGGAGATGGCGATTGTTGTCGAACACGCCTGCCGCAAGCGAAGTAATGCCACTGCGCTGAAGATACAGATGATGCAGTTCGGTGAGCTTGTCGAAGACATCGGATCGCAGCGCTCCAAGCTCGTTGTCCGTCAGCGACAGCAACTCCAGCGACCCAAGCGGTTCGAACAGCCCGGGCGGGATGCCCCGGATGCCGGTGGCGTCCAGCTTCAGCAACCACAGACGCGAGAGCCCTTCGAACGTGTCGGACTCCAGCGGCTGCAGTGCATTGTGACTCAGGTCCAGTGCGATGAGATCGGACGCCGCGCGCAACGTGCCCAGCGAAAACGCCTCGACACCCGAATCCGGCAACACCAGACCCCGCAACCTGGCAAGGCCGTGGAACCGGTCCAGCGGCGACTCCCGTATCGAAACGCCCTTCAGGGTCAGCACCGCCAGCTCGTCCAGTCCGTCGAGCAGGCCCGGCTCCAGCAGCGTCCGGACGGCCGAGCTTGCCACCACGCGCAGGTAACGAAGACGGCCAAGATCCCGGAAAGTGCCGGCCTCCAACCGCTTGAGGCGATGGTTCTCGATCAGCAACTGTCCTAGTTGCGGCAGACCCAGAAACGCATCCGGGTCGATCTTGCGCAAGGCGCGGCCGATGCCTAGCAGGCCGTCGTCCCGCTCGCGAATGTGCAGTCTCTGCAGATTGGTCAGGCCCTCGAAGACACTCTCGGGCAGGTGCTCGACGTTCTCCAGCCGCAGACGCCTGAGGCCGGTCAGACCGTGGAAGTCGCCCGGTCGCAGTGCCGACCGCACGCGGCCCTTGCTGATGCCGCTTGCAACGTCGAGCGACATGTTCCGAATGCTGCCCAGGATCTCGGGGTCGAAGCGCATTTCGTTGCAGGGCGGGATCGACACCAACCCCAGCTGGTTGTCCAGACGCCAGCCGCCCCAGTCGGGGTGGGCCTCGATCAGCGTCGCCGCGACCCTGCCGGAGCGCTCGCACACCGGCGTCATCTTGCGCGAGTGGCTCCCGCCGCCAACCTGGGACCGGACATGCAGTCGCCCGGCCACCACCAGCTCCACGGAGCGCTCCGAGTGGGGATTCTCCGGGACGGTGTAGCGTATCTCGCCGGTCCCGCTTCCCTCCGGCGGCCACACGGAAGATACCCACGCTCCTCCCCGAGCCGTCCAGGCGCAACCCGGCTGAGTCCGCATCCGCACGCGATAGCTTCCGCCCGCGGCCGGCAAGCGTGTCCGGTCGCCCTCGAGCGTGTAACGGCACGCGTCCGCCCGCGCCCTCGCGTTCGCGAAGAGGCTCCCGACCTCGTTCAGGTGCCGCGCCGCGTCCGCCGGACCGTCCACGGCCGACGACGGCTCGTCGCCAGACACACCGAGCCGGAAGTTCGGGTCTTCCGGATGGACCAGGTCGGGGTTCGAGAACACCAACGGAGGCCGAAACGGCACGCCTACTGCCATGATCGTCCCCGCGACCTGGGAACCGGAGTCGGCAGACGGGCCGGTCGGACCAAGCCAGTAGCGGAAGCCATGGCTGTACGGGAACGGGAAGTTCTCCCGGTCGTTGTGGCGGTCGTGCAGGAGCCCCATCGCGTGGCCGAGCTCGTGCGCAACGACCAGGCCATAGGAAAAGGACATCGCGAAAGCCGCCTCCCGCACCGCCTCTCTCGTCATGGCGTATGGCAGGCGCCCGAGTCCCAGGACGGGCCCGGGAATGTCCTGGGGCCGGCCCAGGTGCAGGAGCATCAGGTCGGCCGCGTGCCGTTCCCGAAGCGCATGCACTTCGTCCAGGTAACCGTCGTCGGGCGCGCCCAGACCATGCATCGCCTGAACCCAGTAGCTGAAAAGGTCCGGCGCATAGCGGTCGCCACCATCCACACCGGCGTCCAGCAAGGCCAGGGTGCCTTCCAGCAGATCGCCTTCCACCTCGATGGCGGCGGCGAGGCCGATGCGGAACCCGACGCCGCTCGCCGCCAGCGCTTCGTTGGTCGTCGCGACGTCGAGATCGATCAGGGAGTGCATGGGGCCGTAGCCGCCCTCCGCCGCACGCGCGAACGGCGGGTACACGACCAGCAGGTCGACGTCCCGGTCTTCCTCCGCAGCCGTTCCGGCGGTCCCGGTTGGTCGCGGCCACTTGCGCGGCACCGCCCCCGGATTCGTCACGCCCGCCGGTGGGTCAGCCACGGATCGCCGGAGGAAGCCATTGTGCCGGGCCTTCCCCACTCGCCGGGCCGGGCCGGAGCGCAAGGCGCGGGGTCCGTCAAGGGTAGTGGCGGCGCCGTCTCGCAATGCCAGCCCTGCCTCCAGGCCACAGCGCAGCGGGATCGCAGGCATCCGTTCGACGGACTGGAAGCTCTCCGTGCCACGAATCGAGTAGTCGCCCGCCGGGGTATGGAGCCGTCCCAACGTCACGCCGTCGTTGACCACCAGCACCACGCTGCCGAACGGAATGCCCTTGAGGGGCCCGGAGAGGGTGTAGCCGGAGGCGGTCGCCGCGGTGCGTTCGAGGGACGCCTCGTACTCGACGTCCGCAAACAGGTTCAGGCGCAGCTTGCCCGGCCGTCCCGCCGCCACATCCTCCCGCAGCGCGCGGAGCCCCAGGCGGTCCACCCGAGCGGTGCGGCGCCCCCCGGCGGTGGCGTCCACTGCGCCGGCGACTGCCCGGTCCACCCCCGCCGGCGCCCGGGGCTCCGTCGTGAACAGCGACACGGCTTCCCCCGGGACCTGCGCCAACGCGTCGCTCTGCGCGAGCAGCGCCAAGCCCGCGAGCGCATGAATCCGCCGCAGGGGCAGGCCACGGGGAAACCAGCGCCCGCCCTTGCCTGTCACTGCCGCTGCGTCCGTCCGTGGCCTCACCGGACCACTACCGGCAGATAGACTTCGTCACCCTCCGCGGTGACGACGACCACGTACGTTTCGCCCGCCCCGACGCCGGAAACCCGGATCGCCGGGGAGGACACGTCGACGGTCACCACCGCGGTGTCCTCCGAACGGGCCGTCACGTCGCCGCCCTGGCCCCAGACCAGGTACAACTCGCCGCCGCGCGGCACTTCGAGCGCTGCCGACCCGGTGGCGCCCGACGGGGCGTTGCTCGTGGACGGGGGCAGGATCTTGGCCGTGTCGGTAGCTTTGCCCCGCGGGTCGGCGGCGTCGGTGACCGTGACGGTCTCGGTACGGCCCGCGGCGGTCAGCGCCACGTACATGTAGAAGGCCGAGGGGCCGGTCGGTTTGCCCGCCCATTGGAAGGTGTAGGGCGGCTTGCCACCGGATGCGGAGGCCGTTACCTTGGCGATGTACGAGTCGGACCCGTGCGGCAGCGGCAGCGGCGCGCGAACGTAGATGGCCCGGTACGTTCCGCCGGCGTTCGCCGTCAGGGGTGGCGGCGGTGGCAAAACGCAATCGTCGCCGTCACGAGTGTACCCCTCCTTGCAGACCCAACAGCCTCGCGCGTGCGATGCTGGGACCGGCTCGGCGCAAGCCTTGGTCTTGCCCCTGGACGGAAGCGAACAGGCGTCGTCGGGCGCGCTGCCGCTGCCGCAGTTCCAAGTCTGCTCGCCGGCCTTGCCCAGACAGCTCCAGTTCTTCGAGCCCGCGCTCGTCCCGAGGCAATCCCAGACGTGCTTGCTGCTCGTATCTGGCTTGTCCACGGACCTACCGGAAACGCACATGTTCTTCTCAGCCTTGCAGACTCCGTTGACGGCCGGCGTGTCCGACCTGTCCCGGAATTCGCCGGCGGCGCACTTATCCTGCTCGAGCTTCCTGCACACGCCGTCGACCGCGCTGTCCTCCAAGTCCCCGGGCGTGCCCACCTTGCAGGTGTTCGCGACCAGCGGGTCCGAGCACATCGGGTTCGGGACGCACTTTCCTTCGTGCCGGTGATAGCCGCCCTCGCACTCACACGTCAGTTCGCCGGACCCGTCCAGCGCGTACTCTTCGTTCGCCCCGCACTTCGGCGGCGGCGCCGGATCCCGGCACGCCTGCTCCTCCCCCGCGCCACTGCAATACCATCGATTGGTTGGCGGATCTAGCTCGTCGACACGCTCCGACCTGCCGCCCTTGGTGCACTGGTTCTCCGTCTTGCCGCAGACCGGGAGCTGTTCGCACTTGCCGTTGTGTCTCGCGTAGCCGCTCTCGCACTCACACTTGCATGTCTCGGTGTTCCGCGTTTCGTTGTCGCCGCAGTGCGTGGATGTGCACGTGAAGCAGTCTTCGGAGTCATTCGCCTCCTGCGTGAAGACATTGACGCCGCAGGTGTAGTCATCGTCCGCCGGGATCGGCACATCGCACGCCTTCGTCTGGGCACCGTAGCTGCAACTCCAGTTCGCGGAGCCCGCAACGCCGAGGCACGCCCAGCGGTCCTCGGCGTCGATGCCCTCGCAGCGCCACAGGTTCTTGGTGGCCGTGTCGGGGAGGTCCAGGAGGGTGCCGCCGTCGCACCGGTTCGTCGTGGCGCCGCACTCGCCGTGCTTGAGCGGGATGTCGTCCAAGTCCCGGAAACGTGGTCCCGTCGAGGCACTGTGCGGCCTCGGTGCCCGCGCAGGCGCCGTCCTTCTTCGGCGTGTCCAGCGTGTTCGTCGTCTGCACGCCGTCCGGCAGACAGACGTTCTCCGAGGCGCCGCACCGCAGGTTCACGCTGCAGGTGGCCCCCGGCCGTTCCAGCCAGGCCCCGTCGTCGCACTTGTACGCCGCCGAGCCACGCGTCGGATCGCCGACATCGAGCGCCGTGCGCGTCCGGCCGCTCGCGGCGGCGCCGATCGACCCGGCGCAGGCATGGCCGCCCGCGCTCCAGGACCGCTCGCCGGACGGGCAGCCGAGCTTCGCCTTCGTGCAGATGCGGGAGTTGGCCCCGCCGCCGGAACCGTCGCAGCGCCAGCGATGATGGCTGTCGGTATCGGACACCGCCGTGGTGTTCGGCGTGCCCGCGGCGCACGCATCGACCGCCGTCCCGTCGCACTTGCCGACGACGGCCGTGGACACGAACACGACGCTCACCGCGCGGTCCGCATCCAGGGTCACCGAGCAGTCGGCGGCGGTCTCCGCCGCGCAGGCGCCGCCCCAGGCGTCGAAGCGGTAATCGTCGGCCGCGCTCGCGCGCAGCGCCACCGTGGCGCCGTCCGCCACCGTCGCCGAACAGTTCCTGCCGCAGTCGATCACGGTCTTCGTCCCCAGCCGGCCCGTCACCCTACCATGCGTCGGCGACGTCACGACCAGGTTGCGCGCCGCGACGAAGCCGGCGCCGACGGTGCCGTCGGCGTTCAGGGTGATGGTGCAGTCCGCCGTCCCGCCGCACGCCCCGGTCCAGCCGGTGAACAGGTGCTTCGCGTCGGCGGTCGCCCTGAGCGTCACCACCGTGCCCGCCGCCAGGGTCGCGGAGCAGTCCGTCCGGCCGCCGGAGCCGCAGTCGATCACGGTGGCCGCGGCGTCGCCGGCGCCGGTGGTGCCGGTGACGTGACCGTTCGTCGGCGCGGTCACCGTCAGCTTCGGGTCCGCATCGACGATGCCGACCTCGGTGCCCACCACCGTGATGGCGCTCCCGTCCGTCGCCGTGCCGGCGATGGCGACCGTCTCCGGGCCTTCGCGCGCGGCGTCCGCCACCGGCGTCAGGGTGAACGAGCCCGCCGCGCCGCGGGTCTCCCCCGCGATCTCGATCTTGAACCCGTCGACCGGCTCGAAGTCGTCGCCGGCCGTGGCGGTGCCGCCCGCGACCGACACCGTGACCGTCTTCGCCGCCTTGGTGATCGACGTGCCGGTCAGCGTGGCCGTCACCGTCACCTGCGTCGCGCCGCCGTCCTCGGCGACGCTGGCCGGACTGGCCGCGAGGATCACCGTCGGGCGCCACTCGATGCCGATCCACTCCGTCGACTCGCGCGTGCGCCCGTCGAGGACATGGGTCGCCCGGAACCCGAACGTGCGCGCCGCCGGCGCGGACGACGACACCGCGCGGGTCACCGCCATGCTGGCGGTCAGCCCGATGCCGTCCGCCAGCACCGTCACGGCGCCTTCGCCGTCGCGTTCGAGCCAGGCGCCCGCGAGCGTCCCCCCGCCCCCGGCCCGCGCCGTGCCGCGCAGCGTCGCGGGCACCGCCGCGTTGCCGGCCGCGATCTCGGGCCTGACGGTGTCGGCCGTCAGCGACACCGCCGGGAGGGTATTGTCCTTCGCGGAGGCGGACCACCCACTGGTCCCCTCGTCGCTGGTCGCCCGCACCCGCACTTCGTGGGCCGTGCCCGCCGGCAGGCCGCCGATGGTGGCGGTCGTGTTCGCGCC
>JAJDVW010000146.1 GCA_022825925.1 Pseudomonadales bacterium | reverse complement strand
CCCGTCATCTTCGGCGTGCTGACGACCGTCGCCGCGTTCCTGCCCCTGTTGATGGTGGCGGGGCGCATGTCGTCGTTCTTCGGGGTCATCGGGGCGGTCGTCATCATGGCCCTCGGCATGTCGATCGTGGAGAGCCAGTGGATCCTCCCGGCCCACCTCGCCCATCGGAAGCGCGACGACTCCGGGCGCCTCGCCGGCAGGTGGAACGCCATCCAGTCCCGGTTCTCCGGGGCGCTCATGCATTTCGCGGCGAACGGCTACGTCCGGTTCCTGCGCCGCGCGATCGCCTGGCGTTACGTGACCGCCGCCACCGGCCTCGGCATCCTGATCGTCGCCCTGTCGCTCATCCTCAGTGGTCGCGTCATCTTCTCGTTCTTCAGCTCCATCGACGGCGACAAGGTGTATGCGACGCTGGAGATGCCGCCGGGGATCTCGGCCGAGAAGACCCGCGCCGCCGCGGGGCAGATCGAGGCCACGGTCGAACGGTTGCGGGCGGAGTTCGACCAGCACGCCGCACCCGGCGTCCCGAGCGTCATCAAGCACACGATGGTCAGCGTCGGCACGCACATCCATCGCGGCGGGCCGCCGATGCCGGAGGGCCCCGGGCGGAGCGACTACGCGGAGGTCGCCATCGAACTCGTGCCCCTCGAACAGCGCGACTACATCCTGTCGCGGGATGTCGCGGACCGCTGGCGCGAGATCGTCGGCTCCGTTCCGGACGCCCTGCGCCTGTCGTTCGGCGCGGATTCCTTCAGTTCCGGGGACGCCATCCACCTCGAAGTCCGGGGCGGGGACGTGGACCAACTGCGCATGGCGGCGGTGGAGCTCAAGAGCGAACTCTCGCGGTACGACGGCGTCAAGGACATCAGCGACTCGTTCCGCGCCGGCAAGCAGGAGATCAAGCTCAGCCTGCTGCCGGGGGCGCGCAACCTCGGGCTCACCCTGAACGACCTCGCCGCCCAGGTGCGGGCCGCGTTCTACGGGGCGGAGGTGCAGCGCATCCAGCGCGGTCCCGACGAGGTGCGCGTCATGGTCCGCTATCCGGAGGACGAGCGCCGCTCCATCGGCAACCTGGAAGACATGCGGATCCGCACTCCCGACGGGACGGAGGTCCCGTTCACGAGCGTCGCGAGCTTCGAGATCGACCGTGGCTACTCCCAGATCAACCGCGTCAACGGCCAGCGCGTGGTCAACGTGCTCGGCGACATCGACCGCAGCCAGGTCACGCCCGAAGAGATCAACACGAGCATCGTGACGGAGCTGATCCCCGCGCTGCGCCACAAGTACCCCTCCGTCGCCGTCCAGCAATCCGGCGAGCAGGAGGAGCGGGTCAAGTCCATGATGGGCCTCGCCTACGGGGCGCTGCTCGCCCTCATCGGCATCTACGCGCTGCTCGCGATCCCGCTGAAGTCCTACCTGCAGCCCCTGGTCATCATGAGCGTCATCCCGTTCGGGGCGGTGGGCGCCATCGTCGGACACTGGATCATGGGCAGCCAGCTCATGTTCTTCTCCCTGCTCGGCATCGTCGCGCTGTCCGGGGTCGTCGTGAACGCAAGCCTGGTGCTGGTCGATTACATCAACCGGCGCCGCCGCGAGGGCATGCCCCTCGAAGAGGCCGTGTTCAACGCCGGGGTGGTGCGCTTCCGTCCCATCATCCTGACCTCCACGACGACCTTCGTCGGTCTGCTCCCGCTGATGTTCAGCCAGAACCCGACGACCTTCTTCATCATCCCGATGGCCATCTCGCTCGCGTTCGGAGTATTGTTCGCCACGGCCATCACGCTGGTGCTGGTGCCCGGCCTGTACGTCATCGTCGAGGACTTCGTCGAATGGGGTCCCCTGCGCGAGGGCCACGCAGACAGCCAGGCGCAGCCGACGGCGTGATCTCGGGAGGATGCTCCGCGGCTCCTCCCGCGGGGGTTCGGACGGATGGGAGGGGACATGCAGGAGTCAGCGACCGCGTCGGTTCGCGGAGTCATACTCGTTTCGCTCCTGCTCGCGAGCACGGCATGCGCGCCAGAGCCCGAGGAGCCCGATCCCGCACCGGCCCAGGAAGCGCAGGAGGCGCGGCAGCGGACGCTCGTGACTCCCGCACGGCGGCACCGGGACTGGGAACCGCCCGGCGGGCCGGCCACCGTTCCCGCGAGCCCTCCGGGGCCGCGTTGCGCGCATTACAGCCCCACCCGCTCCGCCTTCTTCGGCGACCTCCACGTCCACACGGTCCAGTCCCTCGACGCATACGGCCGCGGCGGGTTCCAGACGCCCGACGACGCCTACCGGTTCGCGAAGGGCGAACCGATCGGCCTGACCCCGCGGAGCGCTGACGGAGAACCCCTGCGTTTCGGGACGATCGACCGGCCCCTCGACTTCGCCGCCGTCACCGACCACGCCGAGTGGATCGGCGAACTGGAGTCCTGCACGAACGCGCAGTCGCCCGCCTACGACAGCCTCGACTGCCAGATCATGCGCGGCCGGCCCCTGGCCGGGACTACCGCCGCGGGCGATGCGCTGGTACGCCGCGTCATCAGCGGGGCCATCCGCGGGCCCGGCGGCATGTGCGGCGCCGACGCCTCGGTGTGCCGGGAGTACGCCGGCCACGCCTGGCGGCGTACGGTCGCGGCGGCCGAGGCGCACCAGGACCGCACGGAGGCGTGCGCGTTCACGGCCTTCAATGCGTGGGAGTTCACCTCGGCCCCCGGCAGGAGCAAGGTCCACCGCAACGTCATCCTGCGCAACGACAGCGTGCCGGAACTGCCGATCTCCTGGGCCGAGGAAGCCGAACCGGAAGGCCTCTGGAAGAAACTCGAGGCCCGCTGCAACGACACGGACACGGGCTGCGAGGCGCTGACGATCCCACACAACCCGAACATCTCGAACGGACGCATGTTCACCGTCACCTACAAGGACCGCCCGCTCGACGCGCAGCGCCGGCGCGCCGAACTCCAGCGGCGCCTGGAGCCGCTGGTGGAGATGATCCAGGCGAAGGGCGAGTCCGAATGCCGCACGGGCATGTGGAACGTGCTGGGCGGCGAGGACGAACTGTGCGGTTTCGAGAAGGTGCGGTACATGCCGAACGGGGCGCGGCCCGAGGACTGCGAGGATTCCTTCGGCAGCGGCGCCCTCGCGGGGATGGGGTGCCAGTCGCGGCTCGACTTCGTACGCTACGGCCTCATCGAGGGCCTGCGCGAGTACGCGCGCATCGGCGTCAACCCCTACCGCCTCGGCTTCATCGGCAGCACCGACACGCACAACGGCACGCCCGGCGCGGTCGAGGAGTACAACTACCTCGGCCACAACTCCCTCGTCGACGACACCCTGGAGAAGCGCATCACCACCCCGGCGTACGCCCCGCACCCGCTGCGCAATCCCGGCGGCCTCATCGGCGTGTGGGCCGAGGAGAACTCCCGCGACGCGCTGTTCGACGCCATGAAGCGCCGCGAGACCTTCGCCACGAGCGGCGTGCGCATCCAGCCACGGCTGTTCGCGGGCCGGGACCTGCCCGATGGGCTGTGCGGGGACCCGGACGCGGTGGCCGAAGCCTATCGAAGCGGCGTCCCGATGGGCGCGGCGCTGGATCCCGCCGGGGTCGACGACGACGGACCCGTGTTCTTCGCGAGCGCCCTGCGCGATCCCGGCACGGCCATGGACGCCGGCGCCGGCCTGCAGCGGATCCAGGTGATCAAGGGCGAGGTCGACGACTCGGGGCTGTTCCGCGAGACCGTCGTCGACATCGCGGCGGACGACGGTCCCGACGTGGAGGTCGACGCGGACTGCGCGCCCAGCCGCCAGGGCGCCAACGCCCTCTGCAGCGTCTGGCGCGACCCGGCCTGGAACCCGGCAAGGCCGGCGGTGTACTACGCGCGGGTCCTCGAGCAGCCGAGTTGCCGGTGGCACGCGCGGCAGTGCGCCGCCCTGCCGGCGGACGAGCGCCCGGACGCGTGCGCCGACAACACACTGCCGCGCACCGTCCAGGAGCGGGCGTGGACCTCGGCGATCTGGTACGAGCCGCCGCTCGCCGGCGACGCTTCCTGAGCGCACCGCGATGTCCGGCCGCATGCTGACCTGCACCTGGGCGCCCACGGTCTTCGCCGGGCCCCGGGTGGTGTCGACCAATCCCGAGGGCGGGTTCCCGGACGGACGCGCCCTGGACCACGCCGTCCTGCCAGCGCTCCGCCGCATCGAGGAGCTGGGCCTTTCGCACCTGCTCATCGCGCAACGCTGGTGGGGCAGCGGCGCGGAGATGGAGGGCTCGTCGCTCGACTGCCTCGCCATGACCGCACTGTTCGCCGCCCACACCGAGCGCGTCCGGCTCGTCACCGCCATCCACCCCGGCTTCTTCCATCCGACCGCCATCGCCAAGTGGGGCGCGACCCTGGACTGGATCAGCGGGGGCCGCTGGGACATCAACGTCACCAGCGGCTGGAACCTCCGCGAGTTCGACATGTACGGGATCGACACCCTCGAGCACGGCGAGCGCTACGCGCGTTCCGCCGAGTTCATCGACGTGCTGCGCGGTGCGTGGGACGCGCCCCGCTTCTCGTACGAGGGACGTTTCTACCGGGCGGACGAACTCGAACTGGAACCCCGTCCCTCGGGGCCGCTGACCGTGTTCCAGGGGGGACAGTCCGACGACGCCGTCGCGATGGCGGCCGCGCACTCGGACTGGATGTTCCTGAACGGCGGCACCCCCGAGCGGATCGAGGGCGTCATCGGCCGGGTGCGCGAGGCCTGCCGGGCAACGGGACGCTCGGTGCGCTTCGCCCTCTACGCGGCGCCGCTGGTACGGCGCACGGACGCCGAGGCGTGGGCGGAGATCGACGCGCGCATCGCGGTCATCGACCGCGGCCTGGCCGAGCGCCGACGCGCCGCCACCGGCGGCGCCGAGGGCATGTGGGCCTCGGACGAGGACCTGAGCCTGCTCGACACCAACGAGGGCTACGCCGCGCGGCTCATCGGCAGTCCCGATACGGTCTACGAGCGCCTCGAGGGGTTCCGTGCCCTCGGCGTCGAGATGCTGCACTTCGACACCCGGGACCAGCTCTTCAACGAGACGATCCTGCCGGAGCTCGTGGGCTGAAGAGGTCGACCTTTCCGGAAACGCCCGACGGCGTCGCCTCGTCAGACTGCCGACGTGTCGGCGGGCCGGGTTTGGCGCAAGGCGTCGACTTGACTCCTGGTTGCTTCGAGCAACCGACCCGCGGGGATCCAATCCGTCATGCCGACAGCCTCGCCTGCCCACGCAAACATCGTCCGTAGCGAGGCGCAGGTGCTCTCCCGGCGCAGTATGTGGGCGACTTCCAACTGCCGGACGATCTTTGCTCCCTGCGCCTTCTTCGTCGAATCCCGGATAGAGCGACTTCAGTTCGTTCTTCGGGTGCCGAATCGTCTCCACGTCACCCGCAAAGTCCGCGAGTTCCGTGCCGAGCACTCTATTGACGGCCGCCGCGTGCGCGAAGTAGCAGGCCTCGAGCATGTTGACGAGGAAGTGCACGGACACCCTTGGTCTGAGGTCCGCGGGGAGCATCGTGGTCAGAGCCAGCCGGTATCGACGGAGCACGCCGTCGATCCTCGCGGCCCGATCCGCTTCCAGGTCGTCCACCAGGAGGACGTAGTCACCCGCTTGCTCAACCAGAAACCGCCTTGCGGGGGCGCCAATCTGCTCCTCGTCCTTGCTGGGAATGACCTTGCCGGCACCGACCATCCTCAGCTTGCGCTTCGGAGACTCGATGGGCGAGCGCTGGTCGACGCGTCTGATGACCGAGAACGAGCAGGTGCCCTCCGAGGTCAGGCAACGAAACAGATCGGGCAGGCAAAGTTCCTCCGTCTGGCCCGTCACAAGTAAGCCTACGCGACGGAATCGCCCACGCGTTGTCGCCCAAATCCCACAGCCTGGTCTGGTGACTGCTCTCGGAGCCGGCGCGCTTGAGGACATGCAGGCGGAACGAGCGGGAGTGATACAGCCGGACGAAGTGCAGCAAGCGGTCCAGATGCCCTGCTTCGGGGTCGCCGTGGTTGAAATCCAGAAACACCCCGAGGCTGAGCTTGTCCGGGTCGCGCAACGGGAGGTCGAGCGTCTGCTCTACTTGGGCGTGGAACAAGGACGCGGTCGCGGCGCCGGGCCGACGGTCGATGAGCGTGAGGTGACGCGCGTCGGAAAAGAGCCGCTCGCCGGGAAACGGTTCGATCCTGCCCGCCGCCAGCGAGAACGACAGACCGTAGGTGACTCCGCTGCCGCCGAGCTCCACCGAGATGCGACTACCGTTGTCGGCACCATCCCAGAGGAGCCCGATGCCATGATCTCGTTCCGACGAAGCCACCTCCACACCCCGGATGGCGCAATCCCGGAAGAAGTACAGGGTGTCGAGCAGCGTGGATTTCCCCGAGCCGTTCGGCCCGAACAACACGTTGATGGGGCGCGCCGCGAAGTCGACGTCCGCCAGCCCACGGTAATTCTGGACGCGAATTCTGTTCAATCCCACGGCGCGTCTCCGTCAGCCTCGCGCGGCCGGTTCGCGCCGTTACCGTACCACGGAACCCCGTCCGCTCCGCGCTGCATGGCAGCCCAACCGCAGTGTCTGCCCGGACGGCCTCCAAGCCCTACGCGTCACCCGCGAACGTCCAGGCAAGCATCACCAGCAGTACGGTGGCGCCTCCCGCCAGGCATTGCCCCGAGCGCCCGAGCCGGCGGATGTCGAACGGCGCGATCGCCGCACCCGCCACGACCCCGCAGACGAACCCGGCCACGTGCGCGAGGACATCGGTGTTCGCCCCGCCCATGCCCGTGAAGGCGAGCATGGCCAGCCCGGCCACGATGGGTGCGAAACCCCGGCGCCGGCCGCGGCCCCGGAAGTAGCCCCGGCGCCACACGAAAGCGGAGGTCAGGCCGACGCAGGCGAACGTCGCGGTCGAAGCGCCGAGCGATGCGAACCCGTCCGGACGCAGCCACGCGTTCACCCCGTTCCCGGCGGCGCCGGCGAGCAGCACCAGCAGCCAGCACAGGCCGGAACCCAGGTACCGCCCCGCCATGAGCCCGAAGACGGCGCCGAACAGCGAGTTGCCGAGGATGTGCGCGAGGTCGCCGTGCAGCGTCAGCGCCGTGACCGCGCGCCACCACGCTCCGTCCCGAACGAGCTCCGCCTCCATGCGGCCCGTCCCGCGCCAGTCCAGCCCGAACAGCCCCCATGCCTCGAGCGCCGGCAACGCCCACAGGACGCACAGGTAGCCGAGCACTCCCACCCACCCGCTGTCGAAGGTGATGATCGGCGGGACGCGGATCCGCGGGGGCAGGTTCTCCACCCGGTAGCGTTCGAGGTGGTCGGCCGCGACGTCGGCATTGCCCCGGCGGATGAAGACGCCCCACTCACCGTCGTCCAGGGCGCCCGCTCCCGGGACACGCTCGACGAAATTGTCGATGCCGACCGCGGTCAGCACCAGCGCGGCGTCGTTGACCGGGCGCGCGTCGCGGTCGTGCCGGATGCAGACCCAGGCGAACGGATCGTCGACTCCGTCCACGCGGCCCCGGGGCTCAGGCCGCGCAGGCCGCCGCGCGGTTGGAGATGCTGACGCCGCGTCTCCCGCTGCGCAGCGGGTTGCGGTCGTGGCCATTCGTGCAGTAGGCGAAGGAGATGCCGGTGGCGGGGTCGGCCCAGGCGATCTGGCCCCCGGCCCCGCCATGACCGAAGGCCAGCTCGGAGTTGCCGTGCCCGAACCCGCGGTAGTTCCTGTCCTCGTCGCCCGCCACCACGACGCCCAAGGCGCGGTGCACCCGCTTGCCGTACATCGGGTCGGTCAGGTCGCCGCTGCGCACGGCGAGGGCCATCGCGAGCGTCTCGTCCGTCCACACCCGGCCCTCGCCAGGGCCGCCGTGCAGCAGTCCCTGGTAGAAGAGCGCCATGTCCGCGGCCGTCGTGACGGCGCCGCCGCCGGGGACCCCGACCGCGCGGATCTCCGGCCGGTTGAAGCTCAGGATGGCGTCCTCCGTGACCTCCGTGAGCGGCGGCTCCGGCAGACCGAGACGGGCGTAGTCCTCGCTGGTCAGCGCTTCGCCGACGTGCATGCACTCCGCCACCCGCCCGTTCTGGTCCGCCGGCAACCCCACGAAGAGGTCCGGCAGCCCCAGCGGCGCGGCGATCCGATCCCGCACGAACGCCCGGAACTCGCAGCCGCTGCGCCGCTCCACGAGTTCCGCGATCATCCACATGCTGGAGGTTGGGTGGTACTCGAACCGCGACCCCGGCGCCCAGTTGAGGCGCCACTGCGCATAGCGCTCGAGGCGCCGGTCCGGATCCTCCCAGTCGAGCGACCGGAACGGCGCGTGCGGGAAGCCGGCGGTGTGCAGGAAGAGCTGCTCGACGGTGATGCCGTCCTTCCCGTTCGAGCCGAACTCCGGGACGATGTCCACGACCCGCTCGCCGAGGTCGAGGTCCCCGTCCTGGATCACCAGCCATCCGGCCGCCGACGTGATGGCCTTGGTGGACGAGAAGATGCAGTACAGCGTGTCGTTGCCGGCATCGCCAAGGGTCTCGAACAGGCCCACGCGCCCCTGCCGCGCCACCGCGATCTGCACCGACGGCAGCAGTCCTTCGTCGACCTCCCGCCTGACGCGATCCCTCAGGGCATCGAGTCGTTCGGGGCTCAGTCCGATGGCCTCCGGGTCCACCACCGTCTTGCGCTCGGACATGCGTTCTCTCCCTGGTCCCCTCCGTGTCTCGCCAACAACCTATCAGGAAGCCGCCGCGCTGCAAATGCACGTCGCGGGGAACGGTCTGTAAAATGCCCGCCGCGGCAAGGGGAGCGGCATGGACACTCGGGACGGTTTCGTGGAAGCGGTCGGCAACACGCCGCTCATTCGCCTCACCGACCTGTCCGAGGAGACCGGCTGCGAGATTCTCGGCAAGGCCGAGTTCATGAGCCCCGGCGGCTCCGTCAAGGACCGCGCGGCGTGGTGGATCATCCGCGAGCACGAGAAGAGCGGCGCGCTGCAGCCCGGCGGCACCGTGGTCGAGGGCACGGCCGGGAACACCGGCATCGGCATCGCCCACATCTGCAACGCACGCGGCTACGGCTGCGTCATCTACATGCCGGACAACCAGTCCCCGGAGAAGGTGGAGATCCTGCGCACGCTGGGCGCGGAGGTCCGCGTCGTGCCGACGGTGCCCTACGCGAACGAGATGAACTACCAGAAGCAGGCCGGCCGCTACGCGGACTCCCTCGAGAACGCCGTGTGGGCCAACCAGTTCGACAACACCGCCAACCGGCTCGCCCACTACGAGTCCACCGGCCCCGAGGTGTGGGAGCAGACGGGCGGCAAGGTGGACGCCTTCGTGAGCGCGGTCGGCACCGGGGGCACCCTGGCCGGGGTGTCCTGGTACCTCAAGGAACGCAGCCCCGACATCCAGCTCGTGCTGTCCGACTGCATGGGGAGCGCGCTCTACAACTACGTGACGACCGGGGAGGCGACCATGACGCCGGGCCCGTCGATCACGGAGGGCATCGGCAACTCCCGGGTCACGGACAACCTGGCCGGGGCGGAGATCGACTGGGCGCTGCAGGTGCCGGACCAGGACATGGTCGACATGGTCTACCGGCAACTCGCGAACTCCGGCTGGTTCTTCGGCTCGAGCACCGGCATCAACCTGTGCGGCGCGGTGCGGGTGGCCCGGGAACTCGGCCCCGGACACGTCGTCGTCACGATGCTCTGCGACGACGGCAGCAAGTACCGCTCGCGGCTCTTCAACACGGAGTGGCTCGCCGAACGCGACCTGCACGTTCCGGCCGCGTAGCGCGGCCCGGACGCAGTCCCGGGCAAGCGTCGGGCAAAGAGCATGGGTGCACCGCAAACTGTGTCAGAATAGCCCCATGCGTACGCGTTCCGTGCGTCACCGCGGTGGTGTCGGAACCCGGGTCCGTTCAGCCGCCGGGTTCCCGTCCCTGCTCTGCGCCCTGCTCTGTTCCGTCCTCCTCGCGCAACACGCCGCGGGCGCGAAGGTGTGGGTGCTGGAAATCGACGGTGCGATCGGGCCGGCGTCCGCCGACTACTTCATCCGTTCCCTGGAAGACGCCGAGGACGCCGACGTCGACCTGGTGGTCCTGCGGCTCGACACGCCGGGCGGCCTCGACAAGTCCATGCGCGACATGATCAAGGCGCTGCTCGCCTCGCGCGTGCCCGTCGCGACCTACGTCTCCCCGAACGGGGCGCGCGCGGCCAGCGCCGGGACGTACATCATGTACGCGAGTCACGTCGCCGCGATGGCCCCGGCGACCAACATCGGTTCGTCGACCCCCGTCAGCATCGGGGGCGGCGGCAGTCCCCTGCCCTTCCCGCAGTCGCCGCAGCCACGGGACCCACCGGCCGACGAGACCGCCTCTGACGGCAAGGAAAACGGCGAGGAAACCGGCGAGGAAACCGCCGGGGAGCCCGCCGCGCAGCCCGGCACGCCGATGGAGCGCAAGGTCGTCAACGACGCGGTGGCGTACATCCGCGGCATCGCGGAGCTGCGGGGTCGGAACGTGGAGTGGGCGGAACAGACGGTGCGCGAGGCCTCCAACCTGCCGGCGCGGGACGCCCTGGACCAGAACGTCATCGACCTGGTGGTCGAGGACCTCGACGAACTGTTCGCGGCGCTCGACGGCGAAACCATCGCCGTGGAGGGCGGCGAGGTCACCCTCGACACGTCCGACAACCAGATCGAGCGCATCGAGCCGGACTGGCGGTACGAACTGCTCGGCATCATCGCCGACCCGAACGTCGCGTACCTGCTGCTGATGATCGGCGTGTACGGACTCATCTTCGAGTTCTACAACCCGGGGACGGGCGTCGGCGGAGTCGCCGGCATCATCTGCCTGCTCCTCGGCGCCTACGCCCTGCAGATGCTCCCGGTGAACTACGCGGGGCTCGCCCTCGTCATCGTCGGGCTCGGGCTGCTGGCCGCGGAGGCGTTCACGCCGAGTTTCGGCGTGCTCGGCACGGGTGGCGTGATCGCGTTCCTCGTCGGCTCGATCATCCTCTTCGACACGGACCTCCCCGGCTATCGCGTGTCGATTCCGATCATCCTGGCGATGACCGCGGCGACCGCGGGCCTCGTAGTGTTCGTGGCGGGCGCCGCCATGCGCGCCTGGCGCAGCCCCGTCGTCAGCGGCGGCGAGGCGCTCATCGGGGCGGAGGCCGTCGCACTCGAGGACTTCGACAGCGACAGCGAAGGCAGCGTGCGGGCCGCCGGGGAAGTCTGGCACGCCAGGAGCGAGGGACCCGTCGCCAAGGGCGCCGCGCTCACGGTGACAAGCCGCGAAGGGCTCGATCTCACGGTCGAGCCGCGCGAACAAGGAGAACCGAACGGACCATGACCGAGATATTCACCATCGTCATCATCGGCATCGTGCTCGCCATCCTCGCGAGCGCGCTGCGCGTCCTGCGCGAGTACGAACGCGGCGTCGTGTTCATGCTCGGGCGCTTCTACCGGGTCAAGGGGCCGGGGCTCATCATCATCATCCCGATCATCCAGCAGATGGTCCGGGTGGACCTCCGGACGATCGTCATGGACATCCCGACCCAGGACCTGATCACCCTCGACAACGTGTCCGTGAAGGTCAACGCCGTGCTCTATTTCCGCGTGGTGGACTCGCAGCCCGCGATCATCAACGTCGAGGACTACATGCAGGCCACGGGGCAGCTCGCGCAGACGACGCTCCGCTCCGTGCTCGGCCAGCACGAACTCGACCAGCTATTGGCCGAACGCGAGAAGCTGAACGCGGACATCCAGGCGATCCTCGACCAGCAGACGGACCAGTGGGGCATCAAGGTCTCGAACGTCGAGATCAAGCACGTGGACATCGACGAGAGCATGATCCGGGCCATCGCCAAGCAGGCGGAGGCCGAGCGCGAGCGGCGCGCGAAGGTCATTCACGCCGACGGGGAATTCCAGGCTGCCGAACGGCTCGTCGAAGCGGCGGAGCGGCTGTCGGGGCAGCCGACCTCCATGCAGCTCCGCTACCTGCAGACCCTCACGGAGATCGCCGGCGAGAAGTCGTCCACCATCGTCTTCCCGTTGCCGGTGAACCTCATGGACTCGCTGCAGCAGCTACTCGGCGGCACGGCCGGCACCGGGTCCGAGGATCCGCCGCCGGCATGAGGAACCGCACGCCCCGGCGCCTGCTCCGGAGCGTACGTTTTCGGCGTCAACCGAAGTAACGCAGGGCGGCGAACAGCAGGGCCTGGCTGGCCAGCACAACGCCGATGAACCAGCGCTGCTGGGTCACGAGGTCCGACTTGAACTCCGATCTGAGATCGGCCAGCTCGGTCGTGAGGCCGGCCATCTCGGCTCTCAGGTCGGATTTGGTAACGAACCAGCCATCCATGCCCCCAGGCCCTCCGCGGGGCGTTCAACGCCCCTTGAAGACGGGCTGCCTCTTGTTGACGAAGGCCTCCGCCGCCGCGCGGTGGTCCTCGGAGAGCCCCGCGTGCACGTGGTGCGTTGCCTCGAGGTCGAGGCATTCGGTCACGTCCGCGCCCATGGCCGCACGGTTCAGGTTCTCCTTCATGTACCGGTAGGCGATCGGCGGGCCGTCCGCGAGGCGCCGCGCGAGGGCCATGGTCTCCGCCTCCAGCGCCTCCGCCGGAAACACGAAGTTCGCGAGGCCGAGGCGTTCGCACTCTTCCGCGCCGACACGGTCCGACAGGTAGTAGAGTTCCCGCGCCTTGGCCGAGCCCACGAGGTGGCTCAGGAAATACGTGCCGCCGTAGTCGCCGCTGAAGCCGACGCGCGCGAACGCCGTCGTGATGAACGCCGAGTCCGCCATGGTGCGGAGGTCCGCCGCCAGCGCGATGGCGAGCCCGGCGCCCGCCGCCGGTCCCGGCAGCATGGCGATCACCGGTTTCGGCATGAGGTACATGCGTCCCGCGGTGTTGCGCTGGCTCAGTCGCTGGGCGTGGATGCGCTCGTCGAGGGACGGTTCGTTGCCGGCGCTCGGGCCGCTGCCCCCGGCCGCCATGTTCTTGACGTCGCCGCCGGCGCAGAAGGCCCCACCGGCCCCGGTGACGACCACCGCGCGTACGCTTGCCGACTGCTCGGCCACGTCGAGCGCCTGCGCGAGCCCCGCGGTCATCTCGCTCGACATGGCGTTCCGCGCCTGGGGCCGGTTCAGGGTCATCACGGCCACGCCGTCCTCTTCGTACGCGAGCAGGTGCTCGGTACCGGTGTCGATCTCGATTCTGCTCATGGTTGGTGGTTCCTCCTGCCGTTCGATCTGCTGTCAAGAATGGGGTGTGGTTCCGAAGTCGTTCAGGGTATCGGCACGCGCGCCGGCGGCACGGCCAGGCCGGCCACCTCCGCGCGGTGACGGTAGACGGCGCCGACGCGCCCGCACGGGGCGTCGCCCGAGCCCGTCACGATGTACAGGTCGCGCAGGTCGGCGCCGCCGAAGCAGACGCTCGTGCACATCGGCTGGGGAATCTCGACGTACTCGCGGACCGAGCCGTCCGGTTCGTAGACGCCCACGGCGCCGCCGCCGGCGAGCGCGACCCAGACGGCCCCGTCCTCCGACACGACGAGCCCGTCCGGCGCGCCCCGCTCGGTGCGCGCGAACGGGGTCTTCTCGCCGAGGTCGCCGCCGTCCGCCACGGGATACGAGAAGACCGTCTGGCGGCGGGAGTCCGAGTGGTACAGCGTGCGCCCGTCCGGCGAGAAGCCGAGGCCGTTGGTGAGTTCCACGTCGTGGCCGACGACGCGGGCGGAACCGTCGAGGTCGATCAGGTGGAGGTCCCCGGCCCGCGGGTCGCGGCCGTCCTCGAAGACGGGGCTCGCGCCCAGGGACCCGGCGTAGAGCCGCCCCGCGGCGTCCGTCGTGATGTCGTTGTAGCCCACGTTGCCGTGGTCCGGGTCGCGGTCGAGGAGCGTTACGGTCGCGCCCCCGTCAAAACCCTTGTAGGAAATGTTCCGGCCGCTGACGACCAGCCCGCCGGCGACATGCGGCGACATCCCGCCGATACCGCGCCGGTGCTCGAACACGGTCGACACCGTGCCGTCGGGACCGAGGGCGAACACGCCACCGAACAGGACGTCGCTGTAGAGGAGCCCCCGGTCGCCGTCCCACACCGGTCCCTCGATCAGGCCGTATCCGCCAGTCAACCGCTCGGGCAACGCGCCTCTCCCCTGTGCCCCTTCCCAAAACCGCCGCACCTTGTCATACCGACCCTTTGTAGGCAAGGTGGCGCCGCGTTCGCGGAGATGCGCGGGGGAGCGGTGCTGATCGCATCGGAACGGCTGGCCGATTTCGTGACGGCGATCTTCGTCGCGGCGCGCACACGCCCGGAGTTCGCGCGGGAGACCGCCGAGCACCTCGTGCTCGCGAACCTCAAGGGGCATGACTCCCACGGCGTCGGCATGGTGCCCAACTATGTCGACGGCATCGCGAGCGGGCACCTCGCGACCGATGCGGAGGTCGAGGTGCTCAAGGACCGGGGCGCGGTCCTGCTCCTGGACGGCCGCCGGGGCTTCGGGCAGGTGGTCGGCCGCCAGGCCACGGACCTCGCGATCGAACGGGCGCGGGACACGGGCATCGTGACGCTCGCGCTGCGCAATGCCCATCACCTGGGGCGCATCGGCACGTACGGCGAGCGTTGCGCCCGCGCCGGATACGTCAGCCTCCACTTCGTCAACGTGACCGGGCACGACCCGGTCGTCTCGCCGTTCGCCGGCCGCGAGGCGCGGCTCCTCACCAACCCGTTCTGCTGCGCCGTCCCCCGCGACGGCGAGCGCCCCATCCTGCTCGACATGGCGACGAGCGCGGTCGCGCTCGGCAAGGTCCGGGTGGCCTACATGAAGGGGGAGCCCGTGGCGGGCGACGCGCTTCTCGACGACGAGGGCCGGCCGACGACCGAGGCGCGATACCTGTACGAGGAGCCCAAGGGTTCCATCCGGCCCTTCGGCCTGCACAAGGGCTATGGGCTCGGCCTCGTATGCGAACTGCTGGCCGGCGGCCTCGCCGGCGAGCACACCATCCAGCCGGACAACCCGCGATCGGCCGCCATCTTCAACCACATGCTCATGTTCGTACTCGATCCGGACCTGTTCGGCGGAAGTACGGCCTTCGCGGCGGAGGTCGAGGCGATGGCGGACTACCTGCGCGGCACCGCCCCGGCGGAAGGGCACGACCGGGTCCGCCTGCCGGGCGACCCCGAGGCCGAGTCCATGGAGGAGCGGCGCGCGCAGGGCATCCCGATCGACGACAACAGTTGGGCGGACATCCTCGCCGCCGCGGGCCGCGCCGGGCTTTCAGGCGACGAGATCTCCGCGCTGACGGCTGCCGGTCGGGCCGGCGGACGCCCTTGACGCAAACGGGCACGATGACTGCCGGCGCGTCCGTCAGCACGCTCGTCGGCACCGGCGTGCCCGGTCGGGCGCCCGACGGCGCGATCGGCCCGGAAACGCCCGCCGCCGAGCCCTTCGGCGTCGCCCTCGACCCCGACGGCCGCCCGTGTTTCTGCGATCTGGGCAACCACCGTATCTGCCGGGTGGACCTGCACGCCGGCCGTATCGAAACCATCGTCGGCACGGGCCGCGCCGGCCACTCCGGAGACGGTGGCCCGGCGCTCGAGGCGGACATCCGCGAGCCCTACGAGATCCGCTTCGACTCCGACGGCAGCCTCTACTTCGTGGACATGCCCAGTCACGTCGTCCGCCGCGTCGCGTCGGACGGGAGCCGCATCGACACCATCGCCGGGACCGGCGAGGCCGGCTTCCACGGCGACGGCGGTCCCGCCATCGGGGCCGCGTTCCGGCAACCGCACAGCATCGAAATCGCGCCCGACGGCGCCCTGTTCGTGGCCGACATCGGCAACCACCGGATACGGCGCATCGATCCCGCCTCGGGCATCGTCGAAACGTTTGCCGGAACGGGCGAGCCGGCGCCGGCCACGGACGGCGGCGACATCGCACGTACGCCGTTGCACGGCCCGCGCACGCTCGCCTTCGACGAGACCGGCGACCTCTACCTGACCCTGCGCGAAGGCAATGCCGTGTACCGGATCGACCTGCGGAACCGGACGCTCCACCACGTGGCGGGCACCGGCAAGGGCGGTTACCGGGGCGACGGCGGCGACGCGCGAACCGCGGACCTCGCCGGCCCCAAGGGCATCTCGGTGACCCGCGCCGCCCTCTACATCGCCGACACGGAGAGCCACACCATCCGCCGCATCGACCGCGGGACCGGCATCATCACCACGGTCCTCGGCGACGGCACGCGCCACGACGGTCCGGACGGCGATCCGCTGCGCTGCGGTCTCGCGCGGCCGCACGGCGTGCTCGCCACCGTCGGCGAGCGCATCTTCGTCGGCGACAGCGACAACCACCGGGTGCGTGTGCTGCAAGGGCGGTAACGCACCCCACACAGGAGACCCACATGATCTACGAGGAACGCCGCATCCGGCTGCATCCGGGGAGTTTGCGGGACTACCGGACCTGGGCCCTCGAGACGATGTGGCCGGCGCTCACCGCGGCCGGTCACCGCCCGCTCTGCGTCCTCAACGGCCTGATCGGCGCCGGGGCCGAGGAAGTGGTGTGCTTCAACGGCTTCGAGGACTTCGATGCCTGGCAGGCCGCACAGCCGCTGCTGGCGGGCGACGCCGACGGGCCCCGGCAGTGGATCGCGTCCGAGGAGGCGCGCCCCCTCCTCTCCTCCGCCTACCGCCCCACGGGGCCGACGCGCCCCGAGGACCGGCGCCCGGTCTACGGGCTGCGCCGCTGGTGGATCCGGCCCGAGGACTGGCTGACGTTCAACCGCCTCTCGTACGAAGGCGTCTGGCCGCCGCTCGACCACATGGGCCACTGGGTGCTGGGGCAGTTCCGCGACGCCGCGACCACCTCGCCGCTCGCGATCATCAACCTGGCGGGATACCCCGACGTCGCCCACTGGCAATACACCCGCAAGCCGTCCGAGCACGGCGTGCCAGCGGAGCTCCTCGAGAAGTTCGAGACGCTCGGGCGCGACCGCGGCAAGCTGGTGCTGTCGAGGCACGTGTGCCTCATGGCGGCGCACTGGCCGGACTGACGGGGCACCGGTAGTGTCACCAGGCCACTTCCTTTCAAAGTGCAATTTCTCCTTACCTTATGAAGCTTGGCAAGCCGTCGGTACGATGCGGACGCGCGTGAAGCGGATCCGCCAGCGTCATTCGGTCCCGGTCTCGGCCGAGCCCCCGCGCGGCGACCGCCCATCCCGCGCGAAACGCGGTTCCGGCGTCCACAGGACCACGATGACCAGCGCGACGAGCTGCAACGCCACGGTTAGCCAGAAGAGCGCCGGGTACGACCAGACGGCGGCCACAACGCCCCCGAGGAAGGGACCGGCGGCGGCCACGACGTTGACCGCCGTGCCGGAGGCCGCCACGCGCAGCGGAATGTCGTGCACGCGGCCGAACTCGAGCACCATGTTCTGGGCCGCCTGGTTGAAGCCCCCGGACGGGATGCCGAGCAGCACGAAGAAGAAGACGAGTTCCGCGACCGAGGTCACGAACGGCATGCAGGCGTTCGCGGCCGTCCAGAGCGCCAGGTTCGCGATCAGCACGATGCGGTGGCCGAAACGGTCCCCCAGCGCCCCCCAAAGCAGGTTCGCGACGCTGGAGCTCAGCATCAGCACGGTCGTGACCAGCCCGAGCACGGCACCGGTGATGTCCATGCGGGTCGCGGCGAACACGATGTAGAACGGCAGCGCCATGCGGCCGGCGGAGCCCAGCGCGCGGGCGACGAAGAAGCGGGCGAACGCCGGGTCCTCGCGCAGCAGCGGCGCGATGCCCCGCAGGGCCGCGAGGGGAGACTCGCGCGGGCGCAAGGTCGAGGAGGTCGGCTCCTTCGTCATCGCGACGCCGGCCAGACCGAACGAGCCCACCACGAAGGCCAGCAGGAACACCGACGCGTAGCCGTTGCCGAGCGCGTCGTGCTCCAGCAGGATCGCTCCGGCCAGGTAGGAGACTGCGGCCGACGTCAGTCCCGCCAGGAAGTGCCGCGCCCCGTTGACGATGCCGCGCCGCCGCACGGGAATGACCCGTGCGCGCAGCGAGTTCACCGCCACCTGGGACATGCCCTGGAAGAACCCGAGGAGCGTCAGGAACACGAGCAGCGCCGCGACCGCCGCGCCCCCGCCGAGCAGGAAGCCGGCCAGCGCCAGCCCCAGCACCTGCAGGCGCATCAGCGTGCTCGTCACCATCGTGGCGCCCAGGATGCGGGGACGGTGACCGATCAGCGAAGCGCCGATCACCGGCGAGACCACAGTGCCGAACCCCTGCAGGGAACGCGCGGCGCCGACGACCAGGTCGGAGCCCGAGAGTTCGAACAGGAAGGCGGGGAGAAAGGTCGGCGCTTGGACCAGGCGGAAGCCCGTCTGGCCGAACGTGCCGTGCAGGAGCTGTCCGACGACGTTCCGGTTGAGGTGCCGCTCTACGGTCTCCCGCTCAGCCGCCCGCACCCGGGCGTCCTTCGGCACGGTCGCGCCGCCGCGTCACCTGCGCGAACGCGTAGCCGCCGAGGGCGCCGGCGGAGGCCTGGGCGATGAGACCGCCGAGAGTGCGCGCCCCCGCCACCGGCATCATCCCGAGCATCGCCTCCATCAGGCTGAGCGCCACGGCCATGGCGGCCGCCCCGGCCAGGACGTACCCCAGGGTCCGCAGGACCGGCGCGAAGCGGACGATGAGGGCCGCCACGGGAAACCCGATCAGGAAACCGACGCCCGCCACCGCTCCCGCGATGGGCGCCATACCCCAGACGTCGTGCGCGTACATGGCGAAGCGCTCGGACAGCGGCACGACTACGCCGAGGCCCTCGATGGCGCGCAGAACGAAGTGACTGGACAGGAACGCCGATCCGACCGCCGCGACCGCCACCGCGATGACGAAACCGACGATCTGACGAACCACGCGCATATCGGTACCATGATGACGGTTTTCGGCGCTCGGGAGAACCCCATGCGGGCAGCCCTCTTTTCGCTCGCCCTGGCTGCGGCACTGCAGTCAGTCGCCGCCGACTACCGCCTGGAGACGGTAGCCGAGAACCTGACGTGGCCCTGGTGCATCGCGTTCCTGCCGGACGGGAACATGCTGGTGACCGAACGCGACGGCGACCTGCACGTCATCCGTGAAGGCATCCTCGACCCGCGTCCGGTGGCCGGCGTCCCGCCCGCGTACGTGCGCAGCCAGGGCGGGCTGTTCGACGTGCTCCCGCATCCCCGCTTCGAGGAGAACCGCCTCCTCTACCTGAGCCTGGCGCACGGCACGCCGGACGCCAACGCGACGCGGGTCGTGCGCGGCCGTTTCGACGGCGCCGCGCTGGCGGACGTCGAGACCGTGTTCACGGTCGAACCGACGAAGGACACGCCCGTCCACTACGGCGGACGCATGCTCTTCCTGCCCGACGGCACGCTGCTCCTGACGACGGGCGACGGCTTCGTCTACCGCGAGTCCTCCCAGCGGCTCGACAGCCTGCTGGGCAAGGTGCTGCGCCTGAACGACGACGGCGCCGTGCCGGACGACAACCCGTTCGTGCAGGACCCCGCGGCGCGTGACGAGATCTGGACCTACGGGCACCGCAATCCCCAAGGCATCGCCTACGCCGCCGACAGCGGCACCGTCTACCTCCACGACCACGGCGCCCAGGGCGGCGACGAACTGAACGTCATCGTCCCCGGCAGCAACTACGGCTGGCCCATCGTCACCCTCGGCATCGACTACACCGGCGCCCGCATCTCGCCGTTCCGGGAGTATCCGGGCACGACGCCGCCGGTGGTGGACTGGACGCCGTCCATCGCCCCGGCGGGCCTGACCTACTACCACGGCGACGCGTTCCCCGAGTGGCGCGGCGACCTGTTCGCGACATCACTGGTGTTCAACTACGTCGAGCGGGTGGACCTCGAAGGCGGCGAGGTCGCGGGGCGGCATCGCATGTTCGAGGAGATCGGGGAACGGATCCGCGACGTGCGGACGGGGCCGGACGGGAGCCTGTACGTGCTGACGGACTCGGAGGCGGGGCGGCTGGTTCGGGTGGCGCCATTGGATTGAGCGAGACCCCAAGCGAAGGGCATCATCCGACACGCAAAGACGGCGATGTCTCACACGTCGCGGAGTGATCGGCCATTTTGGGCCACCGTGGGCCCGCGTAAAGTCACCACTCAACTTCCACTGAAACTCAAGGAGAGAGAAATGAAGAAGTTGCTGACTCTGATCGCCGCCTGCGGCCTGACGGTTTCCGCCTGGGCCCTGACGCCCGAAGCGGAGGCGGCCGACCCGGTGCCCACCGGGCAGGCCGGCTGGGCCGTCGTGCACTACACGTTCAAGTGGATGGGTTGGTCGAGGATGGACAGCGTCGTCTACGACCTCGCCATGGCCGCGGGCCAAGGCGTCGGTGGGGCGCTCGGCGGCCTGGCCGGTTCCACCCTCGGACCGGTCGGCACCGTCGTCGGAGGCGGTCTGGGCGCCGTGTAGGCCCATCCGCAACCACATGACGGGCTTCCCGGCATGTTGAACCCCGCCGCCGCCCTGGCTGCCGCGACGCCCCGGCGCAAGCTCGGGAACCTCCGGCGAAAGGACGGCGGCGGGACACTTCGGCGCACCCGGCTTCGTCGCCCATACCGATTCCCCACTGGATGATCTCCCGATGTTCGTCGCCTTCACCGTAGTCATCGGCGCGGCAGCCGCGCTGGCCCTGTGGTTGCTGCACGGGCGACCGCCCGACGGCGACATGCCGGCCGGGGTCCGCCGCTCGACCATGGCGGCCGGGTGGACGTTCGCCGTCGCCGTCTCGGCGGGCTTGGCGACTTGGTCGGTACCCGCCGTGGGCGCGCTCCTCGGGGAACCGGACGCGTACCCGCTCCCCGTGATTGGGGCGGCTCTCGGATTCCTCTTCTACGTGCATGCGCGCGTGCTCATCCTCGATGTGGGGCGTTGGTCATATCTCTGGGCGTCGCGCGCGCCGGAGAGACACGACAGGACGTGGCGGATGGAGGCGCGGGCCATCTGCTGGGGCGGCGTGGGCGTCTGCGGCGCGTTCGGGATCGTCTTCTGGATGTTCGCCCTGGGTGGTTCGGCGTTTTCCTTCCTCCTGGTACCTCTCGCGGCGAGCCTGTTCCCGCTGTACGAAACCTGCCTGTCGCCCTGGCTGCAGTTCTGGAGGTCACGGCGGCTGCGCGACACGCCCCATGCCGAACTCGACGCCTGGCTGGCGGAAGTCTCGAAGCGCAAGCGCGTGCCCCGCTTCCAGGTTCGGGTACACGAAGGCCGGGAAAACAACGCCTACGCCACCGGGGGCCTGTTCCGCAATCTTGTCGTCGTCGGCGGTGGGTTGGTCGCCGGGATGAGCACCATGCAGCTAAGGGCGGTCCTGGCGCACGAAATCGCGCACGTAGTGCGACGCGACATGCTCAAGCTGGTGGCGGCCATCGTGGCCGGGGCCACCTGCTACGCGACCGTCCTCGTCCACTTCGTCAACCCGAACGTGAACCTCTCCACCGCCGTGGGTCCCCTACTCGGAATGACCTACGCCGCATTCGCCGCGCCTCTCGCCTACATCGTCCTGCCGGGTCTCGTGAGCCGCCGGCTCGAGTACGGC
The DNA here is from genome assembly GCA_022825925.1 of Pseudomonadales bacterium. Taxonomy (GTDB): domain Bacteria; phylum Pseudomonadota; class Gammaproteobacteria; order Pseudomonadales; family Azotimanducaceae; genus VXNE01. The sequence continues at coordinate 32,878 of JAJDVW010000146.1, read as the reverse complement.
GCGGATCGCCTGGCGGCGGAACTGCTCGAGAGTCCCGAGCAGATGATCGATGCCCTGGACCGTCTGTGCGAACTCCGGGACGTACCGCGCGACAAGAAGAGCCTCACCCATCCGACGACCGACGACCGGATCGATGCGCTGCGGAAGCTGCCGCCTGCGCCGATGTCCGCGTAGAGCGCAATCGTCGCGTCAACGAAAAGGAGCGTCACGCGAATGCCATCGAAACCGTGGATCCGCGGGCTCGCCGCCGCGGCGGCGATCTGGGGGACCGGCGCGGTCGCGGGCGGCGCGGTCGCCGCGCAAACCATCGAGGCGCTGGTCGCCGCGGAGAGGCCAAACCAAAGCCTCGAGCGCGTCGTCGACGCCGGCAAGCCGGAGACCCCGCCAACCCGCCTTTACATCGGCATCTTCGGCCGCAACCTGTCCGTCTACCTCTGGCTGCTGTGCGGACTCGTCTCCGGCGGATTGACCACCGTGGCCCTCCTTGCCTTCAACGGCGTCGCCCTCGGCCAGATCGCCGGCTTCGCCCTAGGCGCGGGGATGCCCGTCAAACACCTCGCGTTGCTGACGCTTCCCCACGCCGTCCCGGAACTCGGGGCCTTCCTGCTCGCCGGCGCGGTTGGGCTGCGAGGTCCCGCGCTGCTGTCCGCATGGTTCAGCGGGACCTCTGGCCGGGCTCCCCTGGCGGGCGTCCTGCGTCCAGCCGCTTGGGGCGTTTTCGTGATCGCGGTCGCGGCGGCCATCGAGGTCTTCGTCACCGTGCCGATCGCGCAAGCAGGAGCCGGACGGTGAATACTGACGTCGACACGCCCGTCTCGCGCCGCATCGCGCGGTCCCCCCTCACTCCCGCGTTCATCTGCGTCGCGGGGTACGCCATCCTCACGGCGGTCGGCGTCGAACATCTGGTGGCCGGGGTGTCGCCGGCGGTGCTGCAGGCGCCGGCGAAGCTCTCGGCCTACGTCACCGCGGCGAGCCTGATGGGGCTCGCGGCCGGCGTGGCCATCGCGTTCGGCCTCTGCTGCGGCCTGACGATACGGTGGCTCAACGGGCCCACGGACGTCCGCGCCATCGCCCGCGCCCTGGGTGGCGGTCTGTGGGTTTTCGCCTGCTACGCCGTTCTGTTGGCCGTCTGGATCACCGTCGATCCGCCCCAACCCCTGACCCGCGAGGACATGCTGTCGCCGCGGGCGGGGACGAGCGTGGAGTTCGTGACGCCCTGGCTGGAGACGATACAGTACGTCACCCTCGCAGCGTTCTTCCTGGTCGTCTTCCTGCTCCTGTCGCGTGTCGCCGACCGTCTCAGCGCGCTGATCTCCCTCGCCTTCGCGGCCTCGGTGGTGGTGGCGCTCGGCGCCGGCTTGGTGGCGCTGGCCGCGTTGCTGCCGGGCTGAGCGCGGTGGGTCCACAAGGGCCGCGAACGTCGGCGGCGAACCCTACCGGCCAGTGAACACGCCGCAGCGAAAGAGAAGCGCGGCGTTGATCGCCATTGCCGCTCTATTGGTGTCCGCGTCCCTCGCGAGCGGGACCTTCTCCGCCGACGCGGGGCAGTTCGTGGAGACGGCGCTGGCCAGCCAACGGTTGCTGCGGCCGTCCGTCCTCGCGTCCGGCCAGATCACCCACGAAGAGGAAGTCAGGCTAACGAGCGAAGTCCTGGGGACGATCACGGCCATCCACGTCTCCGAAGGCCAGGCCGTGAGGCGCGGCCAGCTCGTGCTGGTGATCGACAGCGAAGCGTACGCCGCCGAGGTCGCGCGGGCTCGCGCCGCCGTGCGGCTTCAGGAGATCGACATCGACCGCGCGACGGCCAGGATCGACAGCCTGCAGCGGCAGGAGGAAAGGAGCGCGCGACTCTTCGAGGAAGGAGTGCTCGACGCCCACTCGCTGGAGGCCGTTGCGCACGAGCTGGAACTTGCGCGGATCGACCTGCGATCAAGCCTGGAACGCCTGGAGCAAGCCCGCGCAGGTCTCGGCCAGGCGGAAGATCGGCTCGCGAAGACCCGCATCCGCGCACCGATCGACGGCGTCGTGACGGCGCTCGACGTCGACGCGGGGGAAACCGCCATCCCGAGTTCTACGAACATTCCGGGCAGCCATCTCATGACCATCGCCGACCCCGGCCGCATCATCGCCGAGGTGTACGTGGACGAAGCCGACATCGCGGCGGTGCGCTTGGGCCAGGCCGCGGAGGTCGTCGCGGTCGCGCATCCCGATCAACCCATGACGGGCCGCATCGCGTTCATCGCCAACACCGCGAAGATCCAGGAACCCCGCCGGAGCCTGTCGTTCGTCACGAAGATCCGCCTGGCGGCCTCGAAGGCGTTCCGCCTCCGCCCCGGCATGTCCTGTCGCGCGGAGATTCTCACGCACGACGGCGAGGAGGAACTCGCCGTCCCGATCGAGGCGATCATGTCCGACAAGACCGTCGAGGGCGCCTCGGGCAAGGCCGTGTTCGTGGTGCGGGGCGGCTCGGTCCACCTGGCGCCGGTCGTCACGGGCCGATCCGACGACGCCTACCAGCACGTGCTCTCCGGCTTGGTGGAAGGGGACCGCGTGGTCCGGGGACCGGGCCGCACGCTGCGTGGCCTGCGCGATGGCGACGCGGTCCAAGTGGATTCCGCGGACATGAGTCAGGAGGCATCAGACGGACCCTTGGAGAGCTGATGCCGCTCATCAGGCTCAAGGGCATCGACAAGCGCTACGACGTGGGCGACAACTCCGTCGCCGCATTGGACGACGTGGACCTCTCCATCGCCCGGGGTCAGCGGGTCGCGATCATCGGAGCTTCGGGCTCCGGCAAGTCGACCCTGCTCGGCATCATCGGCTGCCTCGACACCCCGACGTCCGGCGAGTACATGCTGAACGGACGGGACATGTCCGCGCAGGACCCACGGCGTCTGGCTCGCATCCGCAACGCCGAGATCGGCTTCGTGTTCCAGAGCTTCCACCTGCTGCCTCGGCTCACGGCGCTCGGCAACGTCATGCAGCCCCTCGTCTATGGCGGCGTCCCCCTGCGCGAGCGACGGCGGTTGGCGCTCGCCGCCCTGACGCGGGTCGGCCTCCAGGATCGCGCGGCTCACTTGCCCGCGCAGTTGTCCGGCGGGCAACGGCAACGCGTCGCCATCGCGAGAGCCTTCGTCGGCCGACCCTCCATCGTGCTGGCGGACGAACCCACCGGCAACCTCGACTCCACGGCCACGGCCCAGGTGATGGATCTGCTCGACGCACTGCACGACGAGGGCCAGACGATCCTCATCGTCACCCATGAGGCCAACATCGCGACCCGCTGCCAACGAACCGTCGAACTGGCGGACGGTCGGATCGTGCGCGACGAGCGGGGTTGAACGAGGCGCATGAGGGTCGCCGCCGCCTTGGCCGAGTGCCTCCGCTCCGCGGTGGGCTCCCTGGCCGCGCACGGTCTGCGTAGCTCCCTGACGACGCTCGGCGTGGTCATCGGCGTCGCGTCCATCGTGGCCGTGGTGGCGCTGCTGGACGGCCTGCAATCCGCGATCGCCAGCCAGTTCGCCGGTCTGGGCGGACAGAGCCTCTCGGTCAGCGCCATGACGCCGCTCGACGATGCACTGAGGGGGCGCCGCGCCCGACTGACGGAGGAAGATCTCAAGCTGATCGAGACGCGCGTGGACGGCGTGAGCAACGTGACCCCCCTGCTCGTCACCCACGACCAAGTCCGTTACGGCGCGCACTCGACCATGGTCCAGATTCGCGGCACGACGCACAGCTACCAAGAGGTGTACAACAGTTTCCCCGCCCAGGGCCGTTTTCTTTCACCGGCCGACGACCGCCAACGCCGGCGCGTCTGCGTCATCGGCGAGAAGACCCTCGAGTCACTGAGCATGGGAGATGACCCGATGGGGCAATTCATCGGCCTCGCCGGCGAGTGGTGCCGCGTGGTCGGCGTAATGGAGCGCAAGGGAGCGCTGCTCGGAGCGAACCCCGACCATCACGTGCTGCTCCCCTATGAAACCATGCGCAGCATGGCGGGTCCGCACCAGCCCCCCGACCTGCTCATCCATCTCACGGCGCTGGACCCGTCCCGCCGGCAGGCGATCGCCGAGCGCATCCGAACGTTGCTGCGCCAAGCTCATGATCTCGATCCCGGCGATCAGGACGACTTCCGAGTCCAGACCGCTGAAGAAGTGGCGGAGGCGTTCGACGCGGTGGCCACCACGATCACGACGTTCGTCGGCGGGATGGTCGGCATATCCCTCTTGGTCGCGGGAGTCGGCGTGATGAACGTGATGCTCGTGTCGGTCACGGAACGAACCCGGGAGATCGGCATCTGCAAGGCGCTCGGCGCCACGCACCACCACGTCCTGCTCCAGTTCCTGTTCGAGGCAATGACGCTGTCCGTGCTCGGCGGCGTGCTCGGACTCTTCGTCGGGGGCGGCATCGCCGCGTTCGTGGCGAGCCTGATACCGGACTTCCCCACTCCGATCCCCCCGCTCTCGGCAGCGGTCCTCGCCCTCGTCTTCTCGGCACTCGTCGGCGTCGCCTTCGGCGTCCTGCCGGCCATGCGCGCGGCGCGCCTCGACCCCATCGAGGCCCTCCGCCACGAGTGACCCAAGGCCCCCGCGGCCCTATGCCATACTCCAAATCCATGAGCTGGCAATCCGACGTAGACGAACTCGCCCGCCAGACGGCGATGGCGCGGGAGATGGGCGGGGCCGACGGCGTCGCCTTCCAGCACGGGCGGGGCAAGCTCACGGTCCGGGAGCGGATCGACCTGCTGGCGGATCCGGACAGCTTTCACGAGGTCGGCGCGCTGGCGGGGACGGCGCGCTGGGACGGGGACCGCGTCGAGCACCTGAAGCCGTCCAACACCGTGATCGGGACGTGCCGCGTGGAGGGCCGCAAGGTGGCGTTCTCCGGAGGCGACTTCACGATCCGGGGCGGCGCCTCGGATGCGGCGGTCGGCAACAAGTCGGAGTTCATCGAGAACCTCGCGCTCTCGAGTCGCATCCCCTACGTGCGGCTCCTCGACGCGACCGGCGGCAGCGTGAAGACGTTCGAGAAGATCGGCCGCACCTACCTGCCCGGAAATCCGGCCGGCGCCCTCGGCGTGGAGCTGCTGCAGACGGTGCCGGTGGCCGCCGCCGTCCTCGGGTCGGTGGCGGGCCTGCCCGCGGTGCAGGTGTGCCTGAGCCACTTCAACGTCATGGTCCGCGGCACCAGCCACGTCTTCGTCGCCGGCCCCAAGGTGGTCGAACAGGCGACCGGGCGGACCATCGCCAAGGAGGACCTCGGCGACGAGCGCGTCCAGCTCAAAAACGGCGTCGTCATGAACGCCGCGTCCAGCGAAGCCGACGCCATCGCGCAGGTGCGCCGCTTCCTCTCGTACCTCCCCCAGAGCGTGTACGAACCGCCGCCGCGGCTCGAGGCCGACGACCCGCCGGACCGCCGCGAAGAGGCCCTGCTGTCCGCCGTGCCCCGCGACCGGCGCAGGATCTTCGAGCCGCGCCGCATCCTGGAGGCCGTGCTCGACCGCGACAGCTTCTTCGAGACCGGCCCGCACTACGGCCGCGCGCGCGTCACCGGGCTCGCCCGCGTGAACGGCGTCCCGTGCGGGGTGATGGCCAACCACCCCAAGTTCAACGGCGGTTCCATGGACATCGCCGCCGGCGAGAAGACGATCCGGCTCCTGGATCTCTGCGAAACGTTCCACCTCCCGGTGGTGTACTTCGCGGACGAGCCCGGGTTCTCGGTGGGTCCCGCGCAGGAGCAGGCGGGGATCGTGCGCGCCGGGGCGCGGGTGGTCGCCGCGTTGCACCAGACGCGGACGCCATACATCTGCTTCGTGCTGCGGCGCCTGTACGGCGTCGCCGGCGGCCTGCACCTCCGGCGCAAGGGCCTCTACCGACGTTACGCCTGGCCCTCCACCCACGGCGGTTCCATGCACATCGAGGGCGGCACGGCCATCGCCTACAAGCGCGAGATCGAGACCGCCCCGGACCCGGATGCGAAACGCCGCGAGATCGAGGACCGCCTGCAGGCCATCTCCTCCCCGTTCCGCAACGCCCACGCGTTCGGCATCGAGGAGATCATCGACCCGCGCGACACGCGCCCGCTGCTCGTGGACTTCCTCGAGGACGCGTGGAAGGTGGTCCGGACCCAGCTCGGGCCGGTGGCCGGACTGAGCTACCGGCCGTGACGGACGCGGCCCCGTTGCACTGGATCGAACAACGCGTCGTCGACGGAGTCGAAGGAGAGGTTTCATGACCCCAGGCGTCCGGAGATTCGTACTGCTCGCCATCGCCCTCGCGGCGTCCTGGTACGTCGGCGCGAACGTGTCGCCCACGTGGACGGTGGAGCAGACCACCCTCGACGTCATGACCGCCGACGACGGGCGCCTCTACTTCGTGCGCGAAGGCGACCGGGTGTACTTCGAGCCCGTATCCATGGAGGACGCGGTGCTGCACCCGGAGCGGATCGCGGACCTCCAGGAAACCCCGGCGGTCCTCGAGGAGTTCGTCGTCGCGGACGCGGAAGGCGACGAACGCGCCGAACCCGTCTACTACCGCCACCTCGCGAAGCGGCACTGGGGCATCTGGTCCCTCCTGCCGGCGGTCGTGGCCATCCTGCTGTGCTGGCTGAACCGGGAGCCGGTGACCTCGCTACTCGGCGGCATCCTCTCCGGAGCGCTCCTGCTCGGTCAGTACGACCTGACGGGAGATGTACTCATACCTTCGCTCGCAACAACGAGTTCCGCGGGAATCCTCATCCTGTATCTCTGGTTGCTCGGCGGCCTCATGGGCATCTGGTCGCGCACCGGGGCGGCCCAGGCGTTCGCCGAGTTCATGACGGTGCGGTTCGTGCGCGGGCCGCGCACGGCGAAGCTCGTCGCGTGGATGCTGGGCGTCATCTTCTTCCAGGGCGGCACCGTGAGCACGGTCCTCGTCGGCACGACGGTACGGCCCATCGCCGACAAGGAGCGCGTCGCCCACGAGGAACTCGCCTACATCGTCGACTCGACGGCCTCCCCCATCGCCTCGCAGCTCGCGTTCAACGCCTGGCCCGGCTACATCCAGGCGTTCATCTTCGTCTCCGGCGTCGGCTTTCTCGCCACGGAGGCGGACCGCATCGCGTTCTTCTTCCAGAGCGTGCCCTTCTGCTTCTACGCGATCTTCGCCGTCCTCGGGACGTTCCTCCTCAGCATCGAGAAGCCCCTGTTCCTCGGCAAACAGCTCGGCGCCGCGATGGAGCGCTCCCGGACGACGGGCAAGCTCGACGCCGACGACGCGGATCCGCTCGCGGCCCCGGAGCTGCAGGGCAGCAACACGCCCGAAGGCTACAAGCCCCACGTCCTCGAGTTCTTCGTTCCGCTCGGCACCCTCATCGCCATCGCCGTCGGCACGTTCATCGTCAGCGGCACGCCCAACGTGCACTGGGCCTTCGGGGCCGCGTTCGTCATCGCCGGCGGCACCGCCCTCGCCAAGGGCATGTCGATCAAGGACCTGATCTCGGGTTTCCACGACGGCCTGAAAGGCGTGGTGCTCGGGTGCGTGATCCTGCTGCTCGCCGTCACGATCGGCGGCATCAGCAGCGCCGCCGGCGGCGCCATCTTCCTGGTGGAGACCCTCGGCGAGGCGATCCCGTTCTTCATCCTGCCGGTGCTGCTGCAACTGCTCACGATGCTGATCGCGTTCTCCACGGGGACGAGCTGGGGCACCTACGCGGTCGCGTTCCCGCTTGCGATGCCGCTCGCGTGGGCCGTCGCGACGAGCCAGGGCCTGTCGCATCCGGAACTCTTCATGACGCTCTGCTTCGCCGCCGTGATGGACGGCAGCGTCTACGGCGACCAGTGCTCGCCGATCTCCGACACGACGGTGCTGAGTTCGGTGTGTACCGGGTGCGACCTGATGGACCACGTCAAGACGCAGATCCCTCAGGCCTCCGTGGCGGCGGGCCTCGCGGCGGTGTGCTGGACGGGAGTCGCGCTGCTGACCGCCTGACACGACGCCGGATACGCGCTCGCGAGCAGGCCGCCCCGGGTCACGAAATCCGGCGGGGCGCGGCGCCCCGCGTCCGTGACGCGCACCAGTTCGCCGGCGGCATCGAACTCCGCCAGCGTGCTGAAGGCGGAGAGGCTCGGATCCGTCGAGAACCCATAGCGGAGGTCCGCCGAGACGAGTCCCCGGTCGGTGGGCACGTGGTGGACCCAGCCCATCGCGAACCACTCGAAGATCCGCCCTTCCCGGGAGGCGCGCCAGGCCGCCACCGAGGCGTCGGCGAGCCGCGGCGCGGCGGACCAGACGATCGGGCACGGCCGCCACATCGACACGAAGCCCGTCAGCACCTCTGTGTCGGTACGCGCGACGACCCGTCGATAGTGCACCTGGAGGAACGTCGGGAACGCGGCCACTTCCGCGTGCGCGACGCCCTCCGCCCGCAGTTGCGCGCGCGCGGCGTCCTCCGCCCCCTCGTTCAGGTACCAGGCGTACCCCAGGTACATGGTCGAGACGCCGAGCGCCGCGGCGGGCGCGGCGCGCCAACGGGGGCGCCGCCACGCGACGACGATGCCGGCCAGCAGGACGATCATGTACACCGGGTCGATGATCGACATTGCCCAGATCGCGAAACGCGCGTCCGAGAACGGCAGCAGCAGTTGCGTCCCGTAGGGCGTCGTCAGGTCGAGCAGCGGATGCGTCACGAGCGCGAGCGTCAGCGCGAGCACCCACGCCCGGAGCCGTCCCGTGCCGCCGCGCCGCCGTTCGAACCGCCACGCGAGGTAGCCGAGCAGCGGACCGAGCACCGGCCCGAAGAAGAGCGAGTGCGTGATGCCCCGGTGCATCCGCATCTGGTCGAACGCGTCCCCGGACACGGACCACAGGACGTCGAGGTCCGGCATCGCGCCGGCGGCCGCGCCCACGGCCAGTGCCCGGACGCCGAGCGTGCGGCCCGCCGCGGCGTGCGCGACCACCGCGCCGAGCGCGGCTTGAGAGACGGGGTCCATTGCCGAATACTAACCGCTCGCCGCATCCGATCCCGGCGCCCGCATCGCGTCCTTGAGCGGCGACACCCCAGCCAGGAGGAAACACCGATGGCCGAGTACGAGAACCTGTACGTGGACCGCGTCGGCACCGACGACCGCGTGGCCCGCATCACGTTGAACCGCCCCGAGAAGCTGAACGCCCTCTCGCAGGAACTGCTTTACGAGTTCAACGACGCGCTGCACGACCTCGAGGCGGACCACACGGCGCACGTCATCATCGTCCGCGGCGAGGGGCGCGCGTTCAGCGCCGGCTACGACCTCACCCCCGCCCGCGGCGGCGCGGACGCGGTCGTCCGCCAGCACCGCCGCCTCGACGACAAGGGCCGGCGCCTGCTGATGGGCATCCGCACGGGAATGCAGCAGATCAGCGACATCCATCTCTACTTCTGGAACATGGCGAAGATCACGATCGCGCAGATCTCCGGCTACGCGGTCGCGGGCGGCTGCGAACTCGCCATGATGGCGGACCTCGTCGTCGCCGCCGAGGACGCCCAGCTCGGACACCCGGGGCTCCGCGGGCTCGGCACGTCGCGCACGGGCGTCATCTGGCCCTTGGTGATCGGCATGCGCAAGGCCAAGGAGCTCTACTACACCGGCGAGAACGTGACCGGCAAGGAGGCGGAGGAGATCGGCATGATCAACTACTCCTGGCCGAAGGAGGAGCTGGAGGAGAACACGATCGCCTTCGCCGACCGCATCGCGAACATGTCCGCGGACCATCTCGCGATCCTCAAGGTCAACATGAACCGCTTCTACGAGAACATGGGGATCTACTCGTCCGTGCGCACGTCGACGGACCTCGACGCCGCGGCGCAGTTCACCGACTCCTCGTACCAGTGGCAGGACCACATGCGGGAGGGCGGGCTCAAGGACGCGCTCCAATGGCGCGACGGGCCGTACCGCGGGACGGACACGTACAAGAAGAAAGACGGCTGAAGCCAACCGCAGGGAAGAGCATGGAACAGGCCGGCGCGCCCGGTACCGGGGACACGTCGGAGCACCTGCGTTACGCGGTAGACGAAGACACTCCCACCCTTCTGACCCTCGGGCTTTCCGCCCAGGTGGTCACGGTGGTGCTGACCGGCATCATCCTCATACCGATCATCGTGCTGACCGCCGCCGACCGGAAGGAGTTCATCGAGTGGGCGGTGTTCGCGACGCTCCTCGTAAGCGGACTCGCCACGATGCTGCAGGCCCGCCCCATCGGCGCGTTCGGCGCCGGCTATCCCCTCTACATGGGCACGTCCGGCGCGTTCATCGCCGTCTGTACCGCGGCGGCCACCGTCGGCGGGCTCCCGCTGCTCGCGACCCTGGTGGCCAGCTCCGCGCTCGTGCAGTTCCTGTTCGCGGCCCGGCTCTCGCTGTTCCGCCGCCTGATCACGCCCACCGTCGGGGGCACGGTCATCCTGCTGCTCGCGGTGACGGTGTTCCCCATCGCGACCGACATGCTCGTGCGCGTACCCGCGGGCATGGACCCCGAGTCCGCCGCCGGGCCCACCGTGGCGTTCGCGACGTTCGTCGTCATCGTGCTGATCTCGCTCTTCTCGCGCGGCGCGGCCCAGCTCTGGGCGCCGCTGATCGGAATACTCATCGGCACCGTGATCGCCGGGGCCGGGTTCGGGATGCTCGACTGGGCCCCGCTTCGCGAAGCGGCCTGGTTCGGTCTGCCCAACGCCACCTGGCCCGGCCTCGACCTCGAGTTCGACGGGCGCTACTTCGGGCTGCTGATCCCGTTCGCCATCGTCACGATCATCGGCGCCATCGAGACCTACGGGGACGCGATCGCCATCCAGCGCGTGACCAACCGCGGGGCGGTGCCCGTGGACTTCCGCGCGGTGCAGCGCGCCGTGAACGCCGACGGCGTCGGCAACCTGGCCTCGGGCCTCGCCGGCACGATGCCCAACACGACCTATTCCACCAGCATTTCCATCGCCGACCTGACCGGTGTCGGGGCGCGCAAGGTCGCCTTCTACGGCGGCGTGCTGATCCTGCTCACGGCCTTCATACCGAAGATCCCGGCGTTGCTCCGCCTGGTGCCGGACGCGGTGGCGGGGGCCTACATCCTGTTCTTCATCGTGCTGCTGTTCCGCCAGGGCGTCCGCATGGTCGCCACCGGCGGCTTCGGCTACGAGAAGGGCCTGATCGTCTGCATCTCGTTCTGGGTCGGCCTCGGGTTCCAATACGGCGCCATCTTCCCCGACCATCTCCCGGACTGGTCGCGCGGCGTCCTCGACAACGGCATGGCCGCCGGCGGGCTCGTCGCCATCGCCCTCACCTCCCTCGTCGCGCTCAAGACGCGCAGCAAGCGCGCGGTGCTCGAGCCCACGATGGCGTCCCTCGCCGCGCTCGGCGAACTGGTCTCCACCTCCGCGGCGAACGCCGGCTGGGACGAGTCGGCGACGCAACGGCTGCAACTCGCGGGCGAGGAAGCGTTCCTCTACCTGATGGAGCGCCAGGAGGCGCAGGGCGCGCCCGCACGGGTGAGCGTCTCCGTCCGGCCGCACGAGAACGCCCTGCAGCTCGAGTTCCTCACCGGCGCGGGCATCGACAACCTCGAGGAGCGACTGAGCGCGCTCGATCCCGAGCGCACCGAGATCGCCGACGCCGGCCCGCGCATCCTCGGCCACCTCGGCCAAGTGCGGCACGAGCAGTTCTACGATCTCGAGGCGCTGACGCTGACCGTGGAGAGCAGACCGCTCGCCTGACCACGCGACGGGACGCCACGAGCGCGTCCCTTGACTCCACACCCGGGCCCCGGCACGTTGGAAGCTCCTCGCTGGATCCAGGAGGCCTTCATGACCCGCAACGAAGAGATTCTCGAAGAGCGCCGTGGGCGCAGGGACGGCATCCTCTGGCTGACCCTGAACCGGCCGGAGAAGCTGAACGCGCTGACGTTTCCCCTGCTTCGCCGGATGCGCGAGATTCTCGTGGACGCCCGCTTCGACCGCAGCGTCCGCTGCATCGTCATCACGGGGGCCGGCCGCGGCTTCTGCGCCGGCATGGACGTGAGCGGCGCCGGCGACCCGGACCGGGAGCCGCCCCCGGAGGACGGCAGCGTCGACATCGAGGGGTACCGGCTGAACTTCCGCCACGAGACCGAGACCTACATCGCCCTCAAGCGCATGGAGGTGCCGATCGTCGCGATGGTGAACGGGCCGTGCGTCGGCGCGGGACTCGATCTCGCGAGCCACTGCGACCTCGCGGTCGGCTCGACCGCGGCCCGCTACCAGGTCGCCTACGTCCGCCGCGGCCTGTACGCCGACCTCGGCGGCTTCTGGTCCCTCCCCAAGATCCTCGGCTGGCGCAAGGCGATGGAACTCATGATGACGGGACGCTTCATGAGCGCCGAGGAGGCCCACGACGCCGGCTTCACGAACTACCTCGTCGAACCGGACGAACTCGAGGCGAAGACCATGGAGCTCGCCCTCGAGCTCGAGGCCGGACCCCCGATCGCCCAGAAGCTCGGCAAGATGCTGGCCCTGCGCACCGCCCACCTCGACTTCGACAGCGCGATGCAGTGGTCGGAGTCCGCCATTCCGCTCGTCGGGCTTTCCCGCGACTCCACCGAGGGCATGCTGGCGTTCCGGGAGAAGCGTGAGACGGACTTCGAGGGACGGTAGACTTGCCGCTCTTCGACCAGGGCAGGGAACGGGGCCGGCATGACGCATGACATCGTGATTCGGGGCGGGCGGATCGTGGACGGTACGGGCAGCGAGCCGGTGCCCGGCGACGTCGCCATCGACGGGAGCGCCATCTCGGCCGTCGGTCCGGTCGACGCGCCCGGACGGCGGGAGATCGACGCGGAGGGCCACCTCGTCACGCCGGGTTTCGTGGACCTGCACACCCACCTCGACGCCCAGATCGGCTGGGACCCGTTCCTGACCCCGGTGAGCTGGCACGGCGTCACGTCCGTCCTGATGGGGAACTGCGGCGTGACCTTCGCCCCGTGCAAGCCCAGCGACAAGGAACTGCTCGCCGGGATGATGGAGACCGTGGAGGACATCCCCAAGTACGCGATCCTGAACGGCCTGGCCTGGGACTGGGAGGACTACGGCGGGTATCTCGACTCCATCGAACGCTTGGCGCCGGCGATCAACGTCGCCGGCATGGTGGGCCACTGCGCGGTCCGCTTCTACGTCATGGGGGAGCGCGCCGTCGAGGAGCAGGCGTCCGACGACGAGCGCGAAACGATGGCGGGCATCGTGGGCCGGTCCATCGACGCCGGCGCGGTGGGGTTCTCCACGAACCGCTACGCGCCGCACACGCTGCCCGACGGCCGTTCCATCCCCGGCACGTTCGCCGATCCCGAGGAACTGGTCGCGATCGCCCGGGCGGTGGGACCGCGCAACGCGCTCATGCAGGCCGTCGGCGCCGGCCCGGACGTACTCGACCGCATCGCGGACACCACCGCCGGACGCGTCCTGTTCAGCTACGGCGCGGGCCCGGAAGACGACTCGGGCAGGGAGCGCTCCGCCCTCTTCGACCGCATGCGCGCCGGGCGGGACATGACCGCCATCTCCCAGGTGCGCGGCTCGGGGTTCATGTTCGGACTGCAGTCGCGGCTGCCGGTGCAGGGCGCCACCTGGGAGCGCCTGCGCGATCTCGACCTCCCGGGACGGTTGGCCGCCCTCGAAGACGCCGAGACCCGCGCCGCCCTCGTGCGCGAGGCGCGCGCCGAGGGGGCGACACGCATCCCCATGGACCAGGTGTACTACCTCGGGGCCGAAGAGACGCCGGACTACACCGCGCCCGCGGAGCGTCACCTGGCCGCCGTGGCCAAGGCCGCCGGAGAACACTGGTCCGAAACGTTCCTGCGTCTCTCGCTCGAAACGGGCGGCCGCGCGCTCTTCAACCTGCGCATGTTCAACCGCAACCTCGCGGCGCTCGCCGACCTGTTCCGGAACGAGAACATCCTGCCGAGCCTCGGCGACGCCGGGGCGCACGTCTCCCAGATCATGGACGCCGGGTGGCCCAGCTTCATCCTCTCCTACTGGGTGCGCGAGGCAGGGCTCTATAGCGTCGGGGAAGCCGTGCGCCGCATGACTTCGGGGCCGGCGCGCGTCATGGGTCTCCGGGACCGGGGCGTCCTGGCCCCCGGCATGCGCGCCGACGTCAACGTCCTCGATCCCGACACGGTCGCCGAACGCCAGCCCGAACTCGTACACGATTTCCCCGGCGGCGCACCGCGCTACATCCAGAAGGCGGTCGGCTACCGGACCACGCTCGTCAACGGACAGGTCGCGGTGGAGGACGGCGCGCACACGGGTGCGCGTGCCGGCGAGGTGTTGCGTCACGTGGGGTAGACGAAGTCGGGCGCCGGGATGCTCCTGGTAGATCGCCTTGGTCACCTGGATGCATTGATTGAGCAAGCTCTCGGTTCCAAGCAGCAGGCAATCTCGTTCACATCGCTTCGCGCATGACGAGCTATGGATAGCACTTTGGAGTTTCCGCGAATCGGACCGAACGATGTCCGAACCACTTGGGCCCCCCTCATCGTCGAGCCAATTCTCGGCGGACCTGAGCGCGTGGTCGTGGCCATCGCAGCGATTTCCGACCAAGGGGAGGTCGGTTTGCAGACGCGCGTCGACAACAGACGGAGAAACGCTCTCTTCGGATCGGCATCCAGAAAGTTGGGAGCCCTCATCGACGCGAGTGCCGAGAGCATCAGCGCTCACCTTCGCCAAGCAGGTGAGCTAGTCGGTTGGCGCAGCCCGTTTCCGGGCGTGTATCTTGGAGAGAGATGCGTCGACTACGTCCCGACATTCGACGCCATATTCGGGCTTGCACCAGAGCTTTGCTCCGCGTTGGGAGCCACTCCCGCGCTCTCCAGTCCCGCTCGTGCTCCCCGAGGCGCCTGGTCGCGGGACGTCGAGACGCTGATCAAGGAGCTGAACCCACGACTGTCCAACTCCGTCAGTGCTCAGCTTCGCTTGAGTACCAGAGAGCACACCGTCACCTTCACCTTCTACGGCGTGCACCTCGCCGCCAACGTCGTGCTGCTGAACCCGCGGCGATTGAGTGACTCGCTGCGGGATGCGCGGGCCCATCTCTGGAACCTCAACTTGTTGGCGGACGCGCCCGGACTACTGTTCCGGCCCGGCAGACTCGAGTTGGTCGCGGGTTCGAGGGAGTCCTCGTCCGAGACGTCTGACGCCATCGAGGAGTTGGCATTGGAAGCGTCCCGTCGTAACGTCGATGTGTTTCCGGCCCGAACGCCAGAGGACGCTGCTCGCCACATAGTCGCCCACGCCGCGTAACGTGGTGGGGACCCGCCGGGCGGCGGCCGTCGCTGCGTTGGTTAGCCCTCATCGCCTGCCGCACCACGCCATCGGCTCAGACGGCGCCGGCGCCCGGCCACACCGCACTCCTCTTCGAGGACTTGAAGGCGTCGCCCGTGGTCCTGCAGGCTTTCCTGCGCGCGATGCCGAAGGGCGGGGACCTGCACAGCCACCTCTCGGGCGCGGTCTACGCCGAGAGCTACGTGCAATGGGCCATCGAGGACGGCCTGACCTCGAGCGACGTCATCCTCGGGGTGACGGGCGATGCGCACCCCTTCCCGGTGTACCGCGCCGCCGGGGTCCCCACGGCGCTGTCCACCGACGACGAGGGCGTGTCGCGCGTCGACCTGACCCACGAGTACGTGTGCGCCGTCCTGACCTACGACCCGTCCTGGGCGAGCACGCGGCCGGATCGTTTCAGGACCTGCTCCCGCCGGCGTCGGCCGCGGCGCGCAACGCGTCGAAGTGACCGAGGTAGGCACGGTACCGCTCCCGGATCTGGTCGACATAGCGCACCGGTTCCGACCCTCGCACGTAGCCGTGCAGCGCCTGGCGCGCATATTCCCGCTCCGACAGGAGCAGCATCGCGTGCTCCACGTGATCGAACCAGCGTTCCGCGTCCCATCCCTTCACCGCGGCCAGCCGGCGCGCGTCGCGCACGTGCCCCACGCCGGCGTTGTACGCGGCGAGCGCGAACCAGCGCTGCTCGGCGAGCGGTAGCGCCTCGAAGCGCTCCCGTGTCCAGGACAGGTACCGCACGCCGGCCTCGATCCCACGGGCCGGATCCGCCAGCGCATCGCCGTCGATGCCGACCTCCCGGGCCGTGCGCGGCAGCACCTGCATCAGTCCCCTCGCCCCCGCGAAGGACTCCTCCGCCGGATCGAAGCCGCTCTCCTGGTACATCTGCGACACCACGAGCCGCCAGTCGAACCCGTGTTCGGCCGCCGCCGCCTTGACCAGTTCGTCGAACGGCGAGAGCCGCTCCCCGTCGATGCGATGTTCGCGCTGGCGTTGCATGCGCCGGTCGTTGCGGAAGTACTTGTTGCGGAGCACGTTGTAGTCGTAGCCGCGATAACGCGACTCGATGAACGCGTTCAGCGCGGCCAGGAGTTCCGGCTGGTCGGGGCGGACGACCCACGCCAGCCCCATCTCGTCGGGCAGGCGAGGGCCGACGGACAGGCGCTCGTCGAAGGCCGCCTCGAGGTCCGCCACGTGGCTGTCCGCGAGAGTCACCTCGGCCCTGGCCTCCGCCACGGCGCGGATCAGCGACTCGCTTTCCGCGGACGACCGCTCGATCTCGAGGTCGACCTCGCCCCGCAGTCCCTCGAGGGTCCGCACGAAACTGGTGCCCCGCTGGACCGTGACGCGCCGCCCGGCGAGTTCTGCCAGCGAACCGAGGGGCGCGCGGCTCACGAACACCTCCTGGACGCGCAGGTAGGGCGTGCTGAACAGGCTGCCCGCCGCGGCGCGCCGTTCCTCGGTGGCCGTCACCCCGGCCGAGACGACGTCCCCCCGTCCCGCCGCCAACCATGGCATCAGGTCCTCCCGGTGCGCCGCGACGATGACTTCGAGCACCACGCCGATGGTCTCGGCAAACGCCCGCAGAAGTTCGTATTCGAAACCGACCAGCTCGCCGCGCCACAGGTAGTAGGTGCCCGGCCCGGTGAGGGTCAGCATCCGCAGGCGGCCGGCCGACCGGATCGCCGCGAGGTCGCGATGGGCGGGCGCGTCGCCGCCGCGCAGGAAGCGCTCTTCCAGGAAGGCGTCGAGCGCGGCCAGCAGGTCCGGGTTCTCGCGGCGGACGGCCCACGCCAGGTCCCGCGCATCGGGGAGCACGCCAACGCGCTCGACCCGCTCGCTTGCGGCGACCATGGGCCGCGCGGCCACGGCATCCATGACCGTCGCGTCGAAGCGGCCGGCCTCGAGACCCTCGAACACCTCGTGCGGGTCGGTGCCCGCCGGGAGTTCGACGACGGATGCGTCGGGCAAGTGCCGCGCAACGGATTCGACGTACGCCGTCCCGGCCGGTATTCCGAACGTGCGGCCGGCCAGGTCCGCGAGGTCGGACGTTGCGCCGTCCGGGGCCGGCCGGCCCACCACCCACTCCCGCGTGCGGGTGAGCGGCGTCGTGAAGGCGACGTCCCGCGTCCGGGCTTCGGTGACGGTGATGTTCGCCACGGCCACGTCCGCAAGGCCGTCGCGCACGGCGGGCATGAGTTCGTCGAAGCCGTCGAGCACGCGCCACTCCACGTCCAGTTCCCGCCGCGCCGCGAACTCCTCGGCGAGGGTGAAGTAGCTCTCCGCCGGCAGCCCCTGCCTGGGCAACGTCTCGAACCCGTCCCACCGCTGCCGCGCGAGCCTGAGGGTGCCGCGCGCGGCGATCTCTTCCAGGTCGCCGAACGCCACCGCCGGGCGTTCCGGGCCCTCACCTCCCGTCGTGTCCGGCGGGACGCCACAGCCCCCCGTTGCCAGCAGGAGTGTGGTGGCGAAGGCCCTCCCGGCAAAGACCATCACGGCGCCGGCTCTCATCGCTCTCGCGCCGCCCGCTCCAGTTGCGAAGGCCT
The DNA here is from genome assembly GCA_022825925.1 of Pseudomonadales bacterium. GTDB lineage: Bacteria > Pseudomonadota > Gammaproteobacteria > Pseudomonadales > Azotimanducaceae > VXNE01. The sequence goes on along the minus strand of JAJDVW010000146.1, from coordinate 15,029 downwards.
CGGCAGGAAAAGGGGCTCTTCCACGGCAGTTCCGGGACGCGCGTCGGGACCCTCCGGGGCTTCCCAAGCCGTCAGTTCGCGCGTCACGTTCCAGGCACCGTCGTGACGGCGCTGGAACATCACGAAGAAAGCCCGCTCCTCGCGGCCGAACACCTCGACGCAGACCAGGGCATCGTTCCCGAGCAACCCGACCCGCGACACGGAGACGACCGTGCCGGAGGAGGCGGCGTCGGCGTCCGGAGGGACCACGTGCACACGATGCGCGAAGGGCGTCAGGTCGAATGCCTCGGCCGACGCGTTGGCGGCGAGAAACGCCTGGAAGAGCGCCGCCGGCAGCACGGCGCGCGTCTCTCCGTCCGTCCGGCAGTCGGACGCGGCGCTCGCGACCGACACGTCCCCGAGCGGCCCCACGAACTGCGTCACGAGAACGGACAGGACGTCCACCTCCCGCGGCTCCGGCATGGGCCCCGGGCGGAGCAGCAGGATGCCGGCGGCGAGCACCAGCAGGACGGCTAGCGCGATGCCGAGCCGGAACGTCACCGCGAGAACGGCTCCGCGGCGACCGTCCACCCGCTGCGCCGAACCCGGCTCACGAGGCGTACTGGATCGCCGCGCCCGCGTCCAGCAGCCCGTCGATGGCCGCGGCCCCGTAACCCAGCTCCCGCAACAGGTCCACAGTGTGCTCGCCCGCCACGCACGCACCGCCGTACCGACCGCCGCGCTCGAACCGCACCATCGGTCCGTGCCGCAGGTACTCGCCCCACTGCGCATGGCGCGCCGTCACGACGAGTTCCTCCTCCCGGGCGTGCGGGTCGTGCAGCAGGAACTGCGCCGGCCAGGCCGCGTCCGCGCGCACGCACGCGATGCCCTCGGCCGTCAGCCTCGCCTCCCACGCCGCGGCGTCGTCCGTCAGGAAACGGGCCTCCAGCCTCGCCTCGTCGGCCGCGCCGAGCCGCGCCCACTCGTCGTCGTCACGCACGTACAGGAACACCCAGCCCGAGCGGCACTCGTACAGCCGGCACCGGGGCCCGAGCCCGCGGATGTCCGGGTCCACGGGCGGGCGGTCGGCCTTGCCGGGGTACGACAGGAAGTCGTCCCAGTTGCCGTAGGCGTTCGCCCCGAACATGTCCACGAAGATCTGCTGCCCCTCGCCCGTCAGGTCACGGACCAGCAGGCCGAGGGTCGCGGCCGTCGCGATCACCATCGACGTGTTCGGGTCCGGGTTCACCTCGTTGGCGCGGAACAGCGCGCGGGCGACCTCGCGCACGGCCTCCAGTTCCAGGGGCCCGTCCTCCGGGAGACCCCCCATCTGCCAGACGACGCCCCCAAGGGCCGCTCCCGGGATCGGGTGCGTCGACGGGCGTTTCGCTCCCGGACCGTTGCGCCCGTAGCCGTTCGCCGACAGGTAGACGAGGCCCGGATTGTCCTGCCGCAGCGCCTCGTAGCCGATGCCCAGCCGCTCGGGGACGCCCGGGCGGTAGTTGTGGATGAAGACGTCCGCGCCCGCGACCAGCCGGCGCGCCACTTCCTGGGCTTCGGGCGCCTTGAGGTCGAGGCAGATGCTCTCCTTCCCGGCGTTGCAGCGGGCGGCTCCCGTGCCGTGCATCATGCCGCGGAACGGATCGCCCCCGGGCGGTTCGAACTTGATGACCCGCGCGCCGAGGTCCGCCAGGGTCGACGCGCCGAGCGGCGCGGCGATGATCGTGGCGGCCTCCACCACGGTCACGCCCTCGAGCGGACGGCCCCCGTTTCCGTGGGCCGCCGGAGCACGCGCTGGGCGTGTCGCGCCGAGCGCCTCGGCGAAGTCCGTCTCTCTCGAGTCCGCACCGATGACGGCCGGCGTCCGCGTCAGGTCCGCGACCGGGCCGAGCTGGGTGCCGCCGTTCACCTGTACGGCGTGCCCGTTCGCCACCACGTCGGGGTCGTGCAGCGCCTCCTGGGTGCTCTGGTACTGGTGCGCCACGACGCCGCCATGGCCCACGAAGACGTCCATCCATTCCTCGAGGTCCCGGGAGGCGATGTGCCCCAGCATGCGGTCCCGAAACGCCTCGAGCGCGGGGCTCCCCTCCGGCGGCACTCCGCCCTCCGGCCGCTCGATGCCGGTGGCGGCGAACCAGTTGTCCTGCAGGTGCGGCAGCAGGTTGCCGAACTGGATCCAGCGTCCGTCCCGCGTGCGGGCGCCGTGGTAGTAGATCCGCGGGAGCGTGGTCGTCGGGTCCGTCGGGACCTTCGGCGTGGGCAACACGCCCCCTTCGCGCAGGTGCGCCACCTGCAGGCCCCCGATGTCGTAGGGCAGCAGACCCCGCATCAGCGACGTATCGAACTCCGCGCCCTGCCCGGCGGTCACGCGCCGGTGCAGGCTCGCCAGCAGCGCCGCGGCGACGCTCTGGGAAGTGGCGTGCGTCGCGACCTGCAGCGCGGCATAACACGGCCCCCTGCGCGGCGCGATGCCTTCCAGGCTCGCCATCCGGCCGTACTTCGCCGCGACCACGGCCTCCACGGCCGGATAACCGCGATACGGCCCGTCCTCCCCGAAGCCGGAAACGGTTCCGTACACGAGGTCCGGGCGTTGGGCCGACAGGCTGCCGTAGTCGAGTCGGAGCGCCTCGCGTCGCTCACGCGGCAGGGTGGTGACGACCGCGTCGGCCGTGTCCTTGAGGACCGCGCGCAGGCGCTCGACCTGGTGCGCTTCCTCAAAGTCCACCGTCAGGGTGGCCTTGCCGCGCAACCACATCGGCGCGGAGGGCAATGCGCGGTGCGGATCGCCGCCCGGCGGTTCGACCTTCAGGACATCCGCGCCGAAGTCGGCGAGGATCATGGTCGCGAGCCCGGTCACGGGTCCCTCGCCGAGATCCACGACCCTGATCCCCGATAGTGGTCCGCTCATCGCGTGCCGCGCCGCCCGCCAGAATGGGGCCCATGATAAGCGGACGCCTGCCACATGCCCCCTGAGAGGCGCTTTTGCGCAGTGCAACAAATGAACTCTAGGATGACGAATGTCATATATTTGTCTGATACATAATGATGTTCTTGGGGCGGATCGGCCGAGCTCGGCTACGTCCCGCCAAGCAGGTTCACCACCACGCTTCGCCGCCCCGACCGGTGACGGTGCTCCCAGAGGAAGATCCCCTGCCACGTGCCGAGGGCCAGCCGACCGCCCGTGACGGGAATCGACAGGTGGGTCTGCGTGAGGGCGCCCTTGATGTGCGCGGGCATGTCGTCCGCACCCTCCTCCACGTGCGTGTACAGGGCCTCGTCCTCGGGGACGAGGCGGTCGAGGAAGTGCTCGAGGTCGTGCAGAACGGCCGGGTCCGCGTTCTCCTGGATCACCAGGCTCGCCGACGTGTGACGGATGAACACCGTCGCCAGCGCCTCTCCGGCGCCGCTCGACGCCACCACCTCCGCGACGCGGGCCGTGATGTCGTACAGGCCCTGTCCGTCCACCGGAATGGAGATCTCGTGGTTCATCGGACGCAAGTAGTCGGCGCCGGCCCGATTATAGGAGTTCGCGCCAGCAGGACACGACACCGGGCTAACATGCCCGCAAGGCGGGTGACATGCAGGCGCGACATGAAGGCGATCCTCACCGTCGCCGGATCCGACAGCAGCGCGGGCGCCGGCATCCAGGCGGACCTCAAGACGATCGCGGCCCACGGCGCCTACGGATTGACGGTCGTGACCGCCGTGACCGCGCAGAACGCCCGGGGCGTCCGCGCCGTCATGCCGGTTCCGGCCGACGTCATCGAGGCGCAGCTTGCCGCCGCGTTCGACACCTGCGAAGTGGCGGCCGTCAAGACCGGCATGCTCGTGGACCGGACCCGGGTCGCCTCCGTGGCGCGGGCCTTCCGGGACCACGCGGCGCCGCACTACGTGCTCGACCCGGTGCTCGCATCGAGTTCGGGCCACGCCCTCCTCGAGGCGGACGCCGTCGCCGCCGTGCTCGCGGAGCTGGCCCCGCTCGCGGAAGTGGTCACGCCAAACGTGCCGGAGCTCGAACGGATGACGGGACGGTCGGTCCGTACCCTTGACGACGCGCGGACTGCTGCGCGCGCACTGCTCGACGGGGCCTGCCGCGCCGTACTCGTGACGGGCGGGCACCTCGAGGCCGCCCCGGCCACGGACCTCCTCGTCACGGCGCGGGGCGAGCGCGTGTTTCCGGGCGAGTACCTGCCCACGGCCGGCGCCAGCGGCACCGGGTGCACCTACTCCGCGGCCATCGCGACCCTCCTCGGCCGCGGGGCGGACCTGGTCGACGCCATCGAACGGGCGAAACGCTTCGTGACGGACGCGATCCGCCACGGCCCCGCGCTCGGAGAAGGAGCCGGCCCCGTGGACCATTTTCGCGCGTTACGCGGGGCGCGGCCGGATCGCAGCGAGCCATGAAAGCCGTCCCCCGGCTCCACGTCATCACGGACGCGACCCTCCAGGCGCGGTTCAGCCATGGCGAACTCGCACGCCTCGCGCTGGCCGGGGGCGCGGATTGCGTGCAGTTTCGCGAGAAACGCCCGTGGACCACCCGGGAGCTGGCCGCCGCCGCCCGCGAGGTGGTCGAGGCATGCGCAGAGGCGGGCGCCCTCGCGGTCATCGACGACCGCGCGGACGTGGCCCTCGAAGTCGGCGCGTCCGCCGTGCACCTCGGACATCACGACCTCGACGCGGCCACCGCGCGACGAATCCTCGGCGCGACGTCAATCGTGGGCGGGACCGCGAACTCGTACGCGGAGGCCGCGCGGGTCTGGAGCACCGAGGTGGACTATCTCGGCGTCGGCCCCGTCTACGGAACACGCTCCAAGGCCGACCCGGCGCCCCAGATGGGCCTCGAAACGCTCGCCCGCATCGCCGCCGACTGTCCGAGACCGGTCATTGCCATCGGCGGCATCGGTCCGGACGGGATCGCGGACATCGTGCGCGCGGGTGCGCACGGCGTCGCGGTACTGTCGCGCGTCGCCACCGCGGACCTGCCCGACGCGGCGACCCGCGACTGCGCCGACGCGTTGCGCGACGCCCTCGGCAACAGAATGCGATGAGCGCCACTGCCACCCTCCCCCGCCTCTACGCCATCGCCGATCTCGAGTTCTGCGGCAGCCCGCCGGCGTGGCGGACCTGCATCGCGCGCATGGCCGACGCAGCCAGCAAGTACCCGTCCCGCATGGCGATCCAGGTGCGCGCACGCGACGCCGACGGTGACACCCTGGCGACCATCGCCCGCGCCGGCCGCCGAGTCTGCGGCGACGACGCCGTGCTGATCCTCAACGGCCCGGACCGGCTCGCGGTGGACCTCGGCTACGACGGCGTCCACTGGCCCGAGGCCGCGATGCCGGAAGGACCGTCCAGTCAGGCCCACCCCCACCCCCACCCCTTCCCCCTCCCCATCCGCATCGCGGCAGTCCACTCCGCCGCGGCCGTGCGCCGCGCCGAGCGTGCCGGCGTCAGCGCCGTGGTGTTCGCACCCGTGTTCGCACCGGGCTGGAAGCCGGCCGACGCGACGGGCGTCGAGGCACTGCACGAGGCCGCAACGGCGACGTCGCTCCCGGTGTACGCCCTGGGCGGCATCCGCCCCGAACGCGTGCGGGCGTGCCTGGACGCCGGCGCCCACGGCGTGGCGGTGCTGTCGGGTATCGCCGGAGACCCCGACCCGGTCGCCGCGGCGGAACGTTACCTGGCGGCCCTCGGCTGACGGAGCCCCATCGACTCGCGACTCACGCGACTCGCGAGACTGGCAAACGGCGGCGATTCGGCCCTATACTGCGATTTCGATGTCGGGGTGCCATAGCGGCTGAGACGCGGTTTCGCGAACCCGTAGAACCTGATCCGGTTAGTGCCGGCGTAGGGAACAGCCCCCGACCGAAACGCCTTCGGGCACAACACGATCGGGGGAGTCCATGTCCGAGCAACCCATCCTTTCCGAAGCGGCCCAGATCGATCCAGGGATGCTGGCGCCCCTGCCGGCTTCGCAGAAGATCCACGTGTCCGGGCCCGGCGACATGCGCGTTCCCATGCGCGAGATCGCCCTGTCGCCCACTTCCGTGCAGGAACCCGGCGGCGGCGCCCGACACCTCGCGCCGAACCCGCATCTCCGGGTTTACGACACTTCCGGCCCGTACACCGACCCCGACGTCGAGGTCGACGTGCGCGTGGGGGTCCCGCGCATCCGCGAGCCGTGGATCCTGGCCCGTGCCGACACCGAGCCGCTCGGCGGGTTCAGCTCCGACTACACGCGCTCCCGGAACGCGGACGAGAAGCTCGGCAAGCTGCGCTTCGCCCACCTCAGCACGCCGCGCCGCGCCCTGCCGGGCCGGATCGTCACGCAGCTCCACTACGCCCGGGCGGGAGTCGTGACCCCCGAGATGGAGTACATCGCCATCCGCGAGAACCTGGCCCGGGCAAACCCGCGCTACAACGCGGAGCAGCACGCCGGAGAGAACTTCGGCGCACGCACGCCGCGTGAGATCACGCGTGAAATCACGCCCGAGTTCGTGCGCGACGAGGTGGCCGCCGGCCGCGCCATCATCCCGAACAACATCAACCACCCCGAATCGGAGCCGATGATCATCGGGCGCAACTTCCTCGTGAAGGTCAACGCCAACATCGGCAACTCCGCGGTCACCTCGAGCATCGAGGAGGAGGTCGAGAAGATGGTGTGGGCGACGCGCTGGGGCGCCGACACCGTGATGGACCTGTCCACGGGCAAGAACATCCACGAGACCCGCGAGTGGATCGTGCGCAACTCGCCGGTGCCGATCGGGACCGTGCCGATCTACCAGGCGCTCGAGAAGGTGGGCGGCGTCGCCGAGGACCTGACCTGGGAACTCTACCGCGACACCCTCATCGAGCAGGCCGAACAGGGCGTGGACTACTTCACGATCCACGCCGGGGTGCTCCTGCGCTACGTGCCCCTGACCGCGCGCCGCACGACCGGCATCGTGAGCCGCGGCGGCTCGATCATGGCCAAGTGGTGCCTCGCCCACCACCGGGAGAGCTTCCTGTACGAGCACTTCGAGGAGATCTGCGAAATCATGCAGGCCTACGACGTCGCCTTCTCCCTGGGCGACGGGCTGCGCCCGGGTTCCATCGCCGACGCCAACGACGCCGCGCAGTTCGCGGAGCTCGAGACCCTCGGCGAACTGACGCAGATCGCCTGGAGGCACGACGTGCAGACGATGATCGAGGGGCCCGGCCACGTCCCGATGCAGCTCATCAAGGAGAACATGGACAAGCAGCTCGAATGCTGCGACGAGGCGCCCTTCTACACCCTGGGCCCGCTGACCACCGACATCGCCCCGGGCTACGACCACATCACGTCGGCCATCGGGGCCGCCATGATCGGTTGGTACGGTTGCGCGATGCTCTGCTACGTGACGCCCAAGGAACACCTCGGGCTCCCCGACAAGGAGGACGTGCGCGACGGCATCATCGCCTACAAGGTGGCCGCCCACGCGGCCGACCTCGCCAAGGGACACCCCGGCGCGCAGATCCGCGACAACGCGGTCTCCAAGGCGCGCTTCGAGTTCCGCTGGGAGGACCAGTTCAACCTCGGGCTCGATCCCGACCGGGCGCGCGAGTTCCACGACGAGACGCTGCCGAAGGACTCCGCGAAGGTCGCGCACTTCTGCTCGATGTGCGGCCCGAAGTTCTGCTCCATGAAGATCAGCCAGGAAGTCCGCGACGCCGCCGGCGTCACGGACGACACGGTGCGCATGATCGACGTGGAAGCCGAAATGGACCGCAAGGCGCAGGAGTTCCGCGAGCAAGGCAGCGAGATTTACACCTAGCGGGACCGACGCCCATGCGTGTCGAGATCGCCGGGGCCGGCCTGATGGGCCGCCTGATCGGCTGGCGCCTGACGCAGGGCGGCGCCGACGTCACGCTGCGCGAGCGTGCTTCCCGGGACGCACCCGAGAGCGCCGCGCACGTGGCGGCGGCGATGCTGGCCCCGGTGAGCGAGTTCCCGGACGCGGATCCCGCGGTGTTCGAGATGGGACGGGCCAGCCTCGAACTGTGGCCGCCCATGCTGGATGCCCTGGGCGTGCCGTACGGCGTCGACGGATCGCTGCTCTTCGCCCACGGCCCCGACGGACCGTTGCTGGACAAGTTCCACCGTTCCCTCGGCGCGCTCGGCGAGACCGAGGCACGCTGGGTCGACGCCGACGAAGTCGGCCGCCTCGAACCCGCCCTCGCCGACCGCTTCCAGCGTGGCCTCTACCTGCCGCACGAGGGGTGGCTCGACAACCGCGCGCTCCTCGCGGCCCTCGAACCGCGCTGCGGAACCATCCGTTTCGACGACGCCGTGGACCCGCGCGCGCTGCGTGCCGACGTCGTGATCGACTGCCGCGGCATCGGGGCCGCGCTGCCGGGACTGCGCGGCGTGCGCGGCGAGGCGATCCGCGTGCGCGCACCGGAGGTCGCCCTGGCGCGCCCGGTCCGCCTCATGCACCCGCGGTACCAGTTGTACGCCGCACCCCGGCCGGACGACGAGTACGTGATCGGCGCGACACAGATCGAAAGCGCCTCGACGAAGCCGGTCACGGTCCGCAGCGCCCTCGAGTTGCTGTCGGCGGCGTTCGCCCTGCACGCCGGTTTCGCCGAGGCCGAGATTCTCGAGCTCTCCACCGGACTCCGTCCCGCTTACGCCGACAACCTGCCCCGCATCGAATGGGACGGCGCGGTGCTGCGCGTCAACGGCCTGTACCGGCACGGCTTCCTGATCGCACCGGTCCTGCTCGAGCACATCGTCTCCGAAATCGAGAAGTCATGGACGTCATCTGCAACGGCGACCGCGTGAGCGTCGACGCGGAACGGCTTCCCGAGGTGCTCGATTCCCTCGGGTTCGCGGACCGCCGCGTGGTCGTCGCCGTGAACGAGACCTTCGTCGCGAAGGAAGAGTGGCCGTCGTATCGCGTGCGCGCCGGCGACCGCCTCGACGTGCTGTCGGCCATCGAGGGAGGGTGAGGGGAGGGAGGGTGAGGGGAGGGAGTGTGAGGGTGAACGATCCGCAGGCGCGTCCCGTGGCGAAGGAAGAGTGGCAGTTGTACGGCGAACCCGTGCGGAGCCGCCTGCTGCTCGGTACCGCGCGCTATCCGTCGCTCGCGGTGATGGCCGAGGCGGTGGCCGCCTCGGGGACCGACGTGCTAACGGTGGGGCTGCGCCGCCAGTCGCCGGAACAGCTCGGCGGCGGCTCGATCTGGGACCACATCGCGCAGCTCGGCTGCCGCATCCTGCCGAACACGGCCGGCTGCCACACGGCGCGCGAAGCGGTCACCCTCGCCCGCATGAGCCGGGAGATATTCGATACGGACTGGATCAAGCTGGAAGTCACGGGGGACGACTACAACCTGCAGCCCGATCCCTACGAGCTGCTCGAAGCGACCCGTGACTTGATCAAGGCCGGGTTCAGGGTGTTCGCCTACACGACCGACGACCTCGTGGTCTGCTCGCGCCTGCGGGACCTCGGCTGCGAGGTCATCATGCCGTGGGGCGCCCCGATCGGCACCGGCAAGGGCATCACCGACCCCTACGCCCTCGAGACGCTGCGCGCGCGGCTGCCCGACGTGACGCTCGTCGTGGACGCCGGTCTCGGGCTGCCGTCCCACGCCGCGCGGGTTCTCGAGATGGGCTTCGACGCCGTCCTGCTGAACACCGCCGTCGCCCGGGCCGACGATCCCGCGCGCATGGCCGCCGCGTTCGGCAAGGCCGTGGCGGCCGGCCGCCTCGCCTTCGAAGCCGGCGCCATCGCCGAGAGCGAGACGGCGCATCCGTCGACACCCGTCGTCGGGACGCCGTTCTGGCAGTCGGAGAAAGGGTAGTCCGTCAACGCAAAGCAGAAATGCCTACTGGCCGACCGGCCAGTACTCGACCGTCACCTCCGCCATCGGAAAGTCGTCCACGTTCGCCGTCGCGAGAGACGCTCCGATGCTCCGGGCGGCGGCGGCGATCAGGCAATCCGCCTGGTGCAGCGTTATGCCGCGCTCCGCGAACGAGCGCCGCCAGCTTCCCGCCAGCGCTCCCTCCGTCATCCCGAGCGGGGCCATGCGCAGCCCGTTGAAGAGCCGCCGCGCCACGGATTCCTCGCCGGGGCGTAGTCCGCGCCAGATCTCTTCGACCGAGACGGCGCAGGCCCAGGGCTCGATCCCCGATCGTCGCAGGCCGGCGACACGAGTCGCCGCAGGCCGACCCCGGAGGGCATCGATGATGACGGTCGAGTCGAGCAGGAGCCGCGCCATGCTTCACCCGCTGCGCCGCCCGTCCGCATGCCGCTGTCGACGCACCCACTCGGCAGGATCGTCATCCCAGGCATGACCCGTGTCCGGCAGCGCCGACAACGCTGCCTCGATGTCGTCCCAGCGACGTTCGTCCTCGAGCGCCCGGCGGATCACCTCCGCGATGAAGGCACTCCGCCGCCGCGCTCCGGCCCGGCGATCCAGTTCGGCCACGACGGCGTCCGGCAAGGCAATGTGTATTCGCATGGGCCTACGATAGCACACATCGGGACCAGGCTTGTCCCCGCCCGTGCCTGAGCCGGGCAAGGCACCGGCGTCCTTACAGGAACCAGAGCGACAGCGCCGGCACGTAGGTGATGATCAGGAGCGCGACCAGGAGCACCGCCATGAAGGGCAGGCAGGCCGCGTAGAGTTCTATCATGGGGCGCTCGAAGCGATAGCTCGCGATGAAGAGGTTCATGCCCACGGGCGGCGTGAAGTAGCCGATCTGCAGGTTCGCGAGGAAGATGATGCCGAGGTGAATCGGGTGCAGGCCGTAGCCCACCGCCACCGGGAGCAGCAGCGGCGTCATGATGATCACGGCGGAGAACACGTCGAGGACGGCGCCGAGCAAGAGCAGGAGCAGGTTGAGCAGGATCAGGAAGGTCAGCACGCTCGTCACGTGCGCCTGCATGAACTCGAAGAGCGCCTGGGGCGCGCCCGTGTCGATCAGGTAGTTGGTGAAGGCGAGGGCCACGCCCAGGATCAGCACGATGCTGCCCACCATCACCATCGACTCCCGCATGATCTTCGGGAGCTGCGCGAGCGACACTTCCCGGTACAGGAACACCTCCGCCACGATCACGTAGAGCGCCGTCATGGCCGCGGCCTCCGAGATGGCGAAGAAGCCGCTGTAGATGCCGCCCAGCACGAAGACCGGCAGCGGTAGTTCCCAGCGGGCCGCGACGAGGTGTCGCCACACCTCCGCGGCACGGAACGGGGTCCGTTCGACCCCGCCGTGGCGCCACACGGTCCACGCCGAGAGCAGCACGATCATCAGCAGCGCGGGGCCGAGGCCCCCCAGGAAGAGCTGCTGGATCGTGAACGGCTCGCCGACATCCATCTGCTGGGCCACGATGCCGTACAGGATGAGCGGCACCGAGGGAACGACGAGGAGGCCGAGACTGCCCGAGGTCGTCACGAGGCCGAGGCTGTAGCGCTCGGAGTAGCCGCTGTTGCGCAGCATCGGCAGCAGCAGCGCGCCGAGCGCCACGATGGTCACCCCGGACGCGCCGGTGAGCGCCGTGAACACCGCGCAGGCCACGAAGCCCACGATGGCGAGGCCCGCGGGCATCCATCCGAACAGCGCGCGCGTCAGGTCCATGAGCCGCCGTGACGTGTTGGCTTCCGCCATCAGGTAGCCGGCGAACGTGAAGAACGGCAGCGCGACGAGCAGCGGCGTGTCGGTGATCCGGTACAGCTCGATGGCGGTGACCGCGAGGTCCACGTCGACCGAGAGAAAGCCGAGCATGGCGGCCGCGAGCACGACGGCGAACAGCGGCGCCCCGAGGAGCGCCATGACCAGGATGCCGGCCGCGGCGAGGAGGATCATGGAGGCGTTCCCGCCGCGGGCCGGTCCACCGACACGGCCCGCACGAGGTAGCGCAGGCCCATCACCGCGGCCCCGACCGGGATGACCAGCTCGCACACCCACGCCGGCACGGGCCCGAAGCCCGACGTCCCGTCGCGGTAGTCCCACAGGACGAGGGTGACGGAGAACCAGGCCAGTCCGAAGCAGACCGCCGCCGTGAAGGCGCTGGTCACGCGGCCGAGACGCCGGGCCACGGCGGGCGACAGGAAGCGCGCCACCAGGTCGATCCGGATGTGCTGGTCCGAGGCCGAGGCCACCATGCCCCCGACCATCGTCACCCACAGCAGGGCGACGCGCACCATGGGGTCGCCCCAGGTGAGGCCCGTACCGAACAGGTTGCGCGCGAGCACCTGATAGACGGCGACGCAGATCATCGCGCCCAGGAGCGCCACGAGGAGCGCCGACTCCATCTGGCGCAGCGTGCGTGACACCCTATCGAGCAAGCTCGGTCCTGTACTCGGCGAGCAGACCCACGAAACGCTCGTGGCGCTCCGGCGTGACGATACCGCTGGCGGCCCAGGCGCCGGACACGGCGTCGGCGCGCTCCTGCCACTCCCGCGTCTCCGCCGGGGACGGCTGCAGGAACGTCAGGCCCTGGCGCTCCATCACCTGGCGCACCGCGTCGTGGTCGCGGCGGTTGCCGGCGTCCGCTTCCCGCACCGCCGCGCCAAGGACCCGCCGCACGACCGCCTGGTCCCGCGGGTCGAGCCGCTCGAACGGCCTCTTGGCCAGCACCATCGGGGCGTAGATGTACATGAACGGCAGGTCGAGGACGTACCGGATCTGGCCGTGCCACTGCAGGGCCACCGCGCCGACGAGGGGTGCCGCGACGGTGTCGATGAGCCCGGTCTGCAGCCCCGCCAGCACGTCCGGGATGGTGAGGGGCACCGGCGTGATGCCGAAGTCCTTGAGGGCCTTGGCGGCCGTGTCGTCGCCCTGCGGCGTCCAGACCTTGAGGCGCCGGGCGTCCGCCAGCGAACGCGCCTCGCGGGTCGCCATGGCGTACGCCATGCCGACCTCCGCGAAGCCGGCGCAGACGAAGCCCGCGTCCTCGAGGCCCCGCATCAGTTCCGCATCGAAGCGCGGACGCACGTGGTCGACCTCGGCGAGGCTCCGGAACTGCATCGGGAGGTTGTAGAGGTGCAGGTCCGGGAAGATCCGGTTGAACACGCCCGTCGTGACGATGGCGCCCTGCAACTGCCCGATGCGCATCTTGCGCATCATGGCGCGGTCGTCGCCCATCACCCCGCCCGGGTAGAGTTTCAACTGGACGCGCCCCTCGGTCCGCTCCTCCACGTCGCGGGCGGCGTTGCGCAGGAGCTTCATCCACACCGACCCGTCCGGCGACACCGTCGCGATCTTGAGGGTCGCCCCGAGTGCCGGCGGCGCGCCGGCGAGCAGCACCGCTCCCGCGAGGAGGAGGGAGCGCAGCGCGCCCCCCTTAAAAATAGTCATCCGCCGACTCCAGCAGGGCGCGGGCCTGTTGCTGCGCCACGAGGTTCGCGAGGGTCATGCCGCGCTGCCTGGGCTCCGCGGCCAGCGCCGCGCGCAGTTCCCGGTCGTGCAGTTCCCGGTCGAAGACCAGCCGGCCGTAGCGTTCCGCGAGCAGTACGCGGGCCATCAGGAAGCGTCCTCCCGACAGCTCGATCGCGCGTTCGAAGTGCTCCCGCCCGAGTTCCGGCCGACCGCCCAGCGCCGCCGGCACGAGCGTCTCGAAAACCCCCATGTACATGCGCGGCCCGCCGTGCTCGTAAGCCTCGTCGAGTGCTGCGAGGCGCGCCATGAGCGACTTGACGCGGCCGAGTTCCGCCACCGCGCCCCAGTCGTCGCTGTAGGCCTGGATCCAGCCCGCCCAGGCCGTGGCGAAGGCGTAGGCCACGGGCACGTCCTCGCGGCGTAGTTCGGGCAGGCGACCCTCGAGCGTCGCGACGCTGTCCGTGCGCACCGTGCAGGTCCACGGGATCTCTTCGCAGGCTGCGCGAGCCGCCAGCCGTAAAGCCTTGTCGGCAAACGCCCGGCCGCGTTCCGGGTCGTCCACGAACGCGGTTCCGTAGGCGCCGTTCAGCGTGGCGGCGGCGGACAGCAGCGCGGGATTGTCCGGGTCCGACCGCAGGAGCGCATCGAGCATGATCAGGTACGCCGGTGCCCCGTCCCGCACCACGGCGAGGTCCTCGCTGTCGAGGATCGCGGAAGACAGGTCCTCCGCCAGGTCCTCCGTCACCGACGACACCACGGAAGCACAGCCGCCGAGCAGGATGCACAGCGCGAGGCCGGCACCCGTACGGAGCCGCGTCCCGCCGGCATCCGGGCGAGCGGGCAGATCGTTTCTCCGGGAGCGCCCCACGGTCGGCGCCTTGGGCTTTCGGGCGCGCATGCGGCGGCATTTAACGGGGCGGGCAGGGACAATGCAACCGGAACCCGCGAGCCGCCCGTTTGGTTCGCGATCGGCTCTCCGCGGGCTCCCCGTCGAAAAGCCGCGCTTTTCCGGCAACTCCCGTTCGGACTAAAATCGGGGCTCCCCGCAACGTCCGTGCCCCCATGCCGCAATTCGTCACCGCCAACGGTGCGATGCAATTCGAACAGTACGGCGCCCGCGCCGATGCGCCCGTGCTGCTGATTCACGACATCGGGCTGCAACTCGTGCACTGGCCGCCGTCCCTCGTGGACGGGATCGTGGCCGCGGGCTTTCGCGTCATCACCTACGATGCGCGCGACACGGGGCTTTCCTTCGGCCACCCGGCGGACGCCGTGGATCTCGCCGACGTCATCGCGAACGGCGGCGGCAACGAGGCCCCGTACACCGTGAGCGATATGGCCGAGGACGCCTGCCGGCTCCTCGATCACCTGGGGCAGGCCGGCGCCCATCTGGTCGGCTTCTCCCTCGGCGGGATGGTGGCCCAGCGGCTGGCGATCGATCATCCCGAACGCGTGTTCACCTGGACGTCGATCGGGTCCAGCGCCGGGGCGTTCCCCCTGCCGAAGCCCGGGGACGGCGTCCTGCCCGCATTCGCCGAGCCGACCAGGAGCCGGCAGGAAGCCGTCGGCCGGAGCGTCGCATGGGCCCAGCACCTCGGCGGGCCGCGCCACGACTCCGCACGCGTCGGCATCGGCCGCTTCGCGCGCGCGGCCCACGCACGCGCGCATCGGCCCGACGGCGCCGCGCGGCAACTGCTCGCCGCGGC
>JAJDVW010000035.1 GCA_022825925.1 Pseudomonadales bacterium | reverse complement strand
TATGTCACCCGGCCCCCCCCCTGGGCACGCCCCCCGCCCCACCCCCACCACCCCCCCAAAAACCGCCCGTCCCCCCCCCCCCCCGGCAACCCCCCTTGAACTGCCGCGAATCTCCGCTATAGTCGCCCGTTTCCGGGCAGCCTGACCGCTGCCCGGTTTGTTTTGGGGGCGAGCGTGCGCCTCCGGTGCGATGCCTCCGGTGCGATAAAGAGGAGTCGGAGATGACAGCGATCATGCCCACCTACGCACGGTACGACGTGACCTTCGATCACGGCGCGGGCGCCCGGATCTACGACGACCAGGGCAAGGAGTACCTCGACGCGCTGTGCGGGCTCGCGGTGACGGGGCTCGGCCACGCGCATCCCGGCGTGACCCGCGCGATCGCCGAACAGGCCGGGCGGCTCCTGCACACCTCCAACCTGTACGGGATCGGCGGACAGCAGCGGCTGGCCGAACGGCTGGTGGCGCTCTCCGGCATGGACAACGTCTTCTTCGGCAACTCCGGCGCGGAGGCCAACGAGGCGGCGATCAAGCTCGCGCGGCTGTATGGCCACTCCAAGGGCGTGACGGCCCCGGCGGTCGTGGTGGTGGACGACAGCTTCCACGGACGCACGATGGCGACGCTGACGGCCACGGGGAACCGCAAGGTGCAGGCGGGCTTCGAGCCGCTGCTCGGCGGCTTCGTGCGCGCGCCCTACAACGACGTCGGAGCGATCCGCAACATCGCGGAGAACGACAAGAACGTGGTCGCGGTGCTCGTGGAGCCGATTCTCGGCGAGGGCGGCATCCAGATCCCCGGCGACGACTACCTCCCGGAACTGCGCGTCCTCTGCGACGACCACGGGTGGCTGCTGATGCTGGACGAGGTGCAGACGGGCAACGGACGCTCGGGCAGGTACTTCTGCTACCAGCACACGGACATCCTGCCGGACGTGGTCACCACCGCGAAGGGACTCGGTAACGGCGTCCCCATCGGCGCGTGCCTGGCCCGGGGCAAGGCGGCCGAAGTGCTCGTCCCGGGGACGCATGCGTCGACCTTTGGCGGCAACCCGCTCGTCTGCGCCGCGGCGAACGCCGTGCTCGACGAGCTCGAAGGGGGCCTGATCGAACGCGCCGCCGAGCTCGGGGAGCGCTTTCTCGCGGGGCTCCGGGAGGGGCTCGGGGGCAACAACCAGGTGAAGGAGATCCGCGGCAAGGGGCTGCTCCTCGCCGTCGAGCTCCGTCAGCCGTGCCCGCAGCTCGCCCAGGAGGCGCTCGACCGGGGCCTCCTGATGAATGTCGCCGCGGGGAACGTCGTGCGGCTGCTGCCGCCGCTGATCCTGACGGACGACGAGGCCGACGAGGTCGTTGGAATCGTCGTCGACCTGGTCAACGGGCTCGCATGACGGCATGGAGACGCGCCACTTCCTGAGCCTCACGGACTTCAGTCCCGAGGAACTGACGCACGTCGTCTCCCGCGCGGCCGAGCTGAAGCGCTGGCACCACGAGGGCAGGGACTGGCGTCCGCTCGCTGGCAAGACCCTCGCGATGGTGTTCGAGCTCAACTCGACGCGCACGCGCGTCGCCTTCGAGGTCGGCATGCACCAGTTGGGCGGCCACGCCATCTGCCTGACGCCGAAGGAAACCCAGATATCCCGCTCGGAGCCGATCGAGGACACGGCGCGCGTGCTGGCGGAGATGGTGGACATCGTCATGCTGCGCACGCTGCGCCACGAGGACGTGACGGCGTTCGCGGAGGCTTCCGCGGTGCCCGTCATCAACGGCATGAGCGCGCGCTTTCACCCGTGCCAGTTGCTGGCGGACGTGCAGACCTTCGAGGAAGTGCGGGGCCCGATCGCCGGCCGGAAGGTGGCGTTTGTCGGCGACGGCTACAACATGTGCCACTCGTACATCAACGCCTCGCGGCAGTTCGGCTTCGAACTCCGGATCGCGACCCCCGAGACGCATCGGCCGGACTCAGCGCTGCTTGCCGGCGTCAACAGCGCCGAGTGGACGGACTGCCCGCGGGCCGCGGTGGAAAACGCGGACCTGGTCGTGACGGACGTCTGGTCCTCCATGGGCCACGAGGCTGAGTCGGGCGAGCGCCGCCGGGCGTTCGAGGGCTTCCAGGTGACGCCGGCGCTGCTGGATCTCGCGAACGACGACGCGGTGTTCATGCACTGCCTGCCGGCGCACCGGGGCGAGGAAGTCAGCGCCGACCTGCTCGACGATCCCCGGTCCGTGGTGTTCACGGAGGCGGGCAACCGCCTCCACTCGCAGAAGGCCCTGCTGGAGTTCCTCGTCGGCTAGCCGCCGGCGCCGCCGGCCCGTGGTATGCCTCAGGGCAAGCCTTCGGGTAAAGTAGCGCCCTTGCGCGTTGTCGTCGTCAGCCCCCGGCGCGGACCGAGGCAGGGGTGCAGCGCGCGAAAAAACCACCATCGCATCGCGCAAGCAAGCCAAGCAAGAGACAACTCAATGATCTTCGAGAGCACCGACACCTACATCTCGACGGACGAGCTCTCCATGGCGGTCGACGCGGCCGTCAAGCTGGAACGTCCGCTGCTGATCAAGGGGGAGCCGGGAACGGGCAAGACCCTGCTGGCCGAGGAAGTGGCCAGCACCCTCGGCCTGGAACTGATCCAGTGGCACATCAAGTCGCAGACGAAGGCGCTCCAGGGGCTGTACGAGTACGACGCGGTCTCCCGCCTCAGGGACTCGCAGCTCGGCGACGAGCGCGTGGCCGACATCCGCAACTACATCAAGCGCGGCAAGCTCTGGGACGCGTTCGCCTCGGAGGAGCGCGTCGTGCTGCTCATCGACGAGATCGACAAGGCGGACATCGAGTTTCCGAACGACCTCCTGCAGGAACTCGACCGGATGGAGTTCTTCGTCTACGAACTCAACCAGACGGTGGTCGCGAGGCAGCGCCCGATCGTGATCATCACGTCGAACAACGAGAAGGAGCTGCCGGACGCGTTCCTGCGCCGCTGCTTCTTCCACTACATCAACTTCCCCGACCGCGAGACGATGCAGCAGATCGTCGAAGTGCACTTCCCGGAGATCAAGCAGGACCTCGTCAGGGAGGCGATGGAGATCTTCTTCGACGTCCGCAAGGTGCCGGGCCTGAAGAAGAAGCCCTCCACGTCCGAGCTGATCGACTGGCTGAAGCTCCTGATGGCGGACGACATCCCGGACGAGATCCTCACTAACCGGGACCCGAGCAAGGCGATCCCGCCGCTCTACGGCGCCCTGGTGAAGAACGAGCAGGACGTCCATCTCCTCGAGCGGCTGGCCTTCATGAACCGCCGCGACAGCCGGGGGTAGCAGGGGGAGACGACTCATGCTGATCAACTTCTTCCTGACGCTGCGCAAGTACAAGGTCCCGGTCACCATCCGGGAACTCCTCGACCTGATCGACGCCATGCGGCACCGGGTCGTGTACTCGAGCATCGACGACTTCTACCTCCTGAGCCGTACGTGCATGTGCAAGGACGAGAAGCACTACGACAAGTTCGACCGCGCGTTCGGGGCCTACTTCAAGGGGCTCGAGGACCTGCACGGCCTGCTCGAGTCGCTCATCCCGGACGAGTGGCTGCGCCGCGAGTTCGAGCGCGCCCTGACACCGGAGGAACTCGAGAAGATCCAGTCGCTCGGCGGCCTCGAGAAGCTCATCGAGGCGTTCCAGCAGGCGCGCGAAGAGGAGGAACGGCGCGCCCGCGAGGGAGAGGAAGGCGAAGAGGGCGAGGAAGGGGACGGAGACCGCCCCGGACAGCGGGGCCCCGGCGGTCCCGGGCGCGGCAAGAAGAAAAAGGCGCGCAAGGTGTGGGACCAACGCCAGTACAAGAACCTCGACGACTCCGTCGAACTCGGCACCCGCAACATCAAGATGGCGCTCCGCCGGCTGCGCAAGTTCGCGCGCACGGGCCGGGAAGAAGAGCTCGACATGGACAACACCATCCGCTCGACGGCGCACAACGGCGGCATGCTCGACATCAAGATGCGCCCCGAGCGCAAGAACACCGTCAAGGTGCTGCTGTTCCTCGACATCGGCGGGTCCATGGACGCGCACGTCAAGGTGTGCGAGGAGCTGTTCTCGGCCACGCGCACCGAGTTCAAGCACATGGAGAGCTTCTACTTCCACAACTTCATCTACGAGTCCGTGTGGAAGGACAACCGGCGGCGCATGAACGAGCGCCTGCCGACGTGGGGCATCCTCAACAAGTACGCGCGCGACTACAAATGCGTGTTCGTGGGCGATGCCACCATGGCGCCGTACGAGATCACGCACTCGGGCGGCAGCGTCGAACACTGGAACGAAGAGCCGGGCGCCACGTGGATGGAGCGCTTCACCGAGGCCTACGACAAGATGGTGTGGATCAACCCGACGCCGCAGGAGACGTGGGAGTACTCGACCTCCGTGGGCATGACCCAGGAACTGGTCGACGGGCGCATGTTCCCGCTGACGATCCGCGGCCTCGAAGAGGGGATGAACTACCTGTCGAAGTAGGGGCGGGGTTGCCTCGGCCCGCCCGAATCGCGTAACGCAGCAGGAGCGGGCGCTCGCATGAGACCCGACCGCAGGCTCGACGCGACCGCCGCGGCGCGCCGCGCGGAACGCGTGCCCGCGCTGTCCTTCCCGCCGGAACTCCCCATCTCGTCCCGCGTGGACGAGATCGTCGAGTGCATCCGCGCGCACCCGGTCGTGATCGTCGCCGGCGAGACCGGCTCGGGCAAGACCACGCAGTTGCCGAAGGCCTGCCTCGCCGCCGGGCGCGGCGTGCGGGGCATGATCGGACACACGCAGCCGCGGCGCCTCGCGGCCCGCACCGTGGCCGCCCGCATCGCGCAGGAACTGGATGTCCCGCTCGGCGCCCAGGTGGGGTTC
>JAJDVW010000040.1 GCA_022825925.1 Pseudomonadales bacterium | reverse complement strand
AGATGGGCCGCCGCGCCTATCCGGATGCCCGCCGGCTGCTGGTGACCGCCGACGGCGGCGGCTCGAACGGCAGCCGCTCGCGGCTGTGGAAGCTCGAGCTGCAGGGACTCGCCGACGCCCTGGGCCTGCGCATCTCCGTGTGCCACTTCCCGCCGGGCACCAGCAAGTGGAACAAGATCGAGCACCGCATGTTCTGCCACATCACGCAGAACTGGCGCGGTCGCCCCCTCGTCGGCCACGAGGTGGTCGTCAACCTGATCGGCGCAACCGCCACCCGCGAAGGGCTCGCCATCCGCTCCGAACCCGACGAGGGACACAACCCCACCGGCCGCCAGGTCACCGACGCGCAGATGAACGCACTCGCCATCAAGCGTGAGCCCTTCCATGGCGAGTGGAACTACACCCTGTCTCCGAAGACGCCGTAGTGGACAAGTCATTTTGGCGAGAGCACCGGAGTGGTACCGCCAAGTGGATGCGCGCGTTGCGCGTAGCGAAAACCACGGTTCGAGGAGCCGGATGCCCGAGTTGGGCATGTCCCGGTCCGCGGGAGCCGGGGGTGGGCAACCACCCCCGGCCACCCGGCCCGTCCCGTCTCGAATGCACGCAGGATCTGGCCCGGGCTCGTCCCGTCCCGCAATCCCGCAGGGGAGCGCGAGGGGGAACCCCCGCATGAAACCGTCCCCCAGCCCTGAAGCGTCGGCCGTGGCGCGCCGCGCGGAACGCGTGCCCGCGCTGTACTTTCCCCCGGAACTCCCCATCTCGTCCCGCATGGACGAGATCGTCGAGTGCATCCGCGCGCATCCGGTCGTCATCGTCGCCGGCGAGACCGGTTCCGGGAAGACCACCCAGTTGCCGAAGGCCTGCCTCGCCGCCGGGCGCGGCGTCCGCGGGATGATCGGGCACACGCAGCCGCGCCGCCTCGCCGCGCGCACCGTGGCCGCCCGCATCGCCCAGGAACTGGACGTCCCGCTCGGGGCCCAGGTGGGCTTCGCGGTGCGCTTCGCCAAAACCTGGGGCGAGGACACCCTCGTCAAGGTGATGACGGACGGCGTGCTCCTCGCGGAGATCCAGGACGACCGGCGGCTCGAGGCGTACGACACGCTCATCCTCGACGAGGCGCACGAGCGCAGCCTCAACGTCGACTTCCTCGTGGGCTACGCGAAGAAGCTGCTGCGCCGCCGAGCGGACTTCAAGCTCATCGTCACCTCGGCGACGATCGACGTCGAGGCGTTCCAGCGCCACTTCGACGGGGCGCCGGTGGTGTCGGTCAGCGGCCGCGGGCACCCGGTGGACGTGGTCTGGCGGGAGGAGGACGGCGACGACGATGGGGACCCGATCGCGGCCTGCCTGGACGAGATCGCCCGGACGCGTCCGAGGACGGCGGCGCGGGACGTCCTGGTGTTTCTCCCCGGCGAGCGCGAGATCCTCGAGGCATCGCAGCGGCTCCGGCGCGCGTATCGCGACCGCTACGAGGTGCTGCCGCTCTACTCCCGGCTGCCGGCCCGCGAGCAGGCGCGGATCTTCGACGGCCGGCCGAGGGCGCGCCAGCGGGTCATCCTCGCGACGAACGTCGCGGAGACGAGCGTGACGGTGCCGAACGTCGGCTACGTGATCGACTCCGGGGTCGCGCGGATCAGCCGCTACAGCTTCCGGTCCCGCATCCAGCGGCTGCCGGTCGAGCCCGTCTCCCAGGCCAGCGCCGAGCAGCGGAAGGGCCGCTGCGGCCGCGTGGCTCCGGGCACCTGCTACCGGCTCTACTCGGAGGCGGACTACGGGAACCGGCCGCGCTACACGGACCCCGAACTGACGCGCACGAACCTCGCCTCCGTGGTGCTGCAGATGCGGGCGTTCCGGCTGGGCGACGTGTCGCGCTTCCCCTTCATCGACCCGCCGGACCCGCGGGCGGTGAAGGACGCGGTGCGCGGCCTGCACGAACTCGGCGCCCTGGACGAAGACCGCCTGACGAAGGTCGGCCGGACGATGGCGCGGCTGCCGGTGGACCCGCGGCTGGCCCGCATGCTCATCGCCGCCTCCCGCGGCGGTTGCCTGCGCGAGATGCTGATCGTCGTCGCGGCGCTCTCCATCCAGGATCCGCGCGAGCGGCCGCCGGACCGGCGCCAGGCCGCCGACGAGGCCCACGGAGCGTACGCGCATCCCGAGTCCGACTTCCTGGCGTTGGTCAACCTCTGGAACGCCCTGGAGGAGGCGCGCGGAGAACGCACCCGCAGCGGCTTCCGGCGCCACCTGCAGAGGCACTTCCTGTCTCCGTCCCGGGTCGCCGAATGGCGCTCCCTGCACCGCCAGTTGCTGTTGGCGGCACGGTCCCTCGGCATGCGCCTGAACAAGGCCGACGCCGACTACGCGGCGGTGCACCGGGCCCTGCTGGCGGGGTCCCTCGGCTTCGTCGGGCTGCATGACGAGGCCCGCGTGTACCAGGGCGCCCGCAACCTGAAGTTCCGCATTTTCCCGGGCTCCGTGCTGGCGCGGAAGGGCCCGCGCTCGGGCCCGAACGCGGGTTCGGGCCCGAAGTGGGTCGTCGCCGCGGAGATCGCGGAGACCGGGCAGACGTACGCGCGCTGCGTCGCCCGGGTCGAGGCGCGCTGGATCGAGGACGCGGCGGGCAAGCTGCTGCGGCGCAGCCACTCGGAGCCGCACTGGGACGCGCGCCGGGGGGAGCCGATGGTCTTCGAGCGGGCCACGCTGTACGGCCTGCCGGTGGTCGAACGGCGCGCCGTGCGGCTCGGCCCGATCGACCCGGAGGAGGCGCGGGAGCTGTTCGTGCGGCATGCCCTGGTCGGGAGCGCGGACGGCGTGGTGCGTGCCGGCCGGCATCCGCGCCCGGCCTTCCTGGACAGGAACCTCACGCTCACGCGCGGGATCGTGGAGCTGCAGGCCAAGGGCCGCCGCGTCGACGTCCTCGCATCGGCGGAGGCGCAGGCGGACTTCTACCTGCGGCGGCTGCCGGAAGAGGTGTGGAGCGTCGCGTCGCTCACCGCGTGGCTGGCCGCGGCCGACCCGGCGTCGGTCGAGGGGCTCCGGATGACCGAAGCGGACCTCATGACGCGGACCGACGCCGGCGTCCCGGACACGGACTTCCCGCCGGTGCTGCGCATCGACGGGCTGGAACTGCCCCTCAAGTATCGCTTCGCCCCGGGCGAGCCCGACGACGGCGTGTCGGTGCGCGTGGACGTGGGGGTGCTGCCGCATCTCCGGCAGGGACCGCTCGACTGGCTCGTCCCCGGGTTCTTCGAGCAGAAGTGCGTGGACCTCCTGAAGGCGCTGCCGAAATCGGTCCGGCGGCGTCTCGCCCCCGTACCCGACAAGGCCCGCGAGATGACGGCGGTCCTGCTGCGCTCCGACCGGTATCGGCAGGGCGGCCTGCTCGCCGCCCTCGCCGAGCGGGTCGAAGGCGACTACGGCGTCGTCATCGGGGCGTCCGACTGGCGGCCCGAGGCGGTCACGCCCTTCCTGCGCATGAACGTGCAGGTCCGGGGCGCGAAGGGCCGCGTCGTGGATCAGGACCGGGACCTCGAGTCGCTGCAGGCGCGCCTGCTCGGGCGGGTCGAGCGCGGCGCGGCGGCGGCCCGCGAACGCTACGAGCGGCAGGGGCTCACGGCGTTCCCGGAGGACGGCGTCCCGGAGACGCTGACCGTGGACGGTCGCGCGGGCCGCGTCATGGCGTACCCGGCCCTGCGCGACGACGGCGACCGCGTGGACCTCGTCCTGCTCACGCAGCGGTCCAGCCAGCACGCCACCAACCGGCGCGGCTACAGCCGCATGGCGCTCCTGACCGATCGCCGCCGCGCGCGTCGGCTGCGCCGGGACATCGAGGCGGAACGCACGATGGCGCTGCACTACGCCACGTTGGGTACCCATGCGCGGCTCGTGGACGAACTCCTGCTGGCCGCGGCGTGGACCTGCTTCTTCGACGGCCGCGCACTCCCGACCGGAGCGCCGGAGTTCGAGGCGGTGCTCGACGCCGGCGCCGGCCGCCTCAAGTCGACGTGCGCGGAACTCGTCGCGGCGAGCCGCGCGATCCTGGCGCGCCGCTTCGACGCCGCCCGCGAGGTGCAGGCGCTCGAGTCCCCGGCGTTCCGCGCCAGCCGGGAGGACATGGCCGCGCACCTGGAGCGCCTGGTGCCGCCGGATTTCCCCAACCGGACCCCGGCGGAGCGGCTGCGCGACGTGCCGCGCTACCTGGACGCGATCATGTACCGCGCGACGCACCTGCAGGGGCGCGTGCGGCGGGACCTCGAGGGGGCGGCGGAGGCCGCGCGCTGGGAAGCGCGCCTGGACGCGCTCACCGAGGCGCTGCCCGGGGCGCCCGAAGTCGTCGATGCGCGCTACCTGGTGGAGGAGTACCGCGTGGCGCTCTTCAGTCAGCGCGTGGGCACGCGGGAGAAGGTGTCGCCGGAGCGCCTGGGACGCGCGTTCGAGCCGCTGGAACGCAGGGCCGAGCTGCGCTGAACAGGCACCTGAACGGCTCCTGAACCCCCGTAATCGCGTGCGTGACGCTGCCGCCGGAAGGGTGGTACAGTCCGTTGCGCCGACGGCCTGGAAGTCTTTCGGGAGGGCGCGTGTGGCGACGCGTTTCCGTGACTGTCGGACCGCCTGCCAGGCAAAACACGGTAACAAGGGAAGGAAGTACCAATGACGAACCTGAAGAAGAAGACGATCGCTGCCGCCATCAGCGCCGCTTTCGCGGCCGCCATGACCGGTGCGACGGTGAGCGCCGACGAGAACCCCTTCGCTTCCGACGCCGACGGCTACGACCTCCTGGCGGGTCAGCACGAGGGCGAAGGCAATTGCGGTGAAGGCGAAGGCGAAGGCCAGTGCGGCGAAGGCCAGTGCGGCGAAGGCGACAAGGACGAAACCAGCGACGACGAAGCCTGACCCTCCCGAATTCGGGCAACCCCGCGGGGAGTCCTTTCCGCGGGGCGCCCGTCTCCTTTCCCACGCCGTGACGACCGCCGTCCCATGACGGCCGGCCTCGGGCTGCGCCGTGGCATGTTCGACGACCTCGCCGAACACCGCGGGGAAGTCGATCGCGCCGTCGACTTCATGGAGGTCGCCCCGGAGAACTGGATCCGCGTGGGCGGCCGTCTCGGCCGCGCCTTCCGCGAGTACACCGAGCGATTCCCGTTCGTCTGCCATGGGCTCTCGCTCTCGCTCGGCTCGCCGGCGCCCCTCGACGTCGACTTCGTCCGGGAGGTCAAGGCGTTCCTCGACGAGCACGCGATCGAGACGTACTCCGAGCACCTGAGCTACTGCAGCGACCACGGACACCTCTACGACCTGATGCCGATCCCGTTCACGGAGGAGGCGGTCGACTACGTGGCGGAGCGGATCCGCCGTGTCCAGGACATCCTGGAGCGGCGCATCGCCGTGGAGAACGTGTCCTACTACGCCGCCCCCGGCCAGGAGATGGAGGAGCTGGCCTTCGTCAACGCCGTCCTGGAACGCGCGGACTGCCAACTGCTGCTCGACGTGAACAACATCCACGTGAACAGCGTCAACTTCGGCTACGACGCCGCAGCGTTCCTCGACGGTCTCGCGGGGGAGCGGGCGGCCTACGTCCACGTCGCCGGGCATCGCGTGGAGGCCCCGGACCTGCGCATCGACACCCACGGCGCCGACGTGATCGACGAGGTCTGGACGCTGCTCGAACGCGCCTACGCGAACTTCGGCGTCCTGCCGACGGTGCTCGAACGCGACTTCAACTACCCGCCCGTGCCGAAGCTGCTCGCCGAGGTGGACACCATCCGCGGGCTCCAGGAGCGCGCGCGGAGCGGCCGTGCCGACGGGTGACGGCGCACCGGCCTTCCAGGCCGTCCAGCGCGCGTTCGCGGGGCACATCCGAAACCCGGACCGGCATCCGGCGCCGGCCGGCGTGGACCCCCGGCGCATGGCGGTCTATGCCCGCCTGGTCTACCGCAATATCGAGGGCTTCCTGGCGGGGACCTTCCCCACCGCGCGGCGGGTCCTGCCGGAAGCGCATTGGCATGCCGCGGTGCGGGACTTCGTCGAGCGTCACGCGTCGCACTCGCCGTACTTCCGGGACATCTCCACCGAGTTCCTGCGTTACCTACAGGCGGAACGCGAGGCCCCGGAGGACCCGCCGTTCCTGGCGGAACTGTGCCACTACGAGTGGGCCCGACGGTCCCTCGAACAGTCGGACGAGGTCCTGCCGCCGGCCGGCGACGCGCCGCCGTCGCTCGACGCGCGCTTCGCGGTGTCGCCCCTTGCCTGGCCGCTGCACTACCGGTTTCCGGTGCATCGCATCGGCGCCGACTTCCAGCCGGAAGAGCCTCCGGAAGCGCCGACCTGGCTGATCGTCTACCGCGACCGGGACGACCGCCTCCGCCGCATGGAATCGAACGCGGCGACCACCCGCCTGCTGGGCCTGCTCGGGGAGGCCGGGAGCGCGCGGCGGGCGTTGACGGCGCTGGCGGACGCGCTCGGCCGCGACCGCGAACAGGTGCTTCGCTTCGGCGAGGACACGCTGCGCCGGCTGGTCTCGGCCGACGTCGTCGTCCCGGTGCCGGACGCGCCGGAGGCGGTTGTTGTCCAGGACGCAAAGGAGTAGGGTTCGCGTCCCATCGTCGCCCTGCACGGAAACGAGATGTCCATCGTGGTGATGGATGACGATGCGCCGAGGGGCGCATCGTTGGTCCAACGCCTCAGCGAACTCGGCTATGCCGCGACCCGGGGACGCGGTACGCAACTCCCCGGCGCCTCGGCTACGGACCCCATCGAACTGTATGTCTGCGGCTTCCGCGGGTGCGACGCGCTCGCGAAGCTGGTCCGGCCTTTCGCCACCCGCCTGGACCGGCTCCCGGCCCTGCTCGCGTGCGCCGAGACGCCCTGCGCCCAAGACCTCGCGGCGGCCATGGCGCTCGGCTTCACGGACGTCCTGCCCTGGCCGGCCGTCGACGACGACGCCTTCGTCGCCGTACTCGAACGCAACATCCGGCGTTCCCGGGCGCGGCGTGCGAACGACCCCCAACTGTTCCGTGAACTCGGCGAACTCGAGCGCGACCAGCGCGCCGGCCGGTATATCCAGATGGGCATGCTGCCGCCCAACCCGATGGCCCTCGACCACTACCGGCTGCGGCACCGCATCCATCCGTCGCTGCTGCTGTCGGGCGACTTCGTGGACTACTTCCGGATCACCGACGAGCACTTCGTCTTCTACATCGCGGACGTGTCCGGTCACGGCGCGTCGTCCGCCTTCGTCACGGTCATCCTGAAGAACTTCTCGCGCCGCCTGCGGCGCGAGTACCGCCCGAGCATGCTGCGCGAACCGGGGGAGATCCTCGTCGCGCTCAACCGGGAGATCCTCGAGAACCGCATCGACAAGCACGTCGCGATGTTCCTCGGGGTGGTCAACATGCGCACGAACGCGCTGCGCTATGCGAACGCCGGGCACTTCCCGCACGCGATCCGGGTGCGGGAGGGGCACACGCGCCTGCTCGAGCTGTCGGGCAAGCCGGTCGGGCTGTTCCAGGACGTCGCGTACGACTCCGCCGGCGTCGAACTCGCCGAGGGCGACAACCTGGTCCTGTTGTCCGACGGCGTGCTCGAAGTCATCCCGGAGACGGGGCTGGCGGGCAAGGAGCATCGCATCCAGGAGGCGGTCGTGGAGTGCGGCGCCGACATCGACCGGCTGTGGTCCGCCCTCGGCGTCGACACCGCCGTGGCCGGTCCGGACGACATGACCTGCCTGATGGTCGCCTGCGGAGCCTGACTTGTCCGGGCGCATCCTGGTCGCCGACAGCGACGGCATGTACCTGATGAAGTTCGTGGGCGACGTGCGGGTGAACCTGTGCGCCGCCGTCGACGACTTCCTGGCGGACATGTACCGGGACAAGGACTTCAAGTCGGTGGTCGTCGACCTGAGCCGGACGGACGGGATCGACAGCACGTCGCTCGGCGTGCTTGCGAAGCTCTCCATCGCCGCGCGCGAGCAGTTCGGCTTCAAGCCGACGCTGGTGTCGACGAACTACGACATCACCCGCATCCTGCGCACCATGGGCTTCGACGACATCTTCCACATCGTCGAGCAGCCGCTGCAGGAGGAGGAGCAGTTGGGCGAACTGCCGCAGGCCGAGTCGACGCCGGAGGACCTGCGCCGGCGCGTCCTCGAGGCGCACCGCGTGCTCATGGACATGAACGAGTCGAACGCCGCGACCTTCCGCGACCTCGTCGCTACGCTCGAGGCGGCGCGGCCCGGCGCGAACTGACGCGTCGCGGCTTCAGGCCGCTTCGGGCAGCCGGTTCGCGGCGGCTTCCAGCACCTCGACCCCGGCGCCACGACGGCGGGCTTCCTCGGACAAGTGACGCCGCCACGCGCGGGCGCCCGGCATGCCGTTGAAGAGACCCAGGAGATGCCTGGCGATGTCGTGCAGGCGCGCCCCGTCGGCGAGGGCGGGTTCCGCGTAGTCCGCGATGTACCGCTCGAGCACGGCGTGGGGGCCGGCCGGAAGATGCGTGCCGAACAGCGCCAGTTCGAGCTCGGCCAACCACCAGGGGTTGCGGTAGGCGCCGCGTCCGACCATGACGCCGTCGGCCCAGGCGAGGGCACCGACAACGCATGCCGTGTCCCGGAGCCCCCCGTTCAGCACCACCGCGAGGTGTGGAAACTCCTGCTTCAGCCGGCGGACGCGCCCGTAGTCGAGCGGCGGGACGGTACGGTTCTGGGCCGGACTCAGACCGGTCAGCGCGGCGATGCGCGCATGCACGGCGAAGGTGGCGACGCCCGCATCGGCGCAGGCGCCGACGAAGTCGCGCAGGAACGGATAGTCGTCGTGACCGTCCACGCCCAGGCGGCACTTGACCGTGACGGGCAGCGCGCATGCCTCGCGCATCGCGGCCAGACAGCCCGCCACTCGGCGCGGCTCGAGCATCAGGCAGGCTCCGAACGCGCCGCGCTGCACACGCGGCGAGGGGCATCCCACGTTCAGGTTCACCTCGTCGAAGCCGCGCTCCTCGGCCAGGCGCGCGCAGCGGGCCAGCGCCCCGGGTTCGGATCCGCCGAGTTGCAGGGCCACGGGGTGCTCGCTCGGGTCGAAGGCCAGCAGGCGCGCGGTCGGCCCGTGCAGCAGCGCATCGGCCGTGACCATCTCGGTGTAGAGCCGCGCGTGCGGCGCCAGGACGCGGTGGAAGGCGCGACAGTGGCGATCGGTCCAGGCCATCATGGGCGCGACGCACAGGACGTGCGTGCCGGCTCGCGGGGCCCCCGATGCCGGCAAGGCGGCGGGCGGGCCCTGGCGCGCTTCCGCCGGATTCATCGATTCTCCCTCCATTTTTTCTTCATTTTGGCCCCGTGCGTGTGTATGATCGCAGTTCCGGCATCGGATTCGAACCTGATCCGAGCAGTAGCGAGCGTTTGAGATGCTGTGTCAACGGACCATTCGGGCACCGGTGTACGCCCTCAGCGTGGGCGTACACACGGGCAAGAAAGTGGCGATGACCCTGCGTCCCGCGCCCGCCGATACTGGCATCCGTTTCGTACGTACCGACCTGGGCCGTCCCCGGGTGGTGCGCGCCCTCGCCCGGAACGTGTCCGACACGACGCTGTCGACGAGCATCCTCGAGAACGGCGTCCAGGTCGCGACGGTGGAGCACCTGATGTCCGCCCTGTGGGGACTCGGCATCGACAACCTCGTGGTGGAGCTGTCCGACGAGGAAGTGCCCATCATGGACGGCAGCGCGGCCCCGTTCGTGCAGTTGATCGAGGGCATCGGCATCGAGGAACTGCCGGCGCCGCGCCAGTTCGTGCGCATCACGCGGGAGATCGAGGTCTCCCAGGGTGGCGCCACCGCGGCGTTGCGTCCCTACGACGGCTTTCGCGCGGCGTACACGTTCGTGGCCGACCACCCGGTCTTCAACCGCTATCCCAAGCGCGTCGAGGTCGACTTCGCGGCAACGTCCTACGTGGCCGAGGTGAGCCGGGCGCGTACGTTCGGGCTCATCGACGAACTCGAGCAGGCACAGGCCATCAACCGCTGCCTGGGGTCGAGCCTCGAGAACGCCATCGGCATCGACGACGCGCGCATCCTCAACACAGAAGGGCTCCGCTACGAGGATGAGTTCGTCAAGCACAAGGTGCTCGACGCGATCGGCGACCTGTACCTGCTCGGCAAGCCCGTGATCGGGGCATTCGAGGGCTACATGTCCGGCCACGCCCTCAACAACAAGCTCGCCCGCGCGCTCCTGCGGGTCGGCGATGCCTGGGAGGTCGTGACCGCCGGAGAGGGCGCAGTGCCGGAGGCCGCGCTGGCCGCTTCCGGGTACGCCGACGCCGCCAACTAGCCGGCAATCCCGCGCCCGGTCGGGTGCCCCGCTGCATCGCCCGCCCACCCACCGGCATTTTGGCCGTTGGAGGCGTCCGCGTGCGTGGACGGCCCGTGGAGAACGCTCCCTGCCCCTCGCACACCTCCAACCCCCGGCCCAACGTCCTGACCGAAAGGGGACATTTCTACTTTGCCGTGAAATTTCGTGTACGGGAGGTGGCCTGGAGGCACAGCAATACTGCGGTCACTCTGTGGCACCGTAGAGTACGGCATGCGACCGCGCCGTGTGCGGTGATGGCGCCGCGGCGGCGGGCTGCCCCGGTTTGTGG
>JAJDVW010000163.1 GCA_022825925.1 Pseudomonadales bacterium | reverse complement strand
CCTGCGGGAGAATCTCGCGAAGCTCGGCGACGCGAGTTCGCGCAGCCTGTTGCCGAACACCCCGAAGCAGCGCGAACTGGTGGGGCGCGCCGCGGAGATCTTCGGCAGCTTCCTGAGGCGTCCGGCGATTACGGCCCCGTTCAACGCGGGCGCGGTCGGGCCGCGGCGACGGGTGCTCTACCTGAAGAAGCCATTCGGCGAGATACGGGAGATTCGACGCGCCCTCGGCGGGACGATCAACGACGTGGCGCTGACCGTCGTGTCGGAGGCGGTGGCCCGATATCTGCGCGCGCACGGCGAACGGGTCGACGGACAGTACCTGCGGATCATGTGCCCGGTGAACGTCCGCACGGAGGACCAGGGGGGGACGCTCGGCAACCAGGTCTCCGCGGTGTTTCCGATGCTGCCGGCGTGGCCCATGCCGAGCCGCGCGCGTCTCGCGGCGGTGCGCACCGAGATGGAGCGCATCAAGGGCCGGGAGGAGGCACAGGCGATGACCCTCGTATCGGAAAGCGCGGGGAGCGTCTGGCCGCTGGCGATGGCGCCCACGCAGCTTGTCGGCACGCCGCTGGATCCGACCGCGCTGGCCGCCCGGGTGCCCGCGCCGGTGCCGCCGAACATCGGCTGGCGACCGCCGAACCCGGGCATCAACTTCGTCTGCACGAACGTGCCCGGCGTGCAGGTGCCGCAGTACCTCGCCGGGCACAAGGTGCTCGACACCATCGGGCTCCTCGTGCTGACGGGCAACGTCGGCTTCAGCATCACGATCCTGAGCTACAACAAGGAGTTGTTCTTCGGGTTCATTTGCGAACCGCGTCTGCTTCCCGACCTGGAACCGATCGTCGAAGGGGTCCGCGCTGTATTCGAGGACCTGCTTGACGAGGCCCGCGGGGAAGCCGGGCAGGCTGACGCGACACCATAGAGGCGGATGACAAGTGGTCAAGGCAACGAACGACGGGTTTGATACCAGCGGCCTGGCGGACCAGTATCCGCGGGCGTTCCAGCTCGCGGATGGCTCGTCGGTCGAACTGCGGGTGATGTCGTCGGACGATCGGGACGCGATTCTCGGGTTCGCCAGGGCGCTGCCCGAGGAGGACCTCCTGTTCCTGCGCGTGGACCTGACCGAGGCCGATGTCGTCGACGCGTGGGTGGGCGACATCCGCAACGGCAGCATGGCCGCGCTTGCCGCGTACCAGGGTGACGTCTTCCTGGGCTACGCCGCCGTGCATCGCAATCCCGCGCCGTGGATGCGCCACGTGGGCGAACTCCGCGTCAACGTGGCGCCGGCCGTGCGCACGCAGGGGCTGGGCCGGCTGCTGGTGTCGCACGTTTTCGACATGGCGAGGGCGTTTGCGCTGCGGAAGCTCGTGGCGCAGATGACCACGGACCAGCACGGGGCCCAGGCGGCGTTCCGCCGGCTGGGGTTCGTCCCGGAAGCGCTGTTGGCGGACTTCGTGCTGGACCGCACCGGCAGGTCCCGGGACCTGGTGATGATGACGTTTGACGTCGAGGGGCTGACCGATCAGGCGGGCGGGCCGGTACGGCTGTGAAGATGGCTGCCGGTGGGCTCGAGGATGTGGAGGATCCCTCCGGGGGGCGACGGCGCTCACCTGACTCGTCGCCCAGCGTTACTGTACGTAAGTAGGCGCCGGCGCTGCGACTTCCTTGTCACGCCCCCCAGACCGTAACGCTCCGTCCGTCGAGACGCTCCTCCCGCTTGAAGAGCTTCTGCTCCCAGGGCTTGTCGGTGGAGCGGTCGAATACCACAAGATGTCCGGACTCCGCCGCGCAGCGGTCCATGTAGTCGAGCGTCTGCGCCACCCCCTCGCGAGTGGTCGCCGCCAGGCCCCCATGCAGTAGCTTGCACTCAATGACGTGGCGTTGCGGGCGCCGGGCCGCCTCGGCGCCGCTGGCGGACCCTCGCAGAGGCCAGACGATCAGCAGGTCCGTCCGGCGCCGCCCCAGCCCGTATTCGCGCTCGATGCGGCCTCCGCCGTTCACGATGCGTTGCAGGAAAGCCTGCAGCAGGAGCTGCGGTCCCGCCTCGCGATACTCGAAGCGGTCGATCCAATGCTCGGAATGCTCGCGGAAGAAACGCTGGAAGGCGGCCAGCAGCCCCGCAACGTCCAAACCGCCGTCCGCCTCCAGGTACCACTCCGCCTGCTGAGCGATCATCGCTTCGCGGGCATACAGCAGTTCCCGTGGAATCACCTCCCGGTAGATCGGATTGGCGACCCGCAATGGGCCGTCGCGGGTCACCAACCCCAAGTCGCGCGCGTATTCGAGGTCGTCCGGTGTCGCGTCGCCGCCCTCCTCGCCCAGGAGCAGCGGTTCGATCACCCGCCGCACGCGGGCCTCCCCGAGTTTGTCGGCCAACTGGTGCAAGTGTGTCTGGCGACCCTGGACCAGCGCCTCCTGCGCCTCCGTCACCGCCTCCTCGGTGATCGGGCGCGACCGGTCCAACCCGGCGGGCGCGCGGAAGCAGGCCTGGTCCGCCAGCGCGTTCACCAGCCAGGGTTGCCCGCGGGTGCGCCGCCACACCTCCGCCAGCGCCTTCTCGACGAACGCCTGCCCGGTCTCCACCGCGTGCTGGCCCAGGAGCGCGCGCACATCGTCCTCCTTGAAGTCCCCGAGGCGTAGCGACTCCGCCTTGACGTTGAAGGCGCTGCCCCCGGCGACCACCTCGCCGCCGGAGGCGGACTGGATGCGGTAGTCGCGCACGTCCCGCACCCCGCAGAGCACCAGGCTGTGCGGAAAGTCGGACGGCCGCTGGTCGTAACCGGCGCGGAGTTGCCGGAGCACGGAGAGCAACGTGTCCCCGACCAGGGCGTCTATCTCGTCGATGAACAGCACGAGCGGCGTGCTGGCCGCCGCCGACCACCGCGTGAGCAATTCGGCGAGGGCCCCGTGGGGACCGTGCGCGGCGAGCGTCTCCTGCCAGATCTCCGTTGGAAGACGGTCGTTCAGGGTGACGGACGCCCGCGACGCCACGCTCCCAAGGATGGCGCGCATGGCGGACCCGACGTCGTCCCGCGCGGCTTGGGCGGCCTCCACGTTGACGTACACGCAGCGGTGCTCCCCGCCGGCGTTGAGCCGGTCCCGCAGGGCGAGCAGCGAGGTCGTCTTGCCGGTCTGGCGCGGGGCGTGCAGCACGAAGTAGCGGCCATCTTCGATCAGCCGCAGTACCCGGGGGAGGTCGAAGCGTTCGAGGGGCGGGATGCAGTAATGCTCGGCAGGCACGACGGGGCCGGTAGTGTTGAAGAAGCGCGCCATGAGCAGTTCGGACGCCGGTGTCGGGATCGCGGCATTGTAGTCCCTCGCGCCGGTGTGCCGCTGTCGCGGCGGCTCGTCGCTACCGCCCGAAGCAACCAGGCGGGCGGGCCGGCGCGGCTGTGAAACCCGCGTCAGCGCACGATCTGAACCCCCTCGGCCTCGGCCGCCCGGGCCAGCGCCCGGTCCAGTGTCGCAAGGGGGACGGCTAACCGCAGCGCGAGATCGACGCGGCGTCGTAAGCCGTCAGGCCATGCTTGCGTGCGAGCGCCATGACCCGGCCGCTGCCGGACTCCCACTGGACACGGATGGGGAGGCGGCCGAGATCGTCGAGGAACGTGTCCGCATCGTCCGGCTCGATGCGCCTGCGACGCTCACTGACGATGAGGATGTTGCGGATCTCCACCCACCATAGGGCGGGGGCGATCGCCTCCTCGTCCGTGCGGAGCCGTTCCATTGCCGACTCGGCTGCGGATGCCTGTTCGTCCTCGAAGCACCACGATGTGGCAACCGAAGCGTCGATCACGAATGGCATCAGCCGCGGCGTCCGCGGTCCCTGGCCGCGAGTATCTCCGTGGTCGAGACGGACGGCCGGCGCGC
Organism: Pseudomonadales bacterium; assembly: GCA_022825925.1. Taxonomy (GTDB): domain Bacteria; phylum Pseudomonadota; class Gammaproteobacteria; order Pseudomonadales; family Azotimanducaceae; genus VXNE01. The sequence goes on along the minus strand of JAJDVW010000163.1, from coordinate 121,110 downwards.
TCGGGCAGCGCGCATCCGGTCGATGACGTCCCCCACGCGTTGGCTGCGCCCGTCGTCGACGCCGACGATCCGGGCGATGGGCACGCCGCGGCGGGTAATCGTCACCGTCTCTCCCTGTTCCACGGACCGAAGCAACTCGGGGAGTCGCGTCTTGGCTTCGTACGACCCTACCGTAGACATCCGCGCGTCCCGAATAGACCAGGTTCCTGGTCTATTGGTTGGGCCGGCGGGCGAGCAAGTCGAGTCGCCCCTCTGTCACCCCTCAAAGCAACTGCGACAGCAGCGTCCGGGCCGGCACGACCCGCGGTCTGCCGGGTTCGGTGAAGCAGTCCCTGTCCACGTAGTCGGCATCGAGCGTGATCTGAAAGGCAAAAGGCGCCCCTAGCCGGTCCTGGTGGTGGCGCAGGTGGGGGCTCAACGACTCGTCCCGGTGCTTCACTTCGGCCAGCAGCCACGGCTTGCCGCTCCTCGCCACCACGAAGTCGACCTCTCGCTTCTCCTTGTCCCGGATGTAGCCGAGTTCGAAGGCGTCCAGTCCGAGGTCGTTCCATCCGTCGACTGCCTTCAGGAGGTGGCAGGCGACGAAAGTCTCGGCGCGCGGTCCCGGATCGGCGACGTTGGACCAGTCGCGGAGGTACCACTTGGGTTCCTTGCGCAGGGAACGGGACACGTTGGTGAACCACGGGCGGACGAGGAAGCCGAAGTGCAGGTCGCACAGGGCCGCGAGCCACCGACGCACCGTGTCGGCCGACACCCTGAGCTGGCGTGCCAGTCCGTCATGGACGAGTTGTTCGCCCGAGCGTGCGGCGAGCAGGCGCACCAGCACTTCGAGCTGGTCGCGCTGCTGAATCTGCGTCAGGTCACGAATCTCCTCGCGCACGAGTTGCACGAGACGCAGTGCCTGCCAGCGTCGGGTGAAACGGGCGTCGCGCTTCAGGTATGGCTCCGGGAAACCGCCGTGCTGCCAGAGGGCGTCGAAGTCCGCATCCTCGATCGGAGCCCGCGGCCGGACGATGTCCGACTCCGCGGGAATGCCCTGCGACACGGCCTCCGCTACCGAGAACGGATGCATCCGATAGGGGAGATAGCGCCCCATCAGGCTGTCGCCGCCCCGACGATAGACCTCCAGACGGCCACTTCCGGTGACCGCGACACGCACCTGGTCCGCGTAGGTGTCGAACAGGCCCTTGAGGAAGGACTGCCAGCGCGGGAACTTGTGCAGTTCGTCGAACAGTACGACCGGAGGGGCCTCGGACAGACGGTCGAGCTTCAGTTCGTCGGCCAGGCGTCGCGGGCCCGCAAGCACCAGTTCGCGGTCGTCCAGGTTGTCCCAGTTGATGTAGGTGTCGGCCTGGAGGCGGCAGGTCGTCGTTTTCCCCACTTGCCTGGGACCGCTGACGAACGCCATCTGTCGATGGTTCGCCAAGTGTTCGGCCAGAACGGAGTCGTAGAAGCGTTGCGCCGGCATCCGACCATTATCTTGGATACCATGGAATGGTCAAGACTATTCCACGATGGTAGTGTTTTTGGTCGGCGACCTCGCGGTGCAGAAGAAAACGGCCCGCGCGATGCGCGGGCCGTTCCAGGAACGAAGAAAGCCGAAGCCTACAGGCTGTAGTTCAACTGCACCCCGAAGGTCCGCGGCCGTCCGAACCGATAGCCGACCTGGTTCAGCTCGTACACGACGCGCTCGTCGGTCATGTTGCGCACGTACAGGCCGATCTGCCAGTCGTCTCGTCCGATCAGCAGCTTGACGTCACCGGTCTGGTAGGCGGGCGCCGGGCGTTCGTTGTTCGCCGTGTTCCAGGACTCGCCGACCCAGTACGCGTCGACCCGGGCGGTCGCGTTGAAGTTGCCGAGCCCGAAGTCGTAGGCGACGCCCAGGAACTGGCTGTACGGCGGCGCGTTCGCCAGCCGGTTGCCGGGCTGGATGTCGACGCCGAGGTAACGGCCCGAGGCCGCCGCGTCGATCTCGGCCGTCCAGTTCCAGTCCCCGCCGAAGTTCACGCTCAGGTTCTCCATTGGAACGATGCGGAACTCGTACTCGAGGCCCTGACTCTTGGCGGCGCCTTCGTTGCGGAGGAGGTCTATGCCGAGAATATTGACCTGGGGAAGCTCCGGAATCTGGACGGAGAGCTCCACGATGGTGTCTTCCCAGTCGATGGAGTAGACCGCGGCGGTGAAGCTGAAACGGCCCTCCGCGAGTGTCGCCTTCACGCCGAGTTCGATGTTGATGGTCTCGTCGCCGTCGACGGTCTCCACGGCCTTCAACTCGTCGTACCACTGCTGGGCGGTGGGGTTGGTTGCCCGTATGGCGTCGAGTTGGGCGAGCGGGGCGGCGACGGCGGTGTTCACGATGCCCGGCCGGTAACCCTGGGAGTAGCTCAGATACGCCATGAAGTCGGGCATGGGGCGCCACGTGAGCGTCACCTTGGGCGAGAAGATCTCGGTGACGACGCCGAGCTCGTTAACAGGGTTCGACCGCGTGTCTACTCCGCCCTGTGCGACGAGCAGATCGTAGGACACGTCGGCGTACCGGGCGCCGACCAGGATCTCCCACTGGTCGCTCAGGGCGTAGCTCACTTCGCCGAAAACCGCCTCTTCTCCGAGGTCGCGATAGGAGGTATTGCCGGGGGCGATGATGTTATTCAGAAACAGGATGATCGCCTGCTGGGTGGGGATCGGAACCTCCGGGTAGAAGTTGAACTGTAGCCAGCAGTGCGTATCGAGACCGTCATAGGCCGGCGGGCCGCCGTTGTGGCAACGCCGGTGTTCCCCGGTCTGGGACTCGTCGTCCTTGTAGTAGGCACCGACCGTCCACTGCCAGCGGCTGTCGGTGTTGGATACGAGGCGCAGTTCCTGCACGAAGCGTTCCGAGGCCCGGTAGAACGCGCCGTCACCGCCGAGACCGGTATAGAGGCCAGGGGCGCACGCAGGCTCGAAACCGAGGCAGCCGCCGTCAACGAGGCCCCCTACGGCTGCTGCAAAACGCGGACTCGTCTCCTCCGAGTAGTCGATCTCGCGGTCGAAGAATGAAGTGCTCGAGGTGAAGTCCGCGAATGGCAGTTCCCACTCGATGCTGAAGTTGTACATGGTCTGTTCGTCGTACCCGCCGCTCTGGTGGTGCCAGTGCCCGAGGTGCGTCTGGTACGGGTCGCGACGGTTGAACTGGTCGAACTGGCCTTCGCAGATCGTTCCCGGGAGGTCGTACACGGGGACCTGTCCGCCCGGGTCCGAGGGCGTCGACTCGGAGAAGCAGTGGTACGCGAGCCCGGGGCCGCCGTACTCGCCGTCGATGACGTTGATCATGCCGGAAATCTCGAGGGTGTCCGTCGGATACCAGGCCACCACGAGGCGCATGCCGTCCTCAAGGAACGTGTCAACGTCCTCCTCGGCCCGCGGGGCGACCTGATCGAGGATCCCCTGCCGGTCCCGCCGGTAGAGCACGGCCCGGGCGGCAAGGTGGTCGCCGAGGGGGACGTTCAGCATGCCGTCGGTCCGGTAGGACAGGCCGTCGGACTCGCCGATGGCCTCGATGTTGGCCTGTACCGCGTAGTCGAAGCCGCTCGGGTCGGGCTTCTTGGTGATGTAGCGGATCGAGCCACCCATCGCGCCTTCCCCGTAGAGCGTGCCTTGCGGGCCTTTCAGTACTTCGACCCGCTCAAGGTCGAACAGCGGTCCCAGCGTCTGCGCGAGGCCGCCGGTGGTGGCGTCCGTGATCGGCATGTTGTCGAAGTAGACGCCGACCGTGGCGCCGCCGCCGCCTGCGGGCGGCGTGATCCCGCGCACCGACAGCGTGTTGTAGGTCTGCGAGTTGCTCCGGTAGGCGAGGCCGGGGATGGACTGGTAGAGGGTCTGGATGTCCTCGATGCCCTTGTTGACGATGTCGTGGTCGGTGACCGCGGAGATCGTCAGCGGGGTGTCCATCAGGCGGGTGTCCCGGTACGTGGCGGAGACCACGATCTCCTCGACGACGCCGGATGCCCGTTCGTCGTCGTCGTCCTCGGCCAGCGCCGGCGGCGCTGCCAATGCGAAGGCGGCTCCGGCCGCCAGGATACCAAGCGCGTACACGCTCGATGCTCTCGTCATCTGATTGCTCTCCTTCGATGGCAAGGCCGCTTCCCACGGCACGGCCCGGCGGCGGTCGCCGCGACGGAACGTTGGTGTAGTCGGCAGGCGCGAACTCCTATGGTCCATTTATCGGGGGCCGTGTCAAATTGGATTTGGCGCGTACGAGGCGCGTCTTGGGCCTGCACGACACCCGGTCGCGGGTAATCGCCGCAGTCGTTGCGGCGGCGTGGGAGGGCAAAGGGAGGCGTTGGCGCTGGCGGCGTCCGGCCGGTAGATGTCGATGAATACAACGCGCGCTCGCCTTGCGGCTGGCGGTTCGCCGCGTCGCTACGTGAGCAGACCCCCGCTCCACACCTCCTCGCAAAAGGTCTGGACCGGCACGATCTCGATGCCGTCGTCGGTCGTTCGGGCATCGGGCTCACGGCAAACGAGCAGCCGCCCGCGGGCGTTCCGTGTTTCAGTCAGGAGTGGGGCATAGCTGGGACGTCGCCCATGCCTCCCCGATCGAACCGGACGATGCGCGGCGCGCGACCGTGCAGGCGCTGGCCGAGTTGGACGCGAGCTTCTTCCGTATCCGCTTCGATCGGCTGACGCCGACGCAGAGGCAGTATTTGCGCGCCATGGCGGAACTTGGGCCGGGTCCCCATCGATCCGGCGATTTCGCCCGGGTGCTGCAGCGGAAGGTCACTTCGGCCGCTCCCACGCGCAACGCGCTCATTGGCAAGGGCATGATCTACAGCCCCGCGCATGGCGACACGGCCTTCACCGTGCCGCTCTTTGACGAGTTCCTGAAACGGATCATTCGCATGTAGTTGATCTGCTGGCCGTTATGCCAAGGATTTACAGCGGGTCATGCCGGGTCCGCGGGGCCGTTGCCGACCTCCGTGTCCACCTGTTCGAGCAACGCCGCGCCGGTGTCGCAGTCGATGATCCAGCCTCCAACCACGGCCAGGCGCTCCGCATCTGTGACGTTCGCGAGGCGGCGTGCGAGTTCGCGCGCCGTCACGGGGCCGAATTTGCGCTCTGCCTGACCACGTAGCATCGCGCGCTGGTCCTCGATGCCCCGCTCCATTCCCTGTTCGATGCCCTGGTGCAGCAGGTCGGCCTCCCATTCCCGCACCCGTTCGGCAAGTGTGCTCATCCCTTCCTCCTCGTTCAGCAAGTCGCGCCGCCAGGCGGCCAGGGTGGTGGGGTCGGCGTCGGGGAACAGCCGGGGCCAGAGGATGCCGAGCCACTCGAGCACCGCCTCGGCCGCCTCCACGTTCCGGCTCGCCGACCATCCGTGCACCAACTCCCGCAGCCGGGTAGCGGCGTCCGCCGGTGACGACGCGCCGCTCAACCACAAGGCCGCGGCGACGATGTTGTTCCTGGCGGCATCGTCTTGTGCGCGGCTGTGAGTGTCAAGCAACAGGTATCGCCCGGGCCGCGGCGGCCCCACTTCGCCGGTGCTGTCCACCACGACGCGGGCCGCGCCACCCGGCGCGGTCCAGCGCCCTTCCCCAGAGTAGATGACTACCGACAACAGCCGTAGCTCATGGTCCTGGTCGAGCTGCTTCGCGTGCCGCAGGCCGCCGAACGCCATGGCTTCGTAGCGCATCACGCGAATCGACATGCCGTGGTCCACGGTGGACTGGAACTCGATCAGCAGGACCAGCGAGCGCCCCGAGCCATCCGCGTATGACGCCCGCCACGCCATGTCGCCGCGGCGCTGTTCGCCGTCGGCCGCGACCCAACTCGCCGGTAGCTGTTGCAGCGTGTCGAGGTCCAGCAGGCCCACGACCTTCCCGGCGAAGCCACGCAGCAGGTGCCGCACGACGACGGGTTGTCCGAAAAGGCGCTTCCAGGCGGCGTCCTGATCCATCCGACCAATGTAGGAAGGCGCGCGGCGCCCGGACAGTGCCGATTGCCGCCTCGAGGGTTGCGAGATCTCTCCCGTTCGTGTGCGCCGTCTCGCAGACCGAGGTGTCGGGGGAACGGAGCGCACACCGCGAGTTCGAGGCCCTGGCCTCTCGGCGTCTCCGATCGGGAAGAGGAGGAGAGGAGGAGCGTTGTGGAGTCAGGACGGCGACGGCAACGGCCACGGCCGTCAGGGTTCGGAACGTGCACACGCTCGGCGCTCTGCTCACCGTGGTTCCTATCCTCTCGGCCGGCGTGTGACCACGCCATGGAACACCGGTCTACGTCAATGACGTAGACGCCGAGAGGGGTGTGTCCAGGGAGACGGAGCGGGCCCCGTCACGCGCCGCCCTGCAACTCCTGCAGCTTGCCCAGCGCCGCGTCCGGATCGGGCAGGGTCCGCGTGTGCTCCTCCGTGTAACGCACCACGCCGTCCGGGTCCACGATCATCAGCGTGCGGTTCGCGATGCCGAACGAGTCGTTGAAAATCCCGAGCTGCTTCGCGGCCGCGCCGTGCGGCCAGAAGTCTGCGAGCAGCGGGTGGCCGATGCCGCCCATGGCGGTGGACCATGCACCCAGCGCAAAGGTGGAATCGACGCTCAGCCCGACGAGGGCCGCACCGGCTCCTTCGAATTGCTTCAACGCACGGTTGAAGTTCGCGGTCTGGTTGCTTCAGCCACCGGTGAAGGCGAGGGGGAAGGTGTGCAGCACGAGCCACTTGCCCTGGAAGCCGCTGAGGCTGACCTCCTCGCTCTGGTGGCTGCGCAGCGTGATGTCGGGGACGGTGTCTCCGATGGCGAGCATGGGCATCTCCCGTGTCCTCGAATGACCAGGGACAGCATACACCGCCGAGCCGCGGGGGTTCGGTGTTTGCCGAGGCCGAGCCCCCAAACGTACAATAATTCGTACGTTTGATTGAGATGACACGATGGAACGGGTATTGAACTACTCGGAGGTCCGTCAGCGCCTCAAGTCGGTGTTGGACACGGTCGTGCAGGATCGCATTGCGGTCGTGATCCGTCGCAAGTCCGGAGAGCCCGTGATCATGATGGCGAAGTCCGAACACGACGCGATGATGGAAACCTACCACCTCCTACGTTCGCCCCGGAACGCTGAACGCCTGCGCGAAGCGATCGCCGAGGTCGAAGCTGGCGACGTGATAGCCGCGACCCTCAAGGACGGATCCCTAGAAGAGGCGCGGTGACACCAGACGAGGGATCGCGAGGGATCGCGTTCTCGGCCCGGGCCTGGGCCGACTACCAGCATTGGGTTCGGACCGATCGCAAGGTGGCGCAGCGTATCGCGCGTTTGATCGAGGATTGTCTGCGCGACCCGCTCGGAGGCATCGGGAATCCGGAGGCGTTGAGGCATGATCTCGCGGGGTACTGGTCCCGGAGAATCACGAAGGAACACCGCCTCGTGTACAAGTTTCGAGAACGAGCGCTGCGTGATCGTGCAGTGCCGCTACCACTACTGACGCGACGCGCTCGGCTGAATGACGCTCGGGCCCAGGCGATCAGGACCGTTCCGAACGGTCGCGCCGCATCTCTTCCAGGTCGCCGTCCCATCCCGACCCGCGCAGTTGGCGGAGGTCGCCGTCCGCCGCCTCGTCCCCGTGCTCCAGCACCCGCTCGTGCACCGCGTGCATGGCGTCGTGCATCCGCTGCGTCGCCTCGGATACCGTCACGCCGTCCTCGAAGACGATCGGATCGAGGATGTGGGCCCCCGCGGGGCCGGGCTTGATGGTGCGCGTGCCGACCGGACGCATCTTCCCGAGGCCCGAGAGGTAGACCGGCACCACCGGAACCTTGTGCTCGAGCGCGAGGATGGAGACGCCGTGCCGGAAGCGCGAGAGGCCGCGGCCGCGGGCGCGCGTCCCCTCGGGGAAGATCATGATGTTGCAGCCCTGCTCGAGCAGCCACCTGGGGTAGTCGAGGGCGGCCGAGCCGCCGCCCCGTCGTATGGGGTAGGAACCGTTCACCAGGGACTGGTACCAGGGCTGCAGCGTGATCTCCTTGCGGCCCTTCAGGAACCAGCGGTCGGCGGCGGCGCCGAAGTAGATGTTCCACTTGATCCACTCCGGCAGCGCGTGGAACAGGACGAAGTGGTCCATGTGGCTCGAGTGGTTGCCGATCACGATGCAGGGGCCGCCGCGCAGACCGTCGAGCTTGTCGCGGCCCGTGATGGTCAGCGGCTTGCAGTAGCGGTGGACCCAGCGCGTGAAGGCGTAGCGCCGCATCGCGCGGCGGGCGAGCTTGGCCCAAAGGCGAATCTGCCATTGGTGCGGCCCGGCGATCCGCGCGTCCTGCAAGACCAGGCGCTGGAACAGGGGGAGGTCGATCGCCGGCATGATGTCGATGTCGGCGGTGGCGCTGATCTCGTGGGCGATGGACGCGCGATACGCCTTCAGGTTGTCCGGTGCCTCGACGATGGCGCACTGGTCCCACTCGCCGAGCAGGTGGAACGAGTGCAGGATCTTGCCTTCCCACCGCTCCAGCGCGTCGTTGGCGGCCAGCAGCACCCCGGGATCGGACCGCACCGCCCTGACGCCGTGCGACCGGTAGCGCATCAGCATCACGTAGTGCGGCATGGGGGGTCAGCTCGCTGGAGGCGCGGAGGACTGCAGCATCTCGACGAACGCGTCGATGGGCAGCGCCGGGAGCGTCATCACCTTGATGGTCCCGCGCGAGCCGAGTTCCATGGCGATGCGGGCCATCACCTCGTTGCTCGGGGCCTCGATCACGTTGACGAAGTCGTAGCCGCCCAGCACGGCGTACTGCGCGGTGACCCGGGCGCCCATGTTCTCGACCTCCTTGTTCACCGCCTGCAGCCGCTCGGGCCGCTCCATGAGCGTCTTGCGGCCTTCGTCGGTCAGCGTGCTCAGCATGATGTACGATGCCATCGCTTACGTCCTCACGAACTGCCCCGGCGCGGCATCCAGCACGGGATGTTCCGCGTTGCCGAGGGCTTCCGGCGCGGGCACGGTCTCGTCGGACCCATGCCGCAGCCACTCGATCCAGTCGGTGGTCCAGCTCCCGGGATGCTCCGCCGCTCCCGCCGACCAGGCCTCGGCGTCTTCGGGCAGGGTATCACCAACCCAGTAGCGCAGGTGACGGTTGTCGGTGCGGGCGCAGATCGTCTGGGTGTGATTCTGGTTCGTCAGCACGAAACGGACGTCGCCCCCGAACAGTTGCGTGCTGCGGTAGCAGCCCTTCCACGGCGTGATGTGATCGGTGCTGCCCGCGAGCACGTAGACGGGGTACGAGAGCTTCCGGAGATCGATGCGCTCGCCGAGGAGTTCGAGTTCCCCGCGCGCCAGGTCGTTGCGCCAGGAGAGGTCGAGGAAGTCGCACTGCATCTCGGCGGGCACGCGGGTGTAGTCCATGGACCAGAACAGGAGGGGGTGCTTCGGCGGGGCTTCGCCGAGCAGGTAGTTGCTGCGCAGGAAGCTCATGACGCTCTCCTCGATGCGCAGCATCGCGAACATCTCGAAGACGTCCTTCTCGGCGAAGAGTCCCTTGGCGCGGACCATCGCCTTCTGGGCCTCGACCGAGCGCTCGGAGACGAACAGGCCGAAGTCGCTGTCCCCGGGCTGGTTGTCGAGGATGCTGACGATCAGCGACAGGGACCGGATGCGGTCCTCGTTGCGCGCCTCGAGCACGCCGGCGGCGGCCGCGGCCACCAGGCCCCCGGCACACAGGCCCATGACGTCGACCCGTTCGCTCCCGGAAATCCCGCGGATGGCCTCGATCGCCTCGATCGTGGCGCCGGCGTACGTGCCGAGGTTCCAGTGCCGGTGTTCCGGCTTGGGGTTGCGCCAGCTCATGGCGTAGACCGGGATCCCGGCGTCGAGGAGGCGGGCGAACAGGCTCCGGTCCGGGGTCAGGTCGCCCAGGTAGAACCGGTTCACCTGGCTGAAGATGTAGAGGAAGGGTGTCGGGCGGACGGCCTCGGTGGTGGGCGCGTACTGCATCAGCTCGAACACCTCGTTGCGGAACACGACCGCACCCGGGGTCGCGGCGACGTCCCGTCCGAGTTCGAAGGCGTCGCGGTCGGCGACGGCCGGATAGCCGTGGTTGTGGCGCAGGTCGTCGACGAAGTTGCGGAACCCGCTCGTCAGGCTCGCGCCGCGCGTCTCCGTCGCCTTCGCCAGCGCTTCGGGGTTGCCGGCCAGCGTGTTCATGGGCGCGAGCACGTCCTTGGCAGCGTCGAGCAGGAAACGCGCGCGTTCCCGGTCCATGCCGGCGAGTTCCGACTCCTCGAGCCAGGTGTCGAGCGCCCGGGTCCACGCCAGATAGGACTGCCCGATGCGGCGGTACAGGGGGTTGTCCGCCCACGCCGCGTCCCGAAAGCGCGCGTCGCCGGCGGTCGGGGCGAGGGCGCTGCTGCCGAACAGGATGCTCGCGCAGTCGCGCCAGAAGCCGGTGTAGGCCTGGAAGAGCGCGGCCGGCTGCCGCGCCGCGGCGCCGACCACCATGGCCCAGGCATCCGTCAGGGCCTTCGCGTCGACGCCGGCGGCCGCCGACAGGGCGAAGCCTTCGTGTTCGCCGATGCGGGAACGCTCGCCGGACCCGGTGCGCTCGGTCGATCGTGCGGTATCGCTCATGTCGGGAGCCCTATGCCGGTGTGCCGATGTCCCTGGCCGTCGCCGCCTCGTCGCCGGTCGCCGCGAACGCGGCCCGCCCCGCGACGCCGGAGAGAAACCGCTTGAGCCAGCGGGGCTGGTACTGCAGCCACGTGACGAGCGCCTGGTTGGCGACGCCCGGCACGCGGATCACCTCGCCCGCGAGGCATGCCCGGTAGCCTTCTTCGGCGACGTCGGCGGCGCTCGCGAACATGAAGTCCGGGGCGGCCTGCAGGTCGTCCACCATCTCGGTGCGCGTCAGGCCGGGACACAGCCCCGTCACGGACACGGGACTTCCCGCCAGTTCCTCGGACAGCGCCTCGGTAAAGGACAGCACGAACGCCTTGCTCGCGGCGTACACGGACATTCCCGGCATCGCCTGGAACGCCGCCACGGAAGCGACGTTCAGGATCCGGCCCCGGCCGCGTTCGAGCATGCCCGGCAGCACGAAGTGCGTCAGGTCCGTCAGGGCGCGCACGTTGAGGTCGATCAGGGTGAGCGACTTCGCGGCGTCCATCCCGGCGAACTCGCCCGAGGCGCCGGCGCCGGCGTTGTTGACGAGCACCTCGATGTCGATCCCGCGGCTCGCGAGGCCCTTCTTCAGGGTCGCGATGCCGTTGCGGGTGGCGAGGTTCGCGGGGATCGCCTCGACGCGGACACGGTCGCCGATCTCGTCCGCCAGGTCGGCCAGCCGTTCGCGGCGGCGGGCGGTGATCACGAGGTCGTAGCCGTGCTCGGCGAATACGCGGGCGAGCTCGCGGCCGATGCCGGAGGACGCCCCGGTGACGAGGGCGGTGGGTCTTTCGGTCACTGCAGGTCTCCAGTGGATGCCTCGGGCGCCGCCGCCTTGGCGGACCTGGCGGGGGCCTTCCGCGACGCACCGTTCTTGCCCCGCGCTTCGCCCCGCGATCCGGCGTTTCCGCCGGACTTCGCGGCCCTGGCGGTCTTGGCGGTCTTGCGTGGTTTCGGTGCGGGTTTCGGCGCGCTGGCCGGTTCTGGCCTCGGGGGCGGGGCCGCGGCCTCGCCGAGTGCGGCGAAGGCCGCGTCGCGCAATGCCTCGAACGCCGTCTCCAGGCAGGCGGCGAAGCGCTCGGGGTCGGGGATCATCCGCGTGCAGGAGGTGAATGCGATCACGAGCTGACCGCAGTAGCTCGAGATCGGCATGATGAGTCCCATGCCCTGCGTGATGGGGCCGATCCCGACGCTCGTCACCATCCTCGCGCCCATGGAATAGAGCGGCACGGACGGGCCCGGCACGTTGGTGATGCTGACGTTGAAAGCGGACTGCGGGTCGGGCATCTGCGCGGCCATCCGCCCTGCCAGCGCCGCGGTGAAAGCGGGCACGAACTGGGCGTAGTCGGTGGCCAGCCGCGATCCTCCCGCTTCGGTCATCGACTTGTTGGCGGCGGTGCGTTCGCGGATGACGCGCAGTCGCTCGACCGGGTCTTCGACGTCCGTCCCGATGGGCAGGAACATCGCGGACACGCGGTTGCCGAGCGCCTCGCTCTCGCTCTCGGTACGCACGTTGATGGGCGCCATCGCGACCAGGGAGTCGCGGGGCAGCTCGCTCTTCGACTGCAGGTAGGCGCGGATGCCGCCCGCGCAGATGGCGAGGACGGCGTCGTTGACCGTCGCACCTTCGACCACCTTGCGGAGCTTGCGGACCACGTCGAGGTCGAAGTGGCGCGCACCGATCACCCGGTGCGCGGAGACGCGTCCGTTGAATCGCGTGCGCGGCACCGAGTAAGGCTGCTGAGCGTTGTTGCTCAGCGCTTCGGTCATCCGGGGCAGGGAGCGGGTGGTGTCCGCCCACACGCGCAGGAACTTGAAGGGCGTGGCGAAGTTGTTGCTCCAGGCCCGGAACAGGAGATCCGCGTCGCCTGGCACGGCGTCTGCCTGCCAGGGGGTCTCAGGTGGCGGAACCGGCTCCACCTCCGGGGTCAGGTCATGCAGCAACTGGAGGAGGTGCATGCCCGAGGCGCCGTCGATCGCCGCGTGATGGGTCTTCGAGAGGACGGCGAAGCTGCCTTTCGGCACCCCCTCGAGGTTGTCCAGACCCTCGATGATGTAGAACTCCCAGAGGGGCTTGGACAGGTCGAGGGGCCGCTCGAAGATGCGGGCGGCCATCTTGTGGAGCTCCGCCCAGTCGCCGGGCTGCGGTAGTCCGATGCGCCGCAGGTGATAGTCGAGCTCGAAGTCCTCGTCTTCGATCCAGTACGGGTAGTCCGCATTGAAGGGCACGGGCACCAGGCGCCGGCGGGACGCCGCCCACAGGTGCAGGCGCTCCTGCTGAAACCGCGTGTAGTGCTCTTCCAGCAGGACTTCGGTGTCGCTGGAGGAGGGATCGTAGATCGCGAGGCTCCCCACGTGCATCGGCGTGGCAGGGGACTCCATGAAGATGAAGGATGCGTCCTGCGCACTCAACTGCTGTAACACGATGGCCTCGCTGTCCCGGGCTTCCGGGCGCCGGTTGACCCGGCAGTTTACATCGCGTTTCCCTTCGTCCCGAGGGCGTCTCCCGAGAACGCGAGGAGCGGAGAAAAGTGCAACGCGCGGGCGATCGAGGAGGGGTAGAGGGAGAACGCCCGCGCGCTGCGGCTCAAGTGGTCCAGGCCGGGGTTACGCGGCCTCCGGCTTCGGGGTGTCGGCTTCGACCGTCGCCTCGAAGGCGCCGCGGACGAGTTCGCCGGCCTTGCCCATGTTTTCGCGCAGCAGGTCGCCGCGCGCCTTCAGGGCCTCCTGGGCGCCGTTCCAGACCGTCTCGCCGTACTCGCGCTGCAGCGAGACGAAGCCCGGCAGGTCCTTGACTTCCGGCAGTCTGGCGAAGAAGGACTGGTTGGTCTCGACCATCGTGCGGAAGGAGTCCGCGTCGAGTTCGACCATCTGCCGCCACGCGTTGGCGTTCAGTTCGAACAACTCGCGGCCTAGCTGTAGCTGCTTCTCGAAAGGATTCATCGTCTGGCTCCCTGCTGTCTCTGGCTCTGGGTGCTGCACTGCACAACGGCGCGAATTGTGCAGTGCGGAAAAATCGATGTCAACGGACAATTTCGAACGGACGGCAGATTCCCCGGATCACGCGGCCTTGGCCGGGGGTATCTCGCTCCCTTCGGGCTTGACCGTGGGCAACGGCGTGGGTTCCACGGGCCGTGGGACGACTGCCGCCGGCACGAAAGCGGTGCACAACGCTTCGTACTCGGCGACGAGGTCGTCACGGAACAGCGCCGCGTCCGGCAGCGCCCGGGCGCAGGCGGTGATGCCGATGTAGAGCTTGTCCACGTAGCTCTGCACGGTGATGTTCACGCCCATGCCGTGCGCCGGGATGGACACCGGGTAGTGGGTCAGCATGCGCGCCCCGTTCGAGTAGAGCGGCTCGCGGGGCCCGGGCACGTTCGAGACCACGACGTTGAATGCCGGTGGCGTTGCGTTTGCGCTGCCCACCGCTTCCATGACGCTGGCGGCGCTTCGCATGGCGAGCGGCATGCCCCAGGCGGCGGGGTCGCTCTCGAACGCGCCGGCGAGGTCGGCCGTCACTTCCTTGGCGATCGCCGAGGAGTCCATGATCGCTTCGACGCGTCTCGCCGGATCCGGCTCGTCCGTCGCGAGGCTGACCTGCATCATGGTGACCTGGTTGTTCATCGACGCGTCCCCGGGCCGGCGCAGCGACACGGGGCAACCCGCGATCAGGGATCGCTCGGGCAACTCGCCCGTGCGCTCGAAGTAGCGCCGCAGGGCGCCGCCGCAGATGGCGAGGAAGACGTCGTTCAGCTTGGCGCCATGCTCCGCGCCCGCCGCCTTGACGGCCCGGAGGTCCATCTCGGCGACGGCGTAGGTGCGTGCCCGTTCGACCGGGCCGTTGAAGCGCGTCCTGGGCGCCTGGTCCGCCATCGCGCCGAGTCCTCCGCCGAGATCGGCGGCGCGGCGCTGCACGCGTATCGCCGTCTCGACGGCGTCGAGCACGCCGGTCGCCTGGCGGAGCTGGCATTGCGCGATGTTCTCCCACGCGGCGACGAACAGGTCCGTCACCGAGGGGCGTCGCGGCGCCAGGAAGTCCTGCGGCGCGGGGGGTACTTCGCGGGGCTCGACGGTCGTGTCCATCAGCGTCGCCGTGGCCGCCTGTCCGGCCATGCCGTCGAGGCAGGCATGGTGCGCGCCGGAGTAGTAGGCGATGTTCCCGCCTTCGAGGCCGCAGAGGACGACCGTGCGCCACAGCGGCCGGCCACGGTCCATGCGTTGTTCGTGGAGGGCGGCCACCGCGGCCTCGAGCTCGGCCTTGCCGCCGGGGGCGGCCACGTCGACGCGCTCGATGTGGTTGTCGATGTCGAAGTCGGTGTCCGGCACCCATACCGGGTGGTCGGTCAGGAACGGAGTCTCGACCAGCTTGTTGGTCAGGTAGGGGACGAGGTGCAGCCGGGCCATGAAATGCGCCTTCAGGCCCTCGATGAAGGTGTCCTCGTCGACGCCCTGGGGCAGTTCCATGACCTGCACCGAGGACACGTGCTGCGGGCAGCGTTCCGTTTCGTTGTAGAGGAATCCGGCGTCGAGTCCGCTCAGCTTGTACATGTCAGTTTCCCTTCTGTCCTGAGTGCGTTGCGCCCGGGAGCGATGCGTCTGGCCGAATGTCATGCACGAGGCGTGCCAAGGCACGCCGACACTTCGCAAGGCATTGATTTGCGAGGCGTGAGACGCCCTCGCTGCTGGCGGACCCGCGCCCCGGTACTCCTCTCGGGATGTCCGGGGTTCCACGACCGCACCGATGCTGTGCATCCCCCCGACCAGCGGGCGCGCATTGTAGGGCCGATTCGTGAAGCGTCAATGACTTTCTTCGAGGCCGCGTGGCGGATCGTTTCACGGTGCGCACGAGCGCGTTCGATGGCTGGAACGCGGTCATATTGCGATGCAACAAAACCTTGACCGTGGAGTCACACGTGGGCGACACTCGCTCGGGCGATGCGGCGAGACCCAGGGGGCGGGATGTACGAGTCGCTGGACACGGCAGAGCAGGGGCGCGGAGCGCCGTCGCCGCTGCTTTCGTTGGCGGAGCTGCCCCGCACGTTGTGCGAAGCGGCGGGATTCGGCCAGTTCTGGCCGTTGCTGACGCAGGCGCCCGAGGGGGATGGCCACCCGGTGCTGGTCCTGCCCGGCTTCACCGCGAGCGATGCTTCGACGCTGCCGCTGCGGCGTTTCCTCGACCGGCTCGGCTACCGGACCCTCCCCTGGGAGGTGGGCACCAACACGGGCAGCCTCGAGGTGCAGTCCAGGATGGTGCTCCGCTTCTACCGGCTGGTCCGGACGTACCGGCAGCCCCTCACGCTGATCGGGCAGAGTCTCGGCGGCGTCTTCGCACGGGAGATCGCCCGTCGTTTTCCCGACCACGTCCGGTCCGTGATCACCCTCGGCAGCCCCTTCGCCTCCGCCGACGGGCGAGGTGCGAATCCGGTGGTGCGCCAGTTGTTCGAGCGCCTGTCCGGGCTCACCGTGCGCGAGATGCGCAGTCGCGTGCGCGGCGGCCGGGACATCGGTGCGCCGATCCCGGTGCCGTGTACGGCGGTGTACAGTCGGACGGATGGCGTGGTCTCCTGGCGGGCGTGCCTCGAGCGCGACGCCCCGCTCGCCGAAAACGTCGAGATCGTCGGAAGTCACTCGGGAATGGCCATGAACCCCGCGGCCGTGCACGTGATCGCGGATCGCCTGGCCCAGCCTGCCGACGACTGGCGGCGCTTCGACCGCAGCGTAGGTCTGCGGGCGCTGATCTACCCGGAGCCGTCGTACGCCCAGGACACGGGCGCCGCCGGCTAGGGCACCGCCATTGCGCGCAAGGCTATGCGCCCCGGACTCATGCGCCGCTACAAGAAATACCCGAACCGACGGCTCTACGACCAGGACCGGAGCAGGTACGTCACCGTCGAGGACGTGCGCCGCGAGATTGTCCGGGGCGAGAGCATCGAGGTGCGGGACAGCCGGGAGGACCGCGACATCACGCGGACCGTGCTGCTCCAGATCCTGGCCGAGCAGGAAGAGCAGGGTCACGAGCCGATCCTGACGAACCGGGCGATCGAGCAGATCATCCGCTTCTACGGAGACCGCTTCGGCGGAGTCGTCTCCAGCTACATCGAACAGGGCATCCTGACCTTCCTCGAGCACCAGGACCAGTATCGGGAGCGGCTCCGCAAGATGGCCGGCGTGAACCCGCTCGACGTCATGCGGCAGACGATGGAGTTCCTCGACCCTGCGCCCCGGGCCCGGTCCGGGCGCGAGGGACAGGACGACGGGGAGAGCGGCTCCGGCAAGTCCTGATCGGGCGGCGGGAACCGGGAAGACGCGAGGGAGAGGGGAACCAGTGCAATACGAGATCATTTCGGCGGACTGCCACATCGACCTTCCGTGGCTGCCCGAGAACCTGTTCCGGGAGGAGGCGCCGGCCACGCTGAAGGACCGGATGCCGTACGTCGCGGACACGGAGAAGGGCCGCTACTGGGTCAGCCGGAGCGGCGCCCAGTTCGGCCTCCAGAACGGCATGGGATCCGCGGGCCGCGTCTACGTTCCCGGCGAGATCCACCGTTCGGACCGCATGGCGGAACAGGGCCTGTATCGCGACGGGGCGGCGGGGATTCCCCGGCTGACCGACCCGGAACTGCGGGTGCGCGACCAGGATCTCGACGGGGTGCAGGGAGAGGTCCTGTACGGGATTCTCGGCGCGGCGACGCGCCTCAAGGACGACGAAGCGGCGGACGAGGTGATGCGCATCTACAACGCGTGGCTTGCGGATTTCTGCGCGGCGCGCCCGGAGCGCTTCGCCGGCGTCGCGAGCATTCCGAGCCACGACGTCGGGGCGGCCTGCGAGGAGGTGCGCCGGGTCGCGCAACGCGGAGTGCTGCGGGGCATCGAGGTGGCAAACACCCACGAGATGGCGCCGCTCTTCGACCCGGGGTGGGAGCCGCTGTGGGCGCTGGCGGAGGAAGCCGGACTGCCCCTGCACTACCACACGATCGGTCCGAAGGTCGACTACGACTACAACGCGCTTCCCCACCTGCAGCGGCGCCAGGCGTTCGCGGTGCACATCACGAGCTTCCAGCTCGCCATGTCGAAGATCATCATGGAGACGATCTACGGGGGCGTCCTGGAGGCCCACCCGGGTCTTCGGCTGGTCATCGGCGAGAGCGGCATCGGCTGGATTCCGTACATCCTCGACCACATGGACCTCGAATGGGAGGACCAGTTCAAGGACCTGACGCTCACCATGAAGCCCTCCGAGTACTGGCGCCGGCAGTGCTACGCAACCTACCAGTCGGACCCGATCGGCATCCGCCTGCTCGACATCCTGGGCGAGGACAACGTCATGTGGGGCAGCGACTTCCCGCATCCGGACGGCGTGTGGCCCGACTCCCGGGAGTTCATCGACAGGGAGCTCGGCGACGTCGCTCCGGAGGTCCGGCGCAAGATCGTCTGCGAGAACGCGGGGCGCCTGTACGGCTTCATCGAATAGCCGTCTCCGGGGGGCGACCGCCATGCATGTCCGCAGCATCGAGACCCGGCACTGCGATGCCGGCTGGCGCAACTACCACTTCGTCAAGCTCGTCACCGAGGAGGGCGTGGTGGGCTGGAGCGAGTACGACGAGCACCAGGGGTCCATCGGCGTCACCGAAGTGGTCGAGAAGCTCGCGCCGGCGGTGGTCGGACAGCGGGTCCACGACACCGAGCGCATCTACGCGATGCTGCACGCGCGGGCGCGGCAGTCCATGTCCGGCGTCATGGCGATGGGGATCGGCGCGCTCGAGAACGCGCTCCTCGACGCGAAGGCGAAGACCCTCGGCGTGCCGTGCTGCGACCTGCTCGGCGGTCGCGTGCGCGACGCGATCCGCGTCTACTGGTCGCACTGCGGCACGTGGCGCATCGCCCGGCCGGACTTCTACCCGCCGGCGATCACGGACGCGGCCGGTGTGCGCGCGCTGGGCCAGGAGGTGCGCGAGCGCGGCTTCACGGCGCTCAAGACCAACATTTTCGACCACACCGGCGAACGGACCCGCGGCTGGAGCCCGGGGTTCGGACGCCCGCACGCGCCCGACCTGAACGTGGACCGACAGGTGATCCGCGGACTGGTCGGTCACCTGGAGGCGTTCCGCGACGGCGCCGGGCCGGACATGGACATCCTGCTGGACCTCAACTACAACGCGCGTCCCGAGGGGTACCTGCGCATCCTGCGGGCCCTCGCCGATTTCGACCTCTTCTGGGCGGAGATCGACACCGAGCATCCGGAGGCCCTCGCCGACGTGCGCCGCGCGAGCCCGCACGCCATCAGCTCCTGCGAGTCACTGATCGCGCTGCCGGCGTACCTCCCCTACTTCCGCCTGCGCGCCATGGACGTGGCGATCATCGACGTGCCGTGGAACGGCGCCTGGCAGTCCATGAAGATCGCCGCCACCGCGGAGGCGCACCAGGTCAACGTGGCGCCGCACAACTACTACGGGCACCTGGCCACGATGATGAGCGCCCACGTCAGCGCGGCGGTGCCGAACCTGCGCATCATGGAGACGGACATCGA
Source organism: Pseudomonadales bacterium (assembly GCA_022825925.1). Classification (GTDB taxonomy): domain Bacteria; phylum Pseudomonadota; class Gammaproteobacteria; order Pseudomonadales; family Azotimanducaceae; genus VXNE01. Next base: position 101,980 of record JAJDVW010000163.1, on the reverse strand, counting down.
CCGTCTGCCCTGGGATGCGGAGATCTTCACGGTCGAGCCCGACATCCGCGGCGGCTACCTCTACGTGCCGGACACGCCCGGGTGGGGGACGCAGCCCGACGAGGAGGCGCTGACGCGCTATCCGGCGAAGTAGGGCGGTCGAAGCCTGGCCCCGGGCGGCCGCGCCGCGTGCATCTTCTCCCACCCGCTGTTAACGTTCGCGTCCCCGCGCCCGTAGCTCAGTTGGATAGAGCGTTGGCCTCCGAAGCCAAAGGCCACAGGTTCGAATCCTGTCGGGCGCGCCAGTACTCCCCGCCCGGTCAAAGCCGCGGTGAAATCACCGCGTGGATCAGGGCCGTGTCCAGGTAGGCCATGCCGCGGCGGATACGTCCGTCGACCACTTCCAGCGCCCAGCAGTAGACCCGGCCGGGCAGGCCTGGTCGTAGTCCGGACCGGCATGGGTCTCGGCGTGGCTTTCGAACAGCACCGCCACGTCGCTGCCGTCCGCGATGACCTTGTGGATCGTCGGCCTGATCGGACCCTTGAAGGCCTTCCGCAGCATGTTGCCAACCGCGTCCTGGAACGCGTCGCGGCTGGCGTAGGTGCCGGAGATCGCGGTAGACCCGATGATCGTCCACTCGAGGTCTTCGGCCATCAGGTCGAGGACCGCGGAGAAGTCGCCCGCTTCCCACCGCGCGAACGCGTCACGGACCAGCGTCCGGTTCGACTCCGTCGTGTTCATGCGCTAGGCCCTCCAGACCCTTCAAAGGGTCGCCACCTTGTTCCGCTCGATGAGATCGAAGTCGATTTGGGCGCCGAGGCCCGGCCCGTCGAAGGCATGCACGAGCCCGTCGCCGTCGACCGCGATGTCCTCGACGAGTCCATGCTTCTGGACGGCGTCCGGCAGCAGCACTTCGAAGTACTCGCAGTTCGGGATCGCCATGATGAGATGGAGGTTCGCCACGTTGTTCAGGGAGTTGCCCCCGTGATGCACCTCGTAGTTCATCCGGAACGCCTCCGCGAGGTGCGCGGTCTTGAGGCATGAGGTGACCCCGCCCTTGACGGCCACGTCGCCGCGCAGGAAGTCGGTGGCCCGCTCCATCACCCACGGCGCGTAGGACGTCGGTCCCGCCGGCGGCAGTTCCGTCGCCATGATCGGGATGTGCAGGCGTTCCTTCAGCTTGACGTAGTTGTAGAGATCGTCGTCGGCGAGCGGGTCTTCGTACCAGTAGAAGCCGAGTTCCTCGACGGCCCGGCCCACGCGCAGCGCCTCCGGATAGTCGTAGGACCACGTCGAGTCGAGCATCAGACGGAAATCGTCCCCCACCGCCTTGCGCACCGCCTTGCAGATGCGGATGTCCTCCTCCGGGACCGTCGGCGGATGGATCTTGTAAGCGGTCCAGCCGGTCTCCTTGTGGCGCACGGCCTCGTCTGCATAGGCTTCGGGCGAGTCGAGCACCGCCGAACTGGCGTAGGCGGGCACGCTCGACCGGTACGATCCGATCAAACGGTGCACCGGCACCCCCGCGGCCCGGGCGCCGAGATCCCACAACGCCACGTCCACGGCACCGACGGCGGGCAGCATCAGCCCGCGTCCGCGGCGCATCATCCCCTGCCACAGGCGTTCGCGCGCGAGGGCGTCCTCGCCGAGGAGCAACTGCTTCAGCGGACCGGCGATGAAAGCGGCGTGCGCCTCGGCCGGGTTGTACGCGGAGCCGACGAACGCGTTGCCTTCCGCGCCGTCGTCGGTGCGGATGCGCACGAGGCCCATGCGCGTGCTGCGACTGGCCTCACTCGAAATCGTACGCGTGTAACGGGTGGGAGGGATGTCCTTCCACTCCCACAGGGTCACGGATACATCGGTGATGCGCATCGGTCGGCTCCCGGCGGCTGGCGAGGGTTCCGCGATGCTACGCTACCCGTTGGCGACGTGTCGTCGCCGGTCTTTCCAGCGAGGGAACCGATACATGCGACGCAGGTGGGTGGCGATACTGGGTGTGGCGGTCCTGGTCGTCGCCGGCGGGTGGTGGCTGACGCGGGAGGATGCCGTTCGGGCGCCCGTGGCTGACGTGGCCACGGCGGTGGACATCGGGCAGGGACGCGTTACCGGTTTCGTGGACGCCGCCGGCGGCTACAGTTGGCGGGGCATTCCATTCGCCGAGCCGCCGGTGGGGGCGTTGCGCTGGCGGGCGCCCATGCCGCCCGCGGCCTTCGATGCGCCGCTTTCCGCATTGACGTCCGGCAGCGCCTGCGTGCAGTACAAGGGTCCCCTGGCGGACATCGACGACCCGGACGGGGACGGCATCGTCGGGAGCGAGGACTGCCTCTACCTCAACGTCCATGCCCCGGCCGGCGCCACCCGCGACGGCGCACGCCGGCCGGTGATGTTCTGGATTCACGGCGGCGGCAACAGCGTGGGTCACGCGGGCCCCTACGACGGCAGCGTGCTCGCCACCCGGCACGATGTCGTGGTGGTCGCGACGAACTACCGTCTTGGGCCGTTCGGCTGGTTCCGGCACGCGGCGTTGCGCGATGCGAACGCGGTGGACGCCTCCGGCAACTTCGGCACGCTGGACCTCGTTCGGGCGCTTGGGTGGGTACGCGACAACATCGCGGCTTTCGGCGGCGACCCGGCCAACGTCACCGTGTTCGGCGAGTCGGCCGGTGGCGCGAACGTCCTGTCGCTCATGGCCTCGCCGCGCGCGGCCGGGCTCTTTCACCGGGCGGTGGTGCAGAGCGGGGGCCTGTTCTTCGAGACGGCGGAGCGCGCGGAGCACTTCCTCGACGACCCGGTTCCCGGCCACGAACGCAGCTCGAACGAGGTGCTCGCTTCCCTCCTCGTCGCGCGGGGGTCGGCGCCCGGCATGGACGCGGCGCGCGCCGCCCTGCGCGCGATGGACCCCGCGGACGTGCGCGCCCTGCTCCACGATGCCCCGGCCCCGGAGTTGATGGCGCTCTACGCCGACGGAGGCATGGGCATGGTGTCGGCGCCGGCGGTGTTCGGCGACGGCGCGGTGCTGCCGCCCGGGGGCGCGGCGGAACTCTTCGCGGATGCGTCCGCCTACAACGCCGTTCCCGTGATCCTCGGGACGAACCGGGACGAGGTGAAGCTCTTCATGGCGATGAGTCCGGACTGGGTCGACTACCGCTTCGGCTTCCTCCCCCGGCTCAAGGACCCGGAGCGTTACGACCGGTCCGCCGCCTACGGATCGCTCGGCTGGCGCCACAGCGGAGTAGACAGCCTCGCGCGCATCCTGCACGCCACCCAGGGCGACTCGGTGTTTGCCTATCGCTTCGATTGGGACGAGGAGGGCAGCATCCTCGGCTACGACCTGTCACAGGCCATGGGCGCGGCCCACGGACTCGAGATCGGTTTCGTGTTCGGCGGATTCGACGGTTCGTCGGCCGTGCTCGGAAGCATCTACGACGAGGACCGGCTGCCGGAGCGGGACGCCCTGTCGGCGAGCATGATGTCGTACTGGGCCGAGTTCGCCCACACCGGCAATCCCGGACGCGGACGTGACGGCACGGAGGTTCCGTGGGAACCATGGAGCAACGCGGCCGGCGCGCCGAAGACCATCGTGTTCGACACGCCACGCGACGGCGGCATCCGGATGTCCGCGGAGGAAGTGACGCTGCCCGGCCTCAAGGCGCGTCTGCTCGCGGATGGGTCGTTCGCCGATCAGCGCGAGCTGTGCGAGACCTACGTCAACCTGTTCCGGGACGAGCCCGCGTGGGACGAGGCGGAGTACCTCGCGCTCGGCGATGCCGGGTGCGAAGACCATCCGGCCGAGGCGTTCCCCAGGTTCTGAGTGCGCTGGTCACTGGCCGTCCGGTGGGTGGGTCGACAGCGAACCGCTTCCCGATAGGTCGGATATGCGGTACCCTGAGTCCAACATATCCGGACCTTCACTTACCGATTTGTCAGACCACGACTATCCCAGGGACATCGCGCCCGCGGTGCTACGCTTGGCCGCGCACTTCCCGGCCGTGGTGGTCACCGGCGCCCGGCAGACCGGGAAGACGACGCTCCTGACGAAGCTCTTCCCGGGCCATCGTTACGTCAGCCTCGACCTGCCGGCCGAGGCGCAACTCGCCGAGGAGGATCCGCAGACCTTCCTCGCGCGGCATCCGCCGCCGCTGCTCGTCGACGAGGTGCAGTACGCGCCCAAGCTGTTCCGCTACCTGAAGGTCCAGATAGACCGTGACCGCAGCGCCAACGGCAGGTTCATTCTCACTGGCTCGCAAAAGCTCAACCTGATGCGGGAAGCGTCCGACTCCCTGGCCGGCCGTTGCGGCGTGCTGGAACTCGAGGCGCTGACCGTCCGCGAACTGGGAAGCACCTTCACGGAGCGGGAAGCCGCGGAGGGTGCTCCCGAGGTGCTCGTCCGCGGCTTCATGCCGCAACTGTGGAAGGATCTGGAACTGCGCCCGGTCGACTTCTTCCGCAGCTACCAGGCGACCTACCTCGAACGGGACGTTCGGCAGTTCCTGAACGTGGCGTCGTTGCGGGATTTCGACCGCTTCATGCGCGCCGCCTCGGTGCGCAGTGGGCAATTGCTGAACAAGACGGAACTCGCCAAGGAAGTGGGCGTCAGCGCCAAGACGATCTACGCATGGCTCGGCGTGCTGGAGGCCACCAACCAGATCACCCTGCTGGAGCCTTGGTTCGTCAACGTCGGCAAGCGCCTGGCGAAGACCCCGAAGCTCTACTTCAACGACGTGGGCCTGCTGTGTTTCCTGCTGGGGCTCAATCGAGAGGTGGTCGCCGAGAGCTACCTGATCGGCGCGATCTGGGAGACGCTTGTCTTCGGCGAACTACGCAAGCACCTGCGCGTCGAGGCGCCGGAAGCGTCCATCTGGTTCTATCGCGACCAGTCCCGGGAGGTGGACTTCGTGATCGACAAGGACGGTCGGCTGACGCTCGCCGAGTCCAAGTGGACAGAGGCCCCGGCCGAACGGGACTTCGTGCAAGCCAAGGCCGTCCACGCGCTGCTGCCTCGCGCACGAGGGTCCGTCATGGTGCTGTGCCGCACCCGGCAGAGTCATCCGGTGGCGCAGAACGCGTGGGCCGTCGGGGGCTACCGCGTCTGGGAGCAGGTATAGGCGGGGCGCTACGTGGGCCGAACCCAGATCGGCGAACTCCACGCGCGGTCCTGGATCGTCGAGTGCATGTCGGGCCGCAGGGGAACGCCCGCCCGGATCGCGTCCCACGTCGACCAGCGGCACTTCGGGTTCTCGAGCACGCGCACGTAGTAGAACGCATGCTGCGCCGGATCGAAGTCCGGGTCTTGCCAGACCGCGGCGAGTTCCGCGGCGCCCTTGTCCTCGCTGACGTCGCAGGTCGCGAGGTCGACGGTGGCGCCGTTGTCCGGACAGCGCTGCGTCTCGGGATCGACCGTTCCCCCGTCGGAGCACGCGATGTCGACCACCGCTTCCCGGTGCTCGCCGTCCACGGTCCAGCCCTTGACGACCTGCAGGCGCTGCAGGCCGACGGTGTTCGGGTCGCGGACCGCCCAGGCATAAAAGGTCGGAGCCCGGTCGCCGTCGGTGGCGAGGTCCGCTCCCATCGGCACGCCGTTGGCGTAGGCTTGGGCAATGCTGTCGGGCGCTGCCGTCATGGCGCTGTCGATGTCGTAACCGCCGAAGAAGCGCACCTTGATGCGCGGGCCGCTGGTGCTGAAGGTCTCCTTGCGGCGCATGGCGTCGAAGAGCGCCTCGCGCGTGTTCGATTCCGCCCATACGCCGGCCAGGCCGGAAGCGCCCCAGTACTGGGATGCGCCGTCGGCGTACTCCGAGCCATCCTCCGCGGGTTCGGGCAGCGGCACGGAGCCGCGCATGTAGGGTTCGATGTCGGTGAAACCGGTCTTGCTCCAGTAGTCGTACTCGTAGAAGGAGCCGGCGGCGTTGTGCGTGTCCGACGAGCCGATGACCCCGAAGCGGTAGGGATTGAAGCCCTGGGTCGCTTCCATGGCCAGCCCCCTCAGGTACGCATCGCGCACGTAGCTGCCCGGCGGGTGGGACGTCTGGTCGGTGGCGACCTTGAGCTCCATGAGCTCGAAATCCGCCCACTCGTCGTTCGGCGACAGCAGGGGATGCGCGTCCGAAGTGCCTTTCACCTGGGTGTTCTCGACGAGCGGTTCGTTGCGCATCCGCAGGTCCGCGTAGGCCGCGTCCAGGGCTTCTCCGCCGAACTTCACGTCGCTGAACATCCAGCCGTCGGAGCCGTTGGAATTGTGCGGTATCGCGATGGCGTCCATGCCCTCGGCGCGGACGCCGTCCATCCACGCCCAGAGGTCTTCGGGATTGAGGGAGTCCAGGCGGCTGAAGGGCTGCGACGGTGCGCTGCCGCGGAAGATCACGTTGCGGTGCAGGTTCTGGGTCTCGGGTCCGGAGGTCGTGTACTCGTAGGCGGTGAAGGCCGTGAAGTTGCCGGGATCGTTGTTGCGTTCGGCGGACTCGATGATCTCCTGCCAGGCCGAGCGGGCGACGTCGCGGTCGTCGAGCTCGTCGACGCGGTCGGGGTCGGTGTCCGCCATCGCTGCCCGGAGATGCCCGATCATGGCCTGGAAGCCGGCGCCCGACCCGGCCGCGTCCGTTGCCCCGCGTACCGCCTCCGCGACCGGGTGGTCGCCGTAGGCGGAGTCTTCGTCCGCGAGTTCGCGCATCATGCCGAGGTAGAAGGCGTGGTCCGTCACGGCGAGGAAGTCGAGCGGCGCGTGCAACTGCATCATCCGCCCGGCCGCGTGCTCGATGGCGGCCCCCTTGGCGAACGCGTAGGCCTCGTCGGGCGTGCGCCGCGTGCCCATCAGGTAGGCGTCGAAGGAGAGGTTGGTGTGTACGTGGGTGTCGCCGAAATAGGCGTCCCGGAGCGGGTTCGACGCGATTGCCGGCGCTTCGGGCGCCACGCTCTCGGGAGCCGTCACGGCGTCTTCCGGCGCGACCTCCGGTGCGGCCTGCTCCTGCTCGCAGCCGGCGGCCAGCGCCAGCATCGCCAACGCGATGATCGAGTTTCTCATGGTCCTTCCCTCCTTCCTGTAGCTGGTCACCGTCGCCGCCAGGGCGGCACGGCGTCCCAGTCGAACGGTTCGATGCCGTCGTCGTTGATCAGCCAGACGCTCGGCCGCGCCTCGCCGTCGTCGAGTTCCAGGAACCCGATGGTCCCGTACTGCGTGTCGTAGTTGTGTGGATACGTGGGCGAGCCGGGGTTCACGCAGAGGATCCCGTCCACCTCGTTGATGAGTTCGGTGTGCGTGTCTCCGTAGACGATCACGTCGGGCGTCTTGTCGGGGAAGAAGCGCTCCACCCAGCGGGAGACGGTGAAGTCCGGCGGGCGTTCGTTTGCCGGAATGTAATGCGTGAGACCCACCGTGAGGTTCTCGAGGGGGAGGCTCCACGCGTAACGCAGGCGGGGATCCTCGGGCTGGACATCCCGGCCGCCCGAGCCGTCCTCGCCGTTGCCGCGGGCGGCGTAGACCGGCGCGATCTCCTCGAGGGTGTCGAGCACCCAGAGTTCGTGGATGTCGCCCGCGTGGAGGATGCAGTCCACGCCGTCGAACGCCTCGTACACCTGCGGCCAGAGGGTCGCGCGGGCTTCCGGGATGTGCGTGTCCGCGATCAGGCCGATGTTCAGGGGCATGGACGATGCGCCGGGGAAATGGGCTACCCTACGCGACCAGCGGGGGCAACTACAAGATACCGGGGAGGCACGGGTCTCATGCTCGATTGGGGGGAAGTGCGTCGGCGGGCCAACGAGGACGGCGAGTTCCGCATGCATGCGCGTTTCTGGACGAGCCGGATCCGCCTCGACATCGGCGCCGAGAAGCACAAGCTCACGGTCGCCGCGGGCGAGGTCACGGACATCGAACCCTGGTTCGGGGCCGTCGCCGCGAACCTTTCGATCGCGGCCCCGGAGGACGACTGGGACGCCCTCCTCGAAGCGGTACCGCGGCCGTTCTACCAGGACCTCTACCCGGCGACGCTGCACCACGGCTTCGAGGTCACGGGGGACACGGCCCACTACTGCGCCTACTACCCGGCGCTGCGCCGGCTGATCGAGATCATGCGGGAGGTGAACAATGGCCCGGTTTGACGCGGCCGTCGGACGCTACGTCCACCTGGAACTCGGGGGCGTCGAGCACCGGGTGTACTTCGAGGAGGCGGGGGAGGGCGTCCCGATCCTCCTGCAGCACACCGCCGGGGCCGACGGGCGGCAGTGGCGGCACGTCCTCGAGGACGAAGAACTGCAGAGCCGCTACCGGCTGATCGCCTACGACCTGCCGTATCACGGCAAGTCCGTCCCGCCCACGGGCAAGGACTGGTGGAGCGAGCCCTACAAGCTGACCAAGGACTTCCTGATGAGCGTGCCGGTGGGGCTCGCGGACGCGCTCGAACTCCCGGAGCCGCTCTACATGGGCAGTTCGATCGGCGGCCACCTGGCGGTGGACCTCGCCATCCATCACCCGGAGCGTTTCCGCGCCACCGTGGGCCTCGAGGCGTCCGCGTACACCCCCGGCGGCTTCATCGACGAGTTCCACCACCCGGAGATCGGCAACGATTTCAAGGCCCACGTGATGTACGGAATGATGGCGCCGACGAGTCCGGAGGCGTACCGGCGGGAAACGACATGGGTGTACAGCCAGGGCGCGCCGGCCGTGTTCAAGGGCGACCTCTACTACTACTCCATCGACCACGACGTGCGAAACAGCGCGCGCGGGATCGACACCGACGTCTGCCCGGTCTACATCCTGAACGGCGAGTACGACTGGAGCGGGACGCCGGAAGCGGGCGAGGAGCTGGCCGCGATGATCCCGGGCGCCCGCTACCGCACGATGCAGGGACTCGGCCATTTTCCGATGTGCGAGCACCCGGAACGGTTCCTCGCGGAGATCCGGCCCGTCCTCGACGAACTGGGCTCCGCGAAGGCGAAGGCGGAGGTCTGAGGGGAGCCCGCTACCGGGTCGCGCCCACCGCGGCCACCGGCCGTCCCACCCGCTGGACTGCGGGGGACAGCCACTTGAGCGCCGCGACGGCGACAGCGAACAGCGTCCCGCTGACGGCCAGTGCGCTGGCGACCCCGAAGGTGTCGGCGACCCAGCCGAGCGGGATCATCCCGACCGGCATCAGCCCGTGCGACATCATGTCGATGCTCATCACCCGCCCGCGCATGCGCATGTCGACCTGGCTCTGGATCAGTCCCCGGTTCAGCGCCATGTTCCAGGCGGACATCCAGCCGAATACGGCGACGATCAGCATGGCGACGGGGAGGTCGGTCGCAAGGGCCAGCGCCGCGGTGCTCACGGCCCAGCCGAAGCAGGTGCCGATCAACCAGCGGCGCTTGCGCTTCAACTCGCCCGCCGACGCCAGCATCAGCGAACCGGCGATGGCGCCGAGCCCCATGCCCGACATCAGCAGTCCCAGGTCGTCGGAGCTGCCGCCGAGGATGTCCTCGTTGAACGCCGGCAGGAGCGTGTTCAGGGGCATGCCGAAGAGGAAGGCGACCACGGACAGCATGATGAGGCCGAAGACCGGCGGGGTCGCGCGCACGTAGGCCAGTCCGTCGAGCAGGTCGCGCAGGGGGCTCTTCGGCAGTTGCGCGTGCGGCGCGCCGGGCCGCTGGACGAACATCATGGTGACGGCGGCCACCAGGTAGAGGATCGCGATCATGTAGTAGACGACCCCGACCCCGAAGGTGCTCGAGGTGTCGCCGCTTGCGACCCAGGCGATCAGGAACCCCGCGATCACCGGGCCCAGGATGCGGGCGAAGTTCATGCCGGTGGTGTGCAGCGCCATGGCCGTGAAGATCAGCCGGCGCGGCACGAGTTCGGGCACGAAGGCGTGCCGCGCCGGGATCGAGAACGCGAGCACGGTGCCGTTGAACATGCCGAGCCAGATGAAGTCCCAGAACGTGACCTGGCCGGTGATGATGACGGTCGCCATGAAGAGTGTCGCGACGCAGTTCAGCGTCTGGGCGAGGACCAGGATGCGACGCTTGCGGAAGCGGTCGGCCAGCACGCCGCCCCACAGCGAGAAGAAGACCTGGGGCACCATGAACGCCAGCGTCACCCACGCGAGATCCATCGCGGAGGAGGTCATCGTGTAGACGAGCCACCCGCGCGCGATCATCTGCATGTTCATCGCGAACGAGGCGGCCAGACTGCCGCTCCACAGACAGAGAAAGTCGCGGCGCTTCAGGGCGTTGACGATGTGGAGGGAGGACACGGCAGGGCAGCGGGAAAACGATCAAGTCTAGCATGCCGCCGGCTCCAGCCTGGCCGGCCGCATGCGATTGCGACGGGCGCGTGTCCGCCGCGGAACCACTTGCGCGACAGCGCTCGCACTACGTGGCGCCGATGACTCACGCGTCCTGCCGGCATTGCGTACAGGCACGCGGACCCGCGCCGGCTACAGTGACCGCCGTGCACGACCCGATCTACCGCCGGCTGTTCGCGTTCCCCCGCATGGTGGCAGACCTGCTCGAGGTCGTCGGGCATCGCGACTGGATCGGGGACATCGACCTCGGCACTCTCGAGAAGCTGCCCGCCGAGCACGTCGGCGACAGCGCCCAGCAGCGTCGTGGTGACGCCGTGTGGCGCGTGCGCTTCCGCAATGGCTGGCTCTACCTGCTCGTGCTCCTGGAGTTCCAGTCCGGCAACGACCCCCGCATGGCGTTGCGCAACCTCGAGTACACGGCGCTGCTGTATCGGGAGCTCGATCGCCGAGGGCAGCTCGGGCCGCCCGGGCGCTGGCCGCCAGTGTTGCCTGTGGTGCTGTACAACGGCGACGCGCCGTGGACCGGCCGGCTGGACATGCGCGAGCTGGTCGCGCCGGTACCCGATCCGCTGGCACCCTGCCAGCCGGCGCAGCGCTCGCTGCTCCTTGACGAGCGTCGCGTCGCGGTGGACGATCTTCCACTGGGCAACCTGATGCGCGCGGTGATCGGCTTCGAGCAGAGCCGCACACCGGCCGACATCGTCCGCGTGGCTCGCGCGATGCGGGGGTGGCTGCGGTCACCGCGGGACTCGGAGCTCGAACGGGCGTTCGTGGCATGGATGCGGCAGATGGTCGCGCTCGGTTCAGAGGAGACCGAGCTGGAACTCGGCGGAACGGTAGAGGAAGTGACGGTGACGTTGGTCGAACGGATGGCGCAATGGCCCGCGCAGTGGCGCGAGGAAGGACGGCGCGAAGGCATGTCGGAAGGGCGCAGCGAGGGCGTGGCGGCGCAACGCGCGTTGCTGGGGCGCCAGGCCGCCGGGCGATTTGGCGATGCGGTCGGCCGACAGGTCGAGGCCGTGCTCGCGGACGTCGAGGACTGGAACCGACTCGCGCTCGTGGGGGAGTGGATCGTCCGCGCCGACAGCGGGCCGGAACTGCTGGACGGCGTTTCCCGAATGGTGGGTCGGTCCGGGTAGCCCTACGGGGCTAACAGTCCAGCCGAAACGCGTCGCCGTCCCGCACCACCCGGCCCGCGGTCGGCCCCGCGAAGTGCGTCCCGATGACCAGCACGGGCCGGTCCGCGTAACGTTCGAGCATGGCCCGGCGGGTGCTCGCGCTCGCGTCCGCGTCGACATCCGCGGTCGACGACCACTCGGGGTGGGCGATCTGGCAGGGATGGTGAATGGCGTCGCCGGTGATGACGGCTTCCTCGCCCCGGGAGGTGATGTGTACGCTCACGTGGCCCGGCGTGTGCCCGGGCGTCGGCTCGAGCCGTACCTCGTCGCTCACGGAGTGGTCGGAGGGAACGAGGTCCGCCAGCCCCGCGTCGAAGATCGGGTCGACGGAATCCGCGATGACGGGTCCGTACTCCTCGGTCTGGTCGGTCGCGCGCCAATGCGCCCACTCCTCCTCCGCGTAGAGGTAGCGCGCGCGCTCGAAGGTGGGTTCCCAGCGCCCCTCCACGAGGCGCGTGTTCCAGCCCACGTGGTCGACGTGCATGTGGGTGCAGAGCACGGTGTCCACGGCGTCGACCGCGAAGCCGGCGTCGGCGAAGTCGTCGAGGAAGCGTGACTGCATCCGGTTCCAGCGCGGGTAGTTCCGCACCTTGTCGTTGCCGATGCACGTGTCGACGACGAACGTCTCGTCCCGGCACTGGAGGACGAGGCTGTGGAAGGACATCAGCAGCTTCTTCGCGGGGTCGGTGAACGGCGCGAGCCAGGGCAGCCGGTCGACGAGGTCGGGGGGGACCTGGGGCAGGATGTAGCCGCCGATGCTCGCCGAAGTGAGTTCGACGACCCGCGTCACCGTGACGTCGCCGATCCGCCAGCGCAGGAAGGGTGCGGGCTCGCCCATATCCATCGTTCCCGGTTTTCGGGCACTATAGCAGCCGCATTTCGGACGGCTTCCAGGGAGGATCGGGTGAGATACGGCGACATCGAGGTTCAGCACGACGGGTACGTGGCGACGCTGGAGATCCAGCGCCCGCCGAACAACTTCTTTGATGTCGAGCTCATCAACGACCTCGGCGACGCGTTCGACGCCCTCGACGAGGACCTTGGCACGCGGGCGCTCGTGCTCTGCTCCGAAGGCAAGCACTTCTGCGCCGGCAACAACTTCGCGGACAGCAAGCGGACCGCGGTTCGGGACCGCGCCCCCGGCGAGGGCAACCCGCTCTACGCGGCGGCCGTGCGGCTCTTCTCCGCGAAGAAACCGGTCATCGCCGCCGTGCAGGGCGCGGCGGTCGGCGGCGGTTTCGGGCTCGCGGTCATGGCGGACTACCGCATCGTGTCGCCGGCCGCACGCTTCACGGCCAACTTCGCGAAGCTCGGCTTCCATCCGGGCTTCGGCCTGACGCACACGCTGCCGAGGATCGTGGGCCGGCAGAAGGCCAACCTGCTCTTCATGACGGGCCGCCGCATCAACGGCGAGACGGCCTACGAGTGGGGCCTGGCGGACATCCTGACGGATGCGGACGACCTGCGGCCCGCGGCGGCGCGGCTGGCGGCCGAGATCGCGGAGAACGCCCCGCTCGCCGTGGAGTCGGTGCGGGCGACGATGCGACAGGGTCTGCCGGAAGCGGTCCAGGCCGCGACGGACTGGGAGAACGCGGAACAGGCGCGCCTACAGAAGACCGAGGACCACAAGGAAGGCGTCCGGGCGGTTGCGGAGCGGCGCCCGGGCAACTTCGTCGGTCGCTGACTGCAAGCCTGCCAGCGCGGGAGTTGCGGGCCTTCAGGCGGTCTTCAGGTCGAGTTGCGCGCGGATTTCCGCGTGCGCCTGTTCGTCGAGCTTGAAGCGGCTGAACAGGGCCGCGCCGACGGCGTAGCAAACGAGCGGGAAGAGACCGTACAGCGACACCATCGCGAGTTGCACCGTCATGGTCTGTTCCTGGTTCGGCACGAAACCCGACGCCTGCAGCACGAACCCGGTGAGCGCCAGCATCACGCCCATGGCGCTCTTGTAGACGAAGTTCCAGGTGGCGAAGTAGGAGCCCTCCTTGCGCTCGCCGGTCAGGTGCTCGTCGTAGTCGATGACGTCGCCCTGCACGGACGGTCCGATCGTGCCGCCGGCGCCCGCGGCGAGCCCGGCAAAGAACGCGAGGACGAAGATCGTCACCAGCCGCAGCTCGACCGTATCCAGGAACGGCAGCACGAACATGCCCCCGAACGACAGCCCGGTCAGGACCATCGAGAACATCCACAGCCGCACCTTGCCGAAGCGCCGCGACAGGGGCAGCCAGATGGGGACCGAGGCGGCCGACGGGAACATGTAGGAGAGGATGACCAGCGGCGACCACCAAGGCGCGCCGACGACGTACTGCATCACGTAGAGCGTAAGCACGCCGATGGCCGCCGAGCCGATGTTCTCGATGAACGTCACGACGATGAGGAGCCGGGCGTGCACGTTGCGCCACACGTCCGCGAACGCGCGGAACGGATTCTCCGTGACGCGTCCCTGGAAGTCGGGCCGCTCCTTCAGCGCCGGGACGGAACACAGCAGGGCCGCGGTCATCACCGCCGAAGCGAGCAGGGCCAGCGCGAAGGTGGTTTCGCGCACGGCGGCCTCGCCCTCCTGCTCCGCCAGGATGAGGGCCTGCATGCTCGCGAGCGCGAGGATGGAGCCGATGGTGAACGCGGCATGACGCATGCCGAACAGCCGGCTCCGCTCGTGGTAGTCCTCGGACAGCTCGGCGCCGAGGGACAGGTGCGGCACGAGGAACACCGTCATCACCGAGTAGAAACCAATGATCGCGGTCGCCATCCAGGCGATGCGGCCGGCGTTGCCGAGCGCCTCCGGCGGGGCGAACACCATCACGAACACTGCGGCGATCGGCACGACGGAAGCCAGTATCCAGGTGCGCCGGCGGCCGAAACGGCTCTTCGTGCGGTCGCTCAGGTACCCCACGACCGGGTCCGAGATGGCGTCCCAGACGCGCGATACCGAGAAGATGATGCCCATGACCGCGGGCGCAATCAGCAGCACGTCGGTGGAGAACTTCATCACGTAGAGGTTGACGAGCAGGTACATGTAGCCTGCTCCGACGCCCGGCGCGCCGTAGGCCAGGACCACCGGCCAGCGGACGCGGCCCGTGGCCGCGGCGGCGGTGCTCATGCGTTCCTGATCGTCAGTCCGCCGTCGACCGGGAGGGCTACTCCGGTGATGAAGGACGCGGCCGGCAGGACCAGGCTCAGCGTCCCGTGCGCCACTTCTTCCGGCTCGGCGTAGCGCTTCAGGGCGACGCGCCGACGGGCGAACTCGCGCTTGTGCTCTTCGGGGATCTGTTCGGTCATGCCCGTGCGGATGGGTCCCGGACAGATGCAGTTCACGGTGATGTCCTCGGTACCGAACTCCACGGCCAGGGACCGCGTCAGACCGATCACGCCAGTCTTGGCGGCGGTGTAGGGGCTGCTGTACTTGGTGGCGCCGAGGCCCTCGGTCGATGCGATGTTGACGATGCGGCCGCCGCCCGCCTTGCGCAGGTGGGGCAGCGCCGCGCGGATCATGCGCACCTGCGCGGTGAGCAGGACGTCGAAACCGCGCGCCCAGATCGCTTCGTAGTCGTCGCCGTCGACGGGTCCGCCGGCGCCAATGCCCGCGTTGTTGATGAGAATGTCGATGCCGCCGAAGGTCTCGGCCACCTCGGCGACCACCCGCTCCACCGCCTCCCGGTCCGATACGTCGAGCTGCCAGCCCCTGACCGGATAGCCGGCGTCCTCGATCTCCCCGACAACCGCGTCCAACGGCTCCTGGTTGATGTCCATGACGGCCACCTTCGCGCCCTCGTCGGCGAACAGGTGCGCGGTGGCGCGTCCCATCCCGCTGGCGGCGCCGGTGACGATCGCGACCTTCCCTTCGATGGAGCGGCTCAGGGTCGACAGTCTCATGGATTCCTCGTTGGTCTGTTGCGGGGTCAAGGCGGCGAGTTTGGAGGAACACGCGGGCGGGCGGCAAGTCGTGGCACACTGCCCGGCATCGCGGCGGGCGGACAGGGACATGAAACTCGGCATCAACGTCGGCTACAGCGGCAGGGACGTCCGGCTCCCCATCGAGAAGATCCAGCTCGCGGAGCAGCTCGGCTACGACTCGGTCTGGTCGGCGGAGGTGTACGGCTCCGACGCCTGGTCCCCCCTGGCCTACATCGCCGCGAAGACGAGCCACATCCGGCTCGGCACGGCGATCCAGCAACTCGCCGGCCGCCCGCCGGTCATGGCCGCCATGCAGGCCGCGACGATCGACGCCCTGGCGGGCGGGGACCGCGTCATCATCGGCATCGGCATGTCGGGGCCGCAGATCGTCGAGGGCTGGTTCGGGCAGCCCTGGGGCAAGCCCTACCACCGGGTGAAGGACTACGTCTCGATCATCCGCAAGACGCTCGCCCGGGAGGTGGTCGAGCACGAGGGCCGGGAGATCTCGCTGCCGTTCGCGGGCGAGGGCGCGCTGGGCATCGGCAAGCCGCTGAAGTCCATCCTGCACATGAACCCGAACATCCCGGTCTGGCTTGGCACGGGCACCGAGACGATGGTGCGGCTGACCGGCGAGATCGCCGACGGGTGGCTGCCGCTGCGCTACACCCCCGAGCACGTCGCCCAGGCCCGCCAGTGGCTGGCCGAAGGGGCGGCGAAGGCCGGCAAGACGCTCGACGACATCGAGATGCAGTCGAGCGTTCCCGTGCTGATCACCGACGACGTGCGCTCCGCGGTGGACGCCGCGAAGCCGAACGTCGCGCTCTACGTGGGCGGGATGGGACACCGGTCCCTGAACTTCCACAAGCAGATGATGATCCAGCGCGGCTTCGGCGAGGCCGCCGAGCGGATCCAGGAACTCTATCTGGCGCAGCGCAAGGACGAGGCCGCGGCCACCGTCCCGGACGAGTTCGTCGACGAGTCGGCGCTGTACGGTCCGAAGGAACGCATCCGCAAGCGCTACCGGGACTGGGTGGACGCGGGCTTCAGCGGGCTCACCGTCGGCACCGAACAGGAAGAGGCCGTGCGGTTCATGGCGGAGCTGGCGGGGCTCAACCGGAGGGCGTGAGCGACCCCTGAGCGACCCCCGGGGACGCTTGTGGGGCGCCGGGCGCGGCCCTACAATGCGCCGTCGCGTGCGGGTCGTTAGCTCAGTTGGTAGAGCACCGGGCTTTTAACTCGTTGGTCCTGGGTTCGAGTCCCAGACGGCCCACCAAGCGCCCTGCGGGAGAGGTCGAAAGGCGTCATGGCGCAGGTGGTGTTGCCCTCCGGGCCGGATGAGATATTCAGGCTCGCGGAACCGCTGCTCACCGAGGTATTCGGGGAGGGAGCGTACTGCCTCGGCGGCGGGACGGCCCTGGCGGCGGTCTGGCGGCATCGCCACAGCACGGATGTCGACCTCTTCATGGACGGCGCGGCGTACCGCGCGGTAGTGATGGACGACGCGCGCCGGCGCTCGCTGGAAGCGCGACTGCAAGGCGCCTTGGGGGGCGCCTTCCTGGAGATCACGGCCGGCGTCCTGAAGGTCATGCGAGGCCCGGGGGAGTTGGGGTTGTATGTACCGCCCAGCCCCCTTGGAGCGATGCCTCCGGTGGACCATGTGTCGGGAACTTCGGTGCCGTTGGAGCGGCCCGCGACGATTCTCGCACGCAAGATCCACGGTCGGATGCTCGAGGTGGGCGACGTGACGTTGCGCGACTTGTACGATTTGGCCGCGGCGGCGGAGTTCGCGCCGGCGGAGTTGGACACCGCCCTCCGGTCGCTGACCGAGGACAACCGGCTGGCCCTGTGCGACGAGCTTGCACGGCTCCCGCGAGACTGGGCGACATCGCCGCACACGGGGCGCCCACTACTCAACGCGACGCTACCCCCGCACTTGGCGGAAAACCCTGCCCTGTGCGTGGGAGCCGTGCGTGAGATGCTGGAATGCGGCCACGGCCCGACGCGTCGGAACCCGGAGGCGTCATCCGGCGCCCCGGCGAGACGCCGGCCAACCTCCTGATGGGCATCGATCTGCAAGCCGTGCGCCGGGCGTATCGAGAGGGGCCGCCGCCGGCTGGATTCCATGGCGTGCCCACGCGCGAGCAACGCATCGCGGAGAGCGAGCGGGTGCTCGTGCGCTATTGCGTGGAGTCCGGCCGTGATCCCGAGCAAGAGGGGCTCGGCCCGCACGGTACCCTGATCGGCGGGCGCGGCAAGCGCCCGCGCGTGCATCGCAATAGCTCGCGCCCGTTCGAGAACTACTGCCGGCCGGTACTCGCGCCCGTGTCGTGCTTCCTGCACCCCGGTGGCTGTCGCACCAGCGGTCTGCGCGACGCGGAGCATGTGCGGCTGCGGCAGGCCGTTGCCTCCTACATGGCGGGCACTCCGCGGGCAAGCCGTCCCTCGGGGGCGCAACTGTACGCGGCTTTCCTGGAGGAACGTCCCGGGGCGTTGGAGCGATTCTGGCTGCGTTCGATCCTCTGCGGCGCCAGCGTCCGCGAGTTGCGCGACATCCTGTGTTTCGAGGGCCTGCCGCTTTACGCCATGGTGCGGGCCGCGCATCTCAGTGGGGCCCGCACCCATCGGCTGTGCGACTGGCTCAACCGGTTCGCCGAACAGCCTGCCGCAAAGGGGTAAGCCGGAGCACCGAACCGGATCTCGCGGACCAGTTCCTTCAGCCGGTGTTGGCGAAGGACTGGGGCTGAAGGGCTTTCAGCCTCTCAAAGATCCGGTCGATCACCTGGCTCTTGCCGGCGAACAGCGCGTCGGGACCATCGGCATGAACGCTGTCGAACGGTGCCTCGTAGAGCGCGGATGGCTCCATGACACCTCGCGCCGTGAGCTGGTCGACCACCATCTCGACGAACCGGATTTGGGGCGTGGTCAGGCTTCGGTTTGAGAGAAACTCCGAGAACGCCTCCTGCGCGGCGCCGCGGTCCATCCCGACCATGCTGCGCACGAAATGAGCCAGTGAGGGCGCGTTGCTGCGGGCCAGGAGGCCCGTCAACAGTTTCTCGCCATGCTCCTCGCCGATCTCGATCAGCGTTGCCTCGAGGCCCTGCAGGTCGGTGGCCGTAAGCGGCTGGTTGGTTCGCAGGCGATGGATCACGATGTGGTCAAGGTGGCCCTTCAGGTAGTCCTCCACCTTCTTCTGGTACTGGACCCCGGTCATCGCCGGCAGGTCGACGGCGGTGCCCTCGCGCACGCCCGTGATCTCATCCTGGAAGTCGGTGTAGACAATCGTGCGGGACTTCTTGTCCAGAAATGGCACCAGGTCGCGTAGGCGCAGACGTAACTCCTCAAGATCGTTCAGTCCAATGCCCTCCCAAAAGCCGCTCTCCTGCATAGACGCGAGATAGGCGAGCTGAGTGGCCACCGCGGGAATCGCGCTCTTTTCCTCAAGCAGCATCGCAATCTCGACCACCCGTTGCCGGTGCTGCTCGAAAGTGCCTGCGTCGCCCTCGGCGAACGCCAGTTGCATCTTCAGCGCCGTGAGGTCGAACAGGCGCGACTTGATGTCTTCGGGCGCGGTCTCGCTGGGCAGCCCGGCAACCTCGCCCTGAAGGGTCTCCACGTCCGACTCGGTGAGCCGCTCCCAAGACTTCCGCCGCTGGAAGCGCTCGACCGCCTCAAGCTGCATCCGCACGATGAAGTTCTCGGGGTTCATCGCCGCTACTTCCGCGTGGAGTGCCGTCTTCAATGCGTGCGCCAGCGTCGCTTCCGGATCCAGATCGGGCGCGGCCTGCACATGGGTCAACAACCGCCCCCGCGACCGGAAGAGCCGTGCGCCGAGCGGAACGTGGCCACTGGGCTCGATCCCCTCCGGATGCTCGCGGAAGAAGTCGAAGTTGAAGCAGAAGTCGAAGACGCGGAAGTCCTGTTTGTCGTCCCCGGGCCCGAACAGATCGGCACACAGGCGCGTGCCGCGCCCGATCATCTGCCAGAACTTGATCCGCGAGTAGACCGGTTTGAAGAAAACGAGGTTGGCCACCTCGGGCACGTCGACGCCGGTGTCGAGCATGTCCACCGAGATCGCGATATGCGGCGCATTGTCCTCCCGCGCGAAGTCGTCGAGGAGGCTCTGCGGATACGTGGCGTACCGATCGATGATGCGGGCGAAGTGCCCGGCGTACTGCGGATAGTGGTGGTTGAATCGCTCTTCGATGAACGTCGCGTGCTCGTGATTGCGCGCGAAGATGATTGTCTTGGCCAGTCGGTCTCCACCGTCGACCTTGTGGCCGTGCTCCATCAGGTGCCGGAGCGCCTTGTCGACCGTATCGCTGTTGAAGAGCCAACTGTTGATGGCGGGCGCGTTGACCCGCTCCGGCGGCCCGCCGCCGTCCTCGTCGTCGCCCCAGTCGAGGCTCTCCCACTGTGCCTGCTCGTCCTCGCTGAGTGAGTCGTAGTCGATGCCCTCGCGCGGAAATCGGAGATCCACCTGCTGAACCTTGGGTGGTACGAGATACCCGTCGGCCACGGCGGTCCCGAGTTCGTACGCGTCGGTGGGCACGCCCGGCTCCAGGTCGAACAGTTCGTAGGTGTTCCGGTCGACCTGGTCCCGAGGCGTTGCGGTCAGGCCCACCAGCAGCGAGTCGAAGTACTGAAAGATGGCCCCGTACTTCTGATACACCGACCGGTGCGCCTCGTCGATTATCACGAGATCGAAATGCCCAACCCCGAAGCGGGCCTCGGTACCTTGCGTCTCGTTGATCAGCCCCATCATCGTGGGATACGTGCTGACGAAGACCCGTCCGGCCTTGTCCTTCTCGGTCACGAGGTTCACCGGGCTCGATTCCGGCAAGTGGGCCTTGAATGCCCCCACGGCCTGATTCACCAGCGCGACCCGGTCCGCCAGGAACAGGGCCCGCTTCACCCAGCCCGACCGCTGCAGCAGGTCGACCAGCGCGATCGCCACGCGGGTCTTGCCGCTGCCGGTCGCCATCACCAGCAGGGCCTTGCGCCGCGCCTGCGCGAACTGCTCACCGATGCTCCCGATGGCCCGCTTCTGGTAGTACCGCTCGACGATCGCGTCCCTTACGCGCGCCACGTCCAAAGGCTCGCGATGGACACGGCGATGGAGCAGCGACGCCAGCTCACCCTTCTTGTAGAAGCCGGCCACGGCTCGGGGCGCATACGCCTGATCGTCCCACAGATAGGTCTCGTACCCGTTCGTGTAGAAGATTATCGGGCGCTGACCGTGCATGGCCTCCAGGCGGTCCGCGTAGAGCTTCGCCTGCTGGCGACCCTTCGCCGGGTCGGCGGTCGTCCTCTTGGCCTCCACCACGGCCAGCGGCTTGCCGTCGTCTCCCCAAAGGACGTAATCGGCGTAACCGACGCCCGACGCGTTGGGCATGCCCGTAACCGCGTATTCCCGGTCGCGATCCTGGTCGAGCAGCCAGCCGGCACGGTGCAGCGCCAGATCGATGATCAGCCTGCGGGTTGTACTCTCGTTCCAGTCATGGGCTTCGGGGACGGCCTCGTTCTCCGCCTTGATGGTGTCGAGCCGCTCCCGGAGCGCCTCCAGCTCGCCTTCCACCTCTTTGCGCGCGTCTTCGGCCGCGTCCAGGTCGTACTTGAGGGCCTCCAGCTCCTCTGAGCTAGCGGCGGTGGCGCCCGGTTCTCCGGCGGGGACCAGCGACTCGTCGAACGTCTTCCCCTGGAGGCTCTCCGCCCCCTTCCTCAGATAGGTGCGGCCCGCCCAGTAGAGGACGTGCGCCAGCTCTCGCACGACATTCAGCGCGTGTTCCGGCGCGGGCGTCTTGTTGCCGTGCACGGCGACGTTGCCTGCCTGTCGGATGTACTCCGCCTTTCGCCACTGGCATGGAAGCAGGAAGCCCGAGGGTCGCCAAAGACGTGGTGCTCCGCATAGCTCGCGCTCTCCGCGACCTGCGGAAACTCCTGCTCGAGGAACGCGAAGTTTGGGGAGACCTCCATGGCGTTTCAGAGGTTTCCTCGGAAGGCGCGGGATTGGAGGGAGCCGAAGAGGTTGTCGAGTTCGGACAGGTGGGCGCGCTGGCTGGCCTTTTGGCGTTCGACGGATTCGACGATGGCGGCGAAGCGGTGTTGGAGCTCGAGCGGGGGCCTGATCAGTTCTTCAGTCTTGAGCTTCGCCTTTGAGATGTTCGGCATTGAACCAGCGGAGCCGCCCGCGAATCGCTGAATGGCACGGCGCTGCTTCGGCTGGATCAGAAGTTGCCACAAGAAGGTGGGCGTAATCCCGACTCCAGGCTTGAGTCGCAGCCTAAAGATCAAGTCTGAGAGCATGAGCCTCGGCCTAACCTCGTGCACGTAAGCTGCTGCGGCAACTAGATCGTGGGTGTTCTTCCGCACAAACAGTAGATCTCCGGGAGCAACTTCCAGCTCTGGCCGAGGATCAAGATTAGGAGGAAGCGCCTTTTGATCAGAGCCGTCGAACTCGCACCACGTAACGGCGCCCAGTTTCAGTACGCCCCATTCGTCAATCTCCGCTCGTCTGTTTAGGCACCTCGGGCTCCAGCCACTATCAATGCTCTCCAGCCAGTTCTCGAAGGTCTCCGTGTCCCATCCCATGGGGTTGGCCACCGGGTCACCGAACGTGTCGAGGAAGGTGGATTGGAGGACTGTGTCGAGCTGGGCGAGCGCTTCGCGGCGTTTGGCCCGTAAGGCGTCCGCCGCATCAAGAATCGCCGCAATTCGCTTCTGCTCGGCTGGGGTTGGGAGGGGGATTCGCAGGTTGTCCAGGTGTTCCTTTCTTAGGTTGTTGATGTTTGCGCCAGATGCCATTTGCGAGACCACGCGTCGATAGGAAGCCGTCCTAAAGTAGTGACCGAAATAATGAGGGTCAATACCAGGCCCCGGACGCAGCACTTTGCAGAACGCGCCAAACCCGCCATTGAATCCTTGCCTTGCTTGCACGGTCTTTCCTACGACGGAGATGCTTCCGCTTGATGCTGCCACAACGACATCATTCGGGATGACTCGTTGCCTGGGAGAGATCTTGGTGTTGGGAACGAATATCAAGTCGTTCAGGAGCAGCCCGTGCTCTCCAATGTTGTTGGCACGTAACATAGGCGAGTAACCGCTCCTTGGGACGGCGCTCGCGTCACCCTTGGCGTAGGTCACGCCGCGAATCTGCTCGCTAACGTCACTGACGGTTACGATCTTCATCACAACAGCGCCTGCAGTTCCGCGCGGCTCTTCGCGATCTCAGTCTCCAGCGCAGCTAGTCGAGCCATGATCATCTTCGGCGGGTCGTACTGGACCTCTTCGTGGTGCACCTCCCTGTAGCGGTTAACGGAAAGATCGTAGTCGTTGTCCGCGATCTCGGTCTTCGAGACGAGGAAACTCGGGTCCGCCCGCCCGCGCCCACACTCCTTCTCGAGGCTTTGCCAGCGAGTAAGGATGTCCGTAAGGTCGTTGTCATCGGGTTGCGGCGTGCGTTTGTCGTCGAGCGAGTAGCCGTCTGCCTGCATGTCGTAAAACCAGACATCGTCCGTGCCCCCGGAGTTTGTCTTGGTGAAAAGCAGGATGGCGGTAGAGACGCCGGCGTAAGGTCTGAAGACGCCCGAGGGCATCGAGACGATGGCGTCGAGCTTCTGCTCTTCCACAAGAATCCTGCGCAGGGTCCGGTGCGCGTTGCTCGACCCGAAGAGTACGCCGTCGGGTACGATGACCGCGGCCCTCCCGCCGGTCTGTAGCAGGCGCAGGAACAGGGCAACGAACAGCAGCTCGGTCTTCTTCGTCTTGACGACCTGTTGGAGGTCCTTGGCCGTGGACTCGTAGTCAAGGCTGCCCGCAAACGGCGGATTGGCGAGGATCAGCGAGTATCGCTCGGCGTCGTCGCCCGCTTCCGAAAAATCGGTTTGGGCCAGGGAGTCCTTGTAGCGGATGTCCGGATTCTCCACACCGTGCAGCAGCATGTTCATGCTGCCGATGCGGAGCATGGTGGTGTCGAAGTCGTAGCCGTGAAAGGTACCCTCGTTGAACCGGCGGTGCGCGTCCGCGTTCTGGTAGATGCGGTCGCCGTGGTGCGCGACAAGATACTCGGAAGCCGCGACCAAGAAGCCGGCCGTTCCGCACGCGGGATCGCAGATGACGTCGTTCGGCGTCGGCGCCGTCATCTCTACCATCAGCTTGATAATGTGGCGGGGCGTGCGGAACTGCCCGTTCTGCCCGGCGGTCGCAATCTTGCCGAGCATGTATTCGTAGCGATCGCCCTTGGTGTCCCGGTCGGCCATGTCTATGTCGTCGAGCTGGTCGACCACGCTCGCCAGCACGCGCGCGGTGGGCATCATGAAAAGGGCGTCCTGCATGTGATGGGTATAGGTCGAACCCTCGCCCGAGTCCCCCGCTCCGCCCAGGGACTTGATGAAGGGGAACACCTCGTCACGGACCGTCTCGAACATCGCAAGCTGCTTGAAGTGCGACCAGCGCAGAGCGTCCTGGCCCGCGGCGAACACCGGCGCCTCGATCGGGCGGCCGGTGCGGGCGGCCTGGTGCTCCTTGCGTGTGTGCAGCTCGTCCAGCCCCTTGATGAAAAGGAGGTAGGTGAGTTGCTCGATGACCGACAGCGGGTTCGAGATGCCCCCGGACCACATGGCGTTCCAGATGCGGTCCACTTTGGATTTGAGTTCACCGGTGATCATGCTTCATTTCTCGCTTTGCTCCATCGACTGCTCAAGCCGACCTTGCCCCGGAGGCGAGAACCACTTGGGCAGAGTGCAGGTCGTGGCAGTGTCGGGACGCGGAGCCGACCCATCCGGATACCATGGTACTGCATGACGGGTTGGACCCCTTTGCTGCCGGGACCCGCGAGAATGGTGGAGGCGTTCCGAACCGTCATGGGGGAAGCCCACCGACCAGTTCGGCTAGACGACCAGCGCACTGTTCGCCCCGCCACCAGAGCCATGCCGCCGAGCCAGAGCTTCCGAGTCGACGATTGACCATCGGAAGACGAACACGCGATGTGGATCAATAGCCAAGACGTCGTTGCGCCGCAGACTCCTCATCGTGCCATTGCGCCTCGCGCTCGTAGGCCGACGCGATTTGCCTCAAGGTTGCCGCGGTCTTGGGGTATGTGTAATCACAAGCCTTCGCCCACTCGGTGTATTGTCCGGCGAGTTCCCTTTCTTGGGTTCCGCCCCCGGCGCGCACGTGTGCTCCGCGTGAGTTTCGTCGGCCTATCTCGAAACCCAGAGCGATGTCGTCGTTCGAAACCGCTTCCAGAGTTTCTCGGACTGGAACGCAGGGCCAGACCCCGTCGTCTCCCATCGGCGCGTTCGACAATAGCTGCCCAATCTGTTCGTCACCTATCGGCCTACGTCCGTTAGAGTCACATAGTTGCTGCGCCTTACGGATCCAGTTCGTCAGCTTGTCCGACCTCAGAGTCCCGTCGGTGTCGTGCCCGGGGACACGAGTGAGTGTGTCGAGCAACCTGTATGCCTTGTGGGCTGCGTTCCTCTCGTCTTCCGCGAGTTCTCGCCGGTCGCTGTCATTTTCGGGCCGGTAGGCCAGCGCAATCGCCTGGCAGAACAGGTCAGGATTGGCCTCGATCTCTTTCTCCAGGTTGGGTGGGCCGCCTTCTTCTTCAAGCCAAAACAGTTCCAGGTAGAGGAATTCCAGCCGGGCCAACTCCGCTTGGGTCAAAGCACCTCGTTCTCCGAGTACCTTGAATGCCTGCTGGATGGCGTAAGTGTCTAGTCGGTCGCTGGACAGGCTCGGCTCGTTGGATTGAGGCAGTCCTGCCAAGATCCCGTGAATGTACTCGGACTCGACTCGCCCCCAGTCGAGATGTGCGTAGTCCAACGCTGCCCGCGGCCGTCCGAACTCAAGGAGTCGCCGAGTGGCGTAGTTAATGTCGTCATGGAGGTGCTTCCTCCAGAATGGCTGCACTGTGGTCCAGTACATGCGGGCCACGGTATTGCCCATCGCCTCCACCTTGGACCACACTAGTCTTTCAAAGGCGCACAGGCACAGGAGCTTGACGCCGATTTCTTGGCTGACCTTGGGCAAGAGCAGCTCCACGAGGCGGATGGCGTTTGTTTCCCCGACGCCCTGAAGAAACCCGGCAACAAGGAGCTGGTGAGGCGTGGATGCAAGAAGGTCCCCATCTTCGATCGCGTCGGCAAGGAACTCCAGACGTGCGCCTCGTCTGGTATGGCTTCCGCTACGCTTCGTCCGGCGGCGTTTGCGCCATTACCGGAGAGCGCGAGCCGCAGGATACCCTCGTGCCCGGACGCGAGCAGGACTTCGTGCACCGCTTCTGCGCGCAACGCTCTCGTGCGTTTGGTGTGCAGGTCGAGGTCGATGTCTTTCTCCAAGTCGTCCCACGACTCCTCGACCCAATCGTTCTGAAAAAGCCACCAGTGCTTCCACACTGGATTCGCGGGCTCCAGTAACTCGAAGGCGCGGCGCGCTATCAGAGCGCTTTTTTCGGCGTGTTCTGCAGGGAGTTTGTCGTGCGACATGCGTCGCCTTGTCCGCCTTGCCGAGACTCTGATCCGCTCGCGAAGCCAAGCCCGGTCCCGATCCTCTGCACGGGCGGCCCATTCGGCAAGCACCCTGGTGAGCTGCGCAAGGTAGTCCGAACCGAGCCGTTCTGTGCTTTGCATGAGGTCAGCTAAAGTCTCGCGAGTGTGCGATGTCCAGTCGAGGCACGTTTGGACGCAATGGATGACGAACGCGTGCCCCTCACCGTTGGTCACCTGCTCGCCGAACCCCAGCGCGTAGTCGCGCCATCGGGGCTTGCGCGAGTAGTCGCCGTGCTTCGGCCCGGGCTCGAACTGGGAGGTTGCGATTGGCCAGGCGATCGTCGGGTGCTCCCGCACCAGAGAGTCGAAGACCGCGATCCGCTGTTCGACAGGTGCGGCGGTTTGAGGCATCCAGGACCGA
This sequence comes from Pseudomonadales bacterium, assembly GCA_022825925.1. GTDB lineage: Bacteria > Pseudomonadota > Gammaproteobacteria > Pseudomonadales > Azotimanducaceae > VXNE01. The sequence goes on along the minus strand of JAJDVW010000163.1, from coordinate 75,752 downwards.
AAGATCGCCCGAAGGCTCTGGCTCGGCTTGTTCGCCAGGTTGTCGTCAGGCTCGAGTTCCGCCAAGATGCCGAGCAGGGCGACAACGCGAGCGAGCCATTCGGGGCGCCAGGCAAGCAGTTCCAAGGCCCAGAGGAGGTCGACCCGATTACTCCTTTCGAACAGCACATCGCTGGTGGGCCCCATTAGCGCCGTGACCACGGGGCCTGTCTCCGAGAGGTCGCGCTCGAAGATCTTGAGGAAGGTTTCCGGGGCAGCCTCCGCGTAGAGGGGTAGGTTCGAGGACTGTGACAGTAGCCCATCGGGGCTCAGAGGGTCGAGCAACCTGCGGACAAGCTCCGCAACCTTGCTTTCGGGATCCTGACCGGACCGTTCTCCGACGAGCCTGTGGCCGTGGATTGCCAACAGCACCAAGGTCTCTGCGACACCCTTCCTCAAAGGTGCCGATATCTCCCTGGCCTTACCGTACAGTACGGATGCCCATCGCTTGTCCTTGGCCAGATCCAAGGCCGGATCCCGTTCCGAGAGCACAACTTCGGCCACCTCGACGAACCTCTGGATCTGGTCATCTGACATCCATGAGTGGACCCCGAAAAGGGCGTCAACTTTCGAGACGACTCCTCGGAAGCCTCCCACGGTCCACACGGGTGAGTCCTCTAAATTGAGCAGTCGGATGAACCCCCTCTCCAGCTCCTCGTAGCTGTTGCATCCGGCCAATTCCACCATCAGATATCGGTCGGCGTCCTTGTCCGCGACCCAAGCACCTGCGAGCATCATCGGAATGAGCATGCGAGCAAGCTCCTCATCCGAACTCCATTCCGGCGACCGTATCGTGTCGCTTCGCGCGAGCCGGCGACGGAGCACCGTGAGAGATCGTCCGGACGCTCGGTCCAAGCGTTCGATCTGCTCCACGTCCAAGTCCATCGATGCGAGAGCTACCGCGAATGCACGTTCGCTCAGTGGCTCCAAGGTAAGGCAGGACTCGTGCTGGACGGCAGTCCGGGGCTCAACGACGAAGCCGGTCGCGTCGATGCCGCCCTGCACCAGTTCCCTCTCGATCTCGGGTGCCGTGACAACGGGGATAAAGCCGGGAGAACCGACAGCGAGTTCGGAGAGCGGTCCTTCTTGGGTGAACACGACGATCCGATCGCGGAAAACCGCATCGCCCTTCTCGGAGAGCAGGGCGGAGAGGAATGCCAACCCCTCCTGGCGGGAGTCCGCAACGATGCGCATAAGACCTCCGCTGGAGTCGCCTAGGTGTTCGCGGACCTTCTTGCCGAATGCAGAGATAGCCTCGCAAAAGAGGTCGTGGGTGATCGACGGATTGCAGTCAGCGCACCACTCGATCCAACACCGGTCGAGCGACTTCACTCCGGGCATCTTGCGACCACGGCAAGCCCCGAACCATGCTTGGGCGGAGATCGACTGCTCTAACCACTGCTCAAGATCGCTGGCATCCCATGCCAGCACGGTCCGCCATCGCCCTTCGGCCTGTCGGTCCCGAACCCAGGTGGCCTTGGCGTGCCAGCGGCGCGGAGTTACGAACACGAACGCCGTCTGCCGTCGCTCGGCTTCGGAGATGTCCTTCGTTCGCTGGGCGTAGTCTTGGTCAGCCTTCGTTGAGATTCGCCGATTGGTTCCGAACTCCCAGCCGGAAAGCCCCTCTGGTACCCATGGGTTGCCCTCGTAAGTATGGACTCGACCGTCCCAGCCCGGCCGCTGGGCATCGTCGTGCCCGGGGAAGTCCAGGAGGCTGAGCCCGCCACAGGTGGAGTTCACCAGTATCCTCAGGAAGACGGGCAGGAGGTCGCGTGCCTCGTGCGTGTTGGCCCATTCTTCAAGCTCGTTCGCCTTGACCCTCAGGAATGGCGGTACGAACGAGCGCGTCGAAGTGGAAAGGGCCTGTTCGCTAACCCGGCGCGTCGCGTCGTACGCCGCCTGCAGCGCCAACAGTTCGTTGGCATCCGCGCCAAATGCGCGCTGAAGTCAGGCAGCTATTTGCGGCGACAAGGCGGCATTCCCGTTGAGGAGATTGGAGAGCGCGGGACGACCCACACCCATCATCTTTGCGGCTCTCGTGACTGACACGCCCTCCGGTATGATGCTGGAGCGCACATGCTTGCCCGGATGGTCGGCGTGGGGTTCACTCATTGGCGTTATCCCGACTCGAATCGTATTGTGTAGCTTGTCACGATACAGTTCATCCGTCAACTGCTGGGCATTCGTTCCTGCGGCCGACTGATAACGTAACGCCGTCGGCTCGGGATGCTCGCCCCCGGCGAATCCCTCCCGGTCTAACTCGTTTGGTCCTCGGTTCGAGTCCAAGACGGCCGACCAAGCGCCGCTCTCTCTGCGGAAACCGCACCGAACGGGCGTGGTGGCTGCCTCCGGCTCCCCTTACGCGCCGATGGGGTGCTGCCGCCTGATGTATCCGGCGAGGAGTGGCACCGCGAACAGGTACTTGCCATGCCTGTTCTTGAACACCAGCCCCTGCGAGCCCAGGGCCGACAGCATCTGATTCGTGTGGCTGCTGCTGAAGCCCCTGATCGACAGTTCCCGGGCCTTTTCGACGATCTCTTGCACCGTGAACTCTGCGTCGCGGCTGTCGAGCTGAGCGATGACCGATAACAGGTCCCGTTGCCGGTCGGTGGTCTTGGCCCATCGGCCCGCGAAGAAGTCCGTGTCCAGCTTTCGCTCGATGTCTGCGACGGGAACGCTCGCTCGCTCGCCCTTGTCCAGCCGTCGAATGAACGCGTCATAGACCTCGCGGCAGATGAACTGGATGAAGTACGGGTAGCCGTTCGAGAGGTTGACGACCGTGTCCACCGACTGGTCGCTCAGTCGGACGGAGTCGGTGTCCGCAATCGGCTTCAGGATGGCCTCGCGGCTCTCGTCTCGCGACAGTCGACTCAGGAAGATCGAGCGGAACATCCGCTCGGAGAATGTCCGGGCCTGAGCCAGCTTCGGGAAGAGGGTCGGCAAACCGGTAAGCACAAGGAGCACCGGCAGTCCCTTTCTCTGGAGCGACTGAAATGTGTCGAGCAGGAGGGAGAGGGGAAAACGCTCCTTCGCCGCGTGATCCGTCAGGTTCTGTGCCTCGTCGTATGCGAAGACGATCCCGCGGGCGCCTGTCATCGACAGCGCCCCCACGCCGCCTCCATGACGGCCTTGAGCTTGTCCAGCGGTAACCCAGCCGTCTGGTCGTAGATCCATTTGAGCCTCTCGTACGTCAGCGTGTTCGTGGGTCGTTTCGTCACCGCGGACACGACGATGGTCGACGTGGCGATGGAGAGGTCTGTGCAAAGCCGTGTGGCGATGTTGTCTTCGCTGATGCTCGCCGATTCGTTCAGGTCCGTCCCGATCCAGATCCAGTTCTCGCTGGCTACTGACGGCTTCAGGGAGTCGAGCAGCACGGTCTTCCCTACTCCACGGAGGCCTGTGATGAGCGCATTCTCGAAGACGACATCCTGTTCCAGGAGCTTGAGGACCTGCTGTCGCTCTGATTGACGCCCGGCGAGGTAGGGAGGTTGGTGGCCGGCGCCTGGCCGAAAAGGGTTCGTGTAATCGGGCATTGGCGACGGCTCCTGATCAACCCGCTGTTAGCCTATCCCATAAATTTATCCGGTTGGATTAATTTATCAATCCGCCTAAGTCGTTGTTGGGATGGTGCCTGGGCGTGTCCGGTCCGGATGCACGTCGTCGAGGCACCGTCTCGCCGCTGGGATCAGTCGGCGTACGACGTCGGATCCGGCACACCCGCTGCCGCGAAACCCGCGCGCCGGATGCGGCAGCTCTCGCACCGCCCGCAGGCCCGGCCGGCGCGGTCCGGCTGGTAGCAGGAGACCGTCTGGCCGTAGTCGACGCCGAGCGCCGTTCCCCGGATGATGATCTCGGCCTTGGTCAGCTCGATGAGGGGGGCGTGGATCTTGAACCTGGCGCCCTCGGTTCCGGCGCGAGTGGCGACGTCCGCCAGCGCGCGAAAGGCCTCGATGAAGGCCGGCCGGCAGTCGGGGTATCCCGAGTAGTCCACCGCGTTCACGCCGATGAAGATGTCGCGCGCGTCGAGGGTCTCGGCCCAGGCGAGGGCGAGGGAAAGGAAGACGGTGTTTCTCGCCGGGACGTAGGTCACGGGGATGCCCTCCGTCTCGGTCTCGGGCACGGCGATCGTCGGGTCCGTCAGGGCGGAGCCGCCGAAGGCCGACAGGTCCATGGACACGATGCGGTGCTGTTCGGCGCCCACTGCCGCCACCACGCGGCGCGCGGCATCCAGTTCGACTTCGTGCCGTTGCCCGTACGCCACGGACAGTGCGAAACAGCGGAGCCCCGCGTCGCGTGCGATGGCGAGGGTGGTGGCGGAATCCAGGCCGCCGGACACCAGGACGACCGCTGGAGCTTGCGGACGCATGGTCAACGCCCGGGGGTGTCGCCCCAGAGCACCTTGTGCAGTTGCACCTGGAAGCGCACGTCGAGACCGTCGCGCAGGATCCAGTCCGCGAGCACCGAGGGTGACATTTCCGAGGCGGACGGGGAGAACAGGACTTCGCCCACGCGTTCGGTGAGCCGCCAGGTTCCGCACTGCTCCTTGGCCCAGGCGTAGTCGGCCGCGTCGCAGATGACGAACTTCACCTGGTCCTTGGCGGCGAGGTGCTCGATGTTCGCGTACCGGTTGCGTCCGCACTCGTTGGAGCCGGGCGTCTTCAGATCCATGACGATGGATACGCGCCGGTCCACGGTCGAGATGTCGATGGCGCCGCCGGTCTCGAGCGACACGTCGTACCCGCCGTCGGCGAGCGCGGTCATCAGTACGTGCACGGCGGCTTGCGCGAGCGGTTCGCCGCCCGTGACGGTCACCCTTCGCGCCGGCAACGCCGCCACCCGCTCGACCACTTCGGCGACCGCCATGAGCGTGCCGCCGCTGAACGCGTAGGCCGTATCGCAGTACTGGCAGCGTAGCGGACAGCCGGTCAGGCGCACGAACGTCGTCGGCTTTCCGGCCGTCCGCGACTCTCCCTGGAGGGAGTGAAAGATCTCGGTAATGCGGAGGGAGCTCACGGCCTCGCTCTGGCGGAGCGACGCGCCCACGGCGCACGTCGTGTTTACGGCAGGTTGGCCGCGTACGTCCTGGCCAGCCCGGCTGCCGTGGAACCCGGATGCTGTTGCTGCACCCTCCCGAGGTACATCCGCGCACGGGCGGTGTCGCCGAGTTCCGCGTACACCACGCCGAGGTTGTACAGGGCATCCGGCGCCTTGTTGTGGTCGGGGTAGAGCGTGATCACCTGCACGAGGGATTGGCGTGCCCGCTCCAGCTCGCCGGCCTTGCGGTGAAGCGCGCCCAGCCAGTAGAAGGCGTTGGGCGTGTACTGGCCGTTCGGAAAGTCGTCGATCAGGCGCTCGAGGGCGTTGGCGGCCGTATCCAGCTCGCCCCGCTCGATCATCGCGTACGCGTTCCGGTAGGCGTCCGCCTCGGTGCCTCCGGTCCGGGGCAGGGTGTCCACGGGTTGCGGATCGCGCGGGACCGGGCGGGGCGTCGGAGCGGCCGTGGGGACGCCGCTCTGGAGCGCGGAGATGCGCCGGTCGAGGCCGAGGTAGCGCTCCTGCTGCTCCCGGTGGAGCAGGTCGAGGCGGTGTTGCTGCTCCTCGACCGCGCCGCGTAGCGCCTGGACCTCTTCCCTGAGCAGCTGCAACTGGTAGAAAGTCCGCGCGAGGTCGCTGGCCCCCCCCGTGGACGGCGACTGCTCGGCGCCGCTCTGTTCCCGGGGAGCCGGGCGAGCCGCGGGAGGCGCCACCCGAACGGGCGGCGTGAGTTCGGTCCCCGTGGACTCCTCGACCGGCGCCGCGCCCCAGGCCGTAGCGGAGACAAGCAGGGGGAGCGCGAGAGCCCTCAGCCGGGGAGCGCGAGGGGCTTGCCCCTCGAAGAAGAGGGGAGCGCGAGGGGCTTGCCCCTCGCATGAAAACACGGTGGCGCTCGCGGATGTGTAACGGCGGTGCCGGCGAGTCATCTCACCGATAGATCAGCTCCGCCCGGCGGTTCTTGCTCCACGCGGACTCGTCGTGGCCGACATCCACCGGGCGTTCCTCGCCGTAGCTGACGGTCTCGATCTGCGAGTCCCGTACGCCGTCCGACATCAGGAAGCTGCGCACGGCGTTGGCGCGGCGTTCGCCCAGCGCCAGGTTGTACTCGCGCGTGCCGCGTTCGTCGCAGTGACCCTCGACCAGAAGGGAACGGTTGCGGTTCGCGCGCAGGAAGTCCGCGTGCCGCTCGAGCGTGCGCAGATCCGCCGGCCTGATCACGGCCTTGTCGAAATCGAAGTGCAGCGTGCGCGCCAGCGGTCGTCCGTCCGGCCCCAACCAGACGCCTTCCGCATCCGTCGGGGGACCGGCGGGCTCCGGGTCAGGCGTGGGTTCCACCATGGGCGGCGCCGTTTCCTCCGGAACCGGGACCGGCTCGGGAGCCGGGGTCGTGCAGCCCGCGCAACCCGCCAGGACCCCTCCGGCAAGAAGTACGACGAGCAGGGAAAACCGAGGTCGGGAGCCGTGCGTGGCCCTTGCCTGTGTCATTTCTGTCTCCTGTTCACCTAGTGGCCACTCGACGGGGACAGCGCATCGATATACGGCGACCAGGCCGGTTCCCGCACGTCCCCCTCCGCTGAGGGCAAGCGATACCTTACGCGACCGTCGATTGACACGACGGCCAGTATACCCCGGCCCCGGTCCTGCGTCGCGTAGATCAGCATGGTGCCGTTTGGCGCGATGGACGGCGATTCGTCCAGGGAGGTCTCGGTCAGCACGCGCACGTCCTCCCGCTCGAGGGCCTGCCAGGCGATGTGGTAGGTGCCGTTGCGGCGGTGCACGTAGACGAGATGCTGTCCGTCCGGCAGCAGGCGCGCGCGGGCGTTGTAGTCCCCCTGGAACGTCAGGCGCTCGACCATCGAGGTGGCGAGTTCCAGTTGGTAGATCTGCGGGCGTCCGCCCCGGTCCGAGGTGAAGATCAGGCTGTCGCCGTCCGGGGTCCAGCTCGGCTCCGTGTCGATGGCGGACGGATAGCGGGTAATCCGCCGGAGGTCTCCACCGACGAGGTCCTTGACGTAGATCTCGGGGTTGCCGTCCCGGGACAGGACCAGCGCGAGGCGGTTGCCGTCCGGCGAGAAGACGGGTGCGCCGTTGAGACCGCGGTACTCGGCGACGCGCGTCCGCTCGCCGGTGACCAGGTTCTGGATGACGACCGCCTGGCGCCCGCTCTCGAAGGACACGTACGCGACGCGCTTCGCGTCCGGAGACCAGCTTGCGGACAGCAGGGGCTGGTCCGAGTCGAACAGCGTGCGCGCGCGCTCGCCGTCCGAGTCCGCGATCTCCAGACGGTAGCGGGCGTGGGGCGTGCCGGCGTCGAGCGCCAGGACGTAGATGATCCGGGTAGAGAACGCCCCGGGGATCCCGGTGATCTGCTCGAACACCTCGTCGGAGATGCGATGGGCGATGTCGCGGCGCTTGGCGGCGGGCGCCGCGAGCCGTCCCGAGAGCAGTTCGCGCTCGTTGAACACGTCGAGGAGGTGGTAGGAGGTCACCAGTTCGCCTGCCCCGAGTTCCCACATCCGCCCGACCACGACGTACTCGACGCCGAGCACGCGCCAGTCCCGGAAGAACACCTCCTCGGGCCGCGTGGGGAGGGACAGCATGTTCTCCGGCGGCAGCGGGTCGAACTGGCCGCTCCGCGCCAGGTCGAACGACACGACGGGCGCGATCCCCGCGTCGTCGTCGCCTGGGGTCCCGAACGGCACCACGGCGATCCGGGTCTGGTCGTCGTATCCCTGGTCGATGATGATCTTCTCGCCGGCCCCGGCCGCCGGCAAGGTAACGGTCAGGGCGGTGGCGAAGGCGAGTGAACGCCAGTGGCTGTGCGCGGTCAACGTAGCAGGTCCTCCGGTTTGAACAGCAATGTGAACCGGCGGAAGCGGGCCTCGAAGAGCCCGATGTCCTCCGGCACCTGGAAGCGCCGCGTCTTGCGGACCGCCGCCTCCGCGGACCGGTCGAACGCCGCGTTGCCGCTGGACGACACGAGCGTCACGGACACGACCTCCCCCGTGGGAATCAGTTCGACCAGCAGCTCGGCCTGCATGTCGTTGCGGGCCGAGGGCGGCCGCGACCAGTTGCGCACGACGGCCTGGTAGATGCCCGCCACATACGAGAGCGCCGCGTCCGTCTGCGCATTGCCGGCCAGCTCGATCCCCTCGCGGTCGAGGGCGTCCTTGAAGGCCGTCTCGGCGAGCTTCTCCAGACGCTCCCTGCGGGCGGCCTCCTCGCGCGCCCGCTCCGCTTCGCGCTTCTGGCGTTCCCGTTCCGCCGGGTCCACCTTCGGTGGTGCGGGCTCCGGGGCGGCCTGTTTCGGGGGCGCCGGCGCCGCGGCCGGTTGCGGCGCCGACAGCCGGCGCGTCGCCTGCGGTTTCGGGGGCTCGAGGACGATGAGCCGGGCGCTGACGATGTCCGGGCGGATGACGAGGGCGTCGTCGTTCTCGGGCGTCCAGCCCCGCACGAGTGCGAGCCCCGCGCCGACGTGCAGGAGGAGCGCCAGGACCAAGGGCACGGGATAGTCGCGGAGCACCGGTTCAGCCCGACAGGTCCGGCGGGTCCGTGATGAGACCCACGCTCTCGGCGCCGGCCTTCTGCAGCACGGTCATGACCTTGACCACCTCGCCGTACTCGATTTCGCGGTCGGCCCGGACGTAGACGGGCACCGTGGGACGCGCGCCGATGACGCGCGTCGCCTGGTCCTCCAGCGAGAAGATCGTGACGCGGCGGCCCTTCTCGTCGTCCCGCCGGATGCCGATGTTGAGGAAGATCGCGCCGTCGCGCTTGACGCTGACCACCAGCGGGTCGTTGTCGTCGTCCGGCAGCGGCTCCGACGGCGCCTGGGGCAGGTCCACCTCCACGCCCTGCGTGAACAGCGGCGCCGTGGCCATGAAGATCACCAGCAGCACGAGCATCACGTCGATGTACGGGACGACGTTGATCTCCGACATCGGTTTGCGGCGAACGGCCATCTGGGGGTTCCGGGCGGTTCCTGCTCAGGTCTGGTGCGATGCGCGGTACAGGATGCTCGTCAACTCGTCGGCGAACGCCTCGTAGCGTTTCATCAGCACCTCCACCCGTGCCGAGAAACGGTTGTACCCGATCACCGCGGGGATGGCGGCGAACAGCCCCATCGCCGTGGCGATGAGCGCCTCGGAGATGCCCGGCGCCACCGATGCGAGCGTCGCCTGGCTCATGTTCGCGAGGTTCCGGAACGCGTTCATGATCCCCCACACGGTACCGAACAGGCCGACGTAGGGACTCGTCGAGCCGACGGTCGCAAGGAACGCGAGATGCCGCTCCAGGGACTCCTCCTCCCGGGTCAACGCGACGCGCATCGCGCGCTGCACGCCCTGCATCACGGCATCCGGGTCCGCGCCGGCCTGCTCGGAGAGACGGAGGAACTCGCGGAAGCCGGACTGGAAGACCGTCTCGCTGCCGTTCAGATGCTCCTCCTCCTCGAGTTCGCCGTAGAGTTCCCGCAGGTCCACGCCGGACCAGAACTCTTCCTCGAAGTCGTCCATCTGGCGGCGCACCCGGTTCAGGGCGAACCAGCGCTGGAAGATCATCATCCAGGAGATCACCGACGCCAGCGCCAGGATGACCATCACGAACTGTACGAGCGGGCTCGCGTTGACGAGGATCTCGTAGATGGAGAGCTGTTCGGGCATCAGATGTCCAGGGCGCTTTGGGCGCCGTCGGCGGCCTTCTTCAGGCCGAAGTGATGGTACGCCTTCTCGGTGGCGACGCGCCCGCGCGGGGTCCGCACCAAGAAGCCCTGCTGGATGAGGTACGGCTCGAGCACGTCCTCGATGGTGTCGCGTTCCTCGCTGACGGCGGCCGCGAGGGAGTCGAGACCCACGGGACCGCCCTGGAAGTGGTCGATCACCGTGCGCAGCAGCTTGCGGTCCATGCTGTCGAAGCCGCGGTCGTCGACCGCGAGCATCTCGAGGCCGCGGCCGGCGGAGGCGGCGTCGATGCGCCCGTCGCCCTTGACCTGCACGTAGTCGCGCACGCGGCGGAGGAGACGGTTCGCGATGCGGGGGGTTCCCCTGGAGCGGCGCGCGACCTCGCGGGCGCCGTCGCCGTCGATCGCGACGGCGAGCTTCTCCGCCGCCGTCGTGACGATCTGCGTCAGTTCCCCGACCGAGTAGAACTCCAGCCGCTGCACGATGCCGAAGCGGTCGCGGAGCGGGGAGGTCAGGAGGCCGGCGCGCGTCGTCGCGCCGATCAGGGTGAAGCGCGGCAGGGGGAACTTGATCGACTGGGCGGCCGGGCCCTCGCCGATGAGGATGTCTATCTCCGCGTCTTCCATGGCCGGGTAGAGGATCTCCTCCACGACCGGCGAGAGCCGGTGGATCTCGTCCACGAACAGAACGTCGCCGGGTTCGAGGTTCGTGATCATGGCGGCCAGGTCGCCGGGCTTCTCGATCACCGGCCCCGACGTCCCCTTGATCTGTACCGCCATCTCGTGGGCGACGATGTGCGCCAGCGTCGTCTTGCCGAGCCCGGGCGGCCCGTAGATGAGGGTGTGGTCGAGGGCCTCGTGGCGCCCGCGCGCCGCGGCGATGGCCAGCGCCATCTGTTCCTTGACCGCCGTCTGGCCGACGTACTCGGAGAGACTCACCGGACGCAGCGAACGGTCCGCGGAACGGTCGGGCGGCAGCGCTTCGCCGGCGGTGATGCGGTCCCGTTCGATGGTCATGCCGACCCGTCGGCGCTTTCGTGGCCGGCCATCCGCTTGAGGGCGGAGCGGATGAGGTCCTCCGTGGACTCGCCGTCCACGTGCACGGACTCGACGACCTTGCGCGCCTCGGCGGGCCGCCAGCCGAGCGCCACCAGGGCGCTGACGGCGTCCTCGGCTTCCCGGCCGATGGGGGCCGGCGCGCCGCCCGGGGCGACGGGCAGATCGTCGAGGCGGCCTTCGAGTTCGATGACGATCCGTTCCGCGGTTTTCTTGCCGATACCGGGGACCCTGGTGAGGAGTCGCGTGTCCCGGTCGGCGACGCAGCGTGCGAGTTCCGCGGGGGGCAGCGCCCCGAGGATGGTCATCGCGACCTTCGGCCCCACGCCGTTCACCTTGACCAGCACGCGGAAGACCGAGCGTTCGACCAGCGAGCGGAAGCCGAACAGGGTCATCGTGTCGTCGCGCGCGACGAGGTGGGTGAAGAGCTCGACCGCGGCGTCGGGGCCGCCGGCCGAAGCCAGGGTCACGGTGGTGACCTCCACCTCGTAGCCGACGCCGTTCACGTCGAGCAGCAGCACGTTCCCGTCCCGGGCGACAACGCGGCCGTGCAGGCGTCCGATCATGCCCGCGCGCGCGTCTTCGGCGCGCCCGCCTTCGCGGCGACCGCCTTCCTGCTCGACTGCGCGTGACAGAGGGCCACGGCCAGGGCATCGGCGGCGTCCGCGGCGGGAGACTCGTGCAGCGCCAGCGCGGCCCGGACCATGTGCTGGACCTGGTGCTTGGTCGCGCTTCCCGTCCCGACGACCGCCTGCTTCACCCGCCGCGCCGCGTAGCCCGTCACCGGCATGTCGCGCGCGATGGCGGCGGCGATGGCGGCGCCGCGCGCCTGGCCGAGCTTCAGGGCGGAACTCGGGTTGCGGGCGACGAACACCTCCTCGACCGCCACCTCGGCGGGACCGTAGTCGTCGATGACGGTCTCGATCCCGCGGTAGATCTCCGCGAGGCGAGCGTGGAAGTCCGAACCGCTGGTCCGGATGCAGCCGCTCGCGACGTAGGACACGCGCGCGCCGTCGCGGTCGATCAGGCCGTAACCGGTGGTCCGGGAACCTGGATCGACGCCGAGGACCCGCATCACCCGCCGGGTGTCTCCGTGGTGAGGGCCTGCTCCGGGAACTCCGCGTTCGTGAAGACGTTCTGCACGTCGTCGAGGTCCTCGAGGGCGTCGACCAGCCGCAGTACCTTGGCCGCGGCGTCGGCGTCGAGCGCGCTGCCGCTGGCCGCCACCATGGTCACCTCGGCGTGGTCGGGGGGCAGCGACGCCGCCCGGAGCGCATCGACCACGGCGCCGAAATCCTCCGGCGCGGACGTCACGGCGACGCCGCCGTCCTCGCCGGTTTCCACGTCCTCCGCACCGGCCTCCAGCACGGCGTCGAGGATGGAGTCCTCGTCCGCCCCGGGGGCGAACACGATCACGCCCTTCTTCGCGAACAGGTATGCGACGGAGCCGTCCGTCCCGAGGTTGCCGCCGTGCTTGCTGAAGGCGTGGCGGACGCCGGCCACGGTGCGGTTGCGGTTGTCGGTCATCACCTCGACGAGCACCGCCACCCCGCCGGGGGCGTAGCCCTCGTAGGTGAGTTCCTCGACGTCCGCGCCATCCTGTCCGCCGGCGCCGCGCGCGATGGCGCGTTCGATGGTGTCCTTCGGCATGTTCGCCGCGAGCGCCGTGTCCACGGCGGCGCGCAGGCGCGGGTTGTCCGTCGTGGAACCGCCGCCGAGCCGGGCGGCGACGGTCACCTCGCGTATGAGCTTCGACCACAGCTTGCCGCGCTTCGCGTCCTGGGCGGCCTTGCGGTGCTTGATGTTGGCCCACTTGGAATGGCCGGCCATGTTCCTACCCGGCCTTGGTCACGCGGATGTGCAGGTCCCGCAACTGGTGGGCGTCCACCGGGGCGGGCGCCGCCGTCAGGTGGCAGAAGGCGGTCTGCGTCTTGGGAAAGGCGATCACGTCCCGAATCGCTTCGGTGTCCGCCATGAGCATGGTGAGGCGGTCGAGTCCGAGGGCGATGCCGCCGTGGGGGGGACAGCCGTACCTCAGCGCATCGAGCAGGTGGCCGAACTTGACTTCCGCCTCCTGGCCGATGTTCAGCGTTTCGAACACTTTCCGCTGCGTCGCGATGTCGTGGATCCGGATCGAGCCGCCGCCGAGTTCGACTCCGTTCAGCACCACATCATACGCCTTCGCGAGCGCCCGGGCGGGGTCCGTTTGCATCTCGTCGGCGGAGCGCGGCATCGTGAAGGGGTGGTGCGCCGGCGTCAGCGTGCCGTCGCGCCCCTCGTCGAACACGGGCCAGTCGGTCACCCACAGCGGCGCCCAGCGGTCTTCGACGAGTCCGAGGTCCGCCCCGAGGCGGAGGCGCAGGTTGCCGAGCGCGTCGCCCACGACGCGTTCGTGGTCGGCGCCGAAGAAGACCAGGTCGCCGTCGACCGCGTCGGTGCGTTCGAGCACCTGCTCCACGACGTCCGCGCCGAGGAACTTGAGGATCGGCGACTGCAGGCCGGAGACGCCCGCGGCGCGGTCGTTCACCTTGATGTAGGCGAGCCCGCGGGCGCCGTACCCGCCGACGAAGTCCTGGTAGTCGTCGATGGCCTTGCGGGACAGCACGCCCGCCGCGCCCGGCGCCTTCAACGCGGCCACGCGGCCGCGCGCGTCGTTGGCGGGTCGGCGGAACACGTCGAAGTCGACCTCGACCATGAGGTCGGCGATATCGACCAGTTCCAGCGGGTTGCGCAGGTCCGGCTTGTCGCTGCCGAAACGCCGTACGGCCTCTGCCCAGGTGAGTACCGGAAACTCCGGAAGGGAGACGTCGAGAACCTTGTCGAAGAGCGAACGCAGCATGCCCTCGGTGAGCGCCATGACGTCGGACTCGGTGACGAAGGCGGCCTCGACGTCGATCTGCGTGAACTCGGGCTGGCGGTCGGCGCGCAGGTCCTCGTCCCGGTAGCAGCGGGCGATCTGGTAGTAGCGGTCGAAGCCCGACATCATCAGGAGCTGCTTGAAGATCTGGGGGGACTGGGGCAGCGCGAAGAACGACCCGGGTTGCGTGCGGCTCGGCACGAGGTAGTCGCGCGCTCCCTCCGGTGTCGCGCGAGTCAGCGTCGGAGTCTCGACCTCGAGGTAGCCGGCGTCCTCGAGGTATCGGCGCACGTGGCTCGTGATGCGCGCCCGCAGCCGGAGGCGCTCCTGCATCTCCGGACGCCGCAGGTCCAGGTACCGGTAGCGCAGCCGGATGTCCTCGCCGGCGGTGGAGTACTCGTCGAGCTGGAACGGCGGCGTTTCCGCGGCGTTCAGGATCTCCAGGGTCGCTCCGAGCACCTCGATCTCGCCGGTCGCGAGGTCCGGATTGACCATGCCCTCCGGCCGTGGCCGCACGCGGCCGGAGGCGCGCAGCACGTACTCGTTGCGGACGCGGTCGGCGGTCGCGAAGCTCTCGGGCTCGTCGGGATCGTAGACGACCTGCACGATCCCGGTGTGGTCGCGAAGGTCGAGGAAGATCACGCCGCCGTGGTCGCGCCGGCGGTGGACCCAGCCGTTGAGTTCCACGCGCTCGCCGACGTCGGCCGCGGTGAGTTCGGCGCAATGATGGGTGCGCATGGCCACGTCTGAAACTCCTCTGGGCGGTCGTGCCGTAAACGAATGGGTCAGGGTCCGCGCCGCGCGTTGCGGCGGCAACTCGAACGTGTCGCCGCGGGCGCCGCGTCCGGTTGGCAGCGTTGGAGGCGCCTAGCCGGAAGCGGTCGAGGCGCCGTCCGCGGCCTTGGTGCCCTTGCCGTTCGACGTTTTGGCGTCGCCGCTTGCCGCGGAAGAAGCCTTTTCTCCATTCGAGTCCGCGCCGGAGGATTCCTTGCCGCTTTCCTTTCCTTCGCGGGAGCCTTCGCGGGAGTCGCGGGACCCGTCGCCGACGACGTTCTTCTTGTCGCCCGACTTGAAGTCCGTCTCGTACCAGCCCCCGCCCTTCAGCCGGAACCGGGCCGCCGAGACTTTCTTGCGGAGCTCCGCCGCGCCGCAGGCCGGGCAGTCCACGAGCGGAGGCTCGCTGATCTTCTGCAAGGTCTCGAACTCGTGCCCGCAGGCCTTGCACGCGTATTCGTAGATCGGCACTATTCCCGCCTTCCCCGCCTTCCCCGCCTTCCCCGCCTTCCAGTGCGGTTCCAAAGCAAGCGCGGAAGGATAATCAATCGGGCGGCCGAAAACACGCGCGATTGCGCCTGGCGGGCAGTCCCCGGGCGCTGTGGGCCTAGCTCCGGGGAGGCGGCGTGGCGGTTATCCTTTGCGCTTTGCCCGAGGTCCACACAGTCGATGCGCGCCACCGAGACCCTCATACCCACGCTCAGGGAGAGCCCGGCCGAGGCGGAGATCCCGAGCCACGTGCTGCTGCTGCGGGCCGGGTGCATCCGGCAGCTCGCGAGCGGACTGTATACGTGGCTGCCGCTCGGGTTGCGCGTGCTGCGCAGAGTGGAGGCGATCATCCGGGAGGAACTCGACGCGCGGGGGGCGCGGGAGGTCCAGATGCCGGTGGTGCAGCCGGCGGAACTCTGGCGCGAGAGCGGCCGCTGGGACGTGATGGGTCCGGAACTGCTGCGCATGCAGGACCGGCACGAGCGCGACTACGCGATGAGCCCGACGCACGAGGAGGTCGTGACGGATCTCGTCAGGCGGGTGGTCGACAGCTACCACGACGTGCCGGTCAACCTGTACCAGATCCAGACGAAGTTCCGTGACGAGATTCGCCCGCGCTTCGGCCTGCTGCGCGCCCGCGAGTTCCTGATGAAGGACGGCTACTCGTTCCACCTGACGGACGAGTCGTTCGAGAAGACCTACCGCGACATGCACGACGCGTACGCGGCGATCCTCGAGCGCATCGGTCTCGAGTACCGGGCCGTGGAGGCGGACGCGGGCAACATCGGGGACAGCGAGTCGCACGAGTTCCAGGTGTTGGCGGAGTCGGGGGAAGACCTCATCGCGTACTGCCCGGACGGCGACTACGCGGCCAACGTCGAGAAGGCGCGGGCCTTGCCGCCGGAACGCGAGCAGGGTGCCCCGCAGGCGCTCGAACGCGTGGCCACGCCGGGCCTCCGCACGATCGCGGAGGTCTCCGATTTCCTGGGCCTGGAGCCGGCGCGCTGCGTGAAGACGCTCATCGTGCGCGGTTCGGAGCAGCCGCTCGTCGCACTCGTGCTGCGCGGCGACCACGAGTTGAACGAGACGAAGGCCAGCCGGCTGGACGCGGTCGCCGCGCCGGTGACGTTCGCTTCCGACGCCGAGGTCGAGGCCGCGGTCGGCTGTTCCGTCGGCTCGATCGGACCGGTGGACCTTGGGCTGCCCGTCTACGCGGACGAGTCCGCCGCGACCCTGGTCAACTTCGTCTGCGGGGCCAACGCGGACGACGTGCATCTCACCGGCGCGAACTGGGACCGGGATGCGACGGCCGAGACGGTCGATGTGCGGAACGTTGTCGCGGGCGACCGGTCTCCGGACGGCCAAGGCGCGCTCGCGTTCGCGCGGGGCATCGAGGTCGGCCACATCTTCAAGCTCGGCACCAAGTACTCGGACGCCATGCAGCTCGCGCTGCAGGACGGGTCCGGCGGAGAGGTCTCGCTCATCATGGGCTGCTACGGCATGGGCGTCTCGAGGCTCGTGGCGGCGATCGTGGAGCAGTGTCACGACGCGGACGGGATCGTGTGGCCGTCCGCCGTCGCGCCGTTCGACCTGCATGTCGTGGCGCTCGACTACGGGCGCTCCGAGGATGTGCGACGGGTCGCGGACGCGGTCCACGACGCCGGCGTCGCCGCGGGCCTCGACGTTCTGCTCGACGACCGCGGCGAGCGCCCTGGCGTCAAGTTCGCGGATGCCGACCTGATCGGCATCCCGCATCGGGTCACGGTCGGGGCGCGAGGCCTCCGGGACGGCGTCGTCGAGGTGCGGCGCCGGGCGGAGAGCGAGAGCAGCCGGGTGCCCATCGAGGAGGCGATTGAGCGGATCGGTTCGGGCGAGCTTCCGTAGGGGGCGATCTATACGCGCTCGCCGCGCGTGTCCGGCGGTGAATCCGGGAGTCGGGAGTCCGGTCCATCGCCTTCCAGGACCGCCCGGATGCTGTCCCGGGTCTGCGGTCCGACGAGTATCTCCTGCACGGCTCCGTCCCGCCCCACGATCACCGTCGTGGGCAGCACTTCGGGCCTGGCGTAGTCCCAGCGGTGCATGGGATCGTCGACCAGGACGGGAAACTCGATGCCCATGCGGTCCAAGAGCGCGGTGAGGCGGTCCCCGGTGATGCCGTCGTAGTTGACGCCGAGCACCACCGTGCCGGTCTCGGCCCGTTCCCGGTGCAGCGCGTTCAGTTCCGGGATCTCGTGGCGGCACGGCGCGCACCATTCGGCCCAGTAATTCAGCACGATGGGGCGGCCCCGCCAGTGCGACCAGTCCGCGCGGGTCCCATCCGCGAGCGGCGTCGAGCCGGCGGAGCAGGCGGCCACCAGGCCGGTCAGCGCGAGCCACGCGGCGCGGGCGGCGAACACGCTAGCTCCGCGACAGCAGGCCATCGAGGCTCACGTCCAGTTGGCGCGTCCCGGACTCGGCGAACTCGCGCAGGCGGCCGACGACGGTCTCGAGGCCCGGTGCCGGTTCCAGGGCGGCGGGGTCGAGGGCTTCGGGGAGATTCCGGTAGAGGTCCCACAGCGTCACGGTCTTCAGGCTGCGCCCGAGCGTCAGGAGCCCGTCGTCGGTCCGGCGCAGGAGCTTCTCGCGCTCGAGCACCTCGAAGATGTCCTGGCGGTCTCCCGGGCGCAGCCCGGCGTTCTCCACGAGGGTGTCCGGGTTCACCGGCGCGCCCTCCATGTGGGCCTCGTTCAGCATCGCGAGTACGCGCGCGCACTGGAGGACGCGCGGTTGACCGCTGGGAGCCACATGCTCCGCGGGCAGCGACAGGGTGCGGACGAACACGGCGCCCGCCAGCACCATGGACCAGACGAGGTACAACCAGATCAGGAAGAACGGGACGGCCGCGAAGGTCCCGTACACCACCGCGGTCACCGACTGCACGACGAACTGCGCGAACAGCCACCGCGCGGCCTCGAAGAGCAGCATCGTCAGCACGCCGCCGAGCAGGGCGTGCAGGAAAGGCACGGGCGTGTTCGGCACGGCGAAATAAAGGAGCGTGAAGGTCGCCGTGATCGCCAGCGTCGGCAGCATCGCGATCACGAACTCGCGTACGCCCATGGTGTCGAGGTCCGTGACCAGGGGCAGCGCGTACAGGTACGACGTCGCGAGGAGCGCCCCGATCAGGAGCGGCGGACCGAAGCTCAGGACGCCCCAGTAGACGAGCAGCCGCTGCAGGCCGGTCCGCGGCGCGGGGAGCCGCCAGATGACGTTGAACACCTCCTCGATGCTGAACAGGGCCAGCAGGGCCGTCACCAGCACCATGGCGAAACTCAGCACGCCGAGTTCGGCGGCCTGCGCGGAGAACTCCGAGAGCTGCCGGGCCACCGCGGCGCCGGCGTCGGGCACGAAGTTCTCGAACACGAACCCCTCGACGCTCTTGCCGAGTACGGACAGCTCCGGGAAGGCGGACAGGAACACGTAGGTCACGGTCATCACCGGGACCAGGGCGAGGAGCGTCGTGAAGGTCAGCGCCGCCGCGCTGTGCATGCAGCGGTAGTCGAGGAACTGGCGCACCAGCGTCCGCGGGAACCAGCGGAGGTAGTCGAATAGTCGCTGCGGCATGTCCACGCACCGTGGGTTTGCGGTGGCCGGATCATACTCCCCGGGTCCGCGGCCCCGGAGCGGCGTGGCAGCGGTCAAGAGGAGCCGGTCATCACCCCGGCGCCCACCAGCACCGCCTCGATCTCGGAGAGGATGGCGGGGTCGTCGATGGTCGAAGGGGTGACGTACGGCTCGCCGTCGATCATCTTGCGGAGCACCTGCCGCAGGATCTTGCCGGAGCGCGTCTTCGGCAACCGCGGAACGACGAGCGCGCGCCGGAAGTTGGCGAACGGCCCGACGCCCTGCCGGACCATCTGCACGAGTTCGCGCTCGAGGGTGACGGCGTCGAGGTTCACGCCGTCCTTCAGCAGCAGCAGTCCGAGGGGCACCTGCCCCTTCTCCTCGTCGCGGACGCCCACGACGGCGCATTCCGCCACCGCCGGGTGGTCGGCGACGATCTCTTCCATCTGGCCCGTGGACAGCCGGTGCCCCGCCACGTTCATGACGTCGTCGACGCGTCCCATGATGTAGACGTACCCGTCCGCGTCCCGGTACCCGCCGTCCCCGGTCAGGTAGTACCCCGGGTACTGGCGGAAGTACGCCTCGACGAAGCGCTCGTGGTCGCCCCAGACCGTCGGGAAACAGCCGGGCGGCAGCGGCTCGGCCACCACGACGTTGCCCTCCTCGCCGGCGGGGAGTTCCCGGCCGGCGTCGTCGAGGATGCGCAGGTCGTACCCGGGCACGGGGAAGCTCGGGCTGCCGGCGCGGGTCTCGTGCAGGTCGTATCCGGCCATGTTCGCGCAGATCGCCCAGCCGGTCTCCGTCTGCCACCAGTGATCGATGACGGGGATGCCGGGCAGGGTGTCGCGCAGCCAGTGATAGGTGGGCGGGTCGAGACGCTCCCCGGCCACGAAGAGGTACTCGAGGCAACTCGTGTCGTACGCATCCTTGAGACGGGCGTCCGGGTCCTCCTTCTTGATGGCCCGGAACGCGGTGGGGGCGACGAAGAACGACTTCACGCGGTGCTCGGCGATGACGCGCCAGAAGGCCCCGGCATCCGGCGTCCGGACCGGCTTGCCCTCGTAGAGGATGCTCGTGCAGCCCTTGAAGAGGGGCGCGTACGCGATGTACGAGTGCCCGACGACCCAGCCCACGTCCGAGGCGGCCCAGAAGACGTCGCCCGCGTCGATGCCGTAGACGGCGTTCATCGTGTAGTGGAGCGCGACCGCGTGCCCGCCGTTGTCGCGCAGGACGCCCTTGGGTTTCCCGGTCGTCCCGGAGGTGTACAGGATGTAGAGAGGGTCCGTCGCGTCCACGGGCACGGCGTCGGCCGGTGCGCTCGCGGTTTCCCACTCGACCCAGTCGAGGTCCCGTTGGGGCACAAGCTCGGCCGCCGCCTGGGGGCGCTGCAGGATCACGCAGCGGTCGGGCTGGTGGGTCGCGAGTGCGAGTGCGTCGTCGAGGAGCGGCTTGTAGGGAATCACGCGGTCGAACTCGATGCCGCAGGACGCCGAGAGCACGAGTTTCGGTTCGGCGTCGTCGATGCGCGCGGCGAGTTCGCGTGCGGCGAACCCTCCGAACACGACCGAGTGCACCGCGCCGAGGCGCGCGCAGGCGAGCATCGCCATGACGGCCTCGGGGACCATCGGCATGTAGACGACCACCCGGTCGCCCTCGCCGACGCCGAGGCGGGCGAGCCCGCCGGCCACCCGGGCCACGCGGTCCGTCAACTCGGAGTACGTGAACTTCGTTGCCTGGCCGGTCGCCGGCGAGTCGTGGATGAGCGCCACGGCGTCGCCCCGGCCCGCGGCGACGTGGCGGTCGAGCGCGAGCCAGGCGGTGTTGAGCTTGCCGCCGCGGAACCAGCGCCAGGCGCCGTTCGCGTCGCGGTCCAGGATCGTCGTCGGGAACTCGAACCAGTCGATCTCCCGGGCCTGCTCGCGCCAGAAGTCCTCCGGTGCGTCCAGCGAGCGCCGGTACTCCTCGGCGTAACGGTTCATCCCGCGGACGTCTTGACCCCGGCGCGCACGGGTGGGCGTGGCGTGGCGCCGGCGCCGGAGGCGGATACCGGCCGATGGCGCGAACGCACGGGCCCGTAGCGTTCGGCGAGTTCCGGGTAGTCCGGTTTCGCGGCGAGCAGCCGCCGATAGGCCGACGAGTGCCTGGGAATCCGCTTGTGCCCCGCGTAGAAGTCGACGGCACGGCGCCAGGCTTCGTCCAGGCCGTGCGACCAGATCGAGACGGTGGTGTTGACGAGCCGGTCTTCCCGCGCCGAGTGGATGCCGATCTGGAAGAGCGGCGTGGTCCGGCCGTTCTTCTCCTTCTTCCTGCGGTAGAGGATGCCGCGTACGCGGCCCCGGTCGTCGAAGTGCACCTCCCTGGCGGCGCGCTCCCGGGCATCGCGCTGGGACGACGCGAGTTCCGCGTCCCGCGCCTCGGCCGCGCGGCGCACCCGGGTGCGCGCGGCCCCGCGCATGCGCCGGCCGCCCTCCTTCAGGGAGAAGTACTCCTGGTAGGTCCGGTTGTCGATCTGTCGACGCACCCGAAAGCCATGGAAGCCGGGCGAGTCCAGATACTCCACGCTCATGGCGCTTTCCCTCTCTCGCCTGCCGCCGGCCTCCTTCCCCGGCCGGGGGCGTCGTTCTTGCCCGGGCGCGACGAGAAACACCCGGGAGCGTCTTGCGCTCAGGCTACGGGGATGACGCTTTTCTCCCGCAGTGCTTCGATGTCCTCCTGGCTGAAACCGGCGTCGGCGAGCACGTCCGCGGAATCTTCTCCGGGAATGCGCGCGCCGTGCGAGATCGCGGGGGCGGTCCGGCTGAAGCGCGGCGCCGGCGCCGGCTGCACGATGCCCTCGACGTCCACGAACGTGTCGCGGTGCTTGTTGTGGGGGTGGTCCGGCGCTTCGAAGATCGACAGTACGGGCGCGAAGCACACGTCCGACCCTTCCATGATCTCGCACCATTCGTCGCGGGTGCGCGCCTTGAAGACCTCCACGAGTTCGTCCTTGAAGTCGTCCCACTGGCCGGTGTCCATCTGCGGTCCGAACCGGTTCGGGTCGACGCCCGACTTCTCCACGAGCAACTGGTAGAACTGCGGCTCGATGGAGCCGATGCAGATGTGCTCGCCGTCCTTCGTCTCGTAGGTGTTGTAGAAGTGCGAGCCGGAGTCGAGCAGGTTCGTGCCGCGGCTGTCGTTGAAGCGGTCGCCCATCGAGAAGAACATGGCCATGAGCGCCGCGGCGCCGTCCACCATGGCCGCGTCGATCACCTGGCCCTTGCCGGAGCGCTGCGCCTCGAGCATCCCGCACACGAGGCCGAACGCCAGCAGCATGCCGCCTCCGCCGAAGTCGCCGATCAGGTTGAGCGGCGGCACGGGCTTCTGGCCCTTCTCGCCGATGGCGTGCAGGGCGCCCGCCAGGCCGATGTAGTTGATGTCGTGGCCGGCGGCCTGGGCGAGGGGTCCTTCCTGCCCCCAGCCCGTCATGCGCCCGTACACCAGGCGCTCGTTGCGCGCCATGCAGTCCTCGGGCCCGAGCCCGAGGCGTTCGGTCACGCCGGGCCGGAAGCCCTCGAACAGGGCATCCGCCGTCTCGCAGAGCTTGAGCACGACTTCGACGCCGTCGGGCTGCTTGAGGTCGACCGCGACGGAGCGGCGATTGCGCGCCAGCACGTCGCGGGGCCGCGCGGCGGCGTTGCTCACCCGGTCCACGCGGATGACCTCGGCGCCCATGTCCGAGAGCATCATCCCGCAGAATGGGCCGGGTCCGATCCCCGCCAGTTCGATCACCCGGAATCCGTTCAGCGGTCCCATCGTCTTCCCCCTCGCATCCGTCCTCCCCCTCGCATCCGGTCCTCCCCCAAGGCACCGACACGGGCGGGAGAGTGTACGGACCTTCGCGGGGAGTTGTCTAACCGCGTCCGGCGTGTCCGGCGAAGCTGGTCAACGCAAGGCGGAAGTGTCGAGCCGTCGGTACTCCACCAGTGCGGAACGTCCGACGATGTCCCTGATGCGAACCGCCATGTCGGCGCCCTCGGCGTCGGTGAGTCGCATCTCCTCGCCGAAGCGAAAGTGCACGGGCTGCGCTTCCCCGGCGTTGATGGCGATGTCGGAAGCGTAGAGGTAGGTGCGGTCGTGGCGGTCCCTGATGGGATTGAGACGTCCCAGGAGGCCCGGCAGGGCGCCGGTGGCCTCCGGGAACAGGACGGCCCCGCCCCCGGGGCTGGGCTCGAGGGATACGGCGAGACCGCCGTTGGCGGGCACCCAGCCGTGCTCGGAGTGGGCGCGGTATCTCCGCGCGGCCACGAACACGGTCATGGGCAGGTGCGTCGCGTACAGGTCGAGAGCGGCTTCCCCCTGCTCGTCCGTCGTGCCCTGCCGGTACGTGGCGTTCGGAAACAGGGCCAGCACGGCGGCGCCGGCGAGCGGACGGTCGCCGTGACGCACGGTGACCGTCACCACCGCCGGAGAGGGTTCGGTGGCGGCCGCGGGGAGCGTCAGGAACAGGTCGGATTCGTCGCGCAGGACGTACGTGGGAGGTTGTCCGCAGAGGGCCTGCGTCTCGCGCACGATGACCGGCACCCCGTCGCCTCGACGCTCCATGAAGAAGCGTCGCTGGCTGGAGCCCGGAATGTCGGCGACTGGCACGCGGCCGAGCAGGGAGGCGATGGCCTCGTTGCGGGTCGCCTGCCGCGCCGCCATGCCGTCGATCGTCAGGTTGTTGGGGAGTCCGCCGGGAGAGTTGACCTCCAGGCGGTCCGCGAACATGGACAGCCGGATGCGGCTGCCCGCGATCGAGTAGTCCCGGTGTGCGACGGCGTTGACCAGGGCCTCGAAGAGCGCCTGCTCGCTGTACTGGGGCAGGTCGGTGCGGGCGGGACTCTTGTGCGCGCCGACGCGCATGCTCCGCACGGCGAAGGTCATGGCGTCGGCGACCTGTCGTGGCAGTGGCCCGACGATGACCTGGGCGTCGAGTTGGCCGGAGGCGCGGTCGCTCCCCCGGTACAGGGTCGCCGTGACGCAGGCGTTGGGCAGCCACTCGTGCGGCGCCGCGGTGCACAGCAGCACGCCCGCGACCGTTGCCCGCATCGCGCCGCCGTCGTCCGGGGCGAGCAGGGCCAGCTTCTCGAGGGCGGTCTCGGGGTCCAGCCGCCCCTCGGCGCTCAGGAGGGGCTTCCATAGCGGTTCGTCGAGGGTCCGGAATCCGGTCCCGGGCACGGGCTGCTTGTCGAACCGCAGGGAGAGGGCCCGTGACCGCCGTTCCGAGAGCCGCAAGCGTTCGTCGGTCGTCATGCGGCGTTTGGAACTGCCCACCCGGCGATAGCTGCCGCCCGGGCTGTCGTGCAGCGCGTAACCCCGTTCCACGCGAACCGCGAGCACGGGCTTGTCGCCTGCCTCGAGACGGTGGGTTGCGACGTCGATGGCCGGCTTGATTGCGTCGGTGCAAGCCTCCACGACGAGGCGCTCGAGCGCGTCCAGTTGGGGGCGCGACAGCCCCTGTACCGTCCCGTCGTCCATGACCCCGCAGAGCATCACCCCGCCGTTCGAGTTGGCGAAGGCGGCCAGTTCGTCGGCGAACTCTCGCTGCCGGGGTCTCGTTGGCCGGTCGCCGGCGAACTCGACCTGTTTGAACTCCCACCGGCTGTCTTCGCCGAGTCTCAGTTGACGTGCAACTTCTTGCGGATCGAGCATGGACGCCGTACACGCATTTCTAATCCGTCCGGCAGCTTACAGTGAGGGGGGAGGACCGTCATCCGCTCCGCTCCGCGCCTCGGTCGTTCGCGGCCGGGTGCTGCGTCCTTTACACGCGCAAGGGCGAGCAGTAGCGTCACCCGTGACTGGCGTGGGGAGCGAGGAGACTACATGAATCGGGCAGCGTGGATGGCGTTTTGCGCCTGGGGGCTGACGTGCGCGGCCGCGGAGTCCCGCGCCGTGGACGACGCCGCCATCGCGGACGTCCGCAACACGGCGGAGTGGCTCACCTACGGCCGCAACCACAACGAGCAGCGCTTCGTCCCGCTCGACCAGATCAACAGCGGGAACGTCGCGGAACTCAAGCTCGACTGGTACCTGGACGTGCCCGACGCGGTGGGGCTCGTCTCGACGCCCCTGGTGGCCGACGGCGTCATGTACTTCGTCGGCTCGCGCAACATCGCGCGCGCCGTAGACGCGGTCACCGGGGAACTCCTGTGGACCTACGACCCGGAGGTGACGAAACACGCGGCGCACCGCATGCGGATCGCCTTCGTGCACGGCAGCCGGGGCATGGCCATGTGGGGCGACAAGGTCTACTTCGCGACCATCGACGGGCGGCTGATCGCCCTCAAGGCCGCGACCGGCGAGCATGTGTGGACCGCGACCACGATCGATCCCTCGAAGGCAATGTACATCACCGGCGCCCCGAAGGCGTTCCGGGGGAAGGTGCTGATCGGCAACGGGGGCACCGAGATCGGCCCGGCCCGTGGCTACGTCACGGCCTACGACGCCGAGACCGGCGAGCAGGCGTGGCGCTTCTGGATCGTCCCGGGCAACCCGGCGGACGGCTTCGAGAACGCGGCGATGGAGATGGCGGCGAAGACCTGGACCGGCGAATGGTGGAACGTCGGCGGCGGCGGCAACTCGTGGCACGGCTTGACGTACGACCCGGAGTTCAACGCCGTCTACATCGGCACCGGCAACGGGTCCCCGTGGAACCAGAAGATCCGGAGCCCCGGTGGCGGGGACAACCTGTTCCTCTGCTCGGTGCTCGCTCTCGACGCCGACACCGGCGAGTACCGCTGGCACTACCAGACGACCCCGGGCGAGACCTGGGATTACAACTCGAACATGGACATCGTCCTGGCGGACCTCAGCATCGACGGCCGCGAGGTCAAGGCGCTCATGCACGCGCCGAAGAACGGTTTCTTCTACGTGATCGACCGCAGCAACGGGAAACTGATCTCGGCGGAGCCGATCGCGGAAGTGAACTGGGCGAGCCACGTGGATCCCGAGACCGGCCGCCCTGTCGAGATGCCGGATGTCCGCTACCTCGACGGCGGTCCGGTACACGTCACGCCCGGACCCCTCGGCGCGCACAACTGGCCGTCGATGTCCTACAACCCGAAGCATCGCCTCGTGTACATCCCCACGATCCACGAGACCTATGAGTTCTTCGACGAGGGCATCGACCTCGCGCTCTGGAAGTCGCCGAACTGGCAGGCCCCGGTACCCAAGGAGGGCCTCGGCGCGGTGGGCCTCCTCGTCGAGCCCGCGCCCGGGAAGCCGAAGGGCACGCTGCAGGCGTGGGACCCGGTAAGGCAGGAGCAGGTGTGGGAAGTGCCCCTCGAGATCTCCTGGAACCCGGGCACGCTGACGACCGCCGGGGACCTGGTCTTCCAGGGCACGCCGCAGGGGGACCTGGTGGCCTATCACGCGGCCACGGGCGAGGTCCTCTGGCGGCAGTCCGTGGGACTTGGCGTCTCGGCGCCCCCGATCACATACGCGATCGGCGACCGTCAGTACATCGCGCTGCTGGTGGGGTGGGGCTCGGTGTACGCCGTCACCGGCTCGAACGACAGTCACGGCCTCGGCTGGGCATACGGGGCGCATCCACGCCGGCTCCTGGCGTTCTCGCTGGAGGGCGGGAGCGAGATGCCTTCCTCTCCGCCCCCGGCGCCCCCGGCGCCGCTCGACGACCCCGCCTTCGAGATCGACGACGACCTGGCGCTGTACGGTGCCGAGGTCTACGGCAACTGTGCCGTCTGCCACGGACTCGAGGCCATCTCCGGCGGGTCGGCGCCCGATCTGCGCGCTTCCCCCATCATGCTCTCGGACGGCGCGCTGGAGGCCGTCCTGCGCGACGCGACGCTGCTCGAAAACGGCATGCCGGGCTTCCCGAGCCTCTCGGACGGCCACCTCGACGCGCTCAGGCACTACATCCGCCAGCGCGCCCGGGTGGGACTCGGCCTGATCGAGGCGCCGGCGGTGGGGCCCATGCGGGGGCCGTAACGGTCGGCCGAGGCGGGTCGTTCACGGCATGGTGCGTGACCTCGGCGGAACCGCTGGCCAAGGACTGGGCGACCGTCCTCACGCAACGATCCGGCAAGCGGAGCGGGGGTCCATCTGTCGGGCACGCACGTTTCCGCGAGTGGCGTTTGTGCGGGGTTCCCTTGCCGGCTCGACTCGGCTATGGTGGTCGATATGCCGCTCGTAGAAGTGGATGAACTTCCACGGTGGCCACCGTAGCCGAGCGCACGGGAGGGAACCATGGCACGGCACTGGAGGGGCATCGCGACCGGGAGCGCTGGCCGTTGGGTGATGGCGTGGGCAAGTGGCGGCTGTCGGTGGATGCGTCGCAGAGTGTGCGGCGTCAGCACCTGGTGCCGGTGGATGCGCCGGGCGTGCTGGTCCAGAGCCTGCTGAAGAGTCCGACCGGCCACCTGACGAACCTGTCGAGCGCGCCGCGGGCGGGGGCGCATCGGTGAACGCCTGAGCCCGCCAGCCGGCCTTGACGTACACCCGCCTCGCGTAAAATAGCCCGACGTGCGCGATTCGGGAACTCGATGCCAGCAGGACGGGACACGCGGCCCGGCAAGGTCACGATTTTCGACGTGGCCGCGCGCGCGGGCGTCTCCATCAAGACGGTCTCGCGGGTCGTGAACCACGAATCCAACGTCCGCGAGCGGACGCGCGAGAAGGTGCTGAGCGCGGTGCGCGAGTTGCGCTACCGCCCCAACGCCGCCGCGCGCGCGCTGTCGGGCAACCGTTCGCGGGTGGTGGGTCTCGTCTACGAGAACGCGCAGGAGTTCGGTTACACGCAGGACGTGCTGAACGGAGCATTGGGCGCGTGCGAGGCCCGGGACTACGCGCTCCTGCTCTGTCCGATCGGTTTGCCGAACCCCGATGTCGTGGAGCGCGTGCGGGACTTCGCGGCGGAAGGACGCGTGGAGGGGGTGGTCCTGCCGGCGCCGATGGGCGACCTGCCCGCGGTCCGGGCATTGCTCTCGGAGCTCCGGGTTCCCTTTGCGGCCATCACGCCGAAGGAGGCCCCGCCGGACGAGATCAACGTCTCGTGCCGGGACCGCGACGCCACCTTCGCCCTGACCGAATACCTGATCGAACTGGGGCATCGCGCCATCGGTTTCGTCGCCGGGCACCCGGACCACGGGGCCAGCGCCGAGCGCTATGGCGGGTACCGCGACGCGCTGGCGCACCACGGCGTTCCCTTCGTGCGCGACCTGGTGCGGCAAGGGTACTTCGACTTCGAGTCGGGCCAGGCGGCGGCGCGCACGCTGCTGGGGCTGCCGGCGGCGCCCACCGCGATCGTGGCGAGCAACGACGACATGGCGGCCGGAGTGCTCTTCGAGGCCCGGGAACGCGGCCTCGGCGTACCGGACGACCTGTCGATCGCGGGCTTTGACGACACGCGCATCGCATCGCGGGTGTGGCCCCGGCTGACGACGGCGCGGCAACCCATCGCCCGCATGGCGGAGACCGCGGCCAGGCTCCTCATCGAACGGCTGAACGGGGGGACCGCGGAGTCCCTGCCGAAGCCGTTCGAGTGCGAACCGGTCATCCGGGAGTCGACCGCCCCTCCGGGAAGCCGCCGTGGTCCCCGTGACCCGGAAGGGTGTTGACAGCGTTGTCAGTCAGTTGTAAGAAGTCGTTGGAAGTTGTTGGAACGGGCGCCGTGGGGTTTCGAAGCGAGGTGAGCGGCTTGCCGCGTAGCGCGCCGTGGATGCTGGTTGCCGGGGCGGCCCTGTGGGCGGTCGCCGGCGACGCCCGGGCGGCGGCTCCGGTACCTGCCGAGATCAGGGGGGAACCCGGCGCCTACGTGCTCCATCGGGGCGGCCAGCCCTATGCGATCCGCGGCGCCGGGGTCGCCGATGGCGGCGATCTGGCGTCGCTGGCGCGCCGCGGGGGCAACTCGGTGCGCACCTGGGCGGTCGGCGACGGCGCCATCCTCGACCGGGCGCGGGAGCTCGGGTTGACCGTGGCCCTGTGCCTGGACCTCGGGCGCGAGCGCCACGGCTTCGACTACGGCGACGCGGCGGCGGTGCGGCGCCAGTTCGAACGGGTGCGCAGCGAGGTCCTGGCCCACCGGAACCATCCGGCCCTCCTGTTCTGGATCATCGGCAACGAACTCAATCACGACTTCACCGACCCGCGGGTCTACGATGCGGTCAACGACATCTCGCGGATGATCCACCGGCTCGACCCCAACCACCCGACGACCACCGCGATCGCCGGAATCGACCCGGCGCTCGTGCGCATCCTGGAACGGCGCGCGCCGGACCTGGACTTCCTCAGCGTGCAGCTCTATGGCGGGCTACCCGCCTTGCCGGCCGCGCTCGAGGAGGTTTCGCCCGCCTGGCCCGTCATGGTGACGGAGTGGGGGACGGTCGGTCACTGGGAGGTCCCGCGCACCCGCTGGGGCGCGCCGGTCGAGCCCACCAGCACGGCCAAGGCCCGCCTCTACCACACCGGTCACGAACGCGTTCTCGCGCCGCTGGCCGGCCGGGTGATCGGCGACTACGCCTTCCTCTGGGGGCAGAAGCAGGAGCGCACCCCCACCTGGTACGGCGTGTTCACGGCGGACGGCCGCCGCACCGAGGCAGTGGACGTGCTGCAGCGCGCCTGGACCGGGGCGTGGCCGCCGAACCGGGCGCCGCGGCTGCTCGGCTTCACCCTGGACGGCAAACGCGCCGGGGACCATGTGCGGCTGGCGCCGGGCCGGGTCTACGCGGCGTCCGTCGACGTGGACGATCCGGACGCCGACCCCCTGCACTTCGAGTGGGTCGTGATGCGGGAGAGCGGCGCCACGCAGACCGGCGGCGACGCGGAGAGCGTCCCGGACCGGGTCGCGTTCTGGAGCGTCCGCCGCGGGGAAGGGGAGATCGTGCTGTGGGCGCCCGTGGAACCCGGCGCCTACAGGCTCTTCGTGTACGTGGGTGACGGCCAGGGGGCCGTCGCCCATGCCAACGTTCCCTTTCTGGTCGTCCGCGGCTGAGCGGAGGCCGCGACGTGCCTGGCCTGGACGCCCGCCGCGAGGCCGTCGCCGACGCCTGGCTCGAACGGCTGACCCTGCGCCAGAAGATCGGCCAGATGACGATGGCCGAGCGCATGCACGTCACCCCGGAGGACGTGAAGACCTGCGCGCTCGGGGCCGTGCTCTCCGGCGGCGGATCGCATCCGAACGGCAACGAACCCGCCGACTGGGTGCGCATGAACGACGCGTTCTGGCAGGCCGCGGTCGGCGACGACGACAGTCTCGGCATCCCGATCCTGTTCGGCTGCGACGCGGTGCACGGCAACAACAACGTCGCCGGCGCCACCGTCTTCCCCCACAACATCGGCCTCGGCGCCGCGGGCGATGCCGACCTGGTCGCCGAGGCGGCCAGGGTGACCGCCAGGGAGATGCTGGCGGGGGGCCTCGACTGGAACTTCGCGCCGATGCTGGCGGTGGCGCAGGACTGCCGCTGGGGCCGCACCTACGAGAGCTACGGCAGCGATCCGGGACGGGCGGCCGCGTTCGGAAAGCGTTTCGTGGTGGCGTTGCAGGAGGAGGGCGTCGCCGCCTGCGCGAAGCACTGGGTGGGCGACGGCGGCACCCGGCACGGCATCGATCAGGGCGAGACCACGCTCTCGTGGGAGGAACTCGAAGCGACCCACGTATCGCCTTACTACCCGGCCATCGCGGCGGGCGTCATGACGATCATGGCGTCCTTCAATAGCTGGAACGGCGAGAAGTGCCACGGGCACCGCTTCCTGGTCACGGAGGTCCTGAAGGGGCGGCTCGGCTTCGACGGGCTGGTGGTGTCGGACTGGGACGGCGTCGACTACCTGCACGAGAACTACGCCACCGCCGTGCGGCTCGCGGTGAACGCGGGCCTCGACATGTTCATGGTGCCCGAGCGGTGGCGCGAGTTCATCGAGACGCTGGAAGCCGAGGTGCGGCGGGGCCGGGTGGCGCGGGACCGCATCGACGACGCGGTGCGCCGCATCCTCCGCACGAAGCTGCGCTGCGGCCTGTTCGAGCGGCCGCGCCCGGCGCGCCGGCCCGGGGTGAACGTGGCCTGTACCGGCTCCGCCGCTCATCGCGACAGCGCCCGGGAAGCGGTGCGCCGGTCGCTGGTGCTGCTGAAGAACGAAGGCGACGTGCTGCCGCTCGGCCCGGAGCGGCGGATTCTCGTGGCGGGGAAGAGCGCGCACGACCTGGGCCTGCAGTGCGGCGGCTGGACGGTGAGCTGGCAGGGCGAGACCGGCAACGAGACCATCGTCGGGACGACGGTCTGGGAGGGCATTCGCGCCCTCGCGCCGAACGCGCGTCTGAGCGAGGACGGCGGCGGGGATGCGGATCCCGACCGGGACGACGTGGCTGTCGTGGTCATCGGAGAGCAGCCGTATGCCGAGGGTTTCGGCGACATCCGGTCCGCCGAAGAATTGCTCGTCGAGGCGGGTTCCATGGTCGACGGAATCATGAACCCGATCGAGCCGTACGCGCGCTCCCTGGCCCTGGCGGAGACGCATCCGGAGGACCTGGCCTGCATCCGGCACATCGCCGGGCGCGGCGTTCCCGTGGTCGCCGTGCTCATTTCCGGCAGGCCCTTGATCGTGGAACCGGAAATGGCCGCCTGCGCCGCCTTCGTGGCGGGATGGCTGCCGGGGACCGAGGGGCTCGGCATCGCCGAGGTGCTGCTCGGCAGGTGCGACTTCACGGGACGGCTGCCGCTGCCCTGGCCGGGTAGTGCCGGCGGCGAGCCGCGCTTCCCGGCGGGCCATGGGCTCCGATACAGACTCGGACTGCCTCCGACAACTCGGACAAGGGGATTGACAACGCTGTCTTGATGGCCTACAAGCGCGGATGACAGCGTTATCACCAGTCGCGCGGATAGTCGCACGGACAGTCGCCCGAGCAGCGCACCGGCTGGTCGAGCTTGAGGGGGAGACCCAGAGCATGCCTGCCGAGATTTTCAGAAAGTCGCCGCTGGCCGCGGCCATATCGCTCGCCCTGGCCGGGGGCGCCGCGCAAGCCGAGGAAGAAACGCCGGCCGCCCCGGCGGCGCGGTCCGGCGTGCTCGAGGAGATCGTCGTCGTCGGCATCCGCCAGAGCCTCAAGCGCTCCATGGACCTCAAGCGGAACCGGGACGGCGTCGTGGACGCCATCACGGCGGAGGACATCGGCGACTTTCCGGACAGCAACCTCGCCGAATCCCTGCAACGCATCACCGGGGTGTCCATCGACCGGGAGCGGGGCGAAGGCGCCCGGGTCACGGTCCGGGGCTTCGGTCCGGACTTCAACCTCGTGCTGCTGAACGGCCGCCAGATGCCGACCACGAGCGGCCTCGGCCGGTCGTTCGACTTCGGCGACCTCGCCTCCGAGGGCATCAGCGCCGTCGAGGTCTACAAGAGCGGCCAGGCGAACGTCCCGACCGGCGGCATCGGCTCCACGATCAATATTCGCACCACGCGGCCCCTCGACGCCCCGGGGGCGACCTTCACGGCGGCGGTCAGCGGCCTGAACGACACCTCGACCGAGTTCGGCGACGAATTCACGCCAGAGATCTCCGCCCTGTTCTCGAACACCTTCGCCGAGGACACCGTGGGCATCGCCCTGTCCGCCGTGCGCCAGGACCGCAACAACGGCGCGAACACGGCGAGCGTCGGCGGCTGGCGCACGTTCCCCGGCGAGGTCGACAACTGCTGGTGCGGCCAGGGTCCCTCGGAGTGGGGCGGCATCCCGCCGGCGACGGATCCGAACCAGCAGAACCGCCCGGGCGCCGGCGACCTCTACTCCGTGCCCCAGAACATCGGTTACGAACTCGCCGAGTACGAGCGCGTTCGCACGAACGGACAGCTCACCCTGCAGTGGGAGCCCACGCCGGGGTTCGTCGCCACACTCGACTACACGCACTCCGAAGTGGAGCTCGAGCGCTCGTACAACAACCTCTCGGCCTGGTTCAACTTCGGCGGCCAGGAGACGGTCTGGACGGACGGCCCGCAAGCGTCGCCGCTCGTCTACACGGAAAACTCGGCGAACAGCGACTACTCCATGGGCGCCGGCCGGGACGCCTGGCAGACGCAGAACGGGTCGACGGGCCTGAACCTGCTCTGGGACATGACGGACCGCATGACCCTGGAGTTCGACTACCACGATTCGACCGCCGAGCGCGCGCCGGCGAGCCGGTTCGGGGACTCGGCGCTCCTCTCGATGGCCGCGTTCAGCCGCAACAGGACGACGGGCTACTTCGGCAAGGACCTGCCCGTCCTCGAGCTGGGCCTCGGCGACCCGCTGTCGCCGGACGACATGATCGTCACCGGCAGCGTGTTCACGAACAACCTGTCGAAGATGGACATCGAGCAGACCAGGCTCGGCGGCACCTACGACTTCGACGCGGGGTTCGTGGAGAGCATCGACTTCGGCGTGCAGATGACGGAGGTCGACAACCGCTCGGCGGGGTCCGTGGTGCAGCGCGACGCCTGGGGCGGCGTGACGCAGCGTGGGGCGATCGCCGACCTGCTGACGCCCGCTTCTGCGCGCAGCGCCTTCGACGAGGTGCCCGGCGGCGGCGACGACCGCCGCCAGGCGGACTTCTACCGGTTCGACATGGGCGAGGTGATCGCGAGAACCGAGGCGCTCATGGCGTCGGGCGAAGCGACCACGTTCATGCTGGCGGACATGGGCGACTGCGGTACGGGGCTCTGCACCTCCGGCCGCTTCACCAGCGACCGGCGCACCACCGAGGAGTCCGAGGCCGTCTACGCGCAGGTCAACCTGGCGGCGCAGTGGGGCTACATGCCCGTCGGCCTGCGGCTCGGCGCGCGCTACGAACGCACCGACATCGCCTCGCAGGCGCTCTCTCCGGCGTACTCGGCCATCAACTGGATCGCCGGGAACGAGTTGACCGCGGTGCAGGGCGCCCCCGAGTTCACGTCCCTCGAGGGCGACTACGACATCTTCTTGCCGAACGTCGACTTCCGGATCGACTTCACGGACGCGCTGGTCGGGCGGGCGTCGTGGAGCAGGACGCTCACGCGGCCGAACTACGGCGACATCCAGGGCGGCCAGACCATCAACTCGCTCGTGCGCGTCGACGGCGGCACCGGGAACCGGGGCAATCCCAACCTGCTGCCGTTCGAGTCGGAGAACACCGACCTCTCCCTCGAGTGGTACTACGGGGACGACAGCTACGTCGCCGTCGGCTACTTCCACAAGGACGTGGAGAACTTCATCGGCACGTCGTCGGTGGTGGAGGAGACGTTCGGGCTGCCGCACCCCGCGCTCGGGCCGCTGGCGGAGGAAGCCCGCGCGGCGACGGGCAGCACGGACTCCGGCACGCTCTACTCGTGGATCCTGGCCAACCGGGCCGACGCGGCGGGCGTCGACGCGGAGAACGGCGTCATCTCCGGCGTCGCGGGCCGCGACCCGGCGTCGCCGTTCAACCTGACGGTGCCGGTCAACATCGAGCAGGCCACGATGAAGGGCTGGGAGTTCGTGGTCCAGCACACGTTCGGCGAGACCGGCTTCGGCGCGATCCTGAACGCGACCATCGTCGAAGCGGACGTGGGCTACGACGACTTCAGCCTGATGCAGCAGTTCGTGCTCACGGGCCTGTCGGACTCCGCCAACGCGATCGTCTTCTACGACAGGAACGACATCAGCGTGCGGGTCGCGTACAACTGGCGCGACGACTTCCTGGCCGGCACCGGCCAGGCCAACGTCGGCGCCGGGCCGCCGACCTACGTGGCCGCCTACCAGCAGGTGGACCTGAGCGTCAGCTACTGGTTCCGGGACGACATGCAGGTCTACGCCGACGCGCTGAACGTGACCGACGAGACCACCCATGTCCATGGACGGGACGAGGCGCAGACGCTCTTCGCGGCGCAGGCCGGCCCGCGCTACAACGTGGGGTTCCGGTACAAGTTCTGACCGGAGCTTGAAGACGGCCGCACGGTGCGGCGGCGCTTCTTCTGTATCATCGCCGGGGCGCGAGCGGGACCGTGCGTTTCATGCAGGTGGAGGGCAAGGGCAGGGGTGAGTTACCGGCCGACCCGGACAATCGTGATCGTCGGCGGCGGCACGGCGGGGTGGCTTGCGGCCAATCGCATCGCGGCTGAACTGCCGGAGGTCGGTGCGGGCTCGTCCGAGGTGGTCTTGGTCGAGTCCCCCGACGTGCCGACGATCGGCGTCGGCGAGGGCACCTGGCCGTCCATGCGCGGGACCCTGCAGCGCATCGGCCTGTCGGAAGACGAGTTCGTCCGCGCCTGCGACGCGAGCTTCAAGCAGGGGACCTGCTTCCGCGGTTGGGCCCGGGGCGACGCGTCCGACGCCTACTACCACCCCTTCAGCTTGCCGGCGGAGTACACCAGCCTGAATCCCGCCCGGTACTGGCTCGGCGAGGGCGGCAAGACTCCCTTCGCGGAACTGGTGACGCCCCAGGCCGGCGTGATCGCGGCGGGCAGGGCGCCCAGGCAGGCCGGCGCGCCGCAATACGCGTTCACGGTCAACTACGGGTATCACCTCGATGCGGCCGGGTTCGCGGCGCTGCTGGCGCGCCACGCGGTGGCGCGCTTCGGCGTGCGGCACGTGTCCGCCCACGTCGGTGGCGTCACCCGGCACGCGGACGGGGACATCGCGGCGCTGCGGCTCGACTCGGGCGAGACCGTGCCGGGGGACCTCTTCGTCGACTGCACCGGGCAGCGGGCGCTGCTGATCGAGGGCCAGTACGGCCGAAGGCTGGCCTCCTGCCGGGGCGCGCTCTTCAACGACCGCGCGATCGCCGCGCAGGTCCCCTACGGCAACCGGGGCGCCGGCATCGCCTCGGCGACGCGGGCCATGGCCACCTCCGCGGGGTGGATCTGGGACATCGGGCTCGCCTCGCGTCGGGGCCTCGGCCACGTGTACTCGAGTGCGCACATGGACGAGGAGGGCGCTCGCGCGGCGCTCGAGGCCTACGTCCGGCAAACCTCCCCGGAAGTCGACGCGGGCGGCCTGACGTACAGGACCATCCCCTTCGAACCGGGCCACCGCGCGGAGCCCTGGACGCGCAACTGCGTGGCGGTAGGGCTCTCGGCGGGGTTCGTCGAGCCGCTGGAGGCGTCGGCGCTGGCCCTGGTCGAACAGGCCGCCGCCATGATCGGCGAGCAGCTCCCGCGCGACCGCCAGATCATGGACGTGGTCGCGCGGCGCTTCAACGCGAGGATGCGCCACCACTGGGAGCGGATCGTGGAGTTCCTCAAGCTGCACTACGCGATCGGCGCCCGCGCGGAACCGTACTGGCGCGACCACCGCGCGCCGGACTCCTGGCCGGACGCCCTGTGCGAAAAGCTCACCCTGTGGCGGCAGCAACCTCCCTGGCACGACGACGCGCCCCGCATCGACGAACTCTTTCCGTCCGCCAGCTACCAGTACGTGCTCTACGGCATGGGTTTCCG
Organism: Pseudomonadales bacterium; assembly: GCA_022825925.1. Taxonomy (GTDB): domain Bacteria; phylum Pseudomonadota; class Gammaproteobacteria; order Pseudomonadales; family Azotimanducaceae; genus VXNE01. The sequence goes on along the minus strand of JAJDVW010000163.1, from coordinate 39,835 downwards.
GCCGCGTTACACCGATGCCGGCACGCCCCCCTACCGCAGGATGCGCGAGCGCGCCGACCAGGTGTTCCACGAGGTGCGCGAGAACGCGCGGAGGATGGCGCGGCTGCTGCCGACCAACCGCCAGCTCCTGTGCGCCATCGCCCGACGCGCGGCGTAGGAGCAAGCCCGTGCCGGACAACGTGCTGCTCAACAACGTGGACCACCAGGATCTCAGGATCGTCACGGAGCGGTCCGCGCGTTACGGCGACGACGTGCGGCAGACCCTGGCGTTTCCATTCGAGTTCCGCAACCTGCAGGCCTTCTACCCCATCCTGTTTCAGCAGGACGGCCGCGGCGGCTACTACCCGGTCGCGCTGTTCGGTTTCCAGGAGAAGGAGAATCTCTTTCTCGACGAGGAAGGCTGGCACGCCGGCTACGTCCCCGCGATGGTGCGGCGCGAACCGTTCCTGATCGGGTTCCAGGACTCGAGCGAGCCCGGCCGCCCGGCCCGCACCCGCGTGCTGTCCGTGGACCTCGAGCACCCGCGCGTGAGCCGGGAGCATGGCGAACCGCTGTTCCAGCCCCTGGGCGGCCGCACGCCGTTCCTCGAAGGCGCGGCGGACCTGCTCGAGACGATCTACGCGGGCATCGAGCACAACCGGGCGTTCGTGCGCGCCCTCGTCGAACACGACCTGCTGGAGGCGGTGACCCTCGAGATCGTGCTGCGGGACGGCTCGCGGAACCAGTTGATCGGCTATCACTGCCTCGCGGAGGAGAAGGTGCACGAACTGCCGGGCGCCGTGCTCGGCGAGTTCAACCGGGAAGGCTACCTGATGCCGATGTTCATGGCCCTGGCCTCGATGGCCAACGTGCAGCGGCTGGTCGAACTGAAGAACCGGCTGCTGGAGGAGCCGGCCCGTGCGCTGGGACGCTGATCTCGCGGCGGTGACGTCGCTGCCGTGCGCGGACGGCATCGTCCCCCCGCACGTGTTCGACTCGGGCGAGCCCGTGCGGCTCGCGGGTCTGGTCCGTGACTGGCCGGCGGTCCGGCGCTGCGTCGGCCTCGGACCCGCGACCCGCTACCTGTCCCGCTTCCAGTCGAACGCGCCGCTCACGGTCTACGTCGGGCACGCGTCCATCGAGGGCCGCTTCTTCTACGACGACGACTGCACCGGGTTCAACTTCCGCAGCGGCCAGGCCACGCTCGCGCAAGTGCTCGAACGGCTCGCCGAGCCGGCGCGCGACGCGAGCCTTTCCACGATCTACGTGGGCTCCACGCCGATAGACCAGTGGCTGCCCGGGTTCCGCGCGGAGAACGACGTGCGGGTGCCCGGGGACGACGCCCTCGCCAGCTTCTGGCTCGGCAACCGCACGCGGATCTCGGCGCACTACGACTTCCCGGACAATCTGGCGTGCGTCGTCGCGGGCGAGCGGCGCTTCACCCTCTTTCCGCCGGAGCAGGTCGGCAACCTGTACGTCGGTCCGGTGGACCGGACGCCGTCGGGACAGGCGATCAGCATGGTGGACTTCGCGCGGCCCGACCTCGACCGCTTCCCGAAGTTCGCCGAGGCCGCTCGGCACGCGCGGGCGGTGGCGCTGGCGCCCGGCGACGCGCTCTTCATCCCGAGCATGTGGTGGCACCACGTCGAATCGACGGCGCCCTTCAACCTGCTGGTGAACTACTGGTGGTGCACGTCGCCGGCGTCCATGGGGACGCCGTCCGACGCGCTGCTGCACGCGATGCTCGCCCTGCGCGACCTGCCGCCGCGGCAGCGCGAGGCATGGCGCGGGCTTTTCGACCACTACGTGTTCGATGCCGACGAGTCGGTGCATGCGCACGTACCCGCGCCGGGCAAGGGCTACCTGGCGAAGATCACGGACGCGACTGCGAAGCGGCTGCGCGCGGACCTGCGCAACCGGTTGAACCGCTAGCCCGGGCGTCGGAGGGAGAGCAACGGTCTTGGAACGCACGAAGATCCACAAGGTCGTCATCGCGGGCGGCGGCACCGCCGGCTGGATGGCGGCCGCGTCCCTCGCGAAGCTCCTCGGCAGGACGCTCGACATCACCCTGGTGGAGTCCGACGAGATCGGCACCGTCGGCGTCGGCGAGGCGACCATTCCCACGTTGCTCACCCTGCACGAACTCCTGAAGATCAAGGAACAGGACTTCGTCCGCGCGGTGCAGGGCACGTTCAAGCTCGGCATCTCGTTCGAGAGTTGGCGCGACGTCGGCCGTGACTACATCCACTCGTTCGGCTGGACGGGCAAGGACAGTTGGGCGGCGGGCTTCCAGCACTTCTGGCTCAAGGGCCGGCGGCGGGGGATCGGCCGGGAGTTCGGCGAGTACTGCAAGGAGTGGGCCGCCGCCCGCCGGGACCGCTTTGCGGTGTTGCCGAACGGGGGGCTCAACTACGCCTATCACCTCGATGCGTCGCTCTACGCGGGGTTCCTGCGCCGCATCGCCGAGGAGCACGGCGCCGCGCGGCGGGAAGGCCGGATCGAGCGCGTGGAGCAGGACCCGGAGAGCGGCTTCGTCACGGCCCTGCGGCTGCAGTCCGGGCAGCGCGTCGCGGGCGATCTCTTCATCGACTGCACGGGGTTCCGGGGCCTCCTGATCGAGCGGGCGCTCGACGTCGGGTACGAGGACTTCGGGGACTGGCTGCCGTGCGACAGCGCCATCGCCGTGCAGACCGAATCCGTGGAGCCGCCGAAACCCTACACCCGCTCGATTGCGCGCGAGGCGGGGTGGCAGTGGCGCATCCCGCTGCAGCACCGGGTCGGCAACGGCATGGTGTTCAGTTCGCGCCACTGGTCGGACGACGAGGCCCGCGCGCGCCTGCTGGCCAACGTCCGCGGCAGGGTGCTGACCGAGCCCCGGGTGATCCGGTTCCGGGCCGGGCAGAGGCGTGCGCACTGGGACCGGAACTGCGTGGCCATGGGGCTCGCCTCGGGCTTCATCGAGCCCCTGGAGTCGACCAGCATCCACCTCATCCAGCGCAGCATCGTCCGCCTGCTGCAGATGTTCCCCTGGGACGGCATCCGGCAGCCGGACATCGCCGAGTTCAACAACCAGATGCGCTTCGAGATCGACAACGTCCGCGACTTCATCGTCCTGCACTACCACGTGACCGACCGGACGGACACGGCGTTCTGGCGGGAGTGCCGGGACATGGAGATCCCGGACTCGCTCCGGCACCGCATCGAACTGTTCCGGCAGGCGGGGCGCGTCTTCAAGGTGCCTACGGAGCTGTTCGGCGAGAACTCGTGGATCCAGGTGATGCTGGGGCAGGGGCTGACGCCGGAGCAGTACCACCCCATCGTCAACATGATGAGCGACGAGGAACTGGACCGCTTCCTGACGGGCATCCACGCCTCGGTGGAACAGCTCGTCGGTCAGCTTCCGGCCCATCAGCGCTTCATCGACCACTACTGCAAGGCGCACCCGGGCTGACGCCCCGCACGCGCGTTCAAGAAGAAGCGGCACCCCATGACCCCCGGCCACGGTACGCGGGAGCGATCCGCGCGCGCGCTGCGGTTCACGGAGAAGCTCGGCTACGGCCTGGGCGATGCCGCCTCCAACTTCTTCTTCCAGGCCTTCAACGTATTTCTCCTGTACTACTACACGGACGTCTTCGGCCTCGCCCCGGCTGCCGTGGGGACGATGTTCCTGATCACCAAGGCCGTCGACGCGTTCAGCGACCCGGCCATGGGGATCCTCGCCGACCGCACGAACACGCGCTGGGGGAAGTACCGGCCGTATCTCTTCGGCATGGCCATTCCCTACGGGGTGCTCGGCTACGCCATGTTCCTCGGGCCCGACTTCTCGCCGGAAGGCAAGCTGGTCTATGCGTACGTCACCTACTCCCTGATGATGCTGGCCTACACGGCCATCAACATCCCCTACTCGGCGCTGATGGGCGTCATCTCGCCTTCGTCGGACGAGCGGGTGAAAGTCTCCGCATACCGTTTCGTGTGCGCGTTCGGGGCGGCGTGGCTGATCGGCACGTTCGTGACGCCCCTCAAGAACCTGCTCGGCGGCGGCGACGAGGCGGAGGGCTTTCGCCTGACGATGATGCTCTTCGCGGTGGCTTCGATCGCCCTCTTCTGGCTGACGTTCGCCAGCACGAAGGAGCGCGTGCGGGCGCCCGCCATCGAGTCCGACTTGAAGGCGGAACTCGGCGCGCTGGGGCGCAACCTGCCGTGGATCGCCCTGTTCGTGTCAGGCATCTTCTCCCTCATGCAGGTGGCCGTGCGCAACGGCGGCCTGCTGTATTACTTCAAGTACTACGTGGGCGACGACGGCAGCCGGGTCTTCTGGATCTTCGACCTGACCGCCATCTTCATGTCCCTCGGCACGCTGTCGATGATCCTGGGCGTGGTGATGACGGGCCCGCTGACGCGGCGCTTCGAGAAGCGGAGCCTGATGATCGCCCTGACGGTGGTCAGCGCGGGGCTGTCGAGCCTGTTCTTCTTTCTCGCCCCCGAGCAGTTCTGGCTCATGGTGTTCCTGAACTGCCTGGCGGCGGTCGTGGCGGGGCCGCTGGCGCCGCTGGTGTTCGCGATGAACGCGGACTGCGCCGACTACGGCGAGTGGCGCAGCGGCAGGCGGACGACGGGACTCATCTACTCGGGCGGCGGCTTCGCGGCCAAGATGGGGCTGGCGGTCGGCGCGGGTCTGGCGGGGTACATCCTGTCGCTGTTCGGTTTCGTGGCCAACCAGCCGCAGACGGAAACGGCGCTGCTCGGCATCCGGCTGATGTTCAGCCTGTTCCCGGCCGCGCTGTCCCTCGTCGGCGCCGCGGCGATCGTCTTCTACCGGCTCGACCGTGCGCGGGTCGAGCGGATCGAGGAGGAGCTCGCGGCACGGCACGCGGCCTGATGCGTGGTTACAGCCCGCCCGGACCGCAATCGTTCGCCAGGTACTCCTCGAGCGACGACAGCATCGCAAGATGATGCTGTGGCCACCACGGCAGGCTGTGCCAGAGATCGACGATCTCCTCGTACTTGACGTCCTTCCCGGCGCGTTTCAGCGCGTTCGCGAACTTGCGCGACTGCTCGATCGGCACGCGCTGGTCGCGGTCGCCGTGGAAGATGTAGATCGGGATCGTCGCTTCCTGCGCGTGATCGAGGGGTGAGAGGCCCCCGATCGTGGGGTTCTGGTACTCGCGGTTGAACGGCGACCGGAACGTGATCTTGTCGAAGGTCCGCAGCTCCGACAGGCCGGCGCCCGCGATGGCGCACTGGTACGGCGAGTCGGGGCGGACGCTCGCCGCCATGGCCGCATAGCCGCCGTAGGAGTAGCCGAAGATGGCGATCCGGTCGGCGGCGGCGATGCCTTCGCGGACCAGCCAGCGCGCGCCGTCGTCCTTGTCGTCCTGCATCTTCCGGCCCCACTCGCGGTCTCCGGCGCGCCACAGCGCCTGGCCGAAACCCTCGGACCCGCGGTACTGCGGCTGCAGCACGACATAGCCGCGGTTGGCGAGAAACTGCGCCCAGCGGTCCCAGCCGAGGAAGTCCCGGGCCCACGGGCCGCCGTGGGGTAGCACGACGGCGGGGAACGGCCGCTTGCCTTCCCGTGGCACGGTCAGGAACGCGGGGACGTCCATGCCGTCGCGCGCCTCGTAGGTCTCGAACGTCATGTCAGAGAGCTTCTCCGGCACGAGATGCGGGAAGCTCCGGCCGAGCGGGATAAGCTGGCTGCCGTTGACCAGCAGGTGGTAGAGGCCGGCCTCGCGCGGGCCGGAGGAACGCACGACGATGACGGTCAGGTCATCCGACATCGACACCCATTGGTGCACCGTTCCCTGGGGTAGCGCCGCTCCTTCCGGCAGCGCCGCGGCGAGCCGTTCCTGGAGCGACTTGCGCTTGGGCTCGGTGTACTCGCGCACGATGCCCGCCGCGAAGCCGGTGAAGCCGACGACCTCCCCGAAGTCCCCGGGGTTGGTCGCCGTCATGATCCCGACGGCGTCGATGTCCCCGCCGCCGAACAGCGGTTCGCCGAGTTCGCGGGTGATCAGGTCGTAGGTGCGGATCACCGCTCGGTCGCGCCCGGTGTCGTCGCGCATGTAGACGCGCCGCCCGTCCGGGTCGAATCCGACGGGCTGCATCCCTTCCCGGTGCGCGGCGTACACGCTGTGGTGCTCCTCCCACTTGCCGGTTTCGGGGTGGCGGTAGGAAAAGCGGATGTGGATGTCGTCGCCGCTGCCCTCGATCTCCTGCCGGCCGCGCACGGCGCCCTGGACGTCGCCGAAGATCACCTGGCTGCTGGCGCCGCGGTAGATGCGTTTCGAGTTGTAGCTGCCCAGGTCGACCTCGTAGAGGTCGGCGGCGAACTCGAGGTTCGTCACCTGGACGAGCACCTTGTCCTTGTCCTGCGGGAGCAGGTTGAAGATGCGCAATCCGAAGATGTCCCGGTTGCGGAACAGCTCCGTCGCCCGCCCGTCGCCGGGTACTTCGTAGAGGTATGCCTTCTCCCGGAACCAGCGGGTCGGGCGCCCTCCGGTGCGGATGTCGAACTTCTGGCGCCCGACGACGAGCAGCCGCTCGTCGTTCAGCCAGAAGACCGCGCGCGCCTTCACGTCCGGAGGCCGGAACCGGAGCGGCTGCGCGGACAGGTCGGCGGTCTCCCATACGGTCACGTCCGGCGGCGCATTGACCTCGGCGAGCGTCAGCGCCACCAGCCGCTTGCCGTCGGGACTGACGTCCACGCTGTCGATGACGGGATCGTGGATCCAGGCGCTCATGGGAATGCGCTCGGCCGCGGCCGGCGGGCCGAGCGCGATGCAGAACGCTGCGACGAACCACGGCATCAGCGTGCGCCGCATCGTCAGAAGCGCCGCGCGACCTGCACGACGAACGTCCGCCCGAAGAGCGGATAACCGACGCCGGGCAGCGTGTTGAAGATTCGGGCGGTCTCGTTGCGCGGCACGCCGTCACCGACTCCCGGCGGGTCCTTGTCGAACACGTTGCGCACGGTGGCGATCACGTCCCAGTCCGGATTGCGCCAGCGCGCGGAGACGGTGTGATAGAGCTTGTTCTTGGTTTCGTGGATGCGGTCGACGTTGGTCGTGTCCGGGTCGAACACGGGGTCCTCGGCCGTGTCGCCGATGAAGCTCGTGCGCCAGAAGACCGTCCAGTCGCGGTAGTCGATGCGTACGTCGAACTCCGCCGACCACTCCGGGTAGCCCCAGTGGCCGACGTTGTCCCAGACCTCGTCGAAGAGCTCCACCCGGTGTTCCTTGAGCCGGGTCACGGTGCCGTCGACGGTCAGGTCGAACGTCGGGAACTCCCTCTCGTAGAGGAAGTCGATGTCGTAGCCCCGGCTGACCCGCTTGCCGATGTTGACCAGGGACGCGTCGACCTCGGTCAGGAATCCCATGCCGTCCCGCGGACCGACACGGCCGCACCAGGCGCTCATGCGTCCGGCCGACGTGTAGCAGGTCCCGAGGACGTAGCCGACCGAGGGATCGGAGACCGTGTCGGAGAGCGCGATGTCGAACCAGCTCACCGCGACCGAGAGGCCGATCGCCCCGGGCTGGTAGACCACGCCGCCGGTCCAGGAGTCCGACGTTTCTGCCAGCAGGTTCGCGTTGCCCCCGATGATGCTCTCGATACTGGGCACGCCCTCGGACCCGAGGTCGGGCGGCAGCCCCTCGGCGGCGCAGTTGTCGTACACGACGTCCCCGGGCTCGTAGAACTCCCCGTAGTTCACGCACGGGTCGGCGAGCCCGGAGTTGAAGCCGCGCTGGTTGGCGAGGAACTGTTCGTAGAGGTCCGGCGCGCGGAACGAGGTGCCCCAGGTGCCGCGCAGCCGCACCTCGGCGCCGACCTGGTAGTCGAGGGCAAGCCGGTACGTGGTGTCGTCTCCGTACGACTCGTAGTCCGTCCATCGACCGGAGGCGTTCACGATGAACTCCTCCACCAGCGGCACGCCCTTTACCAGCGGGATCTCTATCTCCGTGAAGAGTTCCGTGACGGTGTCGTCGCCGCTGGTGATGCCGGCGGAAGTGAATCCCCAGTAGTTGTTGCGCTGCCCCTCCGGGTCGGGAACGTCGTGGATGTCCTCGTTGCGGTACTCCAGGCCGAACACCGCGCTCACGGGTTCGTTGTTGGGCATCTGGAACAGCGCGCCCGTCACGTAGCCGGCGAACTGGTAGCTCTTGTACGTGGTCTCGCCCTCGGCGTCGTGGGTGATGAAGTTCAGCACCTCGGCCGGCAGCCGTCCGCGCAGGAGGGCGTCCTCCGTGAAGAGGTTCGCCGGCACGCAGCCGGCGATGGAGTTGTCGGCGCAGACGAGGTTGCCGTTCGCGTCCAGCGTCGCGTTGAGCGAAGCCCGCACGCGATCGTCCAGGAGCTGCTCGCCCCCGTAGGTGCCCTCGGACCAGCTATGGCCGACGTAAGCGTCGTAGCTCCAGGACTCGGCGAGGTCTCCCGTGACCCCGACGAACAGATTGACGCGGTCGACGTCGACGCTGTTGTGGGGATCGAGCAACTCGTAGGTCGGGAGGACGGGCAGGACGTTGAAGCCGCCTAACGCGCCGAGGGGCCCGTAGAGGCCGAACGGGTTCGTGGGGTTGGTCCTCGGTACGGACGGGAAGAACTGCCGGTGGCCGAATGAGCTCTCGAACGACCGGTGGTTGTAGAAGAACTCGTAGTACGCGTTGGCGCCGCGGTCCGCGATCTCGATGTCCCGGTCGGCAAAGGAAGTCACCGAGTACAGCTCGATGTCGGGCACGACCTGACGGACCCCGGGGTCGCGCTCGTCGCGGTAGAAGGCGCCTTCGTTGTCGAAGATCGGATCGCCGTCCCGGGGGTCGTTGCCATGCACGGGTATCCGCGTGAAGTAGGGGATGCCGAATCCGGCGATGCCGGGATCGAAATGGGGGTGGTTCGGATGCGGCGCCCCGAGGCTCGGCTCGTAGCGCGCCCAGCCGAACGGCGACACGGCGAATCCGTGCGCGAAACCGAAGCACAGGAGTTCGCCGGTCTCCGGGTGCGTGTTGTCGATCACGCCGTCGCCGTCCTGGTCGGTGCGGCGCGGCCGCACGGGGCAGCGGGACCAGTCGCGGTCGTTCGCGGTCATCTCGCGCGTCTTCGAGTAGTTCGCGGAGACGTTGAACGACCAGGTGTCGCCGACCGTGCCCCAGGTAGCGTCGATGCCGACGTCCTCGGGGGCGCCGCGGCGCGGGGCCGCGCCCTGGAAGTTGAGCTGGAATCCCTCGATGCGCTCGCGCGTGATGACGTTCACCACGCCGGCGATGGCGTCGGCGCCGTAGATGGAGGAGGCCCCGTCCTTCAGGATTTCGTAGCGGCCGACCACGGAACTGGGCACCGCGGTCAGGTCCACGGAGTTGGTTGCGCCGCGGACGCCGGACGGCCCCCACCGCTTGCCGTTGACGAGCACCAGCGTGCGCTGGGCGCCGAGACCGCGCAGGGAGACGGAGCGCGCGCCAGGTCCGCCGTCGGTGACGAATCCGGAGAACGAGTTGTCGATCTGCTGACCGGCGGCGACCGTCGAGGTCTGCAGGATGTCCGCGGTATTCAGCAAACCCGCGAGGGCGGACGTCTCGCTCGTGATCACGGTGATCGGGGAAGCGCTCGAGAACTCGTCGCGGCGGATGCGGGAACCGGTGACGACGATCTCCTCGACGGGCCCGGCTTCTTCCGTCGAGCCGGCCGGCGTGGCGTCCTCTTCGGCGGCGGTTGCTTCCTCGGCGAACCCGGGCTGGGCGAAGGTAGCGCAGAGTCCAGCCAGGAGCGCTGGAAGCAGTGTCGCTCGGTACTGCATGGACGCCTCCTCTACGGTTGTCTGTGAGTGATGTCGCACATGGGCCAAGGGTCATTTTGGCACCAAAGCCGGTGGGTTTTGCCGCTACCTGTGCACGAATCCGCCGCGATTCTTGCGCGTTCGCGACGTCCCTCAACAGGCCCCGGTGGTTTGACGGCGTTTGGCGGCGTCCCTAAGCTCGACGCGCCCCCTTGCCTGGCCCACTCCATGCCGCGCGACTTCCCCGCCGCCCTCCCGCACGGCCCGATCGAGGCGCTGACCGAGCGGGTGTACGCCGTGCGGGGCTGCATGCGCGTGAACGGCGTGCTCACGATCAGCCGGAACATGGCGATCGTGAAGCACGGCGACGCGCTGACCCTCGTCAACCCGGTCCGCCTGGACGCGGCGGGCGAACGGGCGCTCGAGGCCCTCGGCACGGTCACGGCCATCGTGCGCCTCGGCGCCATGCACGGCCGGGACGATCCCTACTGCAAGGAGCGGTTCGGCGCCGACTTCTGGTGTCAACCCGGCGGCAGCGTCTATCCGGAGCCGCCGGTGGATCGGCCGCTCGGCCCGGACAGCCCGTTGCCGTTCCCGGACGCGGAGCTGTTCTGTTTCGCCGGCGCACGGGAGCCCGAGGCCGCGTTGCTGGTCGGTGACGGCCCGGGCGTGCTGCTGACCTGCGACGCCATCCAGCATTACGGGGACTACAGCAACCACAACCTGCCGGCGCGGCTGGCGATGCCGCTGATGGGCTTTTCGAGGACGACACTCCTGGGCCCCATCTGGTTGAAGGTCATGACGCCGGCGGGCGCTTCGCTCCGGGACGAGTTCGAACGGCTGCTGGGGCTCGACTTCGATGCGCTCCTGGCGGCGCACGGGACCTGGCTGCCCGAAGGTGCGAAGGCGGGGGTACGCCGCGCCGTCCGGCGTGCCTTCGACGACTGACCCCCATTCATCACGACGTGCTACCGGAGGAATGACATGCCGAGCAACGATCCCGTCGACGTCCTGATCATCGGCGCGGGCGCCTCGGGCGCTGCCGTGGCGTGGAGTCTGGCCGACACGCGCATGCACATCGTGTGCATGGAGCAGGGGGACTGGACGAACCCGTCGGAGTACCCGACGAACTATCCCGACTGGGAGCAGCGCCTTGCCGGCTCGGACAGCATCGACCCGAACGTGCGCGGGCGCGACACGGACTATCCGATCAACAACGACGACTCGCCGATCTCCGTGGTGAACTTCAACGGCGTGGGCGGCGGCACGATCCTCTACGCCGCGCACTTCCCGAGGATGCATCCCTCGGACTTCCGCGTCCGGACGCTGGACGGCGTGGCGGACGACTGGCCGGTGAGTTACGACACGCTCGAGCCGTACTTCGCCGAGAACGACCGCATGATGGGCGTCTCGGGCCTGGCCGGCGACCCGTCGTACCCGCCCAAGCAGCCACCGCTGCCGCCGCTGCCGCTCGGACGTCTCGGAGAAACCGTCGCGCAGGGTTTCAACCGGCTCGGCTGGCACTGGTGGCCGGCGGACAGCGCCATCATCTCCCGGCCCTACGAGGGGCGGGACGAGTGCAAGAACCTCGGGCCCTGCACGTCGGGCTGCGCGCAGGGCGCCAAGTCCAGCACGGACATCACCTACTGGCCCGTGGCGCTGCGCAAGGGCGTCGAGTTGTGGACGCGATGCCGCGTGCGGGAGATCACGGTCAACGCGGAGGGGATGGCGGATGGGGTCGTCTACTACGACGCGGAGGGGGAAGAGCGTCACCAGCGCGCGGAGGTGGTGGTGCTCGCCTGCAACGGCGTGGGGACGCCGCGCATCCTGCTGAACTCGACGTCGCCACGGTTCCCGGACGGCCTCGCCAACCGCAGCGGACAGGTGGGCCGCAATCTCATGTTCCACCCCGTCGGCTTCGTGCGGGGGTACTTCGAGGAGCGTCTCGACAGCCACATGGGCCCCCAGGGGTGCTGCATGCTGAGCAACCAGTTCTACGAGACCGATCCAGAGCGCGACTTCGTGCGGGGCTACATGATGCAGATCGTCCGCGGGGGCGTCTGGCCCTGGACGACCGCGATGCAGGGGGCGGCGACCGGCGACATCCCATGGGGCCCGGGGCACCACGAGGCGTTCCGGCGGCGCTTCGACCGCTCCGCCAACATCGGCGTCCTGTGCGAGGACCTGCCGGAGGAGCACAACACCGTCACCCTGGACCCGGAACTCGCGGACTCGGACGGTATACCGTCGCCGAAGATCACCTACACACTGAGCGAGAACAGCCGCCGGATGCTGGATCATGGCGTGGCCCGCGCGAAGGAAGTCATGGAGGCCGCAGGTGCCGTCGAAGTATGGGGCGGGGGGCCGGCGCGCATCGCTGGCTGGCACCTGCTGGGGACCGCCCGGATGGGGATCGACCCCGAGACGTCGGTCGTCAACTCCTGGGGCCGCAGCCACGACGTGAAGAACCTCTTCATCGTCGACGGCAGCATCTTCGTCACGTCCGGGGGCGTGAATCCCACCAGCACCATCCAGGCGCTGGCGCTGTACGTGGCGGACACGATGAAGAAGAACCTCGCCACCCTGTTCGACTGAGGGAATGCCGCATGAACGATGGACTGATCGCGTCGGACGCACCGTTCACCCCGGAGGAGCGCGAGATCCTGGGCGCGCTCGCGGACACGCTCGTGCCGGCCAGCGAGGACGGCGTCATGCCGAGCGCGGGCGAGCTCGACATCGCCGGGTACGTCGCCGGCAACGCCGCCGACTTCCTGCCGGAACTGGGCGAGATCCTCGCGGGGCTCGATGCCGGGTTCGCCGACGAGCCGCTCGGGATCCGCGTCGAGCACGTGAAGGCGTTCAGCGAAGCGCGGCCGGAGTCGTTTCAGCGCCTGCTGGCGGAGGTGTACGGCTGCTACTACCAGGACGCACGGGTCCTCGAAGGCATCGGGGCCGGCGCCGGCCCGCCGTTCCCGCGCGGCAACACCGTCGAGCCCGGGGACCTGTCGCTGCTCGATCCGGTGATGGGGAGTTCGACGAATTGGCGGCGGGACGTTCCGAGATGAACGAGTCATGCGGTCGAGGCGAAGCGGGGGAGGAGGACGGCGCTCTACGACAGGTACCGCTACGCGGCGAGGATCGCCCGCAGCCGGCCGAATCGGTTGACGTCGCGGTCTGGTCGCTAGTTTCGGGAAGTTGCCGGCCGACACAGCACGGACCGTAGGAGAGGACCGCCCAGGCGGAGAGCTATGGCGTGGCCGTTTAACCGAGATCAGGAGTAGAGGATTGGAAGGCAAAGTTGCCCAGAAGTGGGGTTTCGGGATGGCTCCTCCAAAGCCCGGAACTATGACCGCCCGTAATCAAGCATGCGAGATCTTCTTGGGTCTCCTGAGGCTCGATGAGATGCCTGCAGTGAGTGAGGAAGCCCTCTCGGCGATTAGCACCGTCAAGGGGCTCTTCAACCGAGTGGTTCGCGAGGACCAATGGGACTGGTTTACGGTGGCCTCCCAGTTGGGCCATCCGTCTCGCCGCATCTCTGGCGTCATCGCTCAAGAGAGCACCCGACTCCGAACTGCCATCAAGCATGGCGATACCACGGTGTTCGCCGACGCGCGAGTTAACCTCCTGCGACTCCCGACGCGCCGTTGCCTCGCAATGAATTTGGGGCGAGCGCGCATGGCGGACGAGAGTGGCGCTGGCTGGATATACGTGCTGTCGACCAGGGAGGATCCGTCACTTCTCAAGGTCGGCATGACAGTCCGCAGCGTTGAGGAGCGCGTCAAGGAGATCAATGCCGCCACTGGGGTCGCGATCCCGTTTGGCGTTCGCCGGTGTTGGCGCGTGTCCGATCCGCGTGCGGCAGAGAGGCTGGCCCATCAGACGCTCCAGGAGTTCCGGGTCCGTAATGACAGGGAGTTTTTCGACTTCCTTTCCGCGACGCTGTAAGTCAACTGGACGACAGCATTCGACGCAGCAAGCTGGAGATACGTACGCTGGATGCGTTGGGCGCCCTCGCGGGTTCCGGTTGAGTCGCGGGCGGGTGGGTGGAGTCTCGATGACGCGGCTGGGGACTGGTGACGGCAATGTGTACCGGGCAAGCGGCGTTGAGGGCGTTTGACGGGGCGGCGGACGCCGCACCGCCGCCGAGTCCCTCCCGAGGTTTCAGGGGCCTTCGTTGGGCCGGGGGGACAGGTCGATCCGCAGCAGCGGCCTGACTTCCTCCAGCACCTCCGGACTGCACCGCTCCAGCAGAAACGCCATCAGATCCTCTTGCCGCGGCTGCCCGAACACCATTCGGTACACGGCGAGGGAACGCTTCAAGGCTTCGAGTTGAGACGCATCGCGGCTCAGAGGGAGCGCGGGCACGTGCCGTTCGATGTACGCGCCGTTCTCGAGCGGGAATAGCCAGTATGGCACCAAACCACGGCGTGCCGACGAGTGGTTTTGGGCCACCTCGAACAAGGCTTGCCATGGGTTCTGCGGGCCGTCTCGGAGGACAGCAGCACCGTGCTTCGCCGCAACATTCTTGCGCACAGCATGCCCCTTGTAGCGGTGCACGCGGCCCTCACGCTGCTCGAGGTCGACTGGGTTCGAAGGCAGGTTCCAGTGCATGATCGCGTGGCAGTAGGCGTGAAAGTCCAGTCCTTCCTGTCCGACGGAGGTGGACGCGAGGACGAATGGCCAGAAGGGCGAGTTGAAAGCCTGTCGCACCTGCCCTTCGTGCGCGACCGCCCTGCCGTCGTCGCTCTCCTGGGCGCCGAAGCGGACGGCGAAATGATTCCGCATCCGGCGATGCTCGATGTCGACGGCCCCGTCGGCGGCCCGGAACTCGTCGACGCGTGGAACGCCGGTGCGCAGTGACAATGCTGCCGATACGGCCACTGCCAGGCTGTTCCACGCATCCTCGTCGCTGGTGGCGAACAGCCCTTCCAGATCCCGGAGGATGTGGACGTACTCGTCCAGGACGGCCTGCAGGTTGCCCGCGGCGCAGTAGTCGAGGATCTGTCGCCAGTACGGCGTGTGCTCGTCCGAGGGCCGCTCGCCCCGGATCAGCGCCGTCGCCTCGGGAAGATTGAACAGCTTGCGGAAACTCCAGGCGATCCGCCCCGCGGCGTCACGGGCGCCCATCGCGGCCGGCGCCTCCGGCCCCGATGCCCGTGTCAGGGCCCGCAGGGCGCTCGTTGCCGGCCCTGCGACCGATCTCGTGGCCAGCGCCTGGGCGAGATCTGCGGGGGGCCGTCCGAAAGGCAGGTTGCCCTGCGGCGCGGCGTCGATGCCCTTGCTGACGAGTCTCCTTGCCTCCTGGACGTGTTCCGCCCACCGTGAGCCCTCGTCGTCGTCCTCTTCCGCGCCGGTCCACTTGCTCGCAAGGTCCGGGCGATCGAACCAGGCTCGGGTGGACGCTCCGTGGCCCTCCAGATCGAGCAGGATCGGCGCAGCCCAATACCAGCTCTCGTCTTCTCGGTGTGCGTCGAGATACGGCTTCGTGAACCTTGCGAGAGCTGATTCCAGTCTCTCCCGCGCGCGGGCTACGGCTTCCTCCAGCGCGATGCCGCCTTGCTGAGCGAGCGCAGGATCCCCGGCCTCCGCGAGGCTCGGGCTCGGGTACAGGATCCCCAGCACTGGCATCCCGGTGAGGCGGTCGTCCGAGTATGCGAACTGGAGCAGCCGCCCCCTTCGACGGCGGTCCTCGGGCGTGTTGCGGATCGCGGAATCGAATCGCGGAAAGACCCGGCGTTCTACGTCGTAGCTGACCATGGTCGCGATGGCCTTCGGCACCACATGCCAGGTCGAGAAGATCAGCCGTTTCGAGAGGTTCTCCTTGCGAGCCCGTCGCCAGGGGTCCGACTCGTCGTAGTAGGGGAGCGACGGCGGCAGCCAGAGGAGTCGCCACGCGGCGGATCGCTCAATCCAGTCGAGAAGGCTCCGCAGTCGGGCGTTGGCCGGGTCGAGGCGCGCGTAGGCCCGCACATCGTCCCACGAGAGGGACACCCGACCGCCGCCGGTCAGGTGTTGCGCGAGCTTGTCCTCCGACGACAGCGGCAGTCTGTTCGCGACATCGGTCTTCAGTCGGTAGTCGTCCATGAAGGTGAGGATGTAGGGCGCCGACTTCCAATAGTCGAGGATCTGCGGCTGCTCGACCTCGCGTCCGATCTTCTCGAGGGCAAGGAAGTCCTCGATGTCCTCCGCCGTAAGTGCGACCCCCGTGGCGGCGACTTCGCGCAGCATGCCGTCCCCCTCGCTGGATGACCCGAGCCGTTCCGTGCGCGAGATGACGCGCCGGAGTCGCGTCTCGATCCGCGCCTTGACCCGCTGGAGCGGCTCGATCCCGGACTCAATTCGATACATCGCCTGCCGGTACTCGCCGAGAAGCGCGCGGAGGTCGCCGGTGTCCCCGGTTTCGCCTTCAAGGAACTCGACGGTTCTGAGGAAGTCCTGATAGTGATCGTCTTCCGCGCTCTCGTGGTGGAGCGTGTACATTCGGTAGGGCGTTGCCGAGAGCAGCAGGAGCCGCACGTCCGAGGTTGCGTCGGAATAGGTGAAGAGCCGCCGGGCCAGTTCGGCGGTCGGGCCCTCGCCATCAAGAAGGCCCTTGAAGCGCTGGAACTCGTCGAGGATGACGAGGTCAGGCTCGAGCGCGGTGACGCAGACCTCGGCCAGGATCGAGCGCAATCGCCGATGAACGCGATCTGGGGTTCGCGATCGCTCCAGGGGATTCGTGACCGTGCCCGCCGGAATCGCCGGCACAGATCGTCGTACCGGTCCCGAATCTCCTCGCCTTCCTCGCACAGGCGATCCTTGAAGGCGTCCGCGAGTTCGTCGTCAAGCTCCGCCCAGCGCGCGAAGTCCCGGATCTGCCATCGGAAGCTGTCCGTTCTCCTGACGAGGCCCTGCAGGAGGTTCATGGGCGCCTTCGTTGAATCCGGCCAGACGCGCTGCAGCAGGTGGTAGAGGACGATGCGTTCCTCGGCGGTGCCCATGCTGCTGCGTAGATCGAACGATGTGCCGGGGGTGAGCGCGAGATAGTTGACCCGGTTGTTTCTCAGGCCGTGGATTTCCCTTGGAAGCAACCCAATCCGGGCTGCCTGCACGAACTGGCCACCGATCTGCAGCCGGCGGACGTTCTGGCGCGCGATCTGGGCGTTCGTGCAGACGTAGACGATGTCGATCTGCTCGACGCGGGCGTCTCCCTCCCAGAGGTGATCGATTGCCTTTGCGATGAGCCCCCGCGCCACGAGCGTCTTCCCGAGGCCCACTTCGTCGGCTACGAGGAACCGTCGGGTCGAGTCCGAAGCCCGGTAGAGCCGCTCGAAGGCGTACTCGACGGTGCTGTACTGGAACGGCTTCAAGCCGTCGAGCACGGTATGGGCGTCGGGGCGCTCGCCCGGTTCTCGGTGGCTCACGGTTCCAGCGCCTTCCGCGCTGCCCACAGGGGTTCCCAGATCTCCGACAGCCCCTCCGGCAGCAGCTCTCGCCCCTCCGCCGTCCTCTGCAGGTCGTCGATCAACCTTGCCGCATCGTCGATCCGGCGCGGGTCGCGGCTCAGACTCCGCAGTAACGCTTCGAGCAGGGCGGCGTTGTCCCAGCCTCCGAACGAGGTCTCGGGGGCCGCCTGATCGCGGTTGGCTGCGGCCACGAAGGCGGAGACGTCCGCCCCCTCGTCCATCAGGATGAGGAACAGCAGTTGCAGGACGCGTCGGCGATCCGCCAGCAGCGTGCGGAGCAGACGTTCCTTCCGGTCCTCGGGAGCCCCGGGTAACACGGCGGTTACGGCGAACCGTCTGCGGGCTTCGTGGCCTTCCCTGCTGATCGAAACCTCGAATGCGAAGAACGCGGTCAGTGCTTCGAAGGAGAGCCCTTGGAAGGTCGCGATCGGGGCCAACGGATCGCGCTGCTTGCGGGGGCGTAGAGCAGAGTCCTCGATCGCCAGCGCCGACTCCGGGGTGAGCGTCGCCGGCCAGATCCTGAGGGTCGTGCCGTCCGGAATCGAAGGCAACGTCCCGGACAGGGAGATGTCCCAACGCTGCCCGGCATCCGCCTCGCGGACCGCCGCCGTCACCCTAACGGCTCCGAGGCTCCGAGGGTGCATGCCAGACGCTCGGCCTCCTTGTCGAGTATCCTCTCGGGATCCTCCTCCTCGGGCTGTTCGGGAGGGTGGTACTCCTGAAGCAGCGACCGGATCGTCTCGAGCCGTGGGTCGTCCTCCGCACCGAGGAAGGCCCCAATGCCATAGTCACTCGTTGGTCCGAGGAGCTCGACCAGCACCTCCGTGTTGTCCCGGAAGGCCGCACGCGTCGCATTCGCCGAGCCCACGAAGAGTCTGGCCTGCCCGCCGACCTCGAACAGGAACAGCTTGGCGTGGAGGCCCGAGAGTTCTACCAGGTCGGCGGCCGGCGAGAGTTCCCCACTCCCTTGCACTTCCTCCTCCGACTCGCGCGAGTCGAGGTCGGCACCTGGAGAAAGCACGTACGAGGTTCGCGGCAGAGCGTCTCTTCCGGATTGCCGCACGACGTCCTCGAATGCCTCTGGCCTGGAGATCAGGACCTCGAGTCCGTGGTCGCGGACCAGCCGGCTTACCACCGAACCGACGAGGTACGGAGACACCACCAAGCTCCGTCCACCCTTCGGGAAGGGCCATTTGGGCTCCTCGCCGAGCCCCATGCTGTGAATGCGAAAGTCGCTGAATCGTCCGGGTGGCCGGAAGTCGACTTTTGTGACCTCATTTGCCATTCGGTCCAGATCCCGCCGCGCTTTCGGAGGCAACGGACGAGTGGCGAGCCCCGGGAGCACCCGGAGCAGTTCAGCGAGCGGCTGGTTCCTTTCACGCGCGCCGCCGTCCTCCAGGAGGGGACCCTCCAGTGATAGACAGACGTCCCAGGCGCGGGCGAAGGTCAGGTTGCGGGAGAGGCAGAGCACCCGATAGAAGGCCGGCGCATCGTCCGACTCGAAGGCGAGAACCCAGACCTTGGGGTGGAATATCCCTCCCTCGCCCGTTGCCTCCACCTCGACTACCGAGTCTTCCAGCCAGGTGAGCAGCGTCTGTCCCGGCGCGGGCACGGCGATCGCACCGGCCTGGGCAAACAGCGTCACCTTTTCTGCATGCCGGCGAAGTGCTTCGAGCAGCGCCACCGGGTCGGCCACGGGCGCGCCGTCGTCGTCGTGCGCGTCGAAGAAGGTGAAGGCAAGGGGTGCCGTCAGCAGCGCGATCAGATCCAGCGTGAAGCTCGTGCCGACGGCGCGTCGCAAGCGATAGCCTGCCGGCGGACGCAGATTGTCGAGGAGGAGCGTTCGGTCACGGGTCCCGAGCATCGCCCTCGCTCCGTGCCAGCCCTTCGAAGATGTCGTGGAGGACTCGCTTCGCCGATCCCCACCGGTATGCCATGCGTCCTGTGCCGGACTCACCGCGCCACAACTCCAGGTGACGCGTGTTCGCCAGCCGCGCCCGACCTCGTTTGATCTGGACCTCCCGTTCCTCGACGAGATGGCGCGCCTCGGATTGGGCGTTGGCGACGGTGCCGGGTCTGTTTCGCTGCAGATTTTCGACCCAGCTCTGAACGAAGGATTGCGTCCAATAGCTGAGTGACCGGCCGCCTTTCCTCACCAGGCCCCACACGCCATCCAGTTGCCAGTCCTGGAGATCCGCCTCCAGCGCGGCGACGTCTCCGGCCCACTCGATCAGCTCGCGCTGGTACCTTCCGATCCACGGCTCGTGGCTTCGCTGCTCGGCGAGCATCAGGTTGTACAGAAGCGCCGCTCCCTGCATCGAGACGGCGAACAGTCTCGCGTCGCGCAGTTGGTCCCGAAGCGTTGAGGGGATGTCGTCGAGCGCGGAGAGTTGCCATGGCCAGGAGGACTGCAGGTCCGTCGGGTTTGCGCGTTGCGCGAGCACGGCCAGCAGGCTTTGCGGATGCGCGACCTGGATGCGATCGCGCAGGTACTCTGCATCCTGTCGCCGAAGCGGCACCTGGACGCCGTCCCTAGGGAAGCCAGACGGCGGCTCGGGAAGGTGGCTGTGCCAGGTCGCTGGTGGTGCGGCCCTGCCCTCGGGGTCTGGCGGCGTCTGGCGGAACCGCGCAAGGCGTTGGTAGAAACCGTCGAGCGAACGGAAGTACGCCCACTTGTGACTGGAGAAGGTGTGAATGCCCCAGCTTCCCAGGCCGCCCCAATACGCCTCGCTCGGAAGGCGTTTCAGGCCTGCGCCCGCCACCGCCCCGAACACGCCTTCCGTGTCGCTTCCCTCGAGCAGGCGATCCTTCAGCAGGAGCTCCTCACGTCGGGACCACTCCGCGGCTTTACTGGAAGGAACCGCGGACCGCTCGAGTCGGCGGAAGGTCCATGGCACGAGCATGAAGTAGCACGCGCGGGTCTGGGTGGTGCTGGTGCCTGGGAAGAAGAGGTCCGAGAAGCTGTCCCGGATGGCTCCCAGGCCGAGTTCGTCCACCGTGCCCGTCTCGCGGAACAGGTCAATCACGTCCAGGGCGCGCCGCCGGTCGCGCTCCGAGTAGTCGAGCCAGGTCAGTGTCGATGCCATACGGGTTCCTGGGCCACCGGCACGGTGCTCAACCGTGTAACGGGGTCTCTCCGAACCATGTTATCGGGATGGATGCGACAATGTGTGTCGTCATGGATGGCGAAGTCTGGTTGCCGTCGCCGGAACGAGGATGCAGGCCGTGGAGAACCTGAGGCTAGTCAAGCTGATCGCCCACGCCCCGTGGCGCGAAGCCGTCACCTACCGGAAGACCTGGCCCCACGAATACGTCCTGAGCGGCAAGGACGACCAGCGGGAGTTGATCGAACTCGTCTGTGCCCGTTTCCGCGCCGGGGAGGGCGTTGACTGCAGGTTCTTCACCATGCGCAACACCTACCTGTTCCTCGGCGATCACAAGTACTGGCTGATGACACATTGGGACAAGGTCGATCTCGACGATGGCCAGCAATACGTTCTCAATCGGGCGCGCCTCTATCGGGACCGGCGCGACTTCGTCATTCAGCCGGGCGATACAGGCCGGCGCGAGGACTATCCGGAGAAGCCCGCCGCGTCAGGTTGACGGGTCGAGCCCGACGGTCTCGCGCTCTCCTGGCGCCTCCGCGGCGGTCAACGCGTCGTACTCGTACAGCCGCGCCATCGCACCCGCGCCGGCGCGTCCCGCCGCGCGGTTGCGCAGCCAGGCGGAGATCCCGCGCATGTGGAACACCCTGGCATTGCGCCGCGATCCGTTCTGTATGCCCGCCGTGCGGTCCCGTCGCAGGTCCTCGTAGCGCCCAAGCGCAGCCGGTATGTCCGCGGATGCCCGCAGGCAGGCGGCGAGCACCGCACCGTCCTCGATCGCCATCGCCGCGCCCTGCGCCATGAACGGCAGCGTCGGATGGCAGGCGTCGCCGAGCAGCGTCACGGCCCCGCGTCCCCATTGCGGCATCGGCGGCCGGTCATGCAGCGCCCACTTGTAGAGCGCTTCCCGGTCGGCGTTGTCGATCAGGGTCTGCACGGCGTCGTTCCAGCCCGCGAAGTCGCCCTTCAGTTCCGCGTACTCCCCGCGCTCGGTCCAGGACTCGACCTCCCAGCCTTCCTTCTCCCGGACGCACACGCAGTTGACCAGCGTGCCGCTGCGGACGTAGTAGCAGACGAAGTGCCCGCCGGGGCCCCACCAGACGGTCGCGGCGGGGGGGATGAGTCCTTCCGGCAGGCTCGAGGCCGGGACCAGCGCGCGCCAGGCGATGTTGCCGGTGAACGCGGGCGCCTCGGGCCCGAACAGCCCCGCGCGCACGGTGGAGTGAATGCCGTCGGCGCCGATGAGGGCGTCTCCTGAATGCTCCTTGCCCCACACGGTGACGTGCACGCCTTTGGAGTCCTGCGCGAAGCCCTCCACGCGCGCGGACGTGTGCAGCGTGATGTCCGGCGTCCGCATGGCGGCTTCGACGAGCACCGTGAGCAGGTCCCCCCGATGGATGTGGTAGTACGGGAATCCAAAGGCCGAACGCACCGTCGCCCCGAGCGGGTTGGCGCTGATCAGCTTGTGCGTCCGCCACGCCCGGAACTCGGTGCGCTCCGGGAGGAACGCGCACGCCTCGAGCGCGGTCGCGAGCCCGAGGTGGTGCAGCACGCGCGTGGCGTTCGGGCTCAACTGGATGCCCGCGCCGACCTCCCCGAACTCCGGCGCCTGCTCGAAGACCTCGACCTCGAACCCCGCGTGCGCGAGGGAGAGCGCCGCGGAGAGGCCGCCGATGCCGCCGCCGGCGACGAGTACGCGCATCACGAACCTCCCACGCGACTGCGCCGCATCACGCCCTTGGCGTGATCCTTCGAGGCGTCATGGCGGAGACTCGACGGCGATCTGTCCGGCGAACGGTGCGAAGTGGCGGACGTTCCAGGTCAGGATGGTGGACGCCCCCGCCTTCAGCGCGGAATGGGCGATGAGGGCATCGTACGTCTGTCCTCCCGTGACGCCGAGTCGCTCGGCGGCCCGCACGGCTTCCCAGACTTCCTGCGTCGTGAGTTGCACGGTCGGGGTGTCCGGCCAGTTCGCCTCCATGAGCGCGATCGCATCCTCTCCGCGCAGTCGATTGGGGCCGGGCATTCGGGTGAGCACGGCATAGACTTCCGCCACCGAGTGGGCGGCGATTACGAGCTCCTCCCGAGCGAGGGCGCGGCGTTGGACTTCCGCGTGCGTTCTCTGGTGGTGGGCGTGCCACGAGCAGGCGGCGGCGATCAGACCGTCGGTGTCGCAGAGATAGCGGGTCACTCGGAATGCTGGTCCGACCAGCGCTCGGTGCGGATTTCGGCCAAGGTCTGTTCTATCTCTTCCGTGGTCACGATCGCGCCTTCCGTTTGCGCGACCGCGACGATCATGGTCCCCGAACGCTCGAACCTGACCGCCATGGGGACGGGCTCGATCTCGACGCGACCGTCGAGCACTCGAAACCGGACCTGCGTCCCGGGGTGCAGGTGCGCCGCCTCGCGCACGGGCTTCGGCACGACGAGGCGGCCGGCACGATCAATGGTTGCATTCATGGATTATCATCTACCATCCGTTCTACCGCTATTCTACCCATCTTCGCCGGCTCCGGATGCGCTTTCGCGTCCCTTCTCCCCATAGTCCCCCCAGGGCCGGTCCCGTTCCCGGATCGTCTCCCGAAACCCCCTCTCGCCGAACTCCTCCACCCACCGGTACGCCTCCTCGGTGTGGCGCGTCATGCCGTCGAAGAGCGTCCCGAGCAACTGTGTCGTGCGCAGCCCCATGTTCTCGTAGGCCTGGTTGATCAGCAGCTTGTTGAGGGCGAGCTGGTTCGCGGGGATGTTGCGGAACAGGCGCGCTTCGGACTCGACGAACTCCGACAGGTCGTCGGCGTCGACGACGTGGGACACGAGGCCGATCCGGTAAGCCGTCTCCGCGTCGATGGCGCGCCCGGTCAGCAGGAACTGCTTGGCGTGCTCGAGGGTCAGGCGATAGACCCAGAGCATGGTGGTCGGCGTTCCGTAGATGCGGCTCGGGGCGTAGCCGATGTGCGCGTCGCGCGCCATGTTAAGCTGGTCGCAGCACAGGATGAGGTCGGTGGCTCCGCCGATGGCCCAGCCCCGGATCTCGCCGAGCACGGGTTTCGGGCAGTGCCAGATGCGCATGAAGCGGCGCACGTTCTCGCCCATGAACTGCAGGTCGCGCACCGGGTCCCACGCGCCCTCGCGGGCGTCGATCTGCGGCGCGCCGTAGGGCGTCTCCCAGTCGCCGCGGTTGGCCGTCAGGTCGTAGCCGGCGGTCAGCGTGTCGCCGATGCCCCGCAGGACGACGGCGGACACGTCCTTCGAACGGCTCGCCCGGTCGATGCCGTCCTCGATGCCCTGGATGACGCTGTTCGTCAGGGTGTTCTTCTTCTCGGGACGGTTGATCGCGATGATGGCGATGCCGTCGCGTTCTTCGTACAGGGTTTCGGTCGTAGACATGTGGGCGTCTCCGGTTGCGGGCGGGCGATGAACCGATTGTAGGGGGCCGATGTTGACGCGCTCGCCGCGCAGTCGCCATCATGGTCGCCGCTCCTTCCCGGAGGGAACACGCCTGAAAGTCCCTGCGTTCGGAAAGTCCCGCCAGGGCCCGGCCGTCGTCGCGGCCGCGGCCGCGCTGTTCGCCGCGTCCGCCACCGGCCAGCCGCCGGAACGGGAGTTCCCCGACGCGTGGTACGAGCCGCCGAAGACCGCCAGCGAAATCGGCCTCGCCTCTTTCTCGCAGAGCCCGTTCCTGGATGACCGAGGCCTGCCGCCCGTGGAGGAGCGCCTGCCGGACGACCCCGTCGTCATCCAGCCCTACGACAGCATCGGCAAGTACGGCGGCAAGGCGCGCATCACGCTCTGGGACAGTTGGCAGTTCTTCAATTGGGAGCATGCCCTGACGCTCTCGGCGGACATGCGCAACGTGCTGCCGAACCTGGCGGAGTCCTGGAGCCTCTCGGAGGACGGCCGCGTCACCACCGTGAAGCTCCGCGCCGGGCTCAGGTGGTCGGACGGGCACCCCCTGACCGCCGACGACTTCATGTTCCGGCTCAACCACGTCTTCCTGGACCCGGACTTCTCGCCGGTCACCTATCGGCTGGTGCGGGGCTGCGAGTTCGTGAAGCTCGACGACCTGACGTTCCAGTACGTCTTCCCCGAGCCGAACCCGATGTTCGCCAACTTCTTCGCCCAGTACGGCAGTCACATGCTGGACCCGATGCACTTCTTCAAGCAGTACCACCCGGCGTTCCGGGACAAGGAGGAGCTCGACGCGCTGGTGCGGGAAGAAGGGTTCGTGTCCTGGATGGCCATGTACGGGGCGCTGCGGGACTGGGGCAACGAGGATGCCGGCAAGGTACCGACCGCGCGGGCGTACAAGGTGGTGGAGCGCACGCCGACGAAGATGCGCCTCGAGCGCAACCCCTATTACTTCAAGATCGACCCGGCCGGCCAGCAACTGCCGTACATCGACGAGGTGGACGCGATCATCCTGCTCGAGAACTCGCAGATGATCGCCTTCCAGGCGGCGACCGGGCAGCTCGACTTCGCCGCCTTCGCGCTCAAGACGCAGGACATCCCGCTGCTCAAGCTCGGCGAAGTGAAGGGCGTCAACCAGGTGCACGTCTGGCGCCGGCTGCACATCAGCGACGTGAGCATCCAGCCGAACTACAACTTCGACGATCCGAAGTACCGGGAACTCCTGTGGGGCAGGGGCGAGCGCCGGTTCATCCGCGCGCTGTCGCACGCCATCGACCGGGAGCAGATGAACGAGATGATCTACTTCGGCCGGGGCGTCCCGAGCCAGGTCACCGCGCACCCGTCGAGCCGTTGGTACGAGCAGCGCTTCGCCGAGGCCCACGCGCGCTACGACCCGGAATACGCGCGGCAACTGTTGGACGAACTCGGGCTTGCGGACGTCGACGGTGACGGCCTCCGGGAGTACCCCGACGGCTCGAAGCTCACGATCACCTTCGAGTTCCTCGACTTCGAGACGCCGAAGAGCATCACCATGGAGCTCGTGCGGGACTACTGGCGCGAGGTCGGCATCGACCTCAGGCTCAAGTCCGTGGAGCGCCGCCTGCAATCCGAGCGCGCCCAGGCCAACAAGATGCAGATGACCCTGTGGCACGCCGACAAGGTCACCGACATCCTCTTTCCGCTCGTCCCGGACTGGTTCTACCCACACCGCACCGGGTGGGACATCGCGATGTGGAACCACTGGGCGCGGTACTACCAGACGGACGGACGACTCGGAGAACGCCCGCCGGACAACGTGCGGCAACTGCAGGGCTGGGGCGACGCGCTGCGCATGGCCACGACCGAGGCGGACCGTACCGAGGCCGCGAAGGCCCTCCTCGAGGCCGCGGCGGAGAACCTCTGGACCATCGGCACGGTCGGTCAGGCACCACACCCGGTGGTGGTGTCGAAGCGCCTCAAGAACGTCACGCCCACGGGCATCTGGGGCTGGGACAACCGCTGGACGCTGTCCTATCACCCCGCGACGTGGTACTTCGACGAATCGAACGAGGACTAGGCCGTGCGCTCCTACCTCGTCTCCCGCGTCCTCGGGATGGTCCCGACGCTCGCCGTCATCTCCGTCATCATCTTCACCGTGATCCAGCTGCCGGAAGGCGACATCGTCTCCTCGACGCTGGACCGCCTGCAGGCCCAGGGGGTCGACGTCACCGAGGAGTACGTCCAGAACCTGCGCGCCCAGTACAACCTCGACAAGCCCCTGGTCCTGCAGTACTTCTACTGGGCCGGGAACTTCCTCACCGGCGACATGGGGTACTCCTACCTCTTCTCCCGGCCGGTGAACGAGCTGGTCTGGGAGCGGCTCGGCTACACGCTCTCGATCACGGTCTCGGCGCTCTTCTTCACCTGGATCGTGGCGCTGCCCATCGGCATCTACTCGGCGGTCCGCCAGTACTCCGTCGGCGACTACATCATGACGAGCGTCGCCCTGGTGGGACTCGCGACGCCACCGTTCCTCCTCGCGCTCATCTTCATGCACCTCGGCTTCGAGTGGTTCGGCGTCAGCACCGGAGGGCTCTTCTCCCCGGAGTACGAGGACGCCCCGTGGAGCTGGGGCCGGGTCGGCGACCTGCTGGCCCACCTCTGGCTGCCGATGATCATCGTGGGGATGGGCTCCGCCGCGTTCACCATGCGCATCCTGCGGGCCAACCTGCTGGACGAACTGAACAAGCCCTACGTCGTCACGGCGCGGGCCAAGGGCGTGCGGCCGGCGAAGCTCGTGCTGAAGTACCCGGTCCGCATCGCCATCAACCCGTTCATCAGCAACATCGGGCTCATGCTGCCGGGGCTCGTCTCCGGCGAGGCGCTGGTGTCGCTCGTCATGGGGCTGCCGACGATCGGTCCCCTGCTGCTGCAGTCGCTGCTGAACCAGGACATGTTCCTGGCGGGGAGCCTCCTCATGTGGCTCGCGATCCTGACGGTGGTGGGCATCCTGCTCTCGGACTTGCTGCTGGCGTGGGTGGACCCGAGGATTCGCTTTGAGTGACCCGGGAGCCAGTGCGCTGCAGCCGAGCGGGGCCAACCCCCTGGCCGGCGTCGAGGAACGCCAGGCGGGCGCCGCGATCTCGCCGCGGCGGCTCATGTGGCTGCGTTTCCGCCGCCACCGGCTCGCGCTCGCGAGCGGGGCGTTCCTTGTCGTGCTCTACGTGCTCGCGGCGTTCTGCGAGTTCGTCGCACCCTACGGCACGACGACCCGCAACGACGACGCGGTCAACGCGCCCCCGATGCGGGTGCACTTCTTCGACGCCGACGGACGGTTCCACGCGCGGCCGTTCGTCTATGCCTACCGCATGGAGGTGAACCCGGACACCTGGATGCGCGAGTACACGGAGGACACCGGCCGGCCGTTCCCCATTCGCTTCTTCGCCCGCGGCGAACCCTACGAGATGTGGAACCTGTTCCGGATGGACCGCCATCTCTTCACCACGGACGCCGGCGCCTACATCCACCTCTTCGGCACCGATCCGCTGGGGCGCGACATGTTCTCCCGGGTGCTCTACGGCGGCAGGATCTCGCTGTCCATCGGCATCGTCGGCGTCGTGCTGACGATCGTCCTCGGCATCCTGCTGGGCGGGGTCGCGGGCTACCTCGGAGGGCTCGCGGACCGCGTTGTCAACAAGGCCATCGAGGTGCTGCAGTGCCTGCCGTCCCTGCCGCTCTGGATGGCGCTCTCCGCGGCGCTGCCGGTGCACTGGTCGCCGCTGCTCGTCTACTTCGGCATCACGATCATCCTGTCGCTCTTCGGCTGGACGGCGCTCGCGCGACAGGTGCGGGGGCGGTTCCTGGCGCTCCGGGAGGAGGAGTTCGTGATGGCGGCGCGGCTGATCGGCGCCGACACGCCCCGCGTCATCAGGAAGCACATGCTGCCGAGCTTCTCGAGCCACATCATCGCCACGGCGACGCTGGCGGTGCCGGCCATGATCCTGGGGGAGACCGCGCTGTCGTTCCTCGGCATCGGGCTCCGCCCGCCGGTGGTGAGCTGGGGCGTGCTCATGTTCCAGGCGCAGAATCCCCTCGTCATCGAGCTGACGCCGTGGCAGATGTTCCCCGGCCTCTTCGTGGTGCTGACCGTGATGGCCTTCAACCTGCTCGGCGACGGCCTGCGCGACGCGGCGGATCCCTACAGCACGGGAGGGATGAAAGGGGCATGAGCAAAACGGACGCGGTCCTCTCGATCCGGGACCTGGCGGTCGAGTTCAAGACCGACACGGGGCTCACCCGCGCGTTGGTGGACGTGGGCTTCGACGTGCCGCGCGGCCAGGTGACCGCCATCGTCGGCGAGTCGGGCTCCGGGAAGTCCGTCACCGCGAACTGCATCATGCGCTTGATCCAGCCGCCGGGCCGCATCGTCGGGGGAACCATCGACTTCGTCCCGCAAGGCGCGCCGCCCTTCGAGATCGTCTCGTTGGGGAGGAGGGATCCGAGGCTCCTCGAGCTGCATGGCGGACTGATCAGCATGGTGTTCCAGGAGCCCATGACGGCGCTGTCTCCGGTGTACACCGTCGGCAACCAGGTCGCGGAGGCGATCCTCTGCCACCGCGACGTCAGCCGCCGCCAGGCCTGGCGGGAGTCGGCCGAGATGCTCGAACGGGTCGGCCTCGACGACATCGAGCGCCGCATGCACATGTACCCGTTCGAGTTCTCGGGCGGCATGCGCCAGCGCGTGGTCATCGCGATGGCGTTGGTGTGCCATCCGGAAGTGCTCATCTGCGACGAGCCGACCACGGCCCTCGACGTCACCATCCAGGCGGAGATCCTGACGCTCATCAAGGATCTGCAGCGCGACCTCGGCAACTCGGTCGTCTTCATCACGCACGACCTCGGGGTCGTGGCCCAGATAGCGGACCAGGTGGTGGTCATGTACCAAGGCCGGGTGCTCGAGATCGGGACCGTGCGCCAGGTGCTCAAGGACCCCGTGCACCCCTACACGCGCGGTCTCCTGGCCGCCATCCCGGGGCTCGCCCCGAAGGGGCAACCGCTGGCGACGATCGCGAGCGTGGTGCGCGATGCGGACATCGAGACGCCCCACCCGCTGCGCCGACTGGCGGACGGGCGGCGGGTGAGCTTGCCGGCTGACGGTTGAGGCGTCCGATGCACGACGACACGCTGCTTGACGTCGCCGGCCTCTCGAAGTTCTTCGACGGAGTGCCCGCGGTCGAGGACGTCTCGTTCGACGTGCGACGCTCGGAGACCCTCGGGATCGTCGGCGAGTCTGGCTCCGGCAAGACAACGCTGGCGCGCTGCGTCCTGCGGGCGATCGATCCGGACGCCGGCGTCGTGCGCTTCCGCAGCACGGAGGGCTGGGTCGAGCTGCAGGACCTCTCGCCCAGGGAATTGATCCCGTTGCGACGCGAGATGCAGATGATCTTCCAGGACCCGTTCGCATCGCTGAACCCGCGGATGACGGTGCGGGAGATCCTCGAGGAGCCGCTCGTCATCCACCGCGTCGGCAACCGCGACGAGCGGCTCCTGACCGTGCTCGAGATGCTCGATCACGTGCAGCTCGAGCACGACTCCCTGACCCGGTACCCGCATGCCTTCTCCGGCGGACAGCGGCAGCGCATCGGCATCGCCCGGGCGCTGATCCTGCGCCCGAACCTGGTGGTCTGCGACGAGTCCGTCTCGGCGCTCGACGTCTCCGTGCAGGCGCAGATCATCAACCTGCTGGAGGACCTGCAGCGCGACCTGGGCCTGACGTACCTGTTCGTCGCACACGACCTGTCGGTCGTGCAGCACATCTGCGACCGGGTGCTCGTGATGCACCGGGGGCGGGTGGTGGAAAGCGGCGCGGTGGACGACCTGTTCGCCAACCCGCGCGAGAACTACACGCGGCTGCTGCTCTCGGCCATTCCCTCGCCGGACCCGGACGTGCCGCTGCGGCCGCTCGACCGGCGCAGCCTGGGCCTCTAGCGGACGGCCCGGCCGGCGCGGTGGCGGTCGGACCCGGTACCTGGGACTGGGGCCGCGCTCTGCGGCCACTGCTGCTGCCGGCGATTGCTTCCGCGGGCGTTCTGGTGCTCGCAGGAGACCCGACCTTTCGGTTCCCACTGCTCGCGCTGGTGCTGCCGCTCCAGGTCCGCGCCGCCGCCGCGGGGCTCGGTGTGGGTGCGCCGGTGTCGAAGGTGCGTTGGCTCTTCGAGGCGCTCGGTTTCGCGGGGTTCGTGGCGGGGTGGCTGCTCGCCTTCGCCGCGGTGGCCTTCGGCATCGCGGTGGCGGCGTTCTCGCTGCAGGTGACGACGGCGCTGCTCAAGCAGACGCTGTTCGTCGGCGCCGCCGGGCTCGTCGTGGGCGCGTGGTTCTGGTGGCCATGGTACGTTGGCGACGTGCTGAACGCCTGGCCGCGTCACGGCGTCCGCATCGCCACGGCGTCCGGCAACCGCTGGGACCGGCTCTTTTTTTCCTGGCGCATGCAGCGGATGGCGGCGTCGGGACGCCTGCGCCGGCGCGGCTTTGCGGCCACCGGCCTGGTCATCGCCGTCGTCGTGCTTGCGAGCGCCGCGGGCGCGTACGGAGGCTGGCTGGCGCGCCTGGTGGAGGCGGCATGCCTCCTGGCGCTTCCGGTTCTGCACCTGCACGCGGTTGCATCGGCGCACGCGCTCTGCACCCTCTGGGCGCAGCGGGACGCGATCGACTGACGGAGGTATCGCAGATGGGCGAGAAGGAAAGCGTTGAGACCCGGTCCGTGGCGGCCGGCGAGTGGGCGTTCACAGCGGATGTCTCGGGGCCGCCCGACGGCGACCTCGTGCTGCTCCTGCATGGCTTCCCGCAGACACGGCACGCCTGGCGGGCCGAGATGCGTTCGCTCGCGGGTGCGGGGTTTCGGGCCTGCGCGCCGGATCAGCGGGGTTATTCGCCAGGCGCCCGCCCCGCGGACATCGACGCATACCGCGTCGAACTGCTCGTGGCCGACGTCCTGTCCATCGCGGATGCGTTCGGGCGCGAGCGTTTTCACCTGGTCGGCCACGACTGGGGCGGACAACTCGCGTGGGTGACCGCGGCCATGCATCCGGACCGGGTGTGCACGTTGGCGGTGATCTCGCGGCCGCATCCGGCGGCGTTCGCCGCGGCCATGCACAGCGACCCGGAACAGTCGGGCCGCTCCGGCCATCATCGCGCCTTCCTGCGCCCGGAGGCGACCGACGAACTGCTCGCGGACGACGCTGCGCGGCTGCGGTCGATCTATGCGCGTTCGGGCGTCCCCCGGTGCGACGCCGAAGCCTACCTCGCCACGCTTGGCGGGCGCGACGCGCTGGATGCCGCGGTGCACTGGTATCGGGCTGCCGGACGCTCCGGGCTGCGGGCGCCCGACATTCCCGCCGTCACGGTGCCGACGCTGTATGTCTGGGGGGACGCGGACCAGACGGTCGGGCGCGCCGCGGCAGAGGGCACGGGCGGCTTCGTGGACGGCCCCTACGAGTTCGTCCCCGTCCCGGGCGTGGGACACTTCGTCACCGACGAGGCGCCCGAGGCGTTCCCGCCGCTGCTCGACGCTCACCTGCGGGCCTTTCCGGAGGGCTGAAAGCGTTGACGCGGCCAGCAGCGCGAGGCCCGCACCACTGTCGTAGCGGCGAGCGACGGTCAGCGGGTCGATCTGGCGCGTGTGATGCCGCCGGCTGCGGTGACGAACCATGCAGGGTGGGGCAGCTTTGGCCGCCGGCGACGAGGCGTCGTCTGGCGGGTTGTGGCGCCGCGATTAGGGATGGGTCTCGAGGGGTCAGGAGCGCAGCAAGTTGATGGTCAGGAGGCCGACAACGAAGGTGTCGGCCTGTGGCGTGCCGGCAACGGCACGCCAGTCGTCGAAGGCGCGTAGAGCGCGGTAGTAGAGGTTGAGTGCTTCGAGGCGCGTGAAGGTCCGGGAGAGGTCGTAGTCCGCCTCGTGGCGACGATCCTGGAGATGTCGGAAGGAGGCGGCGACGCGCATGAGTTCGGGTTGGAGTTCGAGGTCGTTGAGGCCGGGCCGCAGGATCTCGGCAACGCCGCCGGCACCGCTGGTGAACCCGACGGCGGCTTTCTTCATCGAGGCGTGGGTGAAGGCCCGACGGAGGATATGACGGAGGGCCTGGCGGTCGTTGCCGGCGACGAGGCGTCGTGTGGCGGTGTCGAGGAGCAGGTGAAACAGGGCGTAGTACGAAGCGGAGACGCCGCGGCGGAGGCTGGACTGTTTCGGTCGCGTGCGCTCCCGGGTGGCGAGTTGGCGTGCCTGGTCGAGCAGGTCCTGATGGAGGCTCACGAAACGGGGGATTGCTCGTGGCGGCCGCGGACGGACACGTAAGGCCAGAGGTGTGGAACAGCTAGCCTGACGGCCGCCTGAACGGCGTCGGTGACTTGCAGGGAGGTTTCGCCGTCGAAGTCGTCCTCGTCGATGACGGCCCAGATCCAGACGGCGGGGTCGTCCGTGGAGTCCAGGCCTTCGCGAATGTCCCAGCCGTGGACGGGGACGGGGAGCCCGGTCAGATCCTCGAGCGTGGAACGGATTGTCGCAGTGTCGTCGGTCATGAGCGGGAGGATGGGAGGGAAATTCCGGAACGCAACGGATGCGGACGCGAGGGGCGGCGCTGGTGGAACGGGGAGCTCGAGGTGGAACGTCGGGTGCACGTATGGGGCGCCGGCGGTCAGGCCCGACGCTCGATCATCGCGAGGACGGCCCGGCGGGTAAGCGGTGCGTCGACGAGGGTCGGGGAGCGGCGTGAGGTGCCGCAAGGCCGGAACAGCCGCCTCCCCTGTCGCCGGCGCGGACGTAGGCGTCGAGGTATTCCTGCGCCAGGTGATGCGCGGGGACGACATCGTAGCGGCCACCTTATCTCGTGGAATTGACCGTGGTAACACTTGGCGGCACCCTCGCGGTGGCACGCCATGGCGCTGGAGGTGGTTCGTGACGGTCAAGTCGTCGATATCCCTGACGAACGAGCAGCACGCGTTCGCAAAGGGTTTGGTCCGCGCGGGCCGCTACGCCAGCGTGAGTGCCGTGGTGCAGCAGGGCATCGAGATGCTGCCGCGCAAGACGGAGCGGGAAGACACCGAACGGGAGGCCCTGACACTTCTGTTGTCCCGCCGGCGGGACGGAGACTTCATCGGGAGCGACGCGATGGGAACGCGCGTCAGACGGACGGCGGCAAGGAAACGCCGCGCTCATGGCTTGGCGGATTGAGTTCTCGACGGAGGCCGAGCACGACCTCGAGTTGGTTTTCGATCACTCGGTCGACGGCTATCTCGAGTTCCGCCAAAGCGCGACCTGTCGCGCTGCCGGAGAGGCAACTCGGGCGTTGGCGGGATCTGGGCCGCAGTGCGAGGAGGCGCGCGGGACGGGGAGGATCCTGTCGTGCCCCAAGAGCGGGCGACGCGCGGCGCCTTGAGTGCCGGATAAAGCTGGCGGGTCGGATGGCGAGAGACACGCCTCGGCTGCCGCAGGAGACGGCAAGGGAAGACGCGTCGACGGACAGTGCCGCACTTCGGTGCGGGCCTGCATGCGCTGACGGGCAGCGGGCCGTCCATCAGAACTGAGCGATTCTGGACCCGGCCTCGACCGCAATCACGATCCAAGGCCCCCTGTCGGCTGGACAGACGCCTGAGGCGCTACAGGGCCTCGCCTGTGGCATTATGCTGGCAGCGTTGAACAGGGAGCCGGAGTGGCTGACACGACCAACGTCCGGGATGTACCGGAGCCAACCAACATCGCGGTCCTCGTGGATGGCGACAACGCTCAGCCATCGTTGATCGAGGCCGTGCTTGCCGAGGCGGTCAAGTACGGGACAACCACGGTTCGGCGCATCTACGGCGACTGGACAACCCCGAACATGTCGGGGTGGAAAACCGCGCTGCAGAACCACGCGTTCCAGCCCGAGCAGCAGTTCCGCTACACGACCGGCAAGAACGCGACGGATAGCGCATTGATCATCGACGCGATGGATCTGCTGCACTCTGGCCGGGTCGACGGTTTCTGCATCGTGTCCAGCGACAGTGACTTCACGCGCCTTGCGACCCGAATCCGCGAACACGGGTTGTTCGTGATGGGAATCGGAGAGCCGAAGACGCCGAGGGCGTTCGTCAACGCGTGCGAGGTGTTCGTGCATACGACCAACCTCGCCGACGTCCCGAAGACCGAGACGGTGACCGAGGATAACGGCGACTGGACCAAGGTGGTCAGGCAGGCGGTGGTTGCCGCAGCCAGAGAAGACGGCTGGGCGTTCCTGGGGGCGGTCGGCGTTCTGGTGCGCAAGCTCGACCCTGCTTTCGATCCGCGGAGCCACGGGCACAGGCAGCTATCGGCGTTGGTCAAGTCCAGGCCAGCGCTTTTCAGAACTCGCGAGTCGAAAAACGAACACAACGCCGCGGTAATCGACGTGAAGCTGCTGGACTGACGCTCGACCCAGACGTGCGAGGAGATGTTGGAGGGTGGCGACAGTGGATTGGCTTGGCGTCAAGTCAGACGCCGGCCGTCTCGGTGGCCTCGAGTCGTCGAGCATGAATTCGTCGAATTCCTCAAACGTTTGCCAAGGAAGCGCGGCTCCATAAGCCTCGTTCACCTTGCGAAGTTCGTCCATGAAACCTGCGAAATCCCGATTCGACGTCAGGCCCTCGAGCGTGGAATCGATGAGGGCCGCCCGATCCGAGAAGTGCGAATCCAGAAGAGCAGCAAGCCTCATCCGATCCTTGACCAACAATGGAATCGCCTCGTCACAGATCCGCTCGATCTCCTCACCACGCCGCCGGGCACGCGCACCGGCGACCATCGTCGCCGCGACAGACTCAACGACTGCCTCAATGCTCCGGTTGCCCACGACGATCATCACTGCAGCAACAACCGCTGCAATGAGCCCGGCCAGAAGCTCGCCCCCCGGAATCTGGAGATAGCCGGCGAGCGACACCAGCCTCGTGTTAACGCGACAGGTCCGGGGTCCCGGAGAGGGTGCCGGGACGACGGGTTCGCGCGCGCCATGATGCAGGCGCACATCCGTTGCGGGAGTGGGAGCGATGAGGAAGTCATGACATACGGCGCGGAACTGGCGGCGCTGGAACCCGACCGCCAGCCGCGCGACGTGTTCCGCGAGACCATCCAGGCCAGCCGGCAACTGAACTTCCTGCTCGACCGGCAGTTCAAGCCCGAGGATGTCTACGGGCGGCTGGAACTGGCCGCCACCCTACATCGCCGGGGCATTGACCGAGGACGAGGCGGATCCGATCTACGGACATGGCGCTTCCCGCTGGGATCGCGTACGCGTGCGACGATGGCCGCACACGGTTACCTCACCGCAACGGCGACGCACTCGATGGCCGCGCCGAGGGGGGCACGTCCAGATTCGCCATGTGCGTCGCCAGTGACGGGATGGGGACGCGGTAGCACATGGAATCCCTTGGATCGGGGGCCAGCACCCCGCGCCGCAACGCCTTCTCGAACCATTCCGACCACGCCTTCTCGCCCGTCAGCCCGGCGTCGGTGACCGCCGCGCGCATCTCGTCCTCGTGCAACGACGCGGTACCGGACGTGAGCCGCGCGCCGAGCGCCTTGAGCGGCACCTGCTCCATCGCGGAAAAGTCCCGCAAGCGGCGCGTGTAGTAGCGCAAGTTCGCCTGCTGCCCCGCCGCGACTGCCCGGCCGAGGGTCGCAGCGTCAACGTCCATGCCGTGCGGTTCGAGTTCCCGCCCGGCAGCCTTCGCGGCCCGGTTGAGGTGCTGCGGCCAGCCCTGCGACAACGCCGTCAACTCGTCGAGCCAGCCGTCGCGGGCGCTACCGCTGACGGAGTACGCGTCGAACGCCATCTCCAGCGATTCGCGCACCTCCGTGTCGGACAGCGCGCCCATTTCCACAACGCCCTCGTCAGGCGGCCGCGAGAGGCCGCCACGCTCATCCAGCGCGGCTGCGGCATCGCCCAGGCCGAAGAACACCGGCAACAGGTCGATGCCCGCCTGACCGCGGGACAGGACTGAGAGCGCCGCACGCGCGTCCTTGCCGACGTTCTGCGCCTCGTCAATGAACAGCACCACGCGCACGTCCTCGAACGCGTCAGCGATGGCATCGAACGCGTCCTCGGCGACGATCCCACCCAGCGGGCGAGCACCTATGCGTACGCCACCGGCACCGCCGCCGCGTGCGGACAGTTCGTCCCACGCTTCCTGCAGCCTCGCGCGCAATCTCTCCATGCGCCGATGCGGCCCAACGTCCGCCAAGCGCAGTTGCTCCCGACGCAAGCCCCGTAGCAGCAGCCGGCACAGCGCGGCGGGGTCCGCGAGGGTGTGCACGTCGAGCGACTGCGCCACCCACGGTCTTGTCGCTGTCGAGCGTGTCCGTGCCGCCTCGATACACTCCTGCATGAGCGCGCTCTTGCCCGCCCCTGGCGCTCCCTGGAAGATGATCGCCTCGCCACCGACATTGCCGTCGCGTAGCAGCCTGGCCCCGCGCGCGAACACCGCGTACTCATCCTCTCGGCCGACGAAGAACGGTTCGCGCCGATTGTCGGCGCGGTCCGATTGGCTCAGCCACAGGTCGAGCGGGGGCGGGGGCGGCGGGGGCGGGCGTTCGAAGTCGTCGAGCATGGCGGCTCCCCATGCGGGGATGCGTGGGCGGGATTATACGCCTCCGCAGACGGTGACCACGGCCGCCTGCAGGGCCACGTCCAGCTTCGCACGTCACGGTGGTCGCGGGCACTTGACGGTGGCGGCCATCGCCCATCGACGATGGTGTGGACATCGCGCCGCGACCATCGCCGGGGCGTGAGGACCGGTTGAACTCGTCGGCTCGGCCCGCTGGGCCAGCAGTGTGGGGCTTACTCATCGGGGGGAGGTTGGCTACTCGTCAGTCATCGAAGCCAAGAATGGTCGGTGGGTGTCGGGGCCTATTCCTTTCGAGTCCCCGAGAACGGCCGCTCGCCCATGGGCGTTGCGATCGTGCCGGAGACGATGTCCCCGGTGACAGTGCCGGCGTAGCCGAGATCGATGTCTCCCATGCGCGTCTGCATCGTCAACTCGAAGGAGAAGCTGTCGCCGTCCACGGTGATCGCGGGGAGTTCGCGCGAGCCCCGTTGCCCCTCGAGGGTGCAAACCGCTCGAAGGGGGCGCGGGACGCCTCGGAGTGGCTGCCGGACTCCAACCGGTGCTGGTTCGCGGGACGCGTGGTCGACGTCCGTCTTGCCTATGGGCTGACGATCGACCGCCACGAAGCGGACGCGCTGGAGGCCGTGCTATCGGGTTGCCCCGTCGGCGATGTGCGCGAGCCGTTCTGCCCCGCCGCCCGGTCGATCCTCCGTTTGGTGTTGCCGATCCTCGAGCGGACGCGCGCGGGCGGCGGGGCGGCGCCCGACCGCCGGCCGTGACGGCTTCCGGCGGCGTGTCCGCGTCGCCGCGCCCCGGCTACTCCTTCCGCTCCCCGGAGAACGGCCACCATCCCCACCGGGTGCGAACGACGCCGGTCACGGTATCTCCGGAGATGATTCCCACGTAACGCAGATTGACGATGCGCCGGCCCATGCGCCGCTTGAACTCGAAGACGAAGCGGTCGCCTTCGACGATGATCGGGTCCAGCTTCCGGACCCCCTGCGAGCCCGCGATGGACCCGCGGTAACCGTCCTCGGTCCGCTCCACCGTCAGGACGCTGTGCAGCGTGTTCCGCTGCCCCTTTGACGTGAGGGACCACGAGCCCGCCAGTTCCGCATGCGCGGCGAGTCCGATCGCGGCGAGGATCGCGGCGGCCAGCGATCGCAACAGGTGGCTGATGCTCAGGTCGACCCGAGACGCACGCTTTCGAGTCACAAGCACACTGGCGCCCCGCGATCGTCGCCTTCGGCTCCGCTCGCGGCCTGGGCCTCGGAAGGGAACGCAGCCTGTACAGCCCGTTCCATGCCGGCAACCTCCGCATCCGAGAGCATGCCGAACTCGCTGGCGCGCTTGCGCGCCGATAGCCGGCCATGGTTCTGCAGGCAGAGGCGGATGAAGAGGTCGATCCTGCGATCCGGCATGTCCACCACCTCCTGAATCGCGGCCTTGCCGTCGTCGTAGCTCGCGAGGAACGCCAGCTCCGGCGCGAGTTCGGCGTCGATCGTGCACGCGAGGAAGCGAAACAGCGCCTCTGCCTGCGCCGTGAGGTCCATGAAGCGGTACCAAGGCGTGGTTTCGTTGCGAACGGTCAGGCGGCCGCCGTCCTCGAGCGTGTAGTCCACCAATGGCATCAGTTGGCGCGAGAACGCCTCCAGGGAGGCGTCGTAGTCGTCGGGCCGATTCAGCATGGCCGCAGACACCGGGAAGATCATCCGCCTCGGCGTGAAGCCCCGTCGCGCGAGGATGTTGTGAATCAGGAAGCGGTGGATGCGGCCGTTGCCGTCCTCGAACGGGTGGAGGAACACGAATGCGTAGGCGATGGCCGCGGCGTGGACCACGGGATGGACGGCGCCCGCCTCCAAGCGCCCGTGGGCGGCGATCAGCCCTTCCATGAGGCTCTCCAAGGAGGCCGGTTTCGCGCCTACGAAGTGGACGATCTCTCGATCGATCCCCACGGACTGGCCCACGTAGTTCTGAGATTGGCGGTAGCCCGAGTCGCGAAAACGCGCATCGACGATCCGGTTCTGCAGGTCGATCAAGGCGTCTCGCCGGCAATGATCCTCAAGCTCGGCGTCCTGCAACAGCGCCACGAAACGCTCGGTCCGGGTGGAGTCGAGTTCGACATGCTCGATCGCGAACGACGACTTCGTTTCCTTCTCGTACAGGTAGCCGAGCGCCCGCTTCAGCAGCGCTTGCGGGTATGCGGAAACGACGGCGCGGCATCTCCCCGGCAGGTCGGCCGCCTCGTGTTCGCGGAGTGCGTCCGTGCGGCGAACGGTGGGGCAAAGCCGGCGGTCGCCCAACAGGTTGTCGTTGATCCGTTGGCGCCGCACCCGACGGCTCGGCGTTGTCGTGTAGTAGGCAGCCGGGTCCAACAGGTCCACGTAGCTGCCGCGCGGCGGCAGATCATCGAGCGGTAGCCTGCGGCCCGTGAGGAACTCAAACAGAAACCATGTCCGGCGCGCATACATTCCCGTCGGCTTGGCGCGCACGTACGCGAGTACGTCGGATGGGGCCACCTTGTCGAAAATGGCCGCCAGAATGCCGAGATTCGTGCCGTCGTACTTCAGGGCGAACTCCAGGTGGTCGCCGACGCTATCCCCGGGCCAGTAGCCGGCGGGGTAGTCCTCGCGGACGCCGCCGCCGTCGGCGTCCCGCCGATGGACGCCGCGGGCCAGCACATGCGACGTATGCCAATTGGGGATGACGTCCAGGCGCAAGCGCTCCACGAGAGCCGCGTAGCCGGCGGGTCGCCGGTCGCGAGTAGATTGTGTGAGAGCGTGGGGCATCCGGGAAAATGACATAAGGCACGACGGAAAGTCGTAACATATCGCGATGGGCGAGAAAAATCCTTAAACTCACTGGGCTCAGTGACATTGCGCACTCCGGGAGTCTGAGCGGAGGCTTCGCGACAGCTACCCGAGCGTCGCGCGCTGTACTAGCTTGAGGATTCTCGCCAAGACAACTTGTCCACTACGGCGTCTTGGGGAGACAGGGTGTAGTTCCACTCGCCATGGAAGGGCTCGCGCTTGATGGCGAGTGCGTTCGTCTGCGGGGTCGGTGACCTGGCGGCCGGTGGGGTAGTGTCCCTCGTCGAGTTCGGACTCCCCCCTTCCACCAAGCTTCGCCTGGCGCAAGACAAGTCCGTCCCCTACTTCGACAGGTGGTTCATGCCCTCTTCGAGGCCGCGGATCGTCAGGGGGTACATGCGGCCGTCGACCAGTTCCTGGGTCATGCCCACCGAGGTCGAGTATTCCCACGTCTCCTGCGGGGTGGGGTTGATCCACACCATCTTGTCGTAGGCTTCGGTGAAGCGCTCCATCCAGGTGGCGCCCGGCTCCTCGTTCCAGTGCTCGACGCTGCCGCCGGAGTGGGTGATCTCGTACGGCGCCATGGTCGCGTCTCCCACGAACACGACCTTGTAGTCCCGGGCGTACTTGTTGAGGATGCCCCAGGTCGGCAGGCGCTCGTTCATGCGCCGCCGGTTGTCCTTCCACACGGACTCGTAGATGAAGTTGTGGAAGTAGAAGCTCTCCATGTGCTTGAAC
>JAJDVW010000135.1 GCA_022825925.1 Pseudomonadales bacterium | reverse complement strand
GGTCGACCAGTGGATCCGCGAACGGATCGTGGCAAGCCGGAGCGTCGGATAGACCGTCGCCCATTAACCCCTTCAGGGAAAGGAAGAGAAACGATGAGAACGTTGCTGACCAGGGCGGGCGCGGCGGCGTGGGCCGCGCTGCTGGCGCTGACGCCGGGCGGGCTTCACGCGCAGGGCACGAGCCCGTGGGTGGACGCGGTGACCGAGCTACAGACGCAATTCACGGGGCCGATTGCGCGGGGACTGTCGCTGATCGCGATCGTGGTGGGCGGGCTGATGTTCGCGTTCGGCGAGGGCGGGAGCAAGCGCACGCTGGCCGGGATCATCTTCGGGATCGGAATGGCGGTGGGCGCGGTGAACTTCCTGGCGTGGCTGTTCTGATGCGGGGTCTCGTGCGCTGGCCGGGCTACGCCGCGCTCAACCGTCCGCTGACGGTGCTGGGCGTGGAGCGGCGGCTGTTCCTGCTGGGCGCTACGCTGGCGGTCGCGGTGTGGAACGCGACGGCCTCGCTCGTGAGCGGCGGCGTGGTGTTCGCGGGCAGCTACGGCGCGGGCTGGCTGGCTGCCCGCAGAGATCCGGCGATGCTCGCGGTGCTCCGGGCCGCCGCACGGTATCCGGCGCGGTTCGATCCGGGCAAGTGGGCGGACCAGCCTTGGCACCTCCGCATCCGGGTGGACTCCCGGTGAGGGTCGCCGGGGAGCGCCGAGCGTACCAGGCGGCGGGTTCGCTGGCCGAGGAGCTGCCCTATTGGGGCTGGCTCGGAGACGACCGCACCTGCCTGACCCGTTCGGGCGAGTTGGTCGCGGCGGGCCGGATCGAGCCCGCCGTGACCGACGGCAGGACACCCGAACAGATCGACCGGGTGCTGGGACTCTGGCAAAGGCTGCTGTCGGGGCTCGGGTCAGGCACACGTCTGCAGTTCCATCTGCTCCGCCGTCCAGGCGTGTCGCCTCGCCACGCCGATGACGCCGATGCCGGCGTTGCGGCGGTCTCGGCGCGGAAGCGGCACGAGTTCCTGGCCGCTCGCGTTCAGCGTCTCGAGTCCTACGTCGTCTGGACGCACGATCCGGGTTTGCGTCCGGTGGCCGATGGTTCCGGGCGGGGACCGCTCGCCCGCTTCGCGAGCCTGCGGAAGCGCCGCAAGAAGAGGGGGTCGGTGTACCTCGTCTCCGAAATCGAGGGAGCGGCGGACCGATTCCGGGCGATGATCGAGGCGGGCCGCGCGCTCGTGGCCGAACACACGCCCATCGAGGCGCTGGGCGCGGTGGAGGCGTCCCGGTTGCTCTCCGAACTCGTGAACCGTCCCGGCACCTTCTGGGACGGTGCGACGGGCAGCGGCATGAACTGGCGGCTCGCGCTTTCGGAACTTGAGGCGGA
The DNA here is from genome assembly GCA_022825925.1 of Pseudomonadales bacterium. Classification (GTDB taxonomy): domain Bacteria; phylum Pseudomonadota; class Gammaproteobacteria; order Pseudomonadales; family Azotimanducaceae; genus VXNE01. The sequence goes on along the minus strand of JAJDVW010000135.1, from coordinate 3,892 downwards.
GCGTTCGCACCTCCGGCTCGACGGCGAGCCGGTCGTCCTCTATTCGCTGCTTTCGCCACCGGGCCAGGCCCACGCGAACCTGCTCCGCGACCTTTACTGCCTGGACGCGACGCTGACGGTCTCGCTGGAGTGGCGGCCCTTCACGGTCGAGGCGGCGCGGCGGCGGATCCGGAGCGCGCAGCGCCACTACTTCTCGCGCCGCTACTCGATGATGGCGCACGCGCAGGACGCGCAGGGCACGGCGGCGGCGATGGTCGATTCCGCCGCGGCCGCCGAGTCGGACCGCCTGGGCGGCGCGCTGGTCGAACTCGAGGCCGATGGCGTGGCCTACGGCGAGGCGTCGCTGACCGTCGCGCTTCACGGCGATCTGGAAGGGATCGGGCGGCTGGACGGCGAAGTGCGCCGCCTCTTCGCGGCGCACGACGCGAAGGCGATCCGGGAGGGATACGGCCAGTTGCCCGCGTGGTTCGCTCGGCTCCCGGCCCAGCCGCGCAAGCGGCAGGTGCGACGGGTGTTCGTGTCGGCCGGCCTCGCGGCGTGTCTCGCGCCCGTGTTCGGGCCGCCGAGGGGCGAGAAGACGAGCCGCCATCTCGGCCGCGAGCCGCTGGCCGTGTTCGAGACGCCGTGGAGGACGGCGTACCGCTACGACCTGTTCGCGGGCGACGTGGGCCACACGCTGATCCTGGGTGCGACGGGCGCGGGCAAGAGCTTCGCGCTGAACTTCCTCCTGGTCGAAGCGCTCAAGTACCGCCCGCGCGTCCTGATCCTGGACCTGGGCGGCTCGTACCGCTGGCTGACGCGCTTCCTCGGGGGCCGGTACCTGGAGCTCGCGCCCGACGAGACGGAGCCGACACTTCGACTCCAGCCGTTCGCGCTGCCTCCCACGAACCGAACGTTCCAGTTCCTGACCGGCTGGGTGCTCCGGCTGCTGAAGCTGGGCGGGTTCGAGGCGGGCGGCGCGGACACGAGCGAGATCCGCGCGCGGATCGAGGACCTGTACGCTCTCGGACCGGAGCGCCGGACGCTGAGCGTGCTGGCCGGTTCGCTCCCCGTCGCGATGTGGCCCGCACTGAGCCGCTGGACCGACGGCGGTGCGTGGGGGGCGTTCTTCGACAACGCTCCGTCGGGCGGGGCGGACATCGAGTTCCGCGACTGGCAGGTGATCGATCTGGCGGGCGCGGCGGAGCACGCGGACCTCTGCGAAGCGGCGCTCGCGTACCTGCTGGAGCGGATGCGCCTCGAGATCGAGGACCCGGCCGAGACCGCACGGCTCAAGCTGATGGTCGTGGATGAGGCGTGGCGGTACATGCAGGACCCCGCCGTGCTGAACTACCTGGCCGAGGCGGCCAAGACGTGGCGGAAGAAGAACGCCGCGCTGGTGCTCGCCACCCAGTCCGCCGTGGACGTGACCGGGACGCCCGGGGCGTCGGCGCTCCTCGAATCCATCCCCACCAAGCTCTTCCTCGCCAACCCCGAGTTGCCGGCGGAGGCCGGGGCGCTGTTCCGGCTGAACGAGTCGGAAGTCGCCCGGATCCGGGAACTCACGCCCAAGCGCGAACTCTACCTCCGCCGACCGGACGAGGCGGCGGTGCTCCGCCTCGAAGTCGATCCGGAGAGCTACTGGCTCTACACGTCGTCGCCGCTCGACGCCGAGAGGCGCGCCGAAGCCGTGGCGAAGCACGGCCTGGTCCGGGGGCTCGAAGTGCTCGCGGGCCGAACCCATCCCAACCCACCAACCGAGAGGACGTGAACACCATGAAAGCAACTCCCACCGCCGCGATACTGCTGGCCGTCGTCGCCGTCCTGCTGACCGTGCTTCTGACGGCGCTCCCCTGCGAGGCGGCCGCGCAGCAAGCGACCGGAGACCAACCTCTGCTGACGGTGCCGGACGAGGCCGGTGACCGCATCCACCGGCTCCGCGCCCGTGTGCGCCACACCACCCTGATCGTGCTTCCGCCCGGCGAGCGCATCCTCGACTTCGTGGTCGGCGACTCCGAGTACTGGCACCTGACCGGCGCGGCGAACGTCGCGTACCTGAAGCCGCTGGCCGAGGGCGCGACGACCAACGTCGCGCTCGTCTGCGAGTCGGGGCGCATCTACTCGTTCCTCGTCGGGGAACACGGCAAGAAGCAGCCTCACCTCGTCTTCCGGGTCGAGGAGGGCGCGGAGGCGGCGGGCATGTCCTCCCCCTCCGCGGACGCTCCCGGCTTCGTGGCCCGGAGCGAGGTCGCGGCCTACCGCGAGATGGCGGCCGAGGCGGTCGAGACCGCCCGGAGAGCCCGAGAGCAAGCCGAGGCCGGGGTTCTCGAAGCGCGCAGGCGGATGGAAAACGGGATCGAGGCCTTTCGGGCCGAGTATCCGGGGCGTCTCGCCTTCGAGTACGAGCTGGACCGCGACGCGTCGAAGCGTCCGTTCCTCGTCGAGGCGATGTGGCATGACGGCGAGTTCACCTATCTGCGCTCGCGCGCGCAGGAAGCGCCCGCGCTGTACGAGCTGCGGGACGACCGTCCGGCGCTCGTGGCCTTCGACCTGACGGCGGACGGTCTCTACGTGGCGCGCCGCGTGCTGGCCGACGGCTGGCTCCGGATCGGCGAGAAGCGGGCCGACTGGCGGTTCGTGCCCCGGGAGGAGTCCCGATGAGCCGCTGGAAGCAGTGGGCGAAGGAGCCGAAGGGCGCGCTGCCGGGCGGGATCGTCACGAAGGCGGGGATCGCGCTGATCGGCGTGCTGATCGCCGGACTGCTGTTCTCGTCGTCGCTCTCCGGTCCCGGTGAAGACGCGGTCGGCACGGGCGCGCCGAACGAACCACGGGCCTTGAACGACAGGGAGGGACGGTCGTTCCTGGGGCGCATCCGCGACGAGACGGAGCGCGAGAGCCAGCGGGCCGAGTCCGAGTCGCGCGACGGCGCGGCGGGCGGCGAGGAAGGCCAGGCGCCGGCCGGCGGAGAGTCGGGTGGCGGCGCAGGCGCGGGTGCGTCCTCCGGTCCGCCCGCGTACAGCGAAGCCGAGTTCGAGCTTCGCGAGACGCTCCGGCTCGAGGAGATCGAACGGCGGACGCGCTCGCTCCGCACGTTCCCCGTCGCCGAGTCGCACCGGGATCCAGGCGGCTCCGCGGATGCGGCGGCGGGGTCTCGCCTGGTGGGCGAGTCTCCCGATGCGGCGCTGGACGGGGCGCTCACGTCCCTCGGGCAGTCCCTCGCCGCCCTTGAAGCCGAGATGGCGGCCGGACTCGCGGGCGAGATGCTCCCGCCCGGTGCAGCACCGGCCGGCGGCGGGTCCTCCGCCTCGGAGCCGGGCCGATGGGTTCGTCCGGATGATCCGCCCGGCTGGGAGCGGATCCGCGAGGGCTCGTTCCTGGAGGCGGTGCTGGTCACCCAGCTGTCGGGCGAGTTCCCCGGCCCGGTGCTGGCCATGGTGTCGTCGCCGCTCTATTCGGCCGACCGGCAACGCGTGCTCATTCCGCGCGGCTCCCGGGTCGTCGGCACGGCCAGGGCCGTCCAGAACCGCGACCAGAGCCGCCTCGCCGTCGCGTTCCACCGGCTGCTGCTGCCCGACGGAAGCTGGATCGACCTCGAGTTCACCGGGCTGAACCAGGTGGGCGAGAGCGGACTCCGCGACGAAGTGAACCGCCACTACCTCTCGACTTTCGCCGCCGCCGGGGCCGTCGGGGCGCTGAGCGGCTTCACGCTCGCCGGGGCCTCCCCCTATGGGCTTCAAGCGGGCGTCGGCCAAGGGCTCGGCGGCAGCGCCACCTCGATGCTGGACCGGTACCTGAACCGTCTGCCCGAGATCACGATCCGCGCGGGCCACCGGCTCCGCATCTGGTTCACCGCGGATGTCCTGGTCCCCACCCCGAGCCCCACCACACACCGATGACAGGAAAGGACTCCACC
>JAJDVW010000099.1 GCA_022825925.1 Pseudomonadales bacterium | reverse complement strand
CCGTGCTCTCGATGAACGCGTCCAAGCGCGACCTGAAGTGCCCTTCCAGCGTCTTCATGCCACAAACGTTGAAACGCTGTTCGCAAGGGGGTCAACTGGTAGGAAAAACCCGACATTCCAGAGCGTTCCTGAGCGTTCCAGCGGTGGGGTCAACCCGTTGGCTGCCGTCGCCAATCGCGCCCCCATGCCCCCAAATCGGCGGCGAATCGGCCGGTGCGCCACCGCACCGGGGTCGTGGGTTGTACCGGGCGGGAAATGCAGGTAGACTCCCACACGATGACACAACGAGAGAACGACAAGGTTCTGGACCCGGTGCGCAGACGGCTGCTCCAGCTACTGGCTGCGAACGGCTCGAACCTGCGAACCGCTTCGCTCGCCATGGGGCGGAACGCCGCCTACCTGCACCAGTTCATCAAACGGGGCACGCCGAAGGTCCTCGGCGAGGATGACCGCGAGATCCTTGCCGAGCATCTGGGGTGCAGGCCCGACCTGCTCAGGCACGACCGGAAAGTCCGGCTCGCGGCGCATTCCAAGCCGCCGCCCGCTTCCGGCCCCTACTCCGCCCCGAAGGGCTACAGTGCCGTGCCGGAGGTCGATGTCCGGAGGGTGGCTGCCGCCGGAGCCTGGAACGGCGATCTGGAGGCGAAGGAACCCTGGCTGTTTGCCGACCCGCTCATCCGCCACGAACTGCGGGCCGAGCCCGGCGACCTGTGGATGATTCCGGTGGACGGGGACTCGATGGAGCCGGTTCTCGCGAGCGGCGACCGCATCATGATCGACGTGAGCCGGACGGTGCCGGTGCCGCCGGGGATCTTCGTCATCTGGGACGGGATGGGACTCGTCGCAAAACGGATCGAGCATGTGCCGCACTCCGACCCGCCCAAACTCGTGCTGGGGTCCCTCAACCCGGCGTACGACAACCACGAGTGCCTCGCGGAGCACGTCCGCGTAGTCGGCCGGGCGGTTTGGGTCTCCAGAAGGCTGTAGCGAGCGCACGCATCGAACCCGATCCCGCCGCGCCGGGACGTCGGCCGTTTGCCCGCGGAGCGTCGAAGCGGGCATCTTTCAGGCACCCGAAAAGACGCCTCGCGGCGGGGATGCGACGGCACCCCGCCCGCGATCCGGCCACCCTCAAGTACCCGAAGGACGATGCGAACGCGAATCCCCGCGGCCGACGCGAGCCGAGATCCGCCGGACCCCCGCTTGCCTTCGCATGCGACGGGCGTGGGCCGCTCGGGGCGGCCGGGCCGGACGCCGGCGGCAGCAGCCGCGCTCCTCCTGGCGGCGCTCGGATCCTGCGACTCGGATCCGGTGGTCGAGCCGGAGCCGCCGCTCCGGATCGTGCCGGACGCGGTGACCCTGACGCACATCGGCGAGCAGTTCGCGTTCTCGGTCGAGGGCGGAAGCGGACCGGGAGCGGGTCAGGTGCGATGGACCAGCCGGGACGCGGCGGTGTTCACGGTGGACGCCGACGGCACGGTGACGGCTCGCGGAAGCGGCGCGGCGCAGTTGCAGGCATGGACGCCCGTGTCGTCCGACCTGGCCCGCGTCGAAGTGCGCCAGGCCGCGGCCGCGCTCGATCCGTTCGGGGAGGGACAGCGGGCGGCGGCGGGGCTCCCGCTGCTGGAGCCTGTCGGCGTGCGGGTGCTGGACGCCGGGGGCGCGCCCGTGTCCGGGGCGGCCGTGGAGTTCGAGGCGGGCGCCGGCCACGGCGGGGTCGAGCCCGCCGTGGCGCAAAGCGACAGCACCGGGCTGGCGTCGGCCATCTGGACGCTGGGGTTGGAGCCGGGTCCCCAGATGCTGGCGGTCTCCGCCGACGGCGCCCGCGTCGCGATCACCGCGACCGCGCTCGACCCTAACGAGGCGGTGGCGTCGGTCGAGATGCATTCCGGAGAGGACCAGTGGGCTCTGGCGGGGCACGCGCTGCCGGATCCCGTATCGGTGCGCGTCACGGACGAGGCCGGTCGGCCGGTCTCGGGCGCCTCGGTGCGGTTCCAGCCGGAAGCGGGGAGCGGGCGGGCGGATCCGGAAACGGTGACGACCGACAGCCTCGGGTTGGCGGCGGCGGCGTGGACGCTGGGGGCGGAGCCCGGCGCTCAGCGGATGGTCGTGACGGCGGGCGGAATCAAGGTGGGGTTCGACGCGGCGGCGGTGTCGGACGAGGGAGTCTGTAACCGGACGCCGACCGTGAGCGCAGAGATCGTAAGGCACCTTGTTCGATACTATCACGTGCAAGTCTCGGGGTGCGCGGAGGTGACCGAGGATGCGCTCCAGACCGTTGACGCCCTTGATCTGGCAGGGAAGGGTATCCGGCGGCTCAGGATCGGCGACTTCGACGGGTTTGTCGTGCTGGATCGGTTGTATCTGGGCAACAACGAACTGACCGATTTGCCACCAGACATCTTCGACGGACTGACCCAGTTGCGGGTCTTGGCTCTCGATGGAAACCAACTAGAGAAAATGCCGCCAAGCTTGCTGGCGGACTTGAATCGCCTGGAGTATCTGCATCTTGATCGTAACCGGTTTTCGGAACTGCCCCCGGGCATCTTCAGGGACCTGTCCCGGTTGAGCGTGTTGGACTTGGACTCCAACGAGTTCACGCGAATCCCGCCGGACATGTTCAATGGCCTTTCCGGCTTGGAAGATTTGCAACTGTCCCATAATCGGCTAAAGGAGTTGTCACCGAGAACCTTTGCCGGTTTGGACGCGCTTCAGAGACTTCGCCTCCATGGCAACGAACTGACGGAGTTGCCGCCCGATCTCTTTGACGGCCTTTCGAATCTGGTGCTCCTGAACATGTGGGGGAACCGGCTGACATCACTGCCGGACGGCGTTTTCGACGGCCTGCCGTCCCTGGGACACCTCGGAATCGCGGACAACCGGCTGATGGAACTGCCCCCGGGCCTGTTTTCAGAGACGCCGGCACTTTGGCGGCTCGATTTGGAAGGGAACCAATTGATGGAGTTGCCGGAGGGCCTGTTCTCGGAGACCTCGGCGCTTCGGCTCCTCTACTTGCAGGGCAACCTGTTGGAGACTCTTCAACCGGGCGTCTTCGACGCAATGCCGGAGCTGGTGAGGCTGGACCTGAGCAACAACGATCTGGCCGAACTGTCCGGGGATGTCTTCGCCACGACGCGGAAGCTCGCGCGACTCGGACTTGATTACAACCAGCTTGCGGAGCTGCCGTCGGGCTTGTTCGCGGGCCTGTCGGAATTGGATTGGGTCACGCTCGGCGGCAATCCGGGTGCACCCTTTCCCATCCGGCCGGAGTTCGTACGGGTGGACGGCGACCCGCTGGCGCCGGGTCCGGCACGGGTGGCGGTGCGGGTATCTCCGGGCGCTCCGTTCGCGTTCACCGTTCCGGTGTCGGTCCAGCGAGGGACGATTTCCCGTGAAGCCGTTTCGCTGCTGGCCGGAGACACGGTGAGCACCGTGTTCGAGGTGTCCGCGAGCGCGGACGGAGGCGCGGCGCATGTCGGATTTGAACCGTCGGCGGCAGTAGTGCCCGAGGGCTACGATGGCTTGGCGCTGGCTCGTGGTCAGGAGTTGGTGCTGTTCGCGGAGACCGATAACCGGAGCCCGGTCGCTCGCTCGGCGATTCCGTCGCACCGGCTTCAGGCCGGGGGTCCGTCGGCGGACCTGGTGCTCCACGACTACTTTGACGATCCCGACGGCGACTCAATGGCCTATGCAGTGGAGGCGACCGAGTCCGGGGTGGTGGCCGCTCGGATCGAGGACGGGGTGCTGTGGCTGGATCCGCTGTCGGTGGACACGACCGGAGTCGAGGTGACGGCAACCGACCCCGGAGGGTTGCAAGCGACCCACCGCTTCCGAGCTTGGGTGGTGCCCGCACCGGACCCCGACGCGTTCAACATCGAACTGTACTTCGATCCGGGGTTCACGGAGGAGGAGGAGGAGGCGGTCCGGCGCGCAGCGGTCCGGTGGATGGAGGCGGTGACGGGCGACCTGCCGGACGTGCCGGTCCAAGGGTTGATGGCCGATTACTGTTACGGGGAGTCTCCCAACCTGCGGCTGGTGGGTGTCGTTGACGACCTACTTGTCCGCATGAGGATGGTCGCACGGCAGGACGGAAACGTGGCAACCGCCAGAACCTGCGGTGTGCGGGAGGCGTCCGGGCAAGCCTTCCTCGGCGAAAGCTGGTTCACCCTGTGGTACGTTCGCAATCGGGGCATCGATGACTTGTACCGGTCCGCGCTCCACGAAATCGGACACGTGCTGGGGATCGGATCCCGGATTAGCTCTAAGCCGAAGTCGTGGAAGGGACTCTTCCGGCACGGGGACGGGGACGGACACTTCGCGGGGCCGCTGGCGGTGGCGGCGTTCGACGCTGCGGGCGGCGAGGGATATACCGGCGGCAAGGTGCCGCTCGAGGACAGGATACCCGTGTTGAACATCCACTGGCGAAAGCGCGTCATCCCCGGCGACATCATGGCCCCCGGCGGGGGTTCGCTGCTGACCGCGATCACCATTCAGGCGCTGGCGGATCTCGGGTACGAGGTGGACGTGAGCAAGGCAGATCCGTACACGCTGCCGATGGCTGCGCAGGGGGATGCCCGAGGGGGCGTCGAGTTGGAGAGCGCAGACGCGGAGGTGTTCGCCGACGACGTGATCGAGGTCCCCGTGGTGGTCGTCGACCGGGATGGCAAGGTGGTGCGGATCATCCGGCCCTGAACGCGTAAGTCTTTTCTCCCAAGCCGCTTGACCGGCGGGATCGGCCTCCGGTCCGGCGCATTCCAAAAGCGCGCGTGCGCAACCGCCGACTCGTTCGCGCCGCCCGGGTACCGTCGGCCACGCCCCTTTGCGCTCGCCGCGTTTCCCGATACTTTCCGTCGCCTTCTCTTTCGGCCGCTTCGGGCCACGACCCCCACCGCCCCCCTGTGCAAGGACACCTCTGCGCAATGACCATTCCGCTACCCGTTCGTCTTCCCCATGCCCGCCTCCCAATCACGCGCCGGTCCCGCGCGGCTGCCCGGATCCTCCCGGCTCTGGCCGCCTTGCTCGCTCTGGCGGTGGGCCCGGACTCCGTGCGGGCATCCGTCCCCTCCGTTCCGATGGCCTCCGACACGCTCAGGGTGACGCTCTCGGCACCCGAGGGCGGCACCGTGGCCGAGGGTGCGACCGGCCACTTCGAGGTGTCGGTCGAGGGAAGCACCGCCGCCGGGGCCGTCACGGTCCGGTACTCGGTCTCGGGCACGGCCGTGGCCGGTGAGGACTACACGGCGCTGTCGGGCGAAGCGACGGTGGCGCAGGGCGAGAACGTCGCGCGCATCGCGCTCGAAGCGCTCGAAGACGGCGTCCTGGACAAGGGCGAGACCGTGTTGCTGGCGCTCACCGGCGCGACCGGTCCCGGCACGCTGATCGTCGAGCACGCAGCGACAACCGCGACGATCGTCGACAACGGTACGGTGAAGGTCTCGCTCACCGCGGTGCCGGACACGATCGGCGAAGGATCTTCGTGGAGTTCGACCGTGACCATGTCGACGCCGGTGGCGGACCGGGTCTCGGTGCGCTGGTGGACGAGCGACGGCACGGCCCTGGCGGGCCGGGACTACACGGCGGCGGACGAGATCGTCTCGTTCCAGCCCGGCGAGACCTCGAAGCCGATCGGCGTGCGGACGCTGGAGGACGACAACACGGAGGCCGTCGAGGTCTTCTACGTGACGCTGGGTCTGCCCTACTCCTCGGCCCGGACCGAGACGGAAGCTGCCGTCAACGTCGACCCGACGCCGCAGTCCGCGTTCATCGAATGCAGCGTCCGGTTTCCGCAGAGGAGTCCGATCGTGTTCGAGTTCGACGACCCGGTGGTTTCCGGACAGGTGATCGGCACCGTGGCCGCCGAGACCACGGACGGCATCCCGTACTACGAACTGGACGACGGGGGAGAGAACAAGTTCACGATCAACTCGCTGACCGCGCAGATCTCGACGACGGCCGATCTGGATCCGGGCCTGTACGAAATGGAAGTGACGGTGCACGACGAATGCGGGGCGCGGGCGAGCGTCGACGTGACCGTCGTTGTGAAAGCCGAACCGGGCGCCGAATCCGGTGGGTAGAATGCCGAACGACACGCTGGAGGTGGGGGAGAGCGCGACGGTGGACGTGTCGGCGTACTTCAGCGATCTGGACAAAGATCCGCTGACGTACACAGTCAAGTCGTCGGATGCGACCGTGGTGGAGGTCAGCGTTGCCGGCAGCAAGGTGACGTACAAGGGGCTGAAGGCGGGGAGCGCGACGGTGACCGTCACGGCTGACGATGGCCGCGGCGGAACTGCGGAGCAGGCATTCCTTGTGACGGTGAAGCCGCCGAACGACCCGCCCGACGCCGACGCCGGGGACGACCAGACAGTGATCGGACCCATCGAGGTGACGCTGGATGGCTCGCGAAGCTCGGACCCGGAGGGTGGCAGCCTGACCTTCGAGTGGAAAGAAGCCTCAGGGGCCCCAAAGCCAAGCAATTCGGCCATTCCGAAGCCGAGCTTCAAGGCCGAGGCCGTTAGCGACACGACGGAATACGAGTACACGCTAACGGTAACCGACAAACCTGGCCTCAGCGACACGGACAGCGTCATCATCACGGTGCTGCCGCCGCCGGTATGCGAGATCCGCGTGGAAAACGGCAGCTTCACGGTGAGAGAAGACGCGACCGATGTGGGGACGGTGGGCGTGACTGCGGATCATTGCGGTGCGCTCGAATACGAGTTGAGTGGCGCGGGCAAAGAGGATGTCTCCGTAGCTCCGGTGAGCGGCAACGACCCCAAAGCGGCGATCACGGGGAGCTTCAACTTCGAGCATCGGCGGTCATACGACCTCACGCTGACCGTCAGTGAGAAGGGCGGTTCCGAGAGCGCTTCCGGGAGCGTGAGCATTGCGGTGACGGACGTGAACGAGGCGCCGAGGCCGAAGGGCACGATCGACCGGCAGACGATCCAAGTTGGAACGCCGGGTTCGGTGGACGTGACGAACTACTTCACGGACGAGGACGCCGGGGACCGGCTGACCTTCAGTGCGCAGTCGTCGGCGACGGCCCGGCTGACGGTGAACGCGAGCGGGAGCCCGGTGACGCTGACGGGCGTTGCTGCGGGGAGCGCGACGGTCACGGTGACGGCGCGGGACCGCGCGGGCCTGAAGGCGACGCAGGTGTTTTCGGTGACGGTGGAGCCGAAGCCGACGGAGCCGTGCGTAATCACGGTGTCGAACGGGGCTCTGTCGGTGCCCGAGAACGCGGGTGTCGGCGCCGGCGTGGACGGCAAGGTGGGGGTGACGACGACGGGGGATTGCGGGACGCTGCGCTATGCGCTGAATGGCACGGGTTCGGACGATTTCTCGGTTGCGGCGGCGGGTGCGAGCGACGACGACGGCAAGATCAAGGTGGCCAAGAGGCTGAACCACGAGGGCCGGGACGCGTACGATCTGACTCTGACGGTGAGCGAGGCGGGCGGCACGGCGAGCGGCGCGGGCGACGTGGACATCTCGGTGACGGACGTGAACGAGGCGCCGACGGCGACGGGCACGATCGCGGCGCAGACGGTCCAGGTCGGGCGGCCGGGTTCGGTGGACGTGACGAACTACTTCACGGACGAGGACGCCGGGGACCGGCTGACGTTCAGTGCACGATCCTCGGCGACGGGCCGGCTGACGGTGAACGCGAGCGGGAGCCCGGTGACGCTGACGGGCGTTGCTGCGGGGAGCGCGACGGTCACGGTGACGGCGCGGGACCGTGCGGGCCTGACGGCGACGCAGACGTTTTCGGTGACGGTGAAGCCGGCGCCGCAGCCGTGCGGGATCACGGTGTCGAACGGGGCTCTGTCGGTGCCCGAGAACGCGCGGGTCGGCGCCGGTGTGGACGGCAAGGTGGGCGTGACGACGACGGGAGACTGCGGGACGCTGAGCTATGCGCTGTCGGGCACGGGTTCGGGCGATTTCTCGGTTGCGGCGGTCGGCGCGAGCGACGACGACGGCAAGGTCAAGGTGGGCAAGAGGCTGAACCACGAGGGCCAAGACGCGTACGATCTGACGCTGACCGTGAGCGAGGTGGGCGGCACGGCGAGCGGCGCGGGCGACGTGGACATCTCGGTCACGGACGTGAACGAGGCGCCGAAGCCGAAGGGCACGATCGACCGGCAGACGATCCAAGTTGGAACGCCGGGTTCGGTGGATGTGACGAACTACTTCACGGACGAGGACGCCGGCGACCGGCTGACGTTCAGTGCGCGATCGTCGGCGACGGGCAGGCTGACGGTGAACGCGAGCGGGAGCCCGGTGACGCTGACGGGCGTTGCGGCGGGGAGCGCGAGGGTAACGGTTACGGCGGAGGACACCGGCGGACTGACGGCGACGCAGCAG
>JAJDVW010000064.1 GCA_022825925.1 Pseudomonadales bacterium | reverse complement strand
GGGTCGATCCGCCGCGCCTCGGAACGGCTGCACATCTCTCCGTCCGCCGTCGACCGGCAGATCCTGAAGCTGGAGGACTACTTCGGCACCCCGCTGTTCGAGCGGCGCCCGAACGGCATGCGGCTGACCGACGCCGGGCAGCTCGTGCTGCGCCACTCGCGGGACACCCTGCACGACTTCGCCCGGCTGCGCGGGGACATCGACAACCTGCGCGGCGTCGTCAGCGGCCAGGTGACCATCACCACCCTCGACAGCCTGACCGTGCACTTCCTGCCCGAGGCGATGGCCCGGTTCGTCGCCGCCCATCCGGCCGTCCAGATCCGGGTCGTGGCCCTGGACCCCGTCGAAACCATGCACTCCGTCGCCCAGGGCCACGCGGACCTCGGCCTCACCTTCTCGCCGGCCCGGCGCCGCGGCGTCAGCCTGCTCGCCGACGTTCCGAGCCCGATGTGCGCCATCATGGCCCCCGACCACGAGCTTGCGGCGCGTTCGTCCCTCACCCTGGACGAGTGCGGCGCCTTCCGCCTTCTCTACCAGGACCACTCCGGCTCGATGCAGCCCTTCTTCGGGGCCGAGATGGACGCCTTCAAGAGCGCGCACCAGCCGCTGGTGGTCTCGAACACCCTGGCGGTCCTGAAGCGCCTCCTGCTGCGGGGCGCCGGCATCGCGTTCTACACCCGCCTGGGATTCACCGAGGAGCTGGCCGGTGGGCGGCTGGTCGCGGTTCCGCTCGAAGACGAGCGGCTGTCGGCCCTGCGACTGTGCCTGATCGCCCCCTCCGACCGCCTGCCGACGGTGGCCGCCGGCGCCATGGCGGAGCATCTGCGGCGGGCACTGGCGGAGTTCGGGGTCGGCGCCGATCCGGGAAGCGGCGCGTGAGCCGCACCCTGGAGGTGGATCGTCTGCTGGAAGCGCCCGGGCATCGTCCTGCACGGCGCGACGCACGGGTGACGATTGCGGACGGTCGTGTCGCGGCGATCGACGACACCGGCGGCGGCCGGAGCAACGGGCGCATCGCCCTGCCCGCCATGGTCAACGCCCACGACCACGGCTACGGGGTGCGTCCGCTGGCGCTCGGCGGCGCCGACGACGCGCTGGAGTGCTGGATCGCGTCGCTGTCCCGGGTCACGGTCGAGCCCCGGCTGGAGGCCGCCGTCGCGTTCGGCCGCATGGCGCTCGCCGGCATCGGCGCGACGGTGCACTGTCACAACTCGCTGGTCGCGGACCGGTTGGTCTCCGAGGCGGCCGGGGTCGCCCTCGCCGCGGCCGAGGTGGGGATCCGGGTCGCCTTCTCCTGCCCGATCCGCGACCGCAACCCCTGGGTCTACGGCGACCAGCGCGCCTTGCTGCCGCACCTGCCCTCGGCCGATCGCGCCGCGATGGAGACTACCCTGACCGAAGGTCCGCCCGCGCACCATCTGGTCGAACAGGTCGAGGCCATCGCGGCGGCCCACGAGAACGAGCTGTTCAAGGTGCAGTACGGTCCCATCGGCCCGCAATGGTGCCGGGACACCACCCTGGAACGCATCGCGGAGACCTCCGCCGCGAACGACCGCCGCGTGCACATGCACCTGTTGGAGTCGCGGCGCCAGCGCGAATGGCTGGACGCGACCTACCGGCAGGGGATCGTGCGCTTCCTGGACGAGATCGGCCTGCTGTCGCCGCGGCTCACTGTGGCCCACGGCGTTCACCTCACCGACGAGGAGTGCGCCCTGATGGCGGAGCGCGGCGTCACCGTCGCGGTCAACACATCGTGCAACTTGCGGATGCGTTCCGGAGTGGCGCCGGTAGCGCGCCTCCTGCACCACGGACTGGCGTTCGCCTTCGGCCTCGACGGCTGCGCGCACGACGACGACCAGGACTTCTTCCGCGACCTGCGCCTCGCTTGGCGCCTGCACAACGGCACCGGCCTGGAGCAGGCCCTGCCGCCTTCCCTCCTGTTCGATGCCGCCTGTCGCCACGGCTTCCGGTGCATCGACGGCAGCGACGACTACGGCGAGGTCGTCCCCGGCGCCCGGGCCGACCTGGTCGTGCTCGACTACGCCGCCATGACCGAGGACTTCCTGACGCCGGAGCAGGACGAGGTCGACATCGTGCTGACCCGCGCAACGTCCCGCCACGTGCGCGACCTCTTCGTCGCGGGGCGCCGGGTGGTCGGCGACGGCGTCCTCGTCGGGTTCAATCTGACGGACGCGGAGCGCGAGTTCATGGAGCGGGCGCGGCGGGTGGCCGCCCTCGACGCGGAGCAAGCAGCCCGCCACCGGCGACACCGCGAGGCGGTCCGGGCCTACTATGCGGACGGACGCCACCTCGATGTCCGTGCGACCCCGCCGGAGCACTCTACGCGCGAACCGGGGACTACCTACCCGACCTAGACTGCTTGGGGCGCCTCCATCTCTACAAACGAGTCGCACTTTCAGCGAGGCGCCCTTGAGAGCGCGGGCGTCCCGCCCGCAGTGGACTGCAGGTCCACCATCGTCCGAGCGCGCGAACGTCGGCTTTGCTGGCGGCCGAAGGTAAACGGATGCTCGCGCTCCCACGAATCCCGTCTGCGGTTGCGCTCATACCTCGTTGGTCTTTCGAATCCTTACGAATGGACAGTGTGGAAATCCGCGAGCGGCACCCTGCATCCATCCAACATGTTGCCGACACAGCAACCCATCG
>JAJDVW010000060.1 GCA_022825925.1 Pseudomonadales bacterium | reverse complement strand
CGACCGTCGACAACGCCGGGGACACGCCCTGGCACGAAATGGTCGAGGCCATGCAGCCGTCGGGCATGACGGCGCTGGTACTCACCAACAGCGTCCTCGTCTCCCGCACCGAGACGGCCTGGGAACTGCTCCTCGACGAGGCGCACGACACCCTCGTCGCCAGCGACAACCAGCGCGCGCTGGTGCAGCAGACGGTTTCGGACTTCGTGGGCCACGAGGTGCGCGTGGCCATCTCCGTGGGCCAGCCGCCGTCGGAGACCCCGGCGGCCCGCGAGCGGCGCATCGCCGGCGAGCGCCAGAAGGCGGCGGAAGCCGCTTTTCTCGCGGACGCCAACGTGCGCGACCTGCTCGAGCGTTTCGACGGCCGCGCCGAGTCCGTCGGTCCCGCCGCCGGTCCCTGAAACGGGAAGGGGGCCGCCAGTGGGGCAGCGAGGAACTACGAGGTGGATGTCATGAAGAACCTGGGCGACCTGATGAAGCAGGCCCAGCAGGTGCAGTCGCGCTTGGCGGAGGCACAGGAGGAACTCGCGAACACGGAGGTCACCGGCGAGAGCGGGGGCGGGCTCGTCCGGGTGACGCTGAACGGCCGCTACGAGGCGTGCCGCGTGCAGGTGGACCCGTCCCTCGTGCAGGAGGACCGCGATCTCCTGGAGGACCTGCTCGCCGCGGCCATCACGGACGCCGCGAGGCGCGTCGCCGGGGCGCAGCAGGACAAGATGTCGGACTTTGCGCGCGGTCTTGGCCTGCCCGCGGGCTTCAAGCTTCCGCTTTGATACGCGTCAGCCCCCTCATCGACCGCCTGATCGACGCCCTGCAGATGCTGCCGGGGGTCGGGCCGAAGTGGGCGACCCGCATGGCGCTGTACGTGCTGCAGCACAATCGCGAGGGCGGCGCGGCGCTGGCCGGCGCGCTGTCGGCGGCGGTCGCGGAAGTGACCCGCTGCCGCGAGTGCCGCACGCTCTGCGAGACCGGGCTGTGCGCCCTCTGCGCGAACCCGAAACGCGACGCGCGGCTGCTCTGCATCGTCGAGTCCCCCATGGACGTCATCGCCATCGAACAGGCGGGCGGCTACTCGGGCCGTTACTACGTCCTGCATGGCCGCCTGTCGCCGATCGAAGGGGTGGGCCCGGTGGAACTCGGGCTGACGGACCTCGCCGGGCGCGTGCGCGAACGCGGCGTCGAGGAGGTGATCCTGGCGACGAACCCGACCGTGGAGGGCGAAGCGACCGCCCACTACATCGGCGAGGCCCTGGCGGAGACGCCGGCGCGGCTGTCCCGCATCGCCCACGGCGTCCCGCTCGGCGGCGAACTCGAGTACATCGATGGGGGCACCATCGCCCACGCGCTGCGCGGACGGCGCTCCGTTGTCCGAGGACCTGCCTGAGGACCGCATGGGCCCGGACGCACTGCTCGCGACCGACGACGCCCTCGACACGTTCCTGGGCGGCTGCGGGGACCTGGTGGGCCTCGACACGGAGTTCATGCGCGAGCGCACGTTCTACCCGATCGCGGCGCTCTACCAGGTGGCGGGGGACGCCGGCATCGGCCTCGTCGACGCGTGCGCCGAGCAGGACTTCGACGGCCTCCGGCGGCTCCTCGTGGATCCCGGCGTCACCAAGATCATGCACTCGTGCTCCGAGGACCTGGAGGTGATCGACACCCACCTCGGCGTGCGCCCCGCCGGCCTGGTGGACACCCAGGTGGCGCACGCGTTCCTGACGCCGGAGTTCGCGAGGAGCTACGCGGCCCTCGTCGAGCGTTATCTCGGCGTCGTCCTGCCGAAGCAGCAGACGCGCTCGAACTGGTTGCGCCGACCCCTCTCGGACGCGCAGCTCGAGTACGCCCGCGCCGACGTCGCGTACCTGCGGGAACTCTGGACGCAGATGCGCGAGCGGCTCGCCGAGGCGGGCCGGCTCGGCTGGTTCGAGGACGAGATGGCGAGCGTCCTCGGCCGTCCGGAGGCGGACCCGGAGCAGTACTACCTCGGCATGAAGCGCGCCTGGCGCATGGCCCCGCGGGAGCTCGCGGCGCTGCGCCGCCTGTCCGCGTGGCGCGAGGCCGAGGCCCGCCGCCGCGACGTGCCGCGGGCGCGCACGGTGCGCGACGAGCACCTGGTGACGCTGGCCGAGGCGCGCTCGCCGACGCGGGCGCTGGTGTTCGGGCTGCTGCCGAAGGGCATCGCGCGACGCTACGCGGACGACCTGCTGCGCGCCCACGCCGAGGGGCTCGAGGACGACGCGCCCCCGGTCCCGGAACCGCCCCTGTCACCGCGCGAGGGCGGGGTGGTGAAAGCGATGCGGGAGTTCGCGCGGACGCGGGCCGAGGCGCTCGGCATCGCGCCCGAACTGCTGGCCCGCCGGCGCGTGCTCGAGGCGTGCGTCCGGCACTTCCGCGACTACCGCGAGCTGCCGGGCTCCCTGGGCTGGCGCCTGGAACTCGTCGGCGAACGCTTCTCGGAGCTGCTGCGCGCGGGGCTGCGATGACGGCTCGCAAGCTCCCGCCACGCTTCTGGGAGACGAAGTCCCTCGCGGAGATGACCCACGAGGAGTGGGAGGCGCTCTGCGACGGCTGCGGGCGCTGCTGCATGGTGAAGCTGCGGGACGAGGCGACCGGCGAGGTCCACCACACGGCCGTGGTCTGCCGGTTCCTGGACCACGACAGTTGCCGCTGCACCCGCTATCCGGAGCGGCACGAGGTGGAACCCAACTGCGTCCACGTCTACGCGGACAACGTCCTCTCCCTGGGCTTCATGCCGTCCTCGTGCGCCTACCGGCGCGTCGCGGAGGGACGCGGCCTCGCCTGGTGGCATCCGCTGGTGTCGGGCGATCCCGACACCGTGCACGCCGCCGGCATCAGCGTCGCCGGGAAGGTCCTGTCGGAGGACGGCGTGCACCCGGACGACCTCGAGCACCACGTGGTGACGTGGGTGGGCTCCGACGGGGAGCCGGCGCCCGCCGAAGACCGATGAGCGACTACACCGTCGCCTGGATCGTCGTCGGCGCGGCGGGGCTCGGCGTGTGCGTCGCGCTCTTTCTGGCGCTCCGCCGCTGGACCGCCGCGCGCATCCTCGCGCCGCTCGTGGCGGCGACGTGGTTCTTCATACCCTGGCGCTTCCAGGACGATCCGGAACACTACGCGCCCGCCTTCGTCGTGCTGCTCTTTCGCGGGCTGTTCGAGCCGGACGGCGAGCCTGGCGTGGTGGGGCGCACCCTGGCGCTCGCGACCGCCGGGGCGGTGGCCGTTTTCCTCATCGGCTTCGGGACGCGCATGCTCGTGCGCATGGTTGCGCGCTGGCGCGTGCGGCGGCGGCGGGGTCCGTACAGATGAAGCTCCCGGCTTCATCGACATCGCCGGAACCGCTGTACTCTGCGAACTGCGGATAGGGGCAAATCGGGCGAGTGAATCTCCTCGCCCCTTCCCGCGCCCCGCCGGCCTCCAACATCGCCGCCGTCCCGTCGATCCCGTTGGCTTCCCAGGCAGCCAGCGCCTCGAACCACCCGGTGACGCCCCTACCAGACGGATACGACCCCGATCGCCCACCGACCCCCGTGGAACGCGGCAAGCGCGAGGAGCCCGGCCAGGAGGTCGTCGAGCAGCACCCCGAGGCCGCCTCCGACCTGCCGGTCCGCCCAGGACACGGGCCACGGCTTCCAGATGTCGAACAGGCGGAACAGCGCGCATGCGGCGACGAGCGGGAACGGTTCCGCCGGGACGAACAGGAGGGCGATCCAGACGCCCGCGATCTCGTCCAGCACGATGGCGGGATCGTCGTGCAGGTTTCGCCGCGCGCACAGGAAGTGCAGGAGCCAGCCGGCGCCCGCCGCCAGGGTGGCCGCGGCGGTGACCTGCACCAGCGGCGGGGCGTCGGCGAAGGTCACCCACCAGGCGAGCGCGCCGAGCAGGGCGCCCCACGTGCCGGGAGCGACGGGCAGGAAGCCCGCGCCGAGGCCGGTCGCGACCAGCACGTCGGGGCCGGCCAGGTCGCGCGGCGTGAGACGGCTACTCGAAATGGCGGAAGCCCCTCGGACCGGCCGGATCGAGGTCCAGGGGACGCCCGGCCTCCAGCACCGTCACGCGTTCTCCCGCGACGATCGTGCCGACGGCGTACACCGTCGCGTCCAGGGGCGGGAGTTCGGCGGCGGTGAACAGCAGTTCGTAGTCGTCGCCGCAGGCGAGCGCGGTGCGCGCGTCGACTTCCGGGCAGACGGGCACAGCTTGGAGGTCGATCTCGGCGCCCACGCCGCTGGCGGTGCAGAGGTGCCGGAGGTCGGAAACAAAGCCGTCGGAGATGTCGATGGCCGCGGACGCGACGCCGCGCAGCGCGGCGCCGAGGTCGAGCCGGGGCTCGACCCTGTAAAATCGGGGGTCCTCGGCGAGCCGCGCCGAGTGGCCGACGCCGAGCGCGCCGGACACGTACACGCGGTCTCCGGGACGGGCCCCCGACCTCGTGAGCGCCTGGCCGCCGGCTACGATCCCGTGCGCCGCCACGGAGACGCAGAGCGGTCCCCGTGCCAGGTTGCCGCCCACGATGGCGACCCGATGGCGCGCGGCGGCATCGGCCAGCCCGCGTGCGAATGCCTCGATCCAGGGCACGTCCGGCTCGGGCGCGGTCAGCGCCACCACGCAGTAACGCGCTTCTGCGCCCATCGCGGCGAGGTCCGACAGGTTGACGCCCAGGGCGCGCTCTCCGACCAGGTCGCCGGGT
The DNA here is from genome assembly GCA_022825925.1 of Pseudomonadales bacterium. GTDB lineage: Bacteria > Pseudomonadota > Gammaproteobacteria > Pseudomonadales > Azotimanducaceae > VXNE01. The sequence continues at coordinate 31,740 of JAJDVW010000060.1, read as the reverse complement.
GCGTCCGGCGGAAAGTGCCGGCCGGCCACCAGGGTGTCCGTCGTGACGGCGAGATCGAAGCCGGGGGGTACGGCGACGAGGGCGGCGTCGTCGCCCGGTCCGAGCAGTACGCCCTCGCCCCCGGCCCGCTCTCCCAGGATCGCGACGATCCGGTCGATCAGGGCGAACTCGTCCACTTTATTGTTCCGTCATTTTGTTCCGTCATTGTTCCGTCGACGTCTCGGCGGCGCGGAGGTCGCGGGCGACGCGGTCGAGGACGCCGTTCACGTACTTGTAGCTGTCCTCCGCGCCGAAGGTCTTGGCGAGCCGGACGTACTCGTCGATCGCGACCTTGTAGGGCACGTCGACGCGCGAGCGCAGCTCGTAGGCGCCGGCGCGCAGGATCGCCCGCTCGACCTGGTCCAGCGCGGCCACGCTGCGATCGAGATAGGCACCGAACGCGGCGTCGAGTTCGGGGGCGCCGTCGAGCACGCCGCGCAGGCACGCGTCGAAGAACTCGGCATCCGCCCGGTCGAGGGCGCCGTTGTCGGAGAACTGCGTGCGGATGGCGTCCGCGGGCTGACCGCCCAGTTGCCACTGGTAGATTGCCTGAACCAGCGCGCGTCGCGCGCGGCGGCGCGCCCAGGCGTTCATCGGACGCGGTCGAGGACCGCGGCCAGTTCGAGCGCGGCGCGCGCGGCATCGCCGCCCTTGTCCCCCCGCTGGGGATCCGCCCGCACGACCGCCTGTTCGTCGGTGTTGGTGGTGAGGACGCCGAAGATCATCGGGACGCCGGTCTCGAGCGCCGCGCGCTGCAGGCCGGCGGCGCACTCGCCGGACACGTAGTCGAAGTGCGGCGTCTCGCCCCGGATGACGGCCCCGAGGGCGATGACGGCGTCGGGCGTGAGGGACTGCGCCGCGCGTCGGGCAACGACGGGGAGGTCGAACGACCCCGGGACCCGGAACACGTCGATGGCGTCGCGCGCGACCCCATGCCGGGCCAGGGTCGCCAGCGCGCTCTCGAGCATCGGGTCCACGACCGAGGCGTTGAAGCGGGCCGCGACGACGGCGATGCGGCGTCCGCTGCCGTCGAGTTCGAGTTCCCCGGGTTTCTCGTCCGCCATCGGCTCTCCCGTTCGGCGGGACCGTCGCCGCGTCCCGCCCGGTGGTCAGGAAGCGGCGTCGCGGCGGATCTTGAGCCGGACGTCCTCTCCCAAAGTCGTCACGTCGTGGATTCTACCCGTGACCGCCTCGGCCATGCGCGCGAGGCCGAGCCGCGCCAGGGGCCTGGCATCGCTGCCGAGCAGCCTGGCGGCGACGTAGACGATCAGTTCGTCCCACAGGCCCGCCTCGAGGAATGCCCCGGCCAGGGTCGGCCCGGCCTCGACGAGCACCTCGTTGCACTGGCGCTCGCCCAGGTGTGCCAGGAGCGCCGCGAGGTCGACCCGGGGGGTGTCGTCCCGCCACGCCTCGGGGCCGGACGCCGGCGCGCCGTCGCGACCGCAGGCGAGGAGCAAGGGGCCGCCGTCCGTGAGCACAGTGGCGTCGGGCGGCAGCGCGCCCGACCGGCTCACCACGACGCGGAGCGGCTGGCGCAGGTGTCCGTCCGCGGCGAAACGCCGGTCGCGTACGGTGAGCCTGGGATTGTCGATCCGCACGGTGCCGGCGCCGGTGATCACGGCGCAACTGCGCGCGCGCCAGTGCTGCACGTCGGCACGGGCGGCGGGGCCCGTGATCCACTGGCTTTCGCCGCTCGCCATCGCGGTCCGCCCGTCGAGGGACACCGCGGTCTTGATGCGCACCCAGGGACGCCCGGTCGCGAGCCGGGTGGTCCAGCCCAGGTTCAGCTCGCGCGCCTCGGGCAGGTCGATGACATCGACGGCGATGCCCGCTTCCCGGAGCTGCTCGAATCCGGCCCCGGCGATGCGCGGATGCGGGTCTGCCATGGCGGCCACGACGCGGCGGATGCCGGCGGCGACCAGGGCATCCGTGCAGGGTGGCGTCCTGCCGTGGAACGAGCATGGCTCGAGAGAGACGTAGGCGGTCGCTCCCGCGACGTCGGGTCCCGCGTCCGCGAGGGCGCGCACTTCGGCGTGCGCCTCGCCCGTCCGGACGTGCCAGCCGCGGCCGAGGGTCCGGCCGTCCCGCACGATCAGGCAGCCGACGCGTGGATTGGGGGCGCAGGTGTAGAGGCCGCGCTCGGCGAGAGCGACGGCGGCGCGCAGGAACAGTCGGTCGGCGTTGCGGGACATGGAGTGCGCCGCGTCGCTCAGTCGTTCTCGGGCCGCAGCCGGCGGACTTCCTCCGAGAAGTCGCGGATGTCCTGGAAGTCCCGGTAGACGGAGGCGAAGCGTACGTACGCGACCGCGTCCATGGCCCGCAGTTCCTCCATCACGGCCTCGCCCACGGTGCGCGAGGGCACCTCGCGCTCGCCCGTCGAGCGCAGCCCGTGGGTGATGTGGCCGATGGCGTTCTCGATCTCCTCGGCGCCCACGGGGCGCTTCTCCAGCGCGCGCAGCATGCCGGCGCGCAGTTTCTCCTCGTTGAACGGCTCCCGGGCCCCGTTGCTCTTGACGACGTGCGGCATCACGAGCGCCGCGCGCTCGTAGGTGGTGAACCGTTCGCCGCAGCGCCGGCAGGCCCTGCGGCGCCGCACCTCGCCTCCCTCGGCGACGAGGCGCGAGTCGATCACCCTGGTGTCTTCGTCGCCGCAGAAGGGGCAGTGCATGGACGGGTACCGCCGACGGGGAAACAGCCTTGGGATTGTACTGCGTCGCCGGAGCGGCGCCGGCGAGCCCGCCGGGACGGGTCCGGGACGGGCGTGCGCCGCGGCCCGTTTGCGTCCATGATACGGACCGTCGCAACGATCTTGGAAACGGGGGAGAGCAGCCGTGATCGTCGAACAGATCTGGACGGGCAACGCGTTCCGCAACTTCAACTACCTGATCGCCTGCCCGGAGACCGGAGAGGCGCTGGCGGTCGATCCGCTGGACCACGAGAAGTGCCTTGGACGCGCCCGCGACAAGGGCTGGGAGATCACCCAGATCCTCAACACCCACGAGCACCTCGACCACACGGGCGGCAACGGCGCCATGATCGAGGCCACGAGCGCGAAGCTGCTCGCGCACCGGGACGCCGGTGCGTCCATCGACGGCATCGACGTGGGGCTCGGCGTCGGCGACGTGGTCACCGTCGGCAGGACCGTCGAACTGCTGGCCCTCGACACGCCGGGCCATACCATGAGCCACATCTGCCTGCTGTCGAAGACGGACGCGCCGGCGCTCTTCTGCGGCGACACGCTGTTCAACGCCGGCGCCGGGAACTGTCACGGGGGCGGCCACCCGGAGGAACTGTACGAGACGTTCGTTTCGCAGCTCGACCGGCTGCCGGAAGAGACCCGCATCTATCCGGGTCACGACTACATCCAGGGCAATCTGGAGTTCACCCTGGACCGCGAGCCGGACAACGCCTCGGCGGCGAGCCTGTCGAAGGAACTCTCCGGCACGCACGATCCGGACGACCCGATGGTGACGACGCTGGCGCGGGAGCGCGAGATCAACACATTCTTCCGGCTCTCGAGCCCCGTGGTCATCGCGCGGCTGCGCGAGGCCTTCCCGGAGATGGACGAGGACCCGACGCCGAAGGACGTGTTCCTGAGGCTGCGCGAGCTGCGCAATTCCTGGTAGGGAGCGGGCCATGAAGATCGAAGTGGACATCACGCCGGCGGAAGTCCGGCAGTTGTTCGGCCTGCCCGACACCACGGCGGCCCAGGAGTTCATGGCGGAGCGGTTCCGGCAGTTCGTCGCGCAGCAGGGCGACCAGGAAACGCTCGGACGCATGATGACGGCGATGTTCGAGGGCGGCCGCCAGTCGATCGAGGCGTACCAGGAGTTCCTGCGCGGCCTCGGCGGGCTGGCCTCCGGGCGGGAGGAGCGTCGGGAGGGATGAACGCCCATCTGGTACGCTCCGGCGCACTGACCGCCGATTGGCAGGGGGGATCATGAAGGCGCGAAATCTGATCGTCGCCGGGCTCGCGGGCGTTTCGCTGGCGGGAGGACTGGCGGGATGCGCGCGGGAGCCGGCGGAGACGCCCGCCGCCGAGTCCGAGGAAACCGCGGCGCCGGCCGGAGAGCCGGTGCTCCCGGAGGCCAACCCGCTTCGCAACGCCTACTTCGGCGACCTGCACGTGCACTCGACCTACTCGTTCGACGCGTTCATCTTCGGCACGGTGGCGACCCCCGACGACGCGTACCGCTTCGCGCGCGGCCAGAGCCTGATGCACCCGTCGGGCTTCGAGATGCAGCTCCCGGATCCGCTCGACTTCTACGCGGTCACGGACCACGCGATGTTCCTCGGCATGCTGCCGGCGATGTCCGATCCCACCACGGAGATTTCGAAGACCGAGTTCGCGCGGCCCTTCGCGAACGCGAAGACGGCGGAAGAGCGGGGGGAGGCCTTTGGGGCGATCCGCCCGTACCTGACTCCGGAGACGCATGGGGAGGTGCTCGACAAGGGCGTCGTCCTGTCTGCCTGGGCGGAGATCGTCGCGTCGGCCAACCGGCACAACGATCCGGGCAACTTCACGGCGTTCGTCGCCTACGAGTTCACCTCCGGACCGTCGTCCCAGAACCTGCACCGCAACGTGGTCTTCCGGGGGGACAGCGCGCCGGAGATGCCGTTTTCGCGGCTTGACTCGATGAACCCCGAGGATCTCTGGCGGTGGATGGACCGGGCCCGCGACAACGGCCATGACGCGCTCGCGATCCCGCACAACAGCAACGGTTCGAACGGCCAGATGTTCAAGCCCGCCTACTATGACGACTCGCCGTTCGACCCGGCCTACGCCGACCTCCGGATGCGCAACGAGCCCCTGATCGAGATCACGCAGGTGAAGGGAACCTCCGACACCCACCCGCTGCTGTCGCCGAACGACGAGTGGGCCGACTTCGAGATCATGCCGTTCCGCATCGCCACCCAGATCATCAGCAACGTCTCCGGGAGTTATGCCCGCGAGGCCCTGATCCGCGGCATCGCCTTCGAGCAGGAGCAGGGCTTCAACCCGTTCAAGTTCGGCATCGTCGGGGCGAGCGACACGCACAACGCGTCGTACGCCGGCGACGAATCCGACTTCTACAGCAAGGTGGGCTTCCTCGACGGCACGCCGGAGCGGCGCGGCTCGATTCCCCTGGAGCCGGTCGCCGGAGAGGGGCCGCTCGACGTGTATCCGTGCCCCGAGGGGGTGCCGACCGCCATCTCGGGCGAGTCCGTCCAACCCGCGCCGAAGATCTGGTGCGGCGAGGATGCCGAGCGGTTCCGCGAGACCTACTACACCTATTGGGGCGCGTCCGGGCTGACCGGCGCGTGGGCGGAGGAGAACACCCGCGAATCGCTCCACGACGCGTTCCGCCGCAAGGAGACCTTCGGCACGAGCGGACCGAGGATCCGCGTGCGCTTCTTCGGCGGCTACGACCTGGCCGGCATCGCCGCCGATGCCCTCGACATGGTCGGGCGGGCGGATGCCGGCGGAGTACCCATGGGCGGAGACATCGAAGGTCGCGCGGAAGGAGCGCCCACCTTCCTCGTCTGGGCCGCCCGCGACCCGCGCGGCGCCCCGCTGCAGCGGGCGCAGGTCATCAAGGGCTGGGTCCAGGACGGCGCCAGGCGGGAGCAGGTGTTCGACGTGGCCTGCTCCGACGGCGGCAGCGTGGACCCGGAAACCCATCGGTGCCCGGACAACGGTGCCACCGTGGACCTCGCGGACTGCTCCATCCCGGAGGATGTCGGCGCGGCCCAGTTGGCGGCCTCCTGGGAGGACCCGACGTTCGACCCGGCGCAGCGCGCGCTCTACTACGTGCGCGTGCTGGAGAACCCGACCTGCCGCTGGTCGACATGGGATGCGCTGCGGGCCGGTGTCGCCCCGAGGCCGGACCTGAACGCGACCCTGCAGGAGCGGGCCTGGACGTCGCCGATCTGGTACACGCCAGGCTAGCAGGGCAGGGAAGGGCAGGGCAGATGGCCGACGACATCCCGAGCATCGTGCACCACGTATCCCTGGGGACGAACCACTTCGAACGGGCGACTGGGTTCTACGACCGGGTGCTGCCGCTCGTCGGCGCCCGCAAGGTGATGTCCCTCCCCGGGGCCGCGGCGTACGGCAAAGCAGTTCCCGGAGTTCTGGATACAGACACCGTTCGACCGGGACGCGGCCGCGACGGGGAACGGGACCCACGTCGCGTTCATCGCTCCATCCCGGGAAGCCGTCGACGCATTCCATGCGGCGGCGCTCGAAGCGGGCGGGACCGACGACGGCCCGCCCGGGCCGAGGCCGCAGTACGGTCCGAGCTACTACTGCTGCTACGTCCGCGATCTCGACGGCCACAAGATCGAAGCGGCGGTCATACCGGTGTAGGGGAGGGGACAAGCCCCTTCCCTACATCGGATCGGTGGCCCGTCGGTCGAGGCGGAACACCTGTCCGTCGGCGACCCAGTTGTCGGAGGGGTGGAGGTCGTACTTCGCCGCGAAAGCGGTGCTGACCGCGTGGCGCTCGTGGTGGTCGTGGACGCGCACGGCGACGAGTTCATGGATGGCGGCGTCCACCCGGACGCGGACGTGGGGCGTGTCCTCCAGGTACTCCGTCCAGCGGGTCCCGTCCTCCCGGGTGGCGACGTAGACGTCGGTGCCGATCCCGACGGCCCACATGTTGATGGAGTACGGGCTGCCGGGCCGGATTTCGAGCTGGACGCTTTGGCGCTCCTCGAGGTGGGTCCAGTCGGCGGGCGCGGGCTCGACCTCGCCCTCGAGTTCCCCCCCGGGAATGAAGCCGAAGGGCTCGCTGCAGCCGGCGGTGGCCAGGAGCGCGACGGCGGCCGATCGGCGCAGGGCTGACGGGGCGGGTGGCCGCCCTCGGAACGCCTTGCGCGTGCTAGCCCGGATGTTGCACCAGGCCGCTTGTGCATGGAGCGCAAGTCCTTGGTGTTCCACAGCTTTTCCTCGATCTTTGGGGCGCGTGCCAGATTGCAGAACGCTGGCCGCGCCCTCGCCGGTCTTTTCGCCCTGTGCGCGCACGTGCTTCCTCAACCGGAGCCTTCAGCCGGGGAGCGCGAGGGGGAACCTCTCGCAAGAGTTCAGCCCCCACTAGGCTCTCGGTCGCGAGCACGCGCACAGGGCGAAAATCCTCGGCGATCATCGCGGCCCCTGGCGCAACATCCGGGCTAGCCGTCATGTGGTCAAGGTAGGCGTCTTTCGACCCGCGTTCAAGTCGCGGCGCCGTCCGGGGCGCTGCGGGAGGACAGGCGCCGGCTGACCGCGTAGAAGGCGGCGCCGGTGACGAAGATCGCCGCCCCGGCGAGGGCCTCGCCCGGCCGCTGCAGCACGATGTAGGCGAGGGTCCAGCCCGTGACCGCGAGGAAGACCAGCGGCGGCAGCGGGTACCACGGCACGCGGTACGGGCGCGGGAGGTCCGGACGGCGCAGGCGCAGGACGAACACCGACGCGACAGTGCACAGCGTGCTGACCCCGAGCGTAAAGCCGGCGAACACGAGGATCGACTCGAAGGTGGCCGTGAGGACGAAGGCCACGGCCAGTCCGGACTGGAGCACGATGGCCACCACGGGCACGTCGTGGCGGTTGGTGCGCGCGAGAAAGCGCAGGGCGCGGAAGTCCTGCCCGATCACCTGCAGGACGCGCGGTCCGGCGAGCGTCATCGCGCTCACCGTGGAGATGAGGAGCAGGGCGAGTACGACGCCCATGATCGAGGCGCCGGCGTCGCCGAAGATGAACCGCGCGGCCACGTAGCCCACTTCGAGCTTGCCGGCGAGCGCTTCCATGGGCGCCGCGTGGAGGAACGTGAAGTTCAGGAGCAGGTAGAGGGCCATGACGATGCCCGTTCCGAACAGCAGCACCCGGGAGAGCGTCTCGCCGGGGCGGTCCAGTTCGTCGATGACGTAGGTCGCCGCGTTCCACCCGGTGTAGGCGTAGTGGACGTAGATCAGGGCCACCGCGAAAGCGCCCGACACGAGCAGCGTCCCGTCGCCCGGGCCGGGAAGGAAGCGGATGTCCTGCGGCGCTCTCTCTACCAACGTCCAGCCGAGGACGCAGAAGACCGCGATGAGGATCACCTTGAGGTAGGTGAACGTCCGTTGCGTGCCGCCGCTCGCGCGCCGGGTGGTGGCGTGGGCCGCGGCCAGTGCCACGATGAGCCCGGTGGCCAGCAAGCGCGGCGACAGCGCCGGGAACACGGACGCCAGGTACGTGCCGAACGTGATCGCGGCGAGGGCGGTGGGGGCGGCGAAGCCGATGGTGGCCGACATCCAGCCGGACACGAAACCGACGGCGGGGTGGAACGTCCGGGAGAGGAAGTTGTACTCGCCTCCCGAACGGGGCAGGGCGCCGCCGAGTTCCGCGTAGGTCATGGCGCCGCAGAGCGCGGTGACGCCGCCCACGAACCAGAGCGCCAGAATGACGAACCCGGACCGGATTTCGAGCAGCTGGAAGCCGAGGCTCGTGAACACCCCGGTACCGATCATGTTTGCGATCACGACCGCGAGGGCGGTGCGCGCGCTGAAGCGCCCGGACTGCAAGGTCTGTCCGCGCGTCAGGCTTGCGGCCAGCAGTCCGTCACGCGCGTCGCGATCCAGCGTACGAGATGCGCGTTGACCTCGCGCGGCTTCTCCTGGGCCATCCAGTGCCCGGAGTCGACGATGGCTTCCGTCAGGTCGTCGCAGAAGGACCGCATCGGCTCGCCGAGGCGCGAGGTCACCGTCTCGCAGGTGTAGTCGTAGCGCGCCCCGAGGAAGAGGACGGGCATGGCGAGGCGGCCGTCGTTGACGGCGCGCTCCGCGTAGGCCCGGTTGGCGCCGTGGTTCATGTAGAAGGAGTTGGGTCCGAAGAAGCCGTTGCGGGCGAGGGCCTCCGCGTAGCGCGCGAGGTCCTCTTCGGTGACGATGTCGGGGTCGCGAGGCAGGTCCGGAGGCTGGGTAGCGCCGCCGAACCAGCCGCCCGTCTTGCGGATCATCGCGGTACCGGCCGGCTTCCCGACCCCGGACGGGTCGCCCTTGCGGAACGCCAGCTTGGCCATGTTGTACGGGTTTGCGTCCATGGTCGCGGTCGCCGTGTCGAACGACTCCTCGTAGAAGAGCTGGTACTCCCACTGCCCGGCGGGGAACTCGTCCTCGGGGTAGACGGTCCGGTCCACGAACGGCAGGCAGCCCTCTAGGCCGTACTCCAGGGTGTGATAGGGCACGCACAGGTTCGCGACGGCGTGGCAGCGGTCCGGGTGGTGGCTCGCGATGTTCCAGACCACGGGGCTGCCCCAGTCGTGGCCCACCCAGATGGCGCGCTCTCGCCCGAGGGCGTCGAGCAGGCCGATCATGTCGCCGACCACGCGTTTCTGGGCATAGTCCTCGTGGCGCGTGTAGACCGTGGAACGTCCGTAACCCCGAAGGTCCGGCGCCACGGCCCGGAAGCCGAGGGCGGCGAGGGCGGGGAGCTGGTGGCGCCAACTGAGCGACAGCTCCGGCCAGCCGTGGACGAAGATCACCAGCGGCCCGTCGCCGGGACCGGCTTCGAGAAAAAAGGACCGATGCGTGCCGGTGCGGAACGTGTGCTCGGCGATCATCCGCCGGCGGCTTCCGCGGCCTCCGTTGCGGTGTGGACCCGTGCCCCCGCGGTCGACGTATCGGCGCCGGCCTCGAGGAAGGGGCGGTCGCCCTGCACCGTGACGCGCAACCCGCGCCGCGTGTCGGGATGGTAGTCCCACACGGCCAGGTGTTGGGTGCAGCGGTTGTCCCACATCGCGACGGAGCCGGCTCCCCAGTGAAAGCGGCACTGGAAGGCCGGGTGCTTCACGTGTTCGAAGAGGAAGTCGAGCAGGTCGCGACTCTCGTGGACGCTCAGTTCCTGGATGCGCTTCGTGAACGAGCTGTTCACGAACAGTGCCTTGCGCCTGGTGACGGGGTGCGTGCGCACGACGGGATGGACCGCGCGGGGGAACTCCCGCTGTGGCGGATGGTCGCCATAGACGCCGGTGTAGTCAGCCGCGTGCTGCGCGGTGAGGCGCTCGAGCAGGGCCTGCAGGGAGGGCGACAGCGCTTCGTAGGCCGCATACATGTTCGCCCACAGCGTGTCGCCGCCCTGGGGCGGCACCTCGTGCAGGTGCAGGATCGTGCCGAGCGGCGGCTCCTCGTCGGCCGACACGTCGGAGTGCCACGCGGACCCGTTGTTCCGTTTCGAGTCCCGGTTCGTCTCGATGACCATGAGCTCGGGATTGCCGTGCGCGTACGGCGCCGCGGGGTGGATGTGCAGCGGCCCGAAGCGGCGGCCGAACGCGAGGTGCTGTTCGGGCGTCATCGCCTGGTCGCGGAAGAACAGCACGCAGTGCTCCATCCAGGCGTCGTGGATCTCCCGGAACGCGGCCTCGGACAGCGGTGCGCCGAGGTCCACCCCGTGTACGGTCGCGCCGATGGTCGGCGTCAGGGGTTCCACTGCGATGTGACGGTAGGGCACCTGGGCGCACTCCGAAGGGTCAAGGGCCGGACTATACACCGGCCGCCGCGGCGTGCCCGTGCTGCCCTTGCGCGGAGGGGTCGGGCAGGTAATAGCCCCGGTCGAGGGCCGCGAGCAGGGGTCGCATCCAGTCCGGGATGTCGCCGGCGGTCGGATGCACCAGGGCCTTCACCGCGAGCCCCCGCACGTAGCGGTCGTGGTCGCGGAAGGCGTTCTCCGCGAAACGCGCGCGCTGCGGCTCCGACAGCCGCCCGTTCGCGGCGAGCTGCAGGAGCGCGTAGGCGATGCTCTCGCGGACCGTGGAGCGGGTCATCCGGACGTTGGTGGAGTTGTCCGGTTCGACCTCCGGGTCCAGGCGGTCGATGAGCGTCTCGGTCACGGTGTCGGGGAGCGCGGCGCAGCGGCCGAGGTTGCCGAGGGCGTAGGCCGCGTTCGAGCGCACGAGGTCGTCCGGATCGTCCAGGCGTGCCGCCAGCGCCTCGATGGCCCGGGTTCGCGTCGCGCGCGTCTCGCCGATCGCGAAGACGGCCACGCGCCGGACCGTCGCGTCGGCGTGGTCCGCCGCCGCGCAGAGGACGTCCAGGGCACGCTCGCCGGCGACGCCGAGGCCGTATCCGCTCGCGCGCCGTACCGACTCGCGGTGGTCGACGAGCGCCGTGGCTAGCGCGTCGAGGGCCTTGTCGTCGCGCCTGGCGCGGGCTCCGAGGACGTATGCGGCTTCGATGCGGGCGTCCTCCGCCTCCGCGTCCTCAAGCCCCTCGTGGGTGCCGTCGGGCTCCGACGTCTCGCCGCGCAGCCAGGCCCAGTTCCGCTCGACGACAGGCCGGTTCGCGGGGAACGGCCCGGGGGAAGTCGGGCGCGCCGCGCCGTTCCGCCAGGAAGGCCGCGCGGGCTCCAGCGTGCGGAGGAAGTAGAACTTGTACATGTAGCGGCGCCCGTGGAAATCGGGGTGCTGCCGTACGCCGCGGTGCACGAGATCGTAGTGGGCGAGGAGCACGCTCCCGGCAGGAAGGGGCAGGCGGCGCGCCACGAGCCCGTCGATGCCGAGCCCCCGCAGGGACTCGGCGAGGCGTCGGTCGCGGTAGTCGAGGTCGGGATGGGTAGCGGCCTCTTCGTTGAACGAGCGGTCGATCGCGTCGCCGGGGTGCCATCGTTCTCCCCGCTCGAAGTCGCGCGTCCAGTACTGCGAGCCGGGCAGGACCTCGGTGGGGCCGTTCTCCAGCGTCACGTCCTGCGGGTAGTAGAACAGCATCGCCCAGTTCGGGCGGTGCGAGCGGTAATGGCCGCGCTCGTTCCACGGGAGGTTGCCGTCCTGGTGAAAGCCCTGGTCGCGATGGGTCGAGGTATGGACGTAGTGGTGCGGATGCAGCACGTAGCCGTCCCCCAGGACGCTCGTCAGCGCTGCCTTGACGGTCGGACACTCGAGCAGTTCGAGGATGCGCGGCACCCGCGCGACGACGTTGTCGCCGAAGTACTGCAGGTGGACCGTCTCGCCGCCGGCGCGTCGCCCCTCGTCGTACAGCTCGCTGGCGGTGCGGAACATGTCGCGATGGAAGTCGGGCGCCAGTTCCTGGGGACGCAGCACCACGTATCCCTCGGCGAGGAACTGCGACATCTGGTCGTCGTCGAGGAGGGGCATGGGGCGCGCATCGAGGCCGAACGGGGCCGGCGATGTTACCAGCAGCCCCCTGCCCGGCTATGATGACGGTCGAAACAACGGTCGGGGGGACGACGGACATGACCGCGCTGGACGGCTTTCGGGTTCTCGACATGACGCAATACGAGGCGGGCACCTCCTGCACGCAGGCCCTCGCCTGGCTCGGCGCGGACGTGGTGAAGCTGGAGTCGCCGCGCGGGGACCCGGGCCGCGGTCCGACGGGCAGCGCCGAGTACTTCATCGTCTGGAACAGCAACAAGCGCAGCGTCTCGATCGACCTGCAGCAGCCGCGCGGCCGCCAGATGCTGCTCGACATGCTGCCCCGCTACGACGCCTTCGTGGAGAACTACGGACCCGGCGTGATGGAGAAGCTCGACCTCGGGTACGACGTCATGAAGGCGGTCAACCCGGGGATCATCTACGCGCGCATCAAGGGGTTCGGCCTCGAGGGCCCGTGGTCGGACTACAAGTGCTACGACATGGTCGCGCAGTCCGCGGCGGGAGCGTTCTCGATTACCGGTGAGCCGGACGGCCCGCCGGTGCGTCCCGGGCCAACCACGGGCGATGCGGGCACGGGGGTGCAGATGGCGCTCGCGATCACCGCCGCGTACGCGCAGAAGCTCCGGACCGGCAAGGGCCAGCACATCGAGCTGTCGATGCAGGAGGCGATGACCTACTACCTGCGCACGTCGACGGCGAGCACGCACTTCGGGGCTCGTGCCTCGAAACGCATCGGCAACGGCGGCCGTCCGACGATGTCCCTCTACCGGAGCAGGGGCGACGGTCCGAACGACTACCTGTTCGTGATGGCCGTCACCGACCGCATGTGGGAGGCGCTGTGCGCGGCGATGGAACGCCCGGACCTCTTGCAGGACCCGCGCTACGCGGACCATGCGGCGCGCCAGGAGAATCGCGCCGAGCTCTCGGCGGAGATCGGCGCCTGGGTGGCCGAGCGGGACAAGTACGAGGGGATGCGGCTGCTCTGCGACGCCGGCGTCCCGGCGAGCGCGGTGCTCGACACGAAGGACCTCTACGAGAACCCGCACCTGGTCGGCCGCGGCTTCGTGCGGGAGGTCGACCACCCGGTGCACGGGCGCATCAAGCTCCTGGGGTGGCCGGCGCGGATGTCGGAAAGCTCCGTGCCGGTGGTGCCGGCGCCCCTGCTCGGCCAGCACTCCCGCGAGGTGGTGGCCGCCGACCTGTCCCTCGATGACGACGAGATCGATGCGCTGGTGCGCGCCGGGGTGATGGCCGAGGCCTGATCGGCGACCCTGCGGTCGGCCTTCGTCACCGGACACTCAGCCGTTGCCGCGACCCCGCTCCGGGACTCCCCGAACTTGCGCTCGCACCGCCATCCGCGCCCGCGGCGGTCCCGGCGGAAGGGGACAGCATTAGCGGTCTAGCCGCAGTTCGGTTGCGGTAGCCATGGGATTTAGGGCGTCGGGGTGCCGCCTCCCTGATACTCCCGCGTCACCGCATGCTGTGGCTGCTGGGCGTGTTGTCGGTGTTGCTCCTGAAGAGTGCTCTCCGGTACTTGCGAGAGGTATTCGGCAATGTCTAGCGACAGCTTCGGGAACGAGCCCTTGACGGTCCTTGCCCATCGTCGCAACGGTGTTTTCGGATCCCGGGCCGGTCGCATCGCACCGACGATGATGTTCACGATGCGGTCCGGCTGATCGGCGTCTTCTTCGAGCAGCCAGTCAATCACCGCGCCGCGCCGGCACAGCGCCGGAGGGTTGGGTAGTCCCAGTCCACTCATGATTGCGTCCCAATCGCTCAGTTCGATCATGTTCATGTTGGCGCTCAACAGCGCGCCTAACTCGCACATGATCACAGTCTCGGCCAGATACTCGTCCTCTGGGTCCGTGCGGTAACGACTCCAGTACTCGCGGAGAACATCATCCACGCGGCGGTCGATCAACGCTTGTGCGCGGTCCTCAGGGCCGACATCACGCCAGAGCCCGGCGTGAACGTACGCGTGCCGCCAACGGTCCAGTTCCTCCGTGTCGGCCGCGACACGGATCTGGGCCTCCGGGAACGGCAGACGTGAGTACCTGTTGCCGAGGCCGATGACCTCTTCCTGTCGGGTGATGCGGCTGCCGACCATGACAACGCCGCCCACCTCCGCGAGGTGCCCGATGAATACGCGAGTGCTGTACGGCACCAGCAGGCTGGGGTCCACGATCGCGTAGCGGACCCCCAGCGGCGTGCTCAAGGCGCGGGGAGTCCCATCTCGCGCAGGCGCTGCATTCCTTCGCGGGCGCGCCTCTCATGCTCCATCTGCTCCCGGTGCTCACGCTCTACCGATGCGGCGAAGTCCGATTCGGCCATGTATGCCGTAGTCACGGGAGCCGACCGTGCCTCGGGCGGAGGGCGCATCTGCATTGGGGGGGGCACCGCCGAGCGCCGTGCGGATATCGCGGCTTTCCTCACGTCATCGAGTGCCATGACCGATGACCTCCTACAACCACCGACAGGTACGTAGTATAGCTCTGCAGGGCTTCCTCGCTGCGGCTTCTGGGCTGTTGGAGCCCCCGTGCGGGGAGACATTGAGCCGGTCCGGCCAAAGCCCCTCCGGTGCGTTCGAGCGCCCCGTCGGTACGTCAGGCATGCACAACGCGATCCCGCACGGCTCAAACTCTATCGCGGGCGCAGCTCGGAAAGCCCCTCCCCTACGAACCCGGACCCGTCAGGTAGCCCTCCGCCTCCTTCCGCCAGGACACGTTCCGGCCCCGCCACCCCTCGACGAGGCGCGTGTAGATGGCCCGCGCCTCTTCGTGCTCCCCGAGCGCGGCATGCGAGCGGGCCAGTCCCCGTAGCGACAGGGGGCGGTTCGGGGTGCGCAGCAGCGAGGTCTTGAAGGCCTGCAGGGCCTCCGCGGGTCGGCCGGCCGCGAGCAGCGCCTCGCCTTGCAGTTCGTGGACGGGCTTCAGCGGGTTGGGAGCGCCGTTCGGCGGCCGCATGGATTCGGCGATCGCGACGCCCTCCTGCAGCAGCGCGAGCCCCGCATCCGTGTCTCCTCCGGCGATGGCCAGCATGCCCGCCACCTCCTTGGCCATGATCTGCAGGGCCTTGCCGGTGCGCGCGTAGTAGGAGCGGTCCCCATCGTCGGTGGCGGCCTCCGCGGCGGCCGCGGCGAGCTTCTCCGCGGCGGCCCCGGCGAGCGCGAGGTCGCCGGTGTGGACGGCGCCGAGGCCCGTCGCCAGCAACTCGGTCTGGTGCGAATCCTCCGTCACCGGCTGCGGGTCCCAGGCCTCGCGCTCGATCACCATGCGCGCCCGCACCTGCGGCAGCATGCCGATGGCCCGCTCCTGCTCCCCGGCACGTTCACGGATGCCTGCCATGCGTTCGATCCAGGCCGCGGCCCGCTCGTAGTCCCCGCGCTGCAGGTCGCCGTATTGCCCCCAGTCCAGGGAGTGCACCATGTCGCCGACGTTGTCGCCCGGCTCCCACAGGTCGACCGCGGCCTCGTAGGCGGACTGGTTCGAGGCGGAGACCCGGTCCCACATGCCGCGCTGGATGAAGATGTGGGAGGGCATGTGGCGTGCGTGCGAGACCTTCTCCGCGATGTCCGCGAAGACGTACGCGGCCGGCAACGCGAGGGGAGCGTGTACGGGATCGTCGAAGGCGTGTATGGCGTAGTGGGCGGCTCCCGGGTGCCGCGGGTTGCGGTCCAGGAGCTGCAGGGCGATGGCGCCGCCGAGGACGTTGCTGCGCTGCGGGTCGCCGTCGTTGCGGGCCGACATCAGCAGGGAAAGGGCGTAGAACGCGGCGACTTCGTCGTCCTCGGGATGGGCGTCGTAGAGGTCGCGCATCGCTTCCGTGTACGCGCGCCGCCTGGAGGGGGTGTCGCCGTCGCCGAAGAAGAGCGCCTCGACCGCTGCGAGGAATCCCCGCTCCCGATCCGTTGGCGCGGAGGCGAGTCGCGCCTCCGACGTCTCGCCGAGGCGCCCGAGCACGGCCCGCGGGGTCTCCAGATCCCGCTCGCCGATGAGCGGATGGTTGTAGCAGAGCGACTCGCCCCAGTACGCCATGGCGAAGCCGGGGTCGAGTTCCTGCGCCGCCTGGAACTCCGTGATTGCCTGCTTCCACCCGAAGCTGTGGAGGATCGTCACGCCGCGCAGGAACCGGTCCTGGGCCGGCCCGGTCGCGGACGTCGGAAAGGAGATGGAGCCGAGCCCCTTCAGGTCGGCCGCAAGTCCGGAGACCGTCGTGAGGACGGCGGCGAGGAGTACGGAAATGAGGCGTTGCACGGTCGCTTTCCTCCGTTGACGTGACGGGCTACAGGAGCCCGGCGGCGCGCGCCCAGCGGTATTTTGCGCCGAGCACGGCCACCGGCTTCTCGGCGGTGTACGGGTAGGCGAGGATGTCCCGGTCCATGAGGTGGTCGCAGGCCTCCTCGATCTCGACGTCGCCGACCAGGGACGCGACCACCGGCTTGTCGACGCCGCGGTCGCGCGCCGCCGCGACGGCTTCGCCGAGGAGTTCCGCGAAGACCATGGGCGGCGTGATGATCGTGTGCCAGTAGCCGAGCACCAGGGCGTGGATGCGGTCGTCGGCGAGGGCGAGGTCGATGGTGGCCCGGTAGGTGGTCGGGGGTTCCCCGCCGGTGATGTCGACGGGGTTGCCGGAGGCGCCGAACGGGGGAATGAACTCCTTGAACGCGGCGTCGAGGTCGTCGGGCATGTCCATCAGCGACAGCCCATGGTCGGCGCAGGCGTCCGACAGCAGCACGCCGGAACCGCCGGCGCCGGTCAGGATGAGGATGTTCTCGCCCTTGGGGTGCGGCAGCACCTGCAGGCCGCGCGCGAACTCGAGCATGTCGTTCAGGGTGGCCGCCCGGATGACGCCGCTCTGGCGCAGGACGGCGTCGTAGACGCGGTCGTCCCCGGCGAGCGCGCCGGTGTGGGAGTTGGCGGCGCGCGCCCCCATGCTCGTCCGTCCGGCCTTGAGGACCACCACGGGCTTCTTCCGGGACGCCCGCGCGGCTACCTCCGCGAACGCGCGCCCGTCCTTCAGGTCCTCGACGTGCATGGCGATGACCTCGGTGTTCGGATCCTGCTCGAAGAAAGTCAGCAGGTCGTCCTCGTCGATGTCCGACTTGTTGCCGAGCCCGACGATCGCCGAGACGCCCATCTTCGCCGAGCGGCTGAAGCCGACGATGGCCATGCCGACGCCGCCGCTCTGGGACGACAGGGCGACCTTCCCCTTCTCGGTGTACGGCGTGCAGAACGTGGCGCAGAGGTTCTTGTGCGTGTAGTAGAAGCCGTAGATGTTCGGCCCCATGAGGCGCACGTTGTTCTCCCGGGCGACCGCGACGATCTCGTCCTGGAGGGCGTGCTCGCCGACCTCGGCGAATCCGGACGGGATGAGGATGGCGCCGGGGATGCCCTTCCTGCCGCACTCGGCCAGCGCTCCGGCGACCAGCGGCGCGGGGATGCAGAAGACGGCGATGTCGATGTCGCCGGGAACGTCGACCACGCTCGCGTAGCACGGGTGGTCGAGGATGACGTCCGCCTTGGGGTGGATGGGGTAGAGCGCGCCCTCGTAACCGCCGTCGATGAGGTTCTTCATCACGGAGTTGCCGATCTTCCCCTCGCCGGCCGAGGCGCCGATGACGGCCACCGCGTCCGGCTGCATGATGCGGCGCATGGCGGCCAGGATCTCGTCCTGTCCGGGACGGTAGCGGGGTTCGGCGGGCTCCTTGAGCAGCATCCGCGCATCGACCGCGCAGACGCCGTCCGCGGTTGCGAGGACGGGGTTCAGGTCCAGCTCGTGGATCTCGGGCACGTCGGTCACGAGGCGGCCGACGGCGGCGATGAGGGACGCCAGCGCGCCCCGGTCCACGCCCGCGGCGCCGCGCACGCCGTCGAGGACGGCCGCCCCGGCCAGTTCGTCCAGCATCGCGGCGGCTTCTTCCTCGGTGGCGGGCGCGAGCCGGAACGTGAGGTCCCTGAGCACTTCCACGAGCACGCCGCCGAGGCCGAACGCGACCAGCTTGCCGAAGACGGGATCGGTGGCCGCGCCAACGATCACCTCGGTCGCGCCGTCGCCGGCGGCGAACTGCCGTTGCACAAGGACGCCGTCGATGGAGGCGTCCGGATGTTGCGCGCGGGTGCGCTCGACGACCTCGTGGCACGCCTCGCGCAGCGCTTCGTCGTTTTCCAAGCCGACGATCACCCCGCCGACGTCGGTCTTGTGGAGCACGTCGCGGGACTCGATCTTCGCGACCACCGGGTACCCGATCTCCGCCGCGATCTCGCAGGCTTCGTCGCGGGACTTGGCGATACCCTGCGCCGGCATGGGAATGCCGTAGGCGTCGCAGACCTGCTTGGCCTCGGCCGCCGTCAGCGCGGTGCGTCCCTCGCCCATGGCTGCCGCGACGATTTCGCGCACCGTCCGTTGATCCGACATGCAGTCCTCCACCCCGGTGTTGGCACAAAGATTAACCCGGATGTCTCGTCGACGACCGCTTCCGGAAGGCGACGAGGGCGGCCCTGGCCGAGTCGGGACGGCCGACCAGGAAAGCGCGGCCCCCTGCCCGCAGGCCGAGCAGGGCTTCGCGGTCGCCGCTCAGGTTGGCCACTTCCGGACAGTCGAAGCCGACCTCGCCGAACAGCTTGAGCAACTCGTTCCCCAGGTCGAACAGGTGCATCGGACGGGTCGTGATCCCGGCCAGGTTGCGTTCCGCGCAGGTCGCGGCGAAGGCGCGGAAGTACGCCGGGAGGTTGCGCTCCCGGGGCGAGATGTCGAGCGCCCCGTCCTCGACGACGCCGGGGCCCACCTGCAGCGCGGACTCGAGCAGGCCCCGGTGATACTCGCGGCGCGCCAGCACGGCGAGCCGGCCGCCGCCGACCCCGAGGATGCGCGTGTACCCGTGCCTCGAGACCGGCGAGAGGATCTCGCCGTCGACCTGCAGGAGGCCGAGCGGCTCCAGCGACTGGAACTCGGAGACGAAGCCGCTGCCGAGTACGACGGTCGCCTCGCCGTCGAGCGCCGACTTGCCGGTCAGCCGCCGCGTGCCCCGGGCGGCGAGCACCACGGGTTCGAAACGGCGCCGCTCGATGGCGAGCACGAGCGCCCCGTCGGTGCGGTGCAGCGCCACGCCGTCGAGGCCGGCGGCGAGTTGGCCGGCAAACTCGGCCCAGGCCTCGGGCGGGACGCGCTCGACCGTCCCGTCCGCCAGCCATGCCGCGGCGGGAAGCGCCGTGGCGGGCGCGTCGCGTGACTCCTCCTCCACGCGTTCGCACCCGGGCAGACAGACACAACAGGCGGCGAGCGCCCACGTCAGCGTTCGGCCGGGTCTCATGCCGCGCCACGGTACCCAAAGCGTGGCGGAACGCCAAGCGCGCCCGCGGGCGTTCCTTCAGGCGTCGACGGGCAGCGCGACCAGACTCCCCAGGCTCTCGGCCGAGGCCGGGCCCATCGCGTCGACGGCCTCGCGGAGCTGTCCCCGGCAATCGAGCACCGCATCGGCGAGTGCCACGATGCGCCGGTTCGGCCAGGCGTGGGGCGCGGCGTCGCGGAGAGCGCGCGCGGAGGCGAAGGCGTCGTCGGTCGTGAGGAAGTTCTACTGGAGAACGCGGCGGGGCTGGCATTATGGCCTGACCGGGGAGCGTGGGTGGCCCGGAGGAACGGAGCAGGGAGCATGCGATGAGATTCTCGCCGCCCCTCGCGCCCGGCGTGCTGGTGCGACGCTACAAGCGCTTCCTCGCCGACGTGGAGGTGGCGGGCCGCGGCGTCGTCACCATGCACTGCGCGAACACCGGGGCGATGCTCGGCTGCGACACTCCGGGGAGCCCGGCGTGGTTCTCGACGGCGGACAACCCGAAACGGAAGTACCCCCACAGCCTGGAACTCGTCGAGGTGCTGGATGGGGCGCGCACGTCCGCCGTCTGCGTCAACACGGCGCGCCCCAATGCCGTGGTCGCCGAGGCACTCGCCGCGGGGCGGATCACCGAGCTGCGCGGCGGTCCCTGGCGCCGCGAAGTGGCGATTCCCGGGGAAGCCGGCCGCTTCGACTTCGCGCTCGGAGACGCCCTGCCGACGTTCGTGGAAGTGAAGAGCGTCACGCTCTGCCGGGACGGTGTCGGCGCGTTCCCGGACGCGGTCAGCGAGCGCGCCAGGCGCCACGTCGGGGCGCTCGCCCGCTGCGTCGGGCGCGGGCACCGGGCCGTGCTGCTGTTCTGCGTTCCACACACGGGCATCCGTAGGGTGACGGTCGCGGACGACATCGACCCGCGGTACGGCGAGGCGGTGCGGGAGGCGGTGGCGGCGGGCGTCGAGGTACTGGCGTACGGTTGCGTCGTGACGCCGCAGGAAGTCGCGATAGACCGGGCGCTGCCGGTCGGTCTCTGACTACGCGGAAAAGCGCTCGCGGAGCGTCCGGTAGCTCGCGAGGTCCGGCAGCCGCGGCCCGACTTGGGCCACCAGTTGCGCCGCGGCGTAGTTCCCGAAGCGGGCGGCGTCCGCTGGCGCGCCGTCGAGACACAGCGCGTAGAGGCACGCCCCCGCGTAGATGTCGCCGGCGCCGGTGGTGTCGACGGCGGGGGCCTCGAAGCCGGCGATCTCCCGGCGGCCCGAGGGCGTCACGGCGAGACTTCCCGCCCCGCCGAGGGTGATGAACAGGAGGGGCGCGATGTCGGCGAGTTCGGTCGCGGCGATGTCCACGCGGTCGGCGCCCGTCCATCGGAGGGCTTCCTCCTCGTTGCAGAACAGTGCGTGGACACCGTTGCCGAGCATCGCAAGCAGATCGTCGCGAAAGGACTCGACCATGCTCGGATCGGAAAGGGTGAGGCTCGTGCGCACGCCCTCGGCCTCGGCGATCTCCCGCGTACGGATCGCGGCCGCGCGGCCGGTCTCCGAGGAAGCGAGATAGCCCTCGATGTACGCGAAACGGGACCGGGCGAGCGATGCCGGCTCGACGTCGTCGATGTCGAGCAGTTCCGAAGCGCCGAGAAAAGTGTTCATGGAACGTTCGGCATCGCCGGTGACCAGGACGAGGCAGCGCCCGGACTGGCCCGGCCGTTCCGGATCGTGGGGCCGGACGTCGACGCCGGCGGCGGCGATCTCGGCAAGGAAGTGGGCGCCGGTGTCGTCGCCCGCGACCCGGCACGAGTAGTAGCAGTCGCCGCCGAAGGCAGCCACGGCGTAGACGGTGTTGGCCGCCGAGCCCCCGCACATGCGTTTCGGAGCGCGTTCGGCGAGGGCGTCGACGAGCACGCCGAGGCGCGTCTCGTCGATGAGCGTCATGTGCCCCTTCACGACGCCATGGTCGGCGAGGAACCCGTCGTCGACGGCGTACTCGACGTCCAGGAGGGCGGCGCCGATCCCGTAGACGTCGTAGCTCATCCGGCGACTTGCGCGAACGCGCCGTCCGCGGCTTCGAGGGTCTGGCGGATCTCGGCGTCGCCGTGCGCGCCGGAGAGGAACGCCGCCTCGAACGCCGAGGGCGCGAGGTAGACGCCGGCGTCGAGTAGCGCGTGGAAGAACCGGTTGTACCGTTCGGTGTCGCACCGGGCGACGTCGTCGAAGCTGCGGATCTCGGGTGCGGAGGAGAAGAAGATGCTGAACATGCCGCACACGCGGTTGATCCGAACGGGCACGTTGTGGCGGCGAGCCAGGGCCGAGAGGCCGTCCGTCAGCTCTACGGTGCGTGCCTCGAGACGGGCGTAGAACGCCGCGTCGAGGGAGTCCAGCATGGCGAGCCCCGCGGTGGTCGCGAGGGGGTTGCCGGACAGGGTCCCGGCCTGGTAGACGGCGCCGACCGGGGCGACGCCGTCCATGATGTCGGCCCGTCCGCCGAAGGCGCCGACCGGCAGTCCGCCGCCGATGACCTTGCCCAGCGTCGTGAGGTCGGGCGTGACGCCGTAGCGTTCCTGGGCGCCGCCGGCGGCCACGCGGAAACCCGTCATCACCTCGTCGAAGATGAGCACCGAGCCGCTGTCGGCGGTGAGCGCGCGCAGCGCCTCGAGGAAACCAGGCGCCGGGGGAATGCACCCCATGTTGCCGGCCACGGGCTCGACGATGACGCAGGCGATGTCGGAACCGAACCGCTCGAACGCGGCGCGGACCGCGTCGCTGTCGTTGAAGGGGAGGGTCAGCGTATGGCTGGCGACGGCATCCGGCACGCCGGGAGAGTTCGGCAGACCGAGCGTCAGCACGCCGCTGCCGGCCTTCACCAGCAGGGCGTCCGAGTGTCCGTGGTAGCAGCCGTCGAACTTGACGAGGAGGTCGCGGCCCGAGTGGCCCCGCGCCAGGCGGATGGCGGACATCGTCGCTTCCGTCCCGGAGTTGACGAGGCGGACCTTCTCGATGCCGGGCACGGCATCGACGATCCGCTCGGCCAACCGGATCTCCAGCTCCGTCGGGGCGCCGAAACCGAGGCTGGACGCGGCCTGCTCGCGCACGCCGTCGACCACGGGGGCGAAACCGTGTCCCTGGATCATCGGACCCCAGGACCCCACGTAGTCGATGTAGCGGTTGCCGTCCACGTCGACCAGCCATGCGCCCTCGGCGGACTCGAAGAACACCGGCGTGCCGCCGACGCCGCGGAATGCGCGTACGGGCGAGTTGACGCCGCCGGGGATGACCCGTTCAGCGCGGCGGATGAGGCGGGCGGAGGTGTTGCGTTCCACTTTTCTGGAGCTTCCCTGCGGTTGGTGACACTCTTGGTGACACTACGGTTTGACGATGACGAGGATCACGATGGCGACCAGCAGCACGGCCGGCGCCTCGTTGAACCAGCGATAGAAGCGTTCGCCGTGCGTGTTCGCATCGTTGGCGAAGGCCCGGAGGAGGCGCCCGCAGTACCCGTGGTAGGCGTAGAGCGCCAGGACCGCGACGAGCTTGGCCCACATCCATCCGGCGGTGGCGAACGCGTCCCAGGCGAGCACGAGGTTCCAGATGCCGAAGACCGCGGTCAGCGCGGCGGACGGCGTCATGATGCCCCGGTAGAGCTTGCGCTCCATCACCTTGAAACGCTCGATGCCGGGGCCGTCGGTCGCGGTGGCGTGGTAGACGAAGAGCCGGGGCAGGTAGAACAGCGCCGCGAACCAGGTGACCACGAAGACGACGTGGAAGGCCTTGACCCAGAGGATCATCGCGCCGCTCCCCGGGCGGGGGCGGGCGGTGCGGCGGACCGGGCCCGCGCGTCGGGCGTTGCGCGGCCCCCGAGGACCGCGCGCTCGGTTCGGGACGTTGTTGTCATCCGCCTGAGGGAGTACGACCGGCGGGCGATGATACCGGAGGCGGACGCCTGGGGCGCGGCTACGGCGGTCCTTCGTCCCGGGAACGGAGCGCCGCGGGCGTGGCCAGGAAGACGGATGGCTGCCGGAACAGCCTCCCGGCGGTAAGGGTGGCGACGATGACGATGAGCATGGCCGGGAGGATGATGTTGGCGTTGGAGGTCAGCTCGACGACGGCCATCAGGGCGGCGAGGGGCGCCTGCAGGGCGGCCGCCATCATCGCGGCCATCCCGAGGAGTACGTAGAACCCCTCGCTCGAAGCCGCGCCCGGGGAGAGGATCTGCCCCAGGTGACCGAGCAACCCGCCGCATGCGGCGCCAATGACGATGGTCGGGCCGATCACGCCGACGGGCATCCCGAGTCCGACGCAGGCGCTCGACGCGGCCAGCTTCGCCACCAGGATGACGGCCAGCGCGGACCATGCGAGCGTCCCGGCCAGCGCCGCGTCGACCGTGTCGTAGCCGACGCCCATGACGGCCGGCGCCGCCAGGGCCGCGACCGCGGTGACGGCGCCGGCGAGGATCGCCCGCGCCCAGTACGGCCGGCGTCCCATGCGCGTGAAGAGGCGCACGCACGCCGTGAAGGCGGCTCCGAGCGTACCGATGGCGAAGCCTGCGAGTACGACGAAGGGTACGTCGAGCAGCGAGTGCATCTGGATGCTGCCGACCGCGAACACCGGCGTGTCGCCGAACAGGTACCGCGTGATGACGGTCGCGGTGACGGCCGCGAGGCCCACCGGGATGAAGCTCGCGACGGCGTACTCGAGCAGCACGACCTCCATCGCGAACACGACGCCGGCCATGGGCGTGTTGAAGGATCCGGCGATGGCGGCGGCGGCGCCGCATGCGACCAGGATCCGGAGGCTGTCCGGGGGTACGCCGAGACGTTGGCCGAGGATGCTCGAGGCGGTTGCGCCGAGGTGGATGGCCGGACCCTCCCGCCCTCCGGAGAGCCCGGTGGCGAGCGCGAGCGTCCCCGCGAAGAACTGCACCACGGCGTTGGTCGCGGGGAGCCGTCCGGCGTGCTCGCGCAGCCGCTGCAGGACGTGGGCGACGCCGGTGCGCCGCCGGTCCTCCGTCAGCCGCGTCAGGGCGACTCCGATCACCAGGGCGCCGAGCAGCGGGAGCCCGGCCCGAAGCGCCGGCGGGAGCGCCTCGAAGTTCTCGCTGTCGCCGCCGAGGGCGACCAGGGCGGCGCCGTCGATCGCCAGCCGGAACAGCGAGACGACGATCCCGGTGACGGCGCCGGCCGCGACGCCGAGCAGCGCCAGGCGCTGGAGGGGATCGGCATAGGCGAGCCGCGGGCGGAGCATGCGTTGCACCGCGCGGCGGGTGAGACCCGGGGGGTTGCGTCGCGTGGTCACTGAGGGCTTGCCCTCGGAAAGGTACGCGAGTATACCGCCAGGCATGTGACCGAGCGGGGGACGCGCCGTGCGTTGGGCCGACGTGCTGCCGAAAGAGCGCATGACGGTGGTGCCCGTCCGCCCGGGTCTCGGACTCCTCCGGGGCCTGGGGGCCGGGGTCGTGGGCGTGGCGTTGCTCGCGGCCGGGTTCCTGGTGCGCGATCTCGTTCCGGCCGAGGCGGATGCGGTGGAGGCCGCGCCGGCCGGTGACGTGGACCGCTTCGGCGACCTGGAGCTTTCGACCGTACGGCTGGCGACGGTGGTCGAGGCGGGCGCGAACGAGCGCCTGCGCCGGACGATCAAGGAACTGCGCGACCGGATCGGCGCCCTGGAGGAGGAGGCGCGCTTCTACCGCAGGCTGGTGGCGCCGTCGGAAGCGGAACGCGGATTCAGGATCGAACGGCTCACCATCGAGGGGACCCCGGAACCGGCGCGCTACGCCTACCGGCTGTTGTTGACCCAGATCGTCGACCGGCACGACTGGATCGAGGGCGACGTCCTGGTGGAACTCTCCGGCGAGCGCCAGGGTGAACCCGAGCGGCATGCGGTGGCGGACCTCGTCTCGGACGAGGACTTCGCGAGCGGCTTCCGATTCCTGTATTTTCAAGAGTTCTCTGGCGAATTCTCGTTGCCCGACGGATTCGTCCCCCGCGCGGTCGCGGTGACGGCGCAGGTGCGCGACGATGCGGGGACGCGGATACGCGAGTCATTCGACTGGTTGGTCGAGGAGGGCTGAGGGAAGGGGTGGAAAGTGAAAGCGAAGAACGCGAGAACCGAGCGGACGGGCAAGGACACGACGCTGATCGACGCCTCCGCCGTCGTGCGCGGGGCGATCGCCTTCTCCGGGCGGCTCTACGTGAGCGGCGTGGTCGAGGGAGAGATCGAGGCGGACGAAGGCAGCGGCGCGACCCTGACCGTGGGCGAGGGCGGCTTCGTCAAGGGCAACATCCGGGTCCCGACGGTCGTCATCGGGGGTCGTGTCGAGGGAGACGTGCACTCCAGCGTGCGCCTCGAACTGGGCGGCAAGGCGCAGATGACGGGCAAGGTCTTCTATCGCCTCGTCGAGATGCACGAGGGCGCGACGGTGCAGGGCGAGCTGCACTGCGACCGCGAAGGCGCGGGGGGCGGCAATGTCCACCCGCTCGAGACGGCGCCGGCCGCGCTCGACGAGACGGAACGACGCTGACCGGAGCGCGGGCGGCACGCGCTCCGCGCAGAGGACGCGGCACGCCGCGTATAATGCGCGCATGGACATCGAGTTCTCGGGCCGCGCCGCGGGCAAGGTGGCGTCCCTGATCGAAGACGAGGGCAACGACCTGCTGAAGTTGCGGGTGTTCATCACCGGCGGCGGTTGCAGCGGCTTCTCCTACGGCTTCACGTTCGACGAGGACGTCGGCGAGGATGACGCCGTCATCGAGCGGGACGGCGTGACCATGCTTGTCGACGCGATGAGCTACCAGTACCTGGCCGGCGCCGAGATCGACTACCGCGAGGACCTTCAGGGGGCCCAGTTCGTGGTCACCAATCCCAACGCGTCGTCCACCTGCGGGTGCGGTAACTCCTTCGCCATCTGACGTCCGGGCCGCCCGGGCCGGGCGCCCTCCCCCCGACCGTGCGCGGGCTACACGGGTCCGGCGGGATACAGCGCCCCGAGCACCCGCGGTCCGGCGGCGCCGGTCACCGCCGGCGCATTCCCCGGGAGCCGTTCCAGGAAGCGATGCGCCAGCCAGGCGAACGCCGCCGCCTCGACCGCATCTCCGTCCACTCCGAGCGCATCGGTCGTCGTCACGTCCCGCGGTGACAGGCGCCGGCGCAGCCGCTCCATCAGGTCGGTGTTGCAGCGCCCGCCCCCGCACACCACGACCTCTTGCGTCGCCGGGCCCCACGACGAGACCGCTCCCGCGACGCTCGCGGCGGTGAACTCCGCCAGCGTGGCCTGAACGCCGGCCGCCGGTTCGGATCCGTCGAGGTGCCGCAGGATGAATGCGAGGTTGTAGCGCTCCTTGCCCGTGCTCTTCGGCGGTCGTTCCGCGAGGAAGGCGTCCTCCTCGAGGCGGGCGAGCAGCTCCGGGATGGCCTCGGCGCCGGCCGCCCAGGCGCCGCCGCGGTCGAACGGCTCGCCGCGCTGCTCGCGAATCCACGCGTCGAGGAGCGCGTTGCCCGGACCCGTGTCGAAGCCCGTCACGGCTTCGTGGCCGAGGGCGGGGTCGCCGAGGAGCGTGACGTTGGCGATCCCGCCGATATTCAGCACCGCGCGGCGCCGCTCGGGGACCCCGAAGAGCGCGGCATGGAAGGGCGGCACCAGCGGAGCGCCTTCGCCGCCCGCCGCGATATCCCGGCGCCGGAAGTCCGCCACGGTGTCGATACCGCTGAACTCCGCGATGCGGCTCGGGTCGCCGATCTGCACGGTGTAGGCCGGCCGCCCGCGCGGGTCGTGTCGGATCGTCTGGCCGTGACTGCCGACCGCGATGACGGCGCGGCTACCGGCGAACTCCCGGACGGCCCGCCCGATGCACTCCCCGAGCTCCGCGTCGGCGCGCGCGACGCGGTCGAGGTGGTCGTCCACGGGGGCGGCGAGCGCGCGCAGCTCCTGCGCCAGGGATGGGGGCAGGGTTTCGACCCGGGCATCGATTATGCGGGGCATGGCCCCGGAGACATCGAGGAGTGCCAGGTCGAGGCCGTCGACGCTGGTGCCGGAGATGGCTCCTGCGTAGAGAGACGACGGCACTAGGAGTTCTCGCCCCGGCGACCGGGGCGCTGACGCGCAGGGAAGTGGGTACTTCCATGCAAGCCTTCAGCCGGGGAAGCTCCCTCAGCCGCTGACGCGTAAGGAAGTATTGGCGTTCCCCCCTTCGGCGGATGCGTACTTCCATGCAAGTTCTCGCAGCGGGTTCGCTGCGCTGACGCGCAGGGAACCCGTGATGTGCGCGGCGCTGGGCGTTCGGTGTCAGAATCGGTCGCGCTGGGCGCGAGGCCTTGCAGGCACTGGTGCATACATGCCCGTCCAGGAGCGCATTAACGAGCAGCGATGCGGGGTTCGTCGCTGTCGAGCAGGGCCAGCAGTGGCGCGGTGCTCTCTCCGAAGCGTTGCCGTTCCTGAGCCGGTATCGGACTGGCCTTCGGCATCTCGACGGTCCGCGGGTTGCGATGCACGCCGTCGACCAGGAACTCGTAGTGGAGGTGCGGACCGGTGGCGTAGCCGGTGGCGCCGACGTAGCCGATCACGTCGCCCTGGGAAACGGCCTTGCCGCGGCGCGGCTTGCCAGCGAAGCGGGACAGGTGGAGATACTTGGTGCTGAAACCGTCGCCGTGCTCGAGGAAGACGTAGTTGCCGTTCGCGCGGTTGCGCCCGGCGACCTGGACCGTCCCGTCCCCGGCGGCCAGCACCGGCGTGCCCACCGGGGCGGCGTAGTCGATGCCGCGATGCGGCATGGACCGTTTGAACAGCGGGTGGCGGCGCTGGAGGTTGAAGTGCGAGCTGATGCGCGTGAACTCCACCGGCGCGCGGAGGAAACGCTTGCGCATCGCCTCCCCCTCGGGGCTGTAGAACTCGGCGCGCCCGGCGCTGTCCACGTAGCGGACGGCCCGGTAGCTATCACCCTGGTTGACGAATTCGGCCGCGAGTATGTGGCGGAACTCGACCGGCTCGCCGTTGTGGCGGCGCTCCTCGAAGACGACGTGGAAGCTGTCGCCCGAACGGATGTCGAGGACGAAGTCGATGTCCCAGCGGAAGATGTTCGTGAGCGCGAGCGTTACGCGGTCGTCCAGGTCGATGCGCTGACCGGCGTCGAACAGCGAATGCTCGATCACGGCCTCCCCGTGCACGGTGACGAGGTCCGTTGCCTCGACGATCTCGCGGGCTACGAAACGGTCGTCCACGCGCTCGAACTCGAGCCGCTCGAAGCTCGTGGGGGCGTACGCGAAGCGCAGCAGCTCGCCCTCGGAACCCTCGACGAAGGTGAGTTCGTCGCCGGGGTGCAGGCGCGCCAGCCGCTTGGCCAGCGGACCGCTGTCGAGGATGCGCTGCAACTCCCGGGCGGGGATCCGGCGGCGCTGGAAGACGACGGACAGGTTGTCTCCGGACCGGACGCGCTCCGACTGGCTCGACTCGTCGGAACGGGCGGAGGAGGAAGGTGCGGTCGCGGTTTGGAGGGGAGTCGGGGGGACCCGATCGAGAGGGGGCATCTCGGCGGCGACCCCGTCCAGGATCGTATCGGTGGTGACCCTGCCGCTCCCTTCGGGGGCTCCCCGGTTCACCGCCGCCACGGCGACGATGATCAGGGTGAGGGTGCCCGTGAGGAGAGCGTGCGATGCTGGGAACTGTCTGACGTTCAAACCTGTAGACCCGCGAGGGCGGGTCTGCCATGGACCCCGCAACGCCTGTAAGGGCGCTATTATAGCCCCCCGGTGGCTTGCATGGCACCCGTCCGGGGTGTCCCTGAGGTGTCCCTGAGGTGTCCCTGCGGTGCATCCCGTGCGCGAGCCGCACGCGCGATTTGGTTCGTCCGCGGACTTCCTGATAGGTTGCGCGCCATGGCATCGCTCCTGCGTCAATGGTTCGAACGCGGCCTCGTCGCGCAGGTGTCGGACGAGGCCGGACTGGCGGCACACCTCGAGGACGGGCGTCGGACGGTCTACTGCGGTTTCGATCCCTCCGCGGCGAGCCTGCACGTGGGCAACCTCGTGCCGTTGCTGGGACTGCGCCGCTTCCAGAGGGCGGGCCACCGGCCCATCCTGCTGGTCGGCGGCGCCACGGGACTGATCGGGGACCCGGGCGGCAAGTCGGAGGAACGGAGGCTCAACAGCCGGGACACGGTGCGGCAGTGGGCCGCCGGCATCCGGGAGCAGGCCTCCGGCTTCCTCGATTTCTCCGGCGCCGGGGCGGCGCTGGTGGTCGACAACCTCGACTGGACCGGGGACCTCCCGGTCATCACCTTCCTGCGCGACGTCGGCAAGCACTTCTCGGTCAACGCGATGGTGCGCCGCGACAGCGTGCAGTCGCGGCTGACGCGGGAGGGCGCGGGGATCTCCTACACCGAGTTCAGCTACATGGTGTTGCAGGCGATGGACTTCCTGGAACTCGCCCGGCGCCATGAATGCAGCGTGCAGCTCGGGGGCAGCGACCAGTGGGGCAACATCGTCGGCGGCGTCGAACTGATCCGTCGCGCGCTCGCACGCGAGGCGTACGCGGTCACGACGCCGCTGGTCACGAAGTCGGACGGCACGAAGTTCGGCAAGTCCGAGAGCGGGGCCGTGTGGCTCGACCCGTCGCTCACCTCACCGTACGCGTTCTACCAGTTCTGGCTCAACGCGGCCGATGCGGATGTGCCGGCCTGGCTGCGCTGCTTCACCTTCCTCGATGTCCTTGCCATCGACGAGGCGGTGGCCGCGGCGGCGGAGGATCCTGGCAGGAGAGGCGCGCAGAGACTGCTCGCGAGCGAGGTGACGCGGCTCGTCCACGGCGAGGCGGGGTTAGGCTCGGCCGAGCGCATCACGGCGGCGCTGTTCGGCGGGGACATCCGGGGGCTCGGGCCGGCGGACTTCGAGCAGCTCCGCCTCGACGGCGTGGGATGCACCGAGTTGCCGGCCGGCACGGGCCTGGCCGCGGCGATCGCCGACGGCGGCCTCGCCCCGTCGCGGGGCGCCGCTCGGCGACTGATCGCGAGCGGCGGCGTCTCCGTGAACGGCGCTCCGGTCCAGGACGTGGAACACGCGCTCTCCCCCGACGCGGCCCTGCACGGGCGCTACCACCTCATTCGCCGCGGCCGCAAGGCCTGGCACCTCGCGGTCCTCCCGGTCGACGTCGCCGGGTGAGCGCGTCCCGGGGGGCCTCGAAAAAAGTTCCATCTGCCGCTTGCGGGCGGGTCCGAGGGGCGTATAATCCGCTCCCCTTGGCCGTCGGGAACCCCCGGCGACCCGCTCTTTCAAAATCGAAACAAGCCATTCGTGTGGGCGCTCGTAACGTGGAGCCCTGGCAACTCTGGGTCCGCGGAGGACGGTGCGGCGCGAGCCGTTCCCCGAGTCCGCAGGCCCGAACGATTAAAATCGAAGAGTTTGATCATGGCTCAGATTGAACGTTGGCGGCAGGCCTCATACATGCAAGTCGAACGAGAAAGCCCCTTCGGGGGTGAGTACAGTGGCGGACGGGTGAGTAACGCGTAGGAATCTACCCGATAGTGGGGGACAACCCGAGGAAACTCGGACTAATACCGCATACTATCTACGGATGAAAGCGGGGGATCTCAACGCGCCGGCGCAAGTCGGTGCGCGACCTCGCGCTATCGGAGGAGCCTGCGTTGGATTAGCTAGTTGGTGAGGTAACGGCTCACCAAGGCTGCGATCCATAGCTGGTCTGAGAGGACGATCAGCCACACTGGAACTGAGACACGGTCCAGACTCCTACGGGAGGCAGCAGTAGGGAATATTGTGCAATGGGCGAAAGCCTGACACAGCCATGCCGCGTGTGTGAAGAAGGCCCTAGGGTTGTAAAGCACTTTCAGTGGCGAAGAAAAACCCCATGCTAATACCATGGGGCGTTGACGTTAACCACAGAAGAAGTACCGGCTAACTCCGTGCCAGCAGCCGCGGTAATACGGAGGGTACGAACGTTAATCGGAATTACTGGGCGTAAAGCGCGCGTAGGCGGTTCGTTAAGTGAGGTGTGAAATCCCCGGGCTCAACCTGGGAACTGCACTTCAAACTGGCGGACTAGAGTGTAGTAGAGGGAGGCGGAATTTCCTGTGTAGCGGTGAAATGCGTAGATATAGGAAGGAACACCAGTGGCGAAGGCGGCTCTCTGGACTAACACTGACGCTGAGGTGCGAAAGCGTGGGGAGCAAACAGGATTAGATACCCTGGTAGTCCACGCCGTAAACGATGGATACTAGGTGCTGGGGCCTTGTGCTTCGGTGCCGTAGCTAACGCGTTAAGTATCCCGCCTGGGGAGTACGGT